>JBBIND010000022.1:0-49763 GCA_037444075.1 Acidobacteriota bacterium | reverse complement strand
TAATCCGCAACAAGTAGTTATAGATGCGTTTTTCCCACCGGATGACCAGGCGGTTAGAGGCCTCCAGGTCGCCGCGGCGGGCTTTCTCCACCCAGTTGCGATCCTCAACCTCCCGAAAGCTCAACTCATTGGCTCCGTGTTTTCGGTGTCAAGGATTAAGACGCAATCCGGCCTTGGAAAGACGAAGAGCACGGGCAAAGTATCTTCCGGGCTCAGGCTGAAGCGTGCCGGCTGAAATGCAGCATCGTCGGCTTCACCAGGTTCTGGTAGTCCGTCGTCCGCAGATAGACCACATCCCGGTGCGTGCCCGCATTGAAGGCGATGCGTTCCTCCTGCAACAAGTCGCTTTCCATGTAAACAGGCATGCCATAAAGGTTGCCCATCGGAGGCATAGCGCCCAGTTCGCAATCCGCGAACAGCTCGCCCAGCTCCTTCTCGGTAGCCAGACGAACCCGCATGAGCCCGAGAGCCGCCCGCAATTCCTGCAAGTCCACCACCTCGTCGGCGGGTAGCACCGCCATGCCGTAACCGTTGTCGCCGGAAAAGACCACTACCTTGGCGACGCGGTGCTCAGGCACGCGTTCCACGGCGGCGACTTCCTTGGCGGTATAGACGGTGGCATGAACGTGGTGGGTATAGCTGACCTGGTTCTTCTCCAGCAAATCCTGGAGCTTAGGAAGGATAGCCATTGGATCCTCCTTTGACTGGCGATTCCGGCCATTTCAGCCGGTTTCTTCCAGTGTAAGGCATAAGCTATTGACAAGGAAGAGAAGACGGCTTGCCGCGCGATCAGGTTCGGCGTATCCGGGACAGGCCGCAGGAACGGCTGATCTGCCGAATGGTGCTAAGGAAGGGCTAGCCGGGAACCTCCGCACTCTTGTCCGAGTGCTGGTAGTAGGCCTGGTAGTAAGCGTAATGGCTGTAAAGTTCGCCGAGATGGGCGGCATTGGCAACCACGCCAAGCAGGTTGTTCTCGCACAGCGATTGGACGGCACGGGTCACCGAGTCAACGCTGGTGGTCCCGATGCGCACTACCAGAAGCGCGCCGTCACAAAGCGTGGCGAGCAAATTGGCGTCAGCGGCAAACAACAGGGGAGGCGTGTCCAGGATGGTCCACTTGAAGAGCCGGGGCATTTCCGCCAGGAGGTTCTTCGTCTCGTCCAGGTTGAGTAGTTCGAGGGGATTGAGAACAGGCTTGCCGGCAGGGGCGACCCACAAGTTCTGCCCTTCCACCTTGCGTATGACCCGGTTCAGCGGAGCCTCACCCAGCAGGTAGTCGGTAAGACCTGGCTCGCGATCCATTTGAAACAGCGTGTGCATCACCGGGCGGCGAAAATCGAAATCCGCCAAGAGCGTCGGGTTGCCCTCCAATTGGGCTTGCGACAGGGCCAGGTTCGTGGCGGTGAACGACTTGCCCTCAGCCGGAGAGGGACTGGTAATCACCAGCGTATGGGTGGGCTGCAGATTCTGCAGGTGATTCATCCGCGTGCGCAGTGCGCGGAACTCTTCAGCCGGAGCCTTCTTGGGATCTTCAGGATGCAGCAAATGCGCGCCTGCCAAGGGCGTATAGGCGATTTCGGTCAGGTTGTCGAGGATCCCGTCGGCGGCGGACGGAACATTGGCTCGGGCCGCGGGCCGGGCAGCCGCTGTACCAGATTTCTCTGCAGGGATAGCGCCTGCCTGCTCGGCTTTGCGCAGTGCGTCGTGAACTCGACTCATAGCATCTCCAATCCGGTACGCCGGTTATAGCTTCGTGGCGTAATAGTAATAAACCGAACCCGACATCGCGGCGGCCGCAATGGTTAAGGCGATGGACCAGGCCAGCCAGGCGTTCCTGCGCCTCCGCATGATGATGAAGTCGTCCTCGAGCAGCGGCACACTCCCCAGAATCGGCATGCGCGTATAAACGCGCACGTCCTTCAGGCTCTTCAGAGAAGGATCCTTCAGTTCACGCATGCCGGCCATCGCGAATCCGAGGACAAGGCCGAACACCAGACCCGCGCCGACAATGATCCACCTGTTGGGATCCTCCGCCCGCTGTGGCAGGTTGGCCTGGTCCAGCATCTCCATGATTTCGCCCTGGCGGCGGTTTTCAAGATCCGAGGCGATCTCTGACTGAGACATTTTCTGACTGAGGTCATCGAAACGCTTTTGAGCGAGGTCCCGCTCCCGCTGCAATTGTAAATATTCCTGCTGGCTCACCGGGAGGACTTCCACGCGGCGCTGGTGCGAACGCAATCGCTCCGCGATCTGCTGCGTTTCCCGGCCCAGGTTCTCCGCTTCGATGCTCTTGGCGTGAATCTGAGCCATCAGTTTCTGCACGGAACTCTCCAGGTCGCGTATCTCCAACGCCGTCTGAGGCGAAACCAACTGCGGCTGGCCGCTGGTTTCAGCGGCAGCGAGGCGCTCCAGGATGGTCTGCTTCTCCCGCTCGAGGACGCCCAGCTGCGCCTGCGCCCGGCGAACGTCCGGATGCGAACCCCGGTAGCTCTCCTTCAGGGAGGCGAGGGTCCGTTCCAGCGCCCGGATGTCTCTTTCGACGCGGGCCAGATTCTCGTCACGGGCAGTGGCTTCTTCAGCCGTCTGCGGGGCCTTCTTCAGAGCGTTGAGCCGGTCCTGCGCGATGCGGAGCTCGGATTCCAGCAACAGTTTCTCCTGGGCGGCGCGGCCGGCGCTGTTATTGACTGCCGCCAGCCTGGACTCCAACGCATTCATCTGCTGGAGGTTCACTGACCACTGGTCCGGCAGCCGTCCGGCGTTTTCGGAATTGAAACGCGCCAGCCGGCTTTCTACGCTTTCCAGCTCAACCTTGGCCTGCTCCCACTGATCCCTCAGAAATTGAGTCGTCATGGCGGACTGACCGGCCCGCTCTCGCGTGCTTTCGGTCACGTACCGCGTGGCCAGATCCTGGGCAACCCGCTGCGCAAGATGGCGGTCCTCATAGCTAAAAGCAACTTCGAACGCCGTCAACGCCGTTGGCCCACTCTCGCGCTGGATGCTTTGCAGGGCGCCGATATGGATATCCGCGCGCATGCGGGCAACGATCTGATCCATGGGGAGGCGTTTGCGCCGGGAGGGGTAAAGGTTGTAGGTCTCCACCAAAGCAGTCAACGTCGTCCGGCTCAGGATGGCCTGCGTCATCAGATTCACGCGATGGGTCATCTCGGTGTTGACGTTGGTGGGAACAAACCGCTCGGGAACCTGGGGAGGCAAAACGCGGATTACGGCTGTGGAGACGTATGTATCCGGCCATAGGAAGGCCACGACGACGCCTGTGGCCAGACCGGCGAGCAAGGCGGCGAACAGCCATGCCTTGCGGCGCCTGAGAATATCCAGGTAATCCTCTAAGTCGAGCGTCCTGCGTGGAACTGATCCCTGCTCGTTGTCTTGCTCAATCATGCTCGTTGGTCTCCACTATGACCCGTGTTCGAAACTGCCACGCCCCCAACCGATTACTCAGCGGTCAGGCAGCAATGCCCCTCGCTTCAAGGCACGATAATGTGGTCCCCGTTCTCGAGATAAATGTTCTGGCTGAGGTTCCTTCCCCGGATCACATCTTTATAGTTGAATTTCAGCCTGCGATTTCCCCGAAGAATGATGATGTTTTTCTGATCAGCCCATTCCCGGAACCCGCCGGCGGAGCTGAGAGCCTCGAGCACGGTGGTTGGAACCACTAACGGGTAGGCGCCCGTCCGGTAGATTTCACCCGTGATGAAGTACTTCTTACTGAGAACAGCCAGTACGGAAACCATCACCTCAGGGCGGTTCAGAAACTTGGCTAGTTCCTCGGTGATCTTGCCGGACAATTGCTGCGGAGTCAATCCCCCGGCTTGCACGTCGCCCACCAGGGGCAGCGTTATCCTCCCGTCCGGACGGACAATCACAACCTGTGAAACATCCGGCTCGCGCCAGACATGGACGGCCAAACGGTCCTCCGGACCGATGATGTAGGATTTCGGGTCGACCGGGGCAGCGGCGCCCCCGGTTTCGGGGCGCGCCTCAACACTCTGTGGGCTGGAGGGTGGTGGCTCACTGGATGCCGGGCGTTCCCTGCCTTGCTGCTGCGCCTGCACGGCTAGACCCGGAACGCAAGAAAAAACCAGTGCCACACTTAGGAGCACGGCGAGCTTCATCATCCCTCCTCCCGGATAGGCTGGAGGGTCCGGCTTGGAAGCCCGTCCGGCCTGCCCATTTCCTCATTGTACAACAGCAAGTTGCTTTGGAAGCATGTTAGGGACGTTGGGCGCCAAGCCGGGCCTGAACAGACAGAAGCTTGCAAGCCTTTGAAACAAAGGCAGATACGCGTTCCATCGGAGACGACCCCAACCTTTGTACTAGGAAATGATACCTTCAATAGCATGCTGAGACCAGCACTCTTACTCGTTAGCCTTATCGGCGTCTGCGGGGCAAATCCACGCCCCATGACGTTCCTTGACGTTCTGCATTTCAACTCGGCCAGCCAAGGCGCGCTCTCGGCGGACGGAAAGCGCTTCGCCTATGTGCTCACCAGCCTGGACTGGAAGGCGGGACGGCGCTACTCGGAAATCCACCTGACGGAGGTGGAAACCGGGCAGCGGCGTCAACTGACGTACACGGCTGATAAGGACGAAAGCTCGCCGGCTTTCTCGCACGACGGGCAATGGCTGGCGTTCCTGTCAAACCGGGACGGCGCCAACCAGGTCTACCTGCTCTCAGTCGCCGGAGGTGAAGCGAAGAAGATATCAGCCATAACCGGAGGCGCCACCTGGTTCGGCTTCAGCCGTGACAACCGGTGGGTAGCCGTGCTCGGCGGCAGGGGCGAAAACCGGCAGTTGGCCCTGTACGATTTGCGCGAGGGCAAGTCCGTCGAGGTCCCACGCCATAAGACGGGACTCACCAGCGCAGCCTGGGCGCCCGACTCGAGCCGCCTGTATTTTTCGGCCGTCGACCAGGCCGAGCCCGAAGAGCAGCGCCGCATGGATTCGCGGTTCGACGTGCGCATCGTGGACTCTCCGCGACCTCCCCGCCAAATGTGGGAATACCGGCTGCAGGATAAGCAGTTCAAACAGCTCACCAAAGGCGCGGAGCATTCGGTGAGCAGTTTCAATGTCAGCCGCGACGGACGCTACATCAGTTTCACGGGAGGCTCGTCCAACCGTTACGCCGACAGCCGGCAATCCGAGGCGTTCCTGCTGCACCTGGAAACGGAGAAACTGGAGCGGCTCACCCAGAACCAGGTCGGCGAGTCCGTGCCGCAGGTTTCGCCCGACGGCCGTTGGGTGGCGTTCACGGGCCCCCAGGAATTCACCTTCTTCCGCCGGAGCCGGCTGTTTGTGCGGCCGGTCCAGGGAGGCGACTGGAAGGTGCTCCCGGTCAAATGGGACGGAGATGTGAGATCCATCTCCTGGTCCAACGACAGCCGGAAGATCTACTTTACGGATGGCCTGGGCGTCAGTGAAGAGTTGTACGAACTGGAAGTCAACGGCCAGGAACCGGCGCAAGTGACCAAACTGAACGGCGTTGTTTCCGCCAGCTACTCGCAGGACGCCGGCCGGCTTGTAATCCAATTCGAAGACCCGACCCAGCCGCGCGACTTTTACCTGGCGGCGCCGGCGGACGCCGGGAACCGGGCGCGGTGGCGCCGGCTGACGGATGTCAATCCGCAAGTGAAGGACCTGGCTCTGGGCGAGTACGAAACGGTGCGCTGGAAATCGAGCGACGGCGCCACGGTGGAGGGGCTGCTCGTGAAGCCGGTGGGCTATGAGGCCGGCAAGCGCTATCCGCTGATCGTGCAGTTGCACGGGGGACCCGCCGCAGCTTACGTGCGCAACTTTTCGGCCAGCTACGGCACTTACACGCACGTGTTCGCGGGCGGCGGCTACGCGGTGTTCCAGCCGAACTACCGCGGTTCCTCCAACTATGGGGAACGCTTCCGCATGGAGATTGCCGGAGATTACTTCCGCCAGGCCTATGACGACATCATCACCGGCGTCGACGAACTCATTCGCCGGGGTGTGGCTGACGCGGACAAACTGGGCATGATGGGCTGGAGCGCAGGGGGACACTGGTCCAACTGGACATTGACGCGCACGGACCGTTTCAAGGCGATTTCCTCAGGCGCCGGCGCCGTGAACTGGATCTCCCTCTACGCGCAGACTGACGTTCAGAGCAACCGGGAGTTCTACTTCAAAGGCCTGCCTTACGAGAATTGGGATCACTACATTGAAGTCTCTCCACTGCGTTACATCCGCAACGCGAAGACGCCCACGCTGATTCACGTGGGACACGATGATCAGCGCGTGCCGCGGCCACAGAGCGAGGAACTCCACATGGCGCTCAAGAAGCTGGGCGTGCCAACCGAGTTCATCGTCTACCCGCGCATGGGGCACGGGATCACTGAGCCGCGCTTTCAGCTCGTGAAGATGGTCTCCGAGTACAACTGGTTCGAGAAGTGGATCCGTGGCAAGGAGAAGTGGTTCGACTGGAAGGAACTGCTCGACACCTTGCCGCGGGACGAAAAGGAGACTAAGGAGTAGGTCACCTGGACGCGTACGGTATCCACACCGTCATCGCCGTAGGCTCGCGGTTGGCCCAGGCGTAATAGGGAATCAGCGTGAGTTGGGCCGGGCGAGCCGGGGCGGAGACGGCGCCGGAGAAATCCGCATAGAGAGGCTGGCCGGAACCCGCACTGGATCGAGCCAGACCCTGGTGCCGGAGAACCCACAAGCCGCCGAGCAGATCCGGACGGAACTCAGCGGAGAAGGCGCGGGCCGGCGTGCGGCTCGCAGCCAGCACTGCGTCAAAGACGGAGACACCGCGGGGTTGGTCATGCTGCTCCAGGCAATAAACCAGCGGTCCGCGTTCGACCGCGAGCTTGCCCGTGTTTTCGTAGACACGCGTGTTGGCCGCCGTCAGCCGGGGCGTGAGATCCAGGTTCAATTCGACGGAATCGCCCGGATTCCAGCGGCGCGACAGCGCGAGGTATTGGCCCGCGCTCACGGTGGCCGGCCAGTTGGCTCCGTTGACTTTCACCTGCGTCGAGCGGGACCAGGCGGGCACGCGCAGGTACAACGTGAACTGGGCCGGTTGGGCCGGCTGTAGTTCAATCGCCACCCGGCTCTCGAAGGGGTAGCCGGTCTTCTGCAAGAGCCTTAGGGGCGTCCCGTTCTGAAGCTTCCAGTCCATTTCCGAGCTGTGGTAGAAGTTCACGTACAGACCGTGCTGCGTGGTGCTGTACAGATAGCCAGGCAGCGAGGCGAAGACGCGCTGAAGGTTCGGCGGGCAACAGGTAGTGGTGTACCAGGGGTTGCGGATCTTCTCGCCTGTGGAAGCCAGCGGATTGCGGTAGCAGTATAGAGTCCCGGAGAGCGACATTCCGGAATTGATGCCGTTGTAGAGGGCGCGCTCCATCACCTCCGCAAAACGCGCCTCACCCGTGATGGCCAACATCCGGTGATTCCAGAAGAAGCTGCCGATGGCGGCGCAGCTCTCCGCGTACGCCGACATATTGGGCAGCTCATAGGGCTCGCCGAACGCTTCACCTTGGGCGCGTGAGCCGATGCCGCCCGTCACGTACATCTTGCTGCCGACGAGATCGCGCCATAGCGTCTCGAGCGTCTTCCAATAGGCGGCATCGCCGGTCTCAGCGTAATAGTCCGCTGCGCCGCTGGCGGCGTACATGGCGCGCACGGCGTGGCCTTCCAGCCGGTCTCTTGATGTAAACGGCTTGCCGCTGAACATGTAGCGGATGTCGGCTTCAGAGAGCTTCAGGCGCTCCCGCTCAACGCCGCTGAGCAGATACCCCGCGAAGTCCAAATAGCGCCGGGCGCCGGTGGTGCGGTACAGCTCGACGAGAGCCAGTTCGAGTTCGGGGTGCCCCGTCAGGAGCGGCTGCTTCTGCGGACCGGAGATCTCAATCAAGTAATCCGTGAAACGAATACCGGCGTCGAGCAATTTGCGGTTGCCCGTGGCGCGGTAGTAGGCGATGCCCGCCTGAAGCAGATGGCCGAGGCAGTAGAGTTCATGACCGCGCTGCTGCTCGGAGAACCGCAGCCGCACGCGGTCCTCGACGTAGTAGGTGTTCAGGTAGCCGCTGGGCTCCTGCGCGGCGATGATCTCATCCGTCAGGCGGTCGAGCGTGGCGCGCAGTTCGGGCCTGTCGCCGGATTGCAGCACGAAAGCGGCTGCTTCCATCCACTTGTAAAGGTCGGAGTCCGTGTACAGGGGCCCTCGGCGCGGAGCCTGCGTGCGGCCCGAAAGACGCCGGAAGTTGTCGACGATCCCGTTCTTTTCGAGCAGTTCGAGCAGCGAGGGAATACTGTGGTCGACAGTGGCGCGCAGGCGGTCCGCCCACAGCCCGTCACCCAACCGCACTGCGCTGACAGGCACGCTGTGTAGCCTGACATGCGGGGACGCGTCCACGTGCAGCACGCCCTGGGATTTCCAGTCCGGCTCAGCCGCCGGTAGCAGTCCGGCCGCGGCCAGAACCGTGAAAAGTAGCATCAGGTGTTTTGCCATAGCGTTTTGAGTTGTCTGTAAACCAGGGCCACGGGAAGGCCGACGACGTTGAAATAGCAGCCCTCGACGCGCTCCACGAACTTCGAGGCCAAGCCCTGAATCGCGTAGGCTCCGGCTTTGTCCATAGGCTCACCGCTGGCGACGTAATCGAGGACCTCCCGCTCGCTGAGCGGCGTGAAGAAGACGCGCGTGCTTTCCGCCTCCACAATCAGGCCGGATCCGCGGCGCAGGCAGATGCCCGTGATGACCTCGTGGTCACGCCCCGAAAGCAACCGCAGCATCCTGGCAGCATCCTCGTGGTCGGCGGGCTTCTCAAGAATCGCGCCGTCCACCACCACCACGGTGTCCGCGGCGAGGACGATATCTGTTTCAGCGGCGGACGCAGCCAGAGCTTTGTCGCGCGCCAACCTCCGGACATATTTCAGCGGCTCTTCCCCAAAATGAGGCTGCTCCTCGACGGTACCGGGTTGGACCCGGAATTCCAGACCTGCGCTTCGCAGGATTTCAGTACGCCGTGGCGAGGCGGAAGCCAGGATAAGCATCAGAGGTATGGTACACCCTGCCAATCCGCCTCTGATGCGCCGCTCCGGCGACCATGCCGGAATCCTCTGGCCACGGCATTTCATCACATATGAAGGACAGGAAAGCTGTTGCCGACCGCATGCTACAATGAAGCCGTTTTACGAGCACATGGAGCGAGCCGGCAAGCTGATCGGCAGGATGAAACTGCCTAGGAACTGTGTCGAGCCTGGAGCAT
The DNA here is from genome assembly GCA_037444075.1 of Acidobacteriota bacterium. Taxonomy (GTDB): domain Bacteria; phylum Acidobacteriota; class Terriglobia; order Bryobacterales; family Bryobacteraceae; genus JBBIND01. The sequence continues at coordinate 40,510 of JBBIND010000022.1, read as the reverse complement.
TGGCCCAGGCCGCCTGGCGCGTTGCCGTAGGTGAGCGGGTGGCCTCCCACTGCCAACCCGGCGCGCTCGTGCGGGGGCGCCTCATCATCTACACAGAGGATGCGGTCTGGCAAAGCCAGCTGTTCGCTTTGCGCCATCAAATTCTGGCCCGCCTGGAGGAAGCGCTAGGAAACAAGCTGATCAGCGAGCTGGATTTCCGCAGGGCGACTCAGCGCAAGCTTCCGCAACGCGAAATGGCCCGTAAGCGGCCTGCCCTGGAAACGAAGTCAGCTGAGAGCGACGGGATCCAAGACCCCAGCCTGGCGCACATTTACAGGATGCGGCGCAAGAGGTCCACTGCTTGAAGATCACCGAAAACGAGGTCCGCTACGTGGCCGATTTGGCCAACTTGCGCCTGACCGATGAAGAGATTCACAGAATGGCGCGGGAGCTGGACGAGATTCTGAAGCACGTAGACAAGCTGAACGAACTGGACACGAGCAACGTGGAGCCAATGGCGCAGGTGCTGCACTCCGCGGACAGGGATTCCACGCTTCGCGAAGACCTGGAGCGTCCGGTTTTGGGGAGTGCCGCCGCGGTGGCCAACGCGCCTCTGGCGGGCGGGGGCTTCTTCAAGGTTCCCAAGGTGATCGAGCGCTAATGGAGATCAGCGCACTCACGGTCGACTCGATTCGGAACGCACTCCTCGAGAAGCACCATAGCGCGGTGGAGTTGACGCAAGCAGCTCTTGATTTCGCCAACTCCGAGAATCCGCGGACCAACGCCTACCTGCACTTTTGCCCGGAAAGAGCCTTGGAGGCTGCGCGCCGCGTGGACGAACAGTTGGACCGCGGCGAGGAGCCTGGGCCGTTGGCCGGCGTCCCGGTGGCAGTGAAGGACGTGATCCTCACCAAGGGCGTGCGGACCACCTGCGCCTCACGGCTGCTGAACGGCTTCGTCCCGCCCTACGATGCCACCGCCGTCGAGAGGCTCGAGGCAGCCGGGGCGGTGATCCTGGGCAAAGCCAATTGCGACGAATTTGCCATGGGCTCATCCAATGAGAACTCGGCCTTTGGACCGGTCCGCAACCCGGCTGATCTGGAGCGCGTGCCCGGCGGGTCGAGCGGCGGGTCCGCTGCGACGGTAGCTCAGGGCACGGCAGTCCTCGCCTTGGGCTCGGACACCGGAGGCTCCATCCGGCAGCCGGCGTCGTTTTGCGGCGTGGTCGGCGTCACTCCAACGTATGGACGGGTTTCGCGCTACGGGTTGGTGGCGTTTGCCAGTTCACTGGACCATATCGGGCCGCTGGCGCGCAATGTGAAGGACGCGGCTCGCCTGCTCGGAGTGATTGCGGGACGAGACGTGATGGACTCTACGTCGGCCTCCGCACCCGTGCCGGATTATCTGGCGGCCATGGACGGAGACCCGAAAGGCATGCGGGTGGGCCTGCCGGCGGAGTACTTCAAGGGACTGCCGGCGGAAACGGGCGACCTGATCTTCAAAGGGGTGGAGGCCCTGAAGCGGCTGGGCTGCGAAGTCCGCGAAATCAGTTTGCCGGCTACGGACTACGCTATCGCCTGCTACTACGTGATCTGCACGGCGGAAGCGAGTTCGAATCTGGCCCGCTATGACGGCGTCCGCTACACCAGTCGGTCGTCCGAGGGCGGGTCACTGATAGAGATGTACCGCGCGAGCCGGGGGGACGGCTTCGGCGCGGAGTGTAAGCGGCGCATCATGCTGGGAACGTATGTGCTCAGCGCCGGATACTACGACGCCTACTACTTGAAGGCGCAGAAGGTCCGCACGCTCATCGCGCGGGACTTCAGCGAGGCTTTCAAGCAGGTGGACGCGATCGTGGCTCCGGTGTCTCCTTCGCCGGCTTTCCGGCTGGGGGAGAGAATCGACGACCCGATGGAGATGTACCTTTCAGACATCTACACGGTGACCGGAGATTTGGCAGGCATACCGTGCATGAGCGTGCCGTGCGGGGAAACCGCATCGGGATTACCCGTGGGGATGCAAATCATGACGAATCACTTCGACGAAGCCGGGATGTTCCGGCTCGCCGAGGCGTTTGAACGGGCCGGCGGAATTCACGCAGCCTGACAGACGCACAAGCAATCTAACTACTCAGGAGGGAAAATGCCACATAGTCAATCACCGTTACCTTACGCAGCGGATGCGCTGGAGCCGTACATCGACAAGATGACAATGGAAATCCATCACGGTAAGCACCACAGCGCTTACACGGCCAACCTGAACAAGGCGCTGGAATCAGCTCCGGGAATTGCCACCGCGACTCTGGAGGAACTGTTCGCCAACAACTGCGCCGCGGTTCCGGAAAGCATCCGAACGGCCTTCCGCAACAACGGCGGAGGCTACCACAACCACGAGATCTTCTGGAAGATCATGGGACCCCAGGCCGGGGGCGCCCCTGGCGGCAAGCTGGCTGAGGCCATCAAGAGCGTGTTCGGCGATTTCGAGAAGTTCAAAGAGGTCTTCTCCAACGCCGCCATGACGCGCTTTGGCTCCGGCTGGGCGTGGCTGGCAAAAGACGGTGCGGGCAAGTTGGAGGTTTACTCAACGGCCAATCAGGACAGCCCGCTCATGGAGGGGAAGGCTCCCGTCCTGGCGCTGGACGTCTGGGAGCACGCCTACTACCTGAAGTATCAGAACCGCCGCGCGGAGTATATCGCCGCATGGTGGAACGTAGTGAACTGGGCTGAAGTGGAACGCCTTTTCCACGCTGGCGCCTGAGAGTTCACTGCGGCCGGGGCGTTTCCATCGCCCCGGTCTCTTCCTTTCCTTTTCACTCCGCCGTGCCCGCTATGCTAGCCTGAAACCGGTTCATGACCAACGATCAGGATAGATTCATGCGCCGGGCCATTGAGCTGGCGCTCGACAACGTGCGCGCGGGAGTGGGCGGACCTTTCGGGGCCGTCGTCGTTTACGAGGGTTCGATCATCGCCGAAGGCGTGAATCGCGTGACCACGGACAATGACCCGACAGCACACGCCGAAGTGATCGCCGTTCGGCGCGCGGCGTCCACATTGCGGCGTTTTCGCCTCAGCGGATGCAGCATCTACTCCAGTTGCGAGCCCTGTCCCATGTGCCTCGGAGCCATTTATTGGGCGCGGTTGGACCGCATCTATTACAGCGCCGGACGCCTGGACGCCGCCTCCGCGGGTTTCGACGATTCACTCATCTACGGCGAGCTGGCCATCGCGCCGCCACACCGGCGCATCCCGGCCGAGCAATTACTGCCCGCTGAGGCAGACCTGCCTTTTCAAGCCTGGCGGGACTCCCCAGAGCGAATCCCATATTAAGACCGCGCCGGCCTGCGGTACCATGCAATTCTAATGGAGGCTGTACTGGCGCTTCGCGGTGTCTCGAAGCACTTCCCCACGCATTGCGCGGTTGATAACCTCTCGCTCGAAGTCGAGCGCGGCAAGCTCTACACGCTGCTGGGGCCATCCGGCTGCGGCAAGACGACCACGCTGCGCCTGGTGGCCGGATTCGATCAACCGACCGAGGGCGACATCTACCTGAATGGCGCGCGTATCAACCGGCTTCGGCCTTACGAGCGCAACATCAGCACCGTGTTTCAAAACTACGCGCTGTTTCCTCATCTGAGCGTTCAGGGCAACATCGAATTCGGCTTGCGGCGGAAGAAGCACCCGGACATCACGCGGCGCGTCCGCGAGATGCTCGACCTGGTGCGGTTGGAGGGAAAAGAGTCACGCTTTCCCGCCGAGATCAGTGGCGGTGAGCGGCAGCGCGTCGCGCTGGCGCGCTCGCTGGCGGTCGCCCCCGACGTGCTGCTGCTCGACGAACCGCTCTCGGCGCTGGATCAGAAGCTCCGGCGGCAGGTGCGGACGGAGCTGCGCAGCCTGCAAAGAAGCACCGGCGTGACGTTCCTGTTCGTCACGCACGACCAGGAAGAGGCGCTTTCTATTTCGGACCGCGTCGCCGTCATGCACGCAGGACGGCTGGAACAGGTGGGCACTCCCACGGACGTCTACTTAAAGCCGGCCACGCGTTTCGTAGCAACATTCGTCGGAACGCTGAATTGGATCAACGGAGCCGGGTTGCGGCCGGAAGCGGTTCGCGTGGGCTACTCGGGTCCTGATGAAGGGCGCCCTTGCGTTCGGGCCACGGTGGTGGAGTCAACGTTTCTTGGCAACCGCGTCCACGTAGAAGCCAGCCTGTCCACGGGCGAGCGCGTGGTTGCGGAGCTTTCCCGCGCGGAGGGCCCGTTCAGCAGAGGCGAGAGCGTGCGTCTCTGGTGGGACCCGGCCGATGAGCTCCGTTTTCCGGCCGAGGCTCCGTGACGCGCCTGCGCACCCTGTTCCTGGCCCCCGCAAGCACTCTGCTCGTGGTGCTGGTCCTGTGCCCGACCATCGTAGTGTGCCTCTACAGCCTGCTCACGCGAGGAGCCTACGGCGGGCTGGGACCTCCGTGGACAGCGGAAAGCTATCTGCGCCTGTTCGATCCGCTGTACTTGAAACTGCTGGCGCGCTCGCTCTGGCTGGCCGTAGTGTCCACGGGGCTGTGCCTGCTGCTGGGCTTCCCGCTGGCTTTGTTCATCTCGCGCGCCGGAAGGCGCAAGCAAGTGTTCCTGCTGCTGGTGATCCTGCCCTTCTGGACGAGCCTGCTGGTGCGAATCTACGCCTGGATGTTCCTGCTGCGCGATACGGGCCTTATCAACACTCTGCTGATGAGCCTGGGTCTGACGAGCGAGCCGCTGCCGCTGCTTTACAACGACGGCGCGGTCATCCTCGGGCTGGTCTACGGCCATTTGCCCTTCACCGTGCTGCCCATCTACGCAGCGCTGGAGAGGCTGGACCGGAGCGTCATCGAAGCCTCGGCGGATCTGGGTGCGCGTCCGCTGTCGACGCTTTGGCGCGTGATTTTGCCGATGTCCATGCCGGGCATTCAAGCGGGCGGCTTGCTCGTGTTCATACCTTGCCTGGGAGCCTACCTGATACCGGACCTGATGGGCGGCGGCAAGAGCATCATGATCGGCAACCTGATTCAGAACCAGTTCACCACCGCGCGTGACTGGCCGTTCGGCGCCGCGGTGTCGTTGCTGCTGATGGCTCTCGTGCTGCCGCTGGCCCTGCTGATGCTGCGCGGCAAACCGGGGAGGCTGGCGTGAGCCGCTGGCTGAAACTGTACGCCGTGCTGATCTTCACCTTCCTGCACTTGCCGCTGCTTGCCTTGGCTGTCTTCAGCTTCAATTCCTCGCGCTTTACGCTCTGGGAAGGTTTCTCGCTGGCGTGGTACAAGGCGCTGTTTTCCGATCCTCAACTGTCCGAAGCCGCTCTGAACAGCCTTCTGGTGGCCGTGGCAGCGACGTCGCTGGCGGTCTCAGCTGGCACGCTATGCGCCTACGGATTGTGGAAACGCCGCTCAGGTTTGGTGGAAGGTGGGCTGTACCTTTCGCTGGCCACGCCGGAAATCGTGATGGGCATTTCGCTGCTGGCGTTCTACCAGGGGCTGTTCCGGTTCCTGGACGTGCGCCTGGGAATGCACACCGTGATCCTGGCGCACGTGACGTTCTCGATAGCCTACGTCGTCTTCGTCGTGATGGCCAGGCTTCGGACACTCGACCCGGCGCTGGAGGAAGCGGCCATGGACCTCGGAGCCACCGAACTCGAAGCGTTCTGGCGAGTGACGGTCCCCTCCCTGACGCCGGGCGTGGCGGCAGCGGCTTTGCTTGTCTTCACACTGTCGTTTGACGACTACGTGATCACCAGCCTGGTGGCGGGAGTGGACTCGGAGACTTTGCCCATGGTGATCTACGCCATGGCGAGGCGCGGCACCAATCCCGTCGTGAACGCTGTTTCGACGTTGGTCGTCGTGCTGCTGGGAGCGTTTATCCTGGCGGCGGAAAGGCTGCGCCGCGCATGACTCGCCGCACCTTCTTGTTGTCCACACCGGCGTTGGCCGCGGCTTGCGCGCGGGACCGGCGCCCGCGGTTGAACGTCTTCAACTGGTCCAACTACGTCGCCCCGGGGACCATTCCCGGATTCGAGCGGGAATTCGGCGTGCGCGTGCGCTATGCGGTGTACGAAAGCAACGAGGAGATGCTGGCCAAACTGCTGGCAGGCAATTCCGGCTGGGACGTGGTTTTTCCGACCAACTCGATGATCCGGCCCATGCTCGAAAACGGCTTGCTCGCCGAGCTGAATCACGCCGGGCTACCCAACCTGCGCCACCTGGATTCCGAGTTCCGGGCGCCGGGCTGGGATCCGAACTTGACCTGGTGCGTGCCCTATATGTGGGGGGCGACGGGCATCCTTTATAACCGCAGCCTGGCGCCACCACCCCGCGGGTGGGCCGACCTGTGGAATGCCGGGCTGCGGGGCAGGATTACGATGCTGGACGACCAGGCCGAAGTTCTCGGCGCCTGTTTGAAGAAATTGGGATGGTCTCTCAACGCTACCGACCCGAGCCAGATTGAACAAGCCAAGCGTGAGGCGTTGACGCTGAAACCGCTGCTGCGGGCCTACCTCAACGCCGAAGTGCGGGACCAGGTGGTGGCCGGCGACGTGCTGGCGGCGCAACTCTGGGCCACCACGGCTCTCCAGGCGATGGCGGCTTCGCCATCCCTCGACTTCGTCTATCCGGACGAAGGCTTCCCGCTTTACGCGGACAATGCCGTCATCCTGCGAGAAAGCCAGCGTGGGGAATTGGCCCACGCGTTCCTGAACTACCTGCTGCGTCCGGAGGTGGCGGCAGAAGTGGTGCGGGCGACGCACACGGCCACCGCCAACGCCTCAGCCCGGGCGCTGCTGCCTGATCCGGTCAGGAGCCACCCGGTGCTGTTCCCACCACCCGACGTGCTGTCGCGCGGGGAGTGGTTTCAGAGCATGCCGGTGGCGGCACAACGTCTCCGGGACAGGGTTTGGACGGAAATCAAGGCGGCGTAATGGGCCGCTGAAGAAGCCCTAGGGCAAGCTGAAGCTCGCTCTACGTGGGCACGCAAGTCGTTGGTTTACAAGGTAGCATGAGCTTTGGCTTGGTGCGCCCGGACTCACCGGAAGGCTTTTTCGGCAGCCTGCTCGAAGGCGGTTCCGGCGGTTAAAGTTCCCCCTCGAAGTAACCGATAACAGCCTGACGGGGGAAGCCGTCCCAGCCCGATGACCGAGCGCATCCTATCGCAGGAAGAAATCGACCGAGTATTTAAGGAACTCCGCAGCCGCAAACCTGCTGACGTAGCCGAGCGGTCTGCCCAAGTCTATGACTTCCGCCGCCCGGACCGGATCGCCAAGGACCAACTACGCTGCATCCACCTGCTGCATGAGAACTTCGCCCGCAGCCTCGCCTCAAGCCTGTCGGCTTACCTGCGAGCGTACGTGCTGGTGAACCTCATCTCCGTGGAACAGCTCAGCTTCCTGGAGTTCGCGCAGTGCCTGCCTACGCCGACCTGCCTGGCAACTTTGGGGATGCAGCCGTATGAAGGCAGCGCACTGCTCGAGATTAACCCGGCCCTGGTGTTTCCCATCCTCGAGATGCTACTCGGCGGGACCGGCAAATCGACGAACCGGGTCACGCGTGAAGTCACGGAGATCGAACAGTGTGTCTTGGACGGCCTGTACCGGATCATCCTGAACGACCTGAAAGAAGCCTGGCAATCTGTAGCCAACATCAACTTCACCGTTGAATCCCAGGAAACCGAGCCGCAGATGCTGCAGATGCTCGCGCCAAGTGAAGCGCTCACGGCAGTCAGCCTGGAAGTGCGTATCGGGGATGCTTCCGGCATCATGAACATCGGCATGCCGTCCATCGTCATCAAGATGCTGCGGCAGCGGTTCGGGCAGCAGTGGACCTTGCGCCGCACGCAGCCGAGTGACCAGGATCAGGCCCGCGTGCTGCGGTTGATACAGGCCTCGGAACTGCCCCTGGACGTCAGGCTACGCGGCCCGTCCATCAGCCTGAGGGACTTGCTGGAAATCCAGGCCGGCGACGTGCTCGCCTTGGACTACCCGGTTAGCCGGCCGAAGGTGCTGGAAATAGGCGCCAAGAAGAAGTTTTTCTGCCAGGTTGTGGCCCTCGGGAACAAACGCGCCGCCTTGCTGGGGGAAAAGGTGCCGGAAAAGCGGCCGCCGCTGGAATCACCTGCCGAACTGGCAGAGGCCTGATCTTTACGGCCTACCCCGGGCGTTTCCTGTCAGGAATTTCCCCGGCTTCCGGGCACGATTCCGAAACGCCGGAGTAACACGAATTCCGACAGGTTTTCCCGAGTCAGCATGCCCAGAAGCCGGTCGCCGTCCATCACGAGAGCGCAGGGGCCGGCGTTCGCCATCACCGGCAGCGCTTCCGCGAGATCCATGCCCGGGGAAATGCGTACGAAATCGCGGTCCATGCAACCTGCAACGTAAGCATCCCCGTCCTGCAGGGCCAAGGCACGCACCAGAGAATTCCGGTCCAACAGTCCCACCACCTGATCACCATGCATCACCGGGAAGTCCTGCTGCGTGGTGGATAGCAGGAGTTCGGCCGCTTCGCGCACGGAGTTGGAGTGAGCGAGGGTGCGGAAGTCGGTGATCATGGCGGAGCGCACGGGAACGCCATGCGTCAGTGTACGGCCTGTGGCCGCCTCCCCTTCCTGAGCAGCACCCAGATAGACAAAGAAGGCGACAAAGACGAGCATGTAGTTCTTGCTGAGCAGGCCGTAGAGCCCCATCATGACCGCGAGCAACCGACCCGCCCGCGAGGCGACGCGCGTGGCGGCTTCTTCAGTCGTAAACAGCGCCAGCAGCGACCTCAGAATCCTGCCGCCATCCATGGGGAAAGCGGGCAGCAGATTGAAGATGCCGAGGATAAGATTGCCCATGGCGATGCGTTCCAGCAGGTTCGACTTCGTCGGCTCCAGCAGCATCTCCAGCCGCGCATCGCGGATGCCGTGCGTAAGGTAAGCAACCACAATGAGCAGCACGGCAACAAAGATATTCAAGGCGGGTCCGGCGGAAGCTATCCACAGCTCCTGCCTCGGCCTCGGCGTACGTTCCAGCCTGGCCACTCCCCCGATGGGAAACATGACGATTTCCAAAGTGCGCACGCCGCAGCGGCGGGCCACCAGCGCGTGGGAAAGCTCGTGCAGAAGAACGGAGGCAAACAGGGCCAGGATGAACACCACATCCAGCAGGACCGTCTGGCGTCCGCCCAGACCTGCCACCAACAGAAATATCAGCAGCAGGACGAACGTGAAGTGCAACCTAACCGGCACGCCGAAGACGGAACCTACGGAGACGGAGCCGGGGATACGTGTCTCGCTGCGCCGCTGGTTGCCGCGTGGGCTCACACCACCTCCGTATGCATCACTACCTTAACAGAAAAACCGCAAAACGCCCGAACGGGCGCACGCCGCAAACGCTTACAGCTCGAAACGAATACCCTGGGCCAAGGGGAGTTCGTGAGACCAGTTGATGGTGACCGTCTGACGCCGCATGTAGGCCTTCCAGGCATCGCTCCCGGCCTCGCGTCCACCGCCGGTTTCTTTTTCACCGCCGAAAGCGCCGCCGATTTCGGCGCCGCTGGTGCCGATGTTGATGTTGGCGATGCCGCAATCGCTGCCGCGGGCGCTCAGGAACGTCTCCGCGGAGACCAGATTGGCAGTGAACATGGATGAAGAAAGACCTTGCGGCACGTTGTTGTGCCACTCGATGGCTTCATCGAGAGTCTCGAACTCGACCACGTGGAGGATAGGCGCGAAGATCTCCTCCTTGAGGATGGGCATCTCCGGACGCGACCGTACGATGGCGGGCTCGACAAAACAGCCGCCCGGGCGGTCGATTGGCTGGCCGCCGCAAAGCACCTCGCCGCCTTCTGCCCGGATACGGTCAAGGGCTTCGAGCATTTCCTCCACGGCGGCGCGGTTCACCAGGGGTCCCATGAGGGAGGTCTCATCCACGGCGTCACCGATGCGGATCTGCCCGTAGGCGGCCACGAGTCTTTCCGTGAACCCGGCGGCGATGCCGCTTTGCAGGAAAAGGCGGCGGATGGTGGTGCAGCGCTGCCCGGCGGTGCCAATTGCGCCGAACAGGATCGCGCGCAGCGCCAGATCCTGGTTCGCGTCATCCATGACGATCACGCCGTTGTTTCCGCCAAGTTCCAGAATCGTGCGTCCTACCCGCTTGCCGACCACCTCAGCCACGCGATAGCCCATGGAACAGGAACCGGTGGCGCTGATGAGCGGCAGGCGCCGGTCAGCCAGCATACGCTCCCCTACCGTGGATCCCTTGCCAATGACGAGGTTGAAGACCCCCTTCCAGCCGTGGCGGTCCAGCACGCGGTTGCAGATGTGCTGCACGGCGATGGCCGTGAGCGGAGTTTCTGAGGAGGGTTTCCACAGGACGCAGTCTCCGCAAACGGCGGCGATGAAAGCGTTCCAGGACCAGACGGCGACGGGGAAGTTGAAGGCGCTGATGACGCCAACAATGCCGAGCGGGTGCCACTGCTCGTACATGCGGTGGCCGGGCCGTTCGCTGTGCATGGTGAGGCCGTAGAGTTGACGCGACAGGCCGACGGCAAAGTCCGCCATGTCGATCATCTCCTGGACCTCACCCTTGCCCTCCGCGAGGACCTTGCCCATCTCCAGACTGACAAGCGCTCCGAGGTCATCCTTATGTCGGCGCAGTTCGTCCCCGATTTCGCGGACAATCAGGCCGCGCCGCGGCGCCGGCAACAGCCTCCAGTCATGGAAGGCGTCCGAGGCGTGGAATGCCACGGCTTCGTAGTCCGCTGGAGACGCCATGTGGATGGAGGCCAGAGGGGACCCGTCCGACGGATTGTAGGAAACCAGTTCCCCTCCGGAGGGTGCCGGAATCCACTCTCCCCAGCAGGCTCCGGAATTAGCCTGCTGAATCCCCAACCTCGATAGCAGTTCCTGCACAACGGGTGAATTGGGCGCACCAGTCACGGCGTCACCTCCTCCCTTCCGCGGGCCTGGCGGCCCGGCGTCTTCACGTGCTTGTCCAGCCAGCCGATCATTTCCGCCAGCGTGTGCTCGATGGATTCGCGGGCGGCGTAGCCATGAGATTCGTGAGGCAACATCACCAGCCGTGTCACGCCGCCGTTGCCGCGCACCGCCTGGTACATTCGCTCCGACTGTACGGGGAACGTCCCGGCATTGTTGTCGGCTTCGCCGTGAATCAGCAACAGCGGCTCGTTGATTTTGTGCGCGCTCATGAACGGCGACATGCGCGCGTAAACGTCCGGAGCTTCCCACAAAGTGCGCCGCTCATTCTGGAAGCCGAAGGGCGTCAGCGTGCGGTTGTAAGCGCCGCTGCGGGCAATGCCGGCGCGGAACAGGTCAGAATGGGCCAGCAGATTCGCGGTCATGAAGGCGCCATAGCTGTGCCCTCCCACGCCGACGCGGGCCGGGTCCGTAACACCCATCTCCGCGGCCTTGTCGATGGCAGCCTTGGCGCTGGCAACAACCTGGTCGATGTAGGTGTCGTTGGCGATTTGCGGATCACCCACCACCGGCATGGCGGCCCCATCCAGAATGACGTAGCCAGCCAGCAGGAAGAACAGGTGCGAGGATCCGGTAAGGGTCGTAAAGCGTTGCGTGGAGCCCACCACCTGGCCGGCCACGTCAGGATCGTTGAACTCGCGCGGATAGGCCCAGACCAACGTCGGATACCTCTCGCCCTGCCGATACCCCGGGGGCAGATACAGAGTGAATGAGAGCGGCACTCCATCCGCCCGCTTGTAGGTCACGAGCTGTTTCTTGATTTGCCGGAGTTGTGGCGCCGGATCAGGGTTGTTCGTGACAGCCGTCCTGCCGCCGGAGTTGAGGTCACGCACGTAGTAGTTGGGTGGCTCGGCAGGGGACTCGCGGCGCGTGAGTACGCGGGGCCCCTGATGGTCGATCAAAGCGGCGACAGCCTCGTAGCTTGAGGCATCGCAATGGAACAGGCGTTTGCTTTCGCGGGTCTTGAGGTTGAAGGCGTCCAGGAAAGGACGATCCCCCTCCGGGGAAGCGCCTTCGCCGCTCAGGTAAATCGTGTCTCCGTTCCGAAGAATGGCGCGATGCCCGCTCGGCAGCGTGCGCTGGATGGGGTCACCCGGGTGGCGGTAGCGATCCTGCGCGCTGCGGCTCCAGACAAGCTGCAATTCCGCGCCCGGGCGCTCGGTGTCCGCGAGGAAAGCACGGCTCCAGCGCCGGTCACGGTCGTAGTCGCGAACGAACGCCAGCCCACCGGATTCCAGCCACTCAATCCCCATGAAACGGTGTTCGAGTTGGAGCAACTCAACCGGCGCGGCTTTGAACGGACTGGCCTGAGCGAGCAGTTTGTCCCGGCGCGGCGCCTTGGCGCGCGGATCGCCGCCGTCCAGCGCTTCGGCCCAAACCAAAGTGGCGGGCTGAGTGGGATGCCAGCGGATGCTGCGAGGACCCGTCGTTACTCCGTCTATGGGCACCTTGTCAGCCAGCGGAAGACTGGCGAACTTATGCACTAACTTGCCGGCGTTGTCCCAGATCTCCACCTCGCGCGGAAAACGCGTGTAGGGCAGCAGGTAGGAATACGGCTTGGTTGTCCGAATCACCAGCAGGTGACGCCCGTCCGGCGAGGGATCCGTGCTCATATACAGGCCGGGAGCGCCCCTAAGGGAGCGTTTGCCGCTGGCCGTGTCAATGAGCGCCAGTTGGCTGGCGGCGTAATAGTCGAACAGCGCCTCGTCGTGAGGATTCGCAAGCAAGTCCTGGTAAGTGCGCACAGGCGCAGCCTTGCCCGCGGATTCCTGCGTCACCGGACCGATGGGAGCCTGCGCCGCCGCCGGCGGACGCCCCCTGCCGGCGGGGATTAGTTGGACCAGCAGCGTGCGGTTATCCGGCATCCACTGTAGCGGCACGCCATAGGCCGCATTCAGCTTCTCCGAGGTCAGTTGGCGTATCGCGCCGGTGGCCGTTTCCCCCAGCCAGAGTTCCGCCCCCCCGTCGCTCTCGTTGAGGATCGCAAAGCGCGCGCCGTCCGGACTCCAGCGCGGAGAGCCGAAACGAGCGCCGGCAGGCAGTTTCAGCTCGCTTGCTCCCCGGCCATCCAGTGCCTGAAGGCGCGCCGCAATGTAGTAAGGCGCGCGGTGCGGCCCGTTGGTGCGCGGGTCGATCCGCAGTCCCGCCAGCCTCAGCATAGGCTGAGCGAGTTCCTCGATAGGAGGGTAGCGGACGCCCTGTAGCAGCAGAACGTGTGTGCGCGTGGGATTGACGGAAAGCGCTGGTGGAGGCGGAGCGTTGAGCACCGAAAGGACCTCGGGCGGCGGTTTCCTGTAGCCGGTCTGAGCGAAGAGCGTACCGGCCGAGAACATCAGAAGGGCGGGTAAAAGGCAGAATAAGCGATTCACGTCGCAGAGCCTCCTCAAAAGACGTATCCAGACGTTTCCCAGAATAGCGCGTCCGTTCAGCCTGAAGCAGCCACAATGTCTTGACCCGGACAGCCCGGCACAAGCGCGCGAACAAGTTCCCATTCGCGGACGGAAGAGCGCGCCACTCACGTCGCCGGAGGCCTATAATGGGCCGCATGAATCGTAGAAAGGCAATTCAGGTTCTCGGCGGCGGGGCCGCGTCCGCGCTCGCCGGTTTTCCGGCCATTTTGAACGCGCAAAACCGGCGCCCAAACTTCATCTTCATGATGACGGACGACCAGCGCTGGGACGCCATGAGTTGCGCCGGCAACAAGATTCTGAAGACCCCCAACATGGACCGGCTGGCCGCCGGCGGCGTGCGCTTCACCGAAGGCTTCGTGACCAATCCGCTCTGCTCCCCCAGCCGGGGCACCATTCTCACCGGACTGTATTCGCATGCCCACGGTGTCACGACGAACGGCGGCCCCTCGCACCATCTGAAGCCCGGCGTCGCGACCTACACGTCCGTGCTGCAGAAGTCCGGCTACTATTCGGCGGCGCTGGGCAAATGGCACGTCGCCACCATGCCCACGAACCTCGGCTTCGACCACTGGTGCATCCTGCCGGGGCAGGGCCTCTACCACGACCCCATCATGATCGCCAACGGCGGCAGGGTACAGTTCCGCGGTTACGTGGACGACATCATCGTCGACCAGGCTCTGGAAACGCTGCGCAGCCGGCCCAAGGACAAGCCGTTTTCCATGATCTGCAACTTCAAGGCGCCTCACCGCGCCTGGGAGCCCGCGAAGAGGTTTGAAAAGGTCTACGACGATATCGAGATCCCCGAGCCGCCAACGTTCCACACGAGTTTGGACGATCGCCCGGACGGAATCCGCCACACCGATATGCTCGTCGGCGACATGCCGGATTTCCGGCAGCGCGGCGTCCCCGCGGACCTGCCTCCCGCGGAGCGCAAGCGCCTGAACTTCCAGGTGTTCCTGAAGAACTACTACCGGACGTTGCTGGCCGTGGACGAGAACCTCGGCCGCCTGCTGGATTACCTGGACAAGAACGGACTCACGGAAAACACCGTGTTCGTCTATACCGGTGACAACGGCTTCTTCCTGGGCGAGTACGGGATGTTCGACAAGCGGCTGATGTATGAGCCCTCCATCCGCGTGCCGATGCTTATCCGCCACCCGGCCAGCATCAGGAGCGGACAGGTGGACTCGCGCAACATGGTGCTCAACAACGATGTGGCGCATACCATCCTGGACATCGCCGGAATCCAGCGGCCGAAAGAGATGGAGCATCACGGCATGAGCTGGCAGCCCATCCTGGCGAACAGTCAAGCGCAGTGGCGGAATTCCTGGCTCTATCAGAATTTCGAATACCCGGGACCGCATTGCGCCCCCAAGGCGCGCGGCGTGCGCACGCAGCGTTGGAAGCTGATTCACTACTTGCAGGAACCTCAGGCGTGGGAAATGTTCGACCTGCAGAACGACCCGCAGGAGCGCCGCAACCTTTATAACGATGCGGCCCATGCCCGGCAGCGTGACGAGTTGCACCGCGAGCTGCTGCGGCTGCGCAAGGAAACCAACGACGATTTCAGCGAAGACGGAACGCCCACCCCGGCCTGCGGGCGCCGCATGGCCCCGCGCCGCAGCTAACCGGCGTGCAGTAGGGGCAGGCGGAAACGCCTGTCCTCCGCGCTACAGGTCCACGCGGCGCAACCGCAGCGCGTTGCCAATGACGGAGACAGAACTCAACGTCATGGCCGCGGCTGCCAGCATCGGGCTGAGCAGAATCCCGAAGAACGGATACAGCACTCCCGCCGCGATGGGCACGCCGAGCGTGTTGTAGAAGAACGCGAAGAACAGGTTCTGCCGTATGTTGCGCATCACCGCACGGCTCAGCCGGCGGGCGCGGGCGATGGCCCTCAAGTCTCCTTTGACGAGCGTGACACCGGCGCTTTCCATGGCTACGTCCGTGCCCGTGCCCATTGCTATTCCTACGTGAGCGCGGGCAAGCGCGGGCGCATCATTGATTCCGTCGCCGGCCATGGCGACCGTCGAACCCGCGCCCTGGAGCCTGACAACGCTTTCGCCTTTGGCAGCCGGAAGCACACCCGCTTCGAGCTTCGTAATGCCCAACTTCGCGGCCACTGCTTCCGCCGTAACGCGGTTGTCGCCGGTCACCATCACGAGTTCCACGCCGTCGTCATGGAGCATCCTGACAGCCTCCTGACTGGTAGGCTTCACCGGGTCCGCCACGCCGAGTATCCCCGCAAGCTGTCCATCGACAGCCACGTGAATCACCGTTTCACCCTGCTTGCGTAGTTCATCGGCGCGAGCGGCTACCGGCGCCGTGTCGACGGAGGACTCGTCGAGCAGCGAAGCAGTCCCCAGGATCACGCTGCGCCCATCGACTTTTCCCGTAACACCTTTGCCCGTCACTGACTGGAACTCCTCCGCCCGCGGAACCTTCAATCCGCGCGCCGAGGCGGCCGCCACGATTGCGGCGCCGAGCGGATGCTCGCTCGAGCGTTCCAGACCCGCGGCGAGGCGGAGCAATTCGTCTTCGCTCCAGTCGCCCGCCAGGACAACTGATTCCAGTCCGGGCTTGCCCTCAGTGAGCGTGCCGGTCTTGTCCACGATGAGCGTGTCTACTTTTTCCAGAATCTCGAGTGCCTCGGCATTCTTGATGAGGACACCGGCGTGGGCCCCGCGCCCGGTTCCAACCATGACGGACATCGGAGTAGCGAGTCCCAGCGCACAAGGGCAGGCAATGATGAGCACGGCCACGGCATTTACCAGTGCGTAAGCCAGCCGTGGCTCCGGTCCCGCCACCGCCCAGACGGCGAACGTGGCCAGAGACGTGGCGATCACCGCTGGCACGAACCACGCCGCCACCTTGTCCGCCAGCCTCTGGATAGGCGCGCGGCTGCGCTGCGCCTCGCTCACCATGTGAACAATCTGCGCCAGCAAGGTCTGCGCGCCGACACGCTTAGCCTTCATGACAAGGCTTCCCGTCCCGTTCACGGTCCCGCCGATGACGCTCTCCCCGGGACGCTTTTCTACGGGAGTCGGCTCGCCCGTCACCATGGATTCATCCACCCAGGAAGCGCCCTCCTCCACTTGGCCATCGACGGGAATCTTCTCGCCGGGGCGGACTCGAAGAAGGTCGCCCACGGCCACATGCTCAAGAGGAACATCGCTCTCCACGCCTGCCTCAATGCGCCTGGCCATTTTCGGCGCAAGCCCCATGAGCGCGCGGATGGCGCTGCCTGTCTGCCCGCGGGCGCGCAGCTCGAGCACCTGGCCCAACAGCACCAGCGTGACAATGACCGCCGCAGCCTCAAAGTACACCGCCGGCTGCGCCCCCTGCGTGTGGAATGAATCCGGCAACGTGTCCGGCGCGATCACAGCGAACGCGCTGTAAGCATAGGCGGCGCCCGTGCCGGTGGCGATCAGGGTGAACATGTTCGGGCGGCGGTGCTTGATAGACGCCCAGCCTCTCTCAAAGAATGGCCATCCGCCCCAGAGCACCACCGGCGTGGCGAGCGCAAACTGAATCCACGGGTTGAGGCGCCCGTGCAGGAACTCATCCCACGGCCCGCCTGGCAGCATCTCCGCCATGGCAATGACAAACAGCGGCGCCGTTAACAGGAGGCAGATGCGAAAGCGCCTAGTCATGCCCTCCAACTCGGGATTCGGCTGTTCTTCCGCGGTGAAGATCTTCGGCTCGAGAGCCATGCCGCATTCCGGACAGGCGCCCGGACCCCACTGCACCACCTCCGGATGCATCGGGCAGGTGTATTCCCCGGCAGGCATGGCCTCCGCTGCCGTTGCGCCGCTCAAGTACTTTTCCGGGTCAGCCTGGAACTTCGCCAGGCAATGCCGGCTGCAGAAGTGATACGCAACGCCCTGGTAAGTGAACGAACCGGCGGAATGCGCGGGATCCACTTTCATGTGGCAAACCGGATCCTCGGCGCCTCCAGCAGAAGACGCGGCAGCACCCGGCTGGAGGATGCGAAACGGGCCGGAACCGTGTTCAGAACTCGGCATAGCCACCTCCTTGTGTAGCGGCAGGAGCCTTTATTCTGAGACTACGACAGGAATTGGAAAACCGCCTACGGCCGCTCCTGTTAGAATCGAGCGCATGTCCCTGGCGCACGAACTCGAAGTGGCCCGCCGCATCGCTGGCGAGGCGGGTGAGTTGGCCTTGAAATGGCAGGAGCGCGATCTGCGTCCCGAGATCAAGGCGGACGACTCTCCCGTGACATTGGCAGACAAAGAGTGCGAGCGCCTTATCACGGCAGCTCTGCTGGAGAGCTTCCCGGGCGACGGATTGCTGGGCGAAGAAGGCTCTGACCACGGCGCCTCAGCCGAACGCCGTTGGATCATTGATCCCATTGATGGCACCCGGGACTATTTGCGTGGCAACCGGTTGTGGTGCGTTCTGCTCGCCCTGGAAGCGGGTGGAGATACCGTGGTTGGCGTGGCTCACTTCCCTGCCCTGGACGAAACTTACTACGCCGCGCGCGGCGAGGGCGCGTTTCTCAACGGCCAGCCCATCCGCATCTCTTCCATTACGGATCCCACGCAGGCTGTCTTCTGCTTCAACGGTTTCAACCGCTTGCACCAGGCGCATTTTCGAGATCGCCTGCCCGAGTGGATGCAGCAGTTTTGGGCGGTACGCAATCTCGGCGGCGCTCCTGACGCCATGCTGGTGGCCTCCGGAAAGGCCGAAGCCTGGATTGAGCAGGAAGCCAAACCCTGGGACTTGGCTGCCGTGAAGGTAATCACCGAGGAAGCCGGCGGACGATTCTTCAACTTTGATGGCGGCTCCAGCATCTACGGAGGCAATTGCTTCACTTGCGTTCCCGCTCTGGAGCCGATGGTGCGCCGCTTCATAGGCCTCTGACAGGACCTTGTGAAGGCCTTTGCGCGGTGTGAAGCCTTGTCGGTGTGCAGCCTGCGCCTCCGGGCGGATTGATATATACTCCCTGCATCACAGGAGGCAGCATGTCGCAAACCAGCCGCAGAGCATTTCTTAAGACGACGGCCGTGGGTGTGGGCGGCACCGCTCCCGCCGTAGCCGCGGCGTGGAGCCAGCGGGCGCCGAACGCGACGGTCAATGTGGCCGTGGTCGGATTCCGCAGCCGCGGGCGTTCCCACTACCGCAGCTTCGCGCAGATGCCGAACGTCCGCGTGGCCGCGCTGTGCGACGCCGATGAACGCCTCTTCCCCGGAGCAGTAGCCGAGGTAGAAAAGCTGGCGGGTTACCGGCCGGACACTCTCCATGACATCCGGAAACTCCTGGAGCGAAAAGACATAGACGCCATTTCCATTGCCACGCCCGATCACTGGCATGCGCTGATGACCATTTGGGCATGTCAAGCCGGCAAAGACGTGTACGTGGAAAAGCCCGTCTCCTTCACCGTCGTCGAGGGGCGCCGCATGGTGGAGGCTGCGCGGAAGTACCGGCGCATCGTGCAGGCTGGCCAGAACCGGCGCAGCAGTCCCAGGCTGCGCGCCGCCATGCGC
The DNA here is from genome assembly GCA_037444075.1 of Acidobacteriota bacterium. Classification (GTDB taxonomy): domain Bacteria; phylum Acidobacteriota; class Terriglobia; order Bryobacterales; family Bryobacteraceae; genus JBBIND01. The sequence continues at coordinate 21,629 of JBBIND010000022.1, read as the reverse complement.
TATCTCGCGGACGGCAAGCTCGGAAAGGTCTATCGCGCCAAGATCGAAGTGATCAAAGCGCGCGCCAGTATCGGCAAGGTGCAGGAATCCTCCATCCCTCCGGGTGTCCACTGGGACCTGTTTCTGGGACCATCGCCCTACCGGGCGTATACGACCAACCGGTTCCATTACGGATGGCATTTCTTCTGGGACACCTCGACCACGGACGTGGGCAACACCGGCGTGCATCATCTCGATGTGGCCCGCTGGGGGTTGCAAAAGAACGTCCATCCCGTCAAGGTCCACTCCACCGGTGGCTGCTACATCTGGGACTCGGACCAGGAAACACCCAACGTGCAAATCGGCTCAATCGAATACGCCGACGGCTCACTCATTGACTTTGAGCTGAACAACCTCTACAGTCCTCCGACCCGCGATTCCGAGGTCTTCTACACGAGCGAAGGGTTTCTCACCTCGGCGAACGATTGGTCGCCCGTGCGCGGTACCTTCTCGCCCCGCCAACCCGACGTTTCGCCGGCGGGCATTTCCGAACGCGCGTCCAACGCGAGCTTTCCGAAATCGAGCTACGCCGCCGCTGACCCGATTGAAGCCGTTTCCGAGCAGCAACCCGACCACTTTGAGAATTTCATCGCCTGCGTGCGCTCCAGGAGAGTCGAGGACCTGTATTGCGACATTCTCGAAGGGCACATTTCAGCGGTCCTCTGCCATCTCTCCAACATCTCCTTCAGGCTCGGACGAAAGCTGGTTTTCGATCCGGAGAAAGAGACCATCGTGGGAGACGCCGAGGCTGCCCGCATGCTCACGCGGACGTACCGGGAGCCATACGTCCTTCCGGACAAGGTGTAGCTCCGGCTGCGGCCGCAAGAGCGGCGTGGAAGTTAGGTCAGATCCGTCTTCTGGGGGCGACTTACTTGCCCTATTTCTTGTATTTGCACGCCTGTTGACAAGGCAGGGGACACGTAATATATTTGCTTCGATCGGGTGAAGTGTGTGCGCTTCTCTCGTGAATCTTTCTTAATTAACAAAGGGGGTTATGTGAAGTCAAGACTGGTAGTGAGTAGTGTGGTTATACTCTGCCTGCTCGCTGGCTTGGGCTTGGCCCAGGATTTCCGAGCCACGCTCTCGGGCCGTGTTTTTGACTCGAGCGCCGCGGCTGTTCCGAATGCTACCGTGCGGGCGGTAAACACTGCGACCAACGAAACGACCAGCGCCACCACTGATTCGTCTGGCGCCTATTCGGTCCCGTTTCTGCGCCCCGGGGTGTACCGGATCACGGTCACCGCGCAAGGCTTCAAAGTCTACAGCCGGGACAATGTTGTCCTGCAAGTCGGCCAAATCGTGGGTATCGACGCCACGCTAGAAATTGGCCAGGTTACCGAAACGATCGAGGTGATCGCTCAGGCGGCGCTGCTCGAAACCCAGACCGCCAGCCGGAGCGGCATCGTGGACTCGCGGCAGGTTTTGGACCTGCCGTTGAACGCGCGCAATCCGTTCATGTTGGGCGCCATGATGGCGGGGGTCACTTTCCGCGGGGCAGCCATCTGGCAGCGGCCATTTGACAACGGCGCCATTGCCGAGTGGTCAGTCAATGGCGGACGCCAGATGAACAACGAGTTCCTGATGGATGGCGCGCCCAACAATGCGCAGGCCGGCGGCAACAACATCGCCTACGTGCCGATTGTGGACGCCGTGCAGGAGTTCAGCATCCACACCAACTCTTACGATGCGCAGTACGGCAGAACGGGCGGCGGTGTGTTCAACGTCGTGCTGAAGAGCGGCACCAACAGGCACCACATCACCGCCTGGGAATTCATGCGCCGCAAGAGCTGGGACGCCAACACCTTCCAGAACAACTCCATCGGAGCGCCGCGCCCCGGCCACAAGCTCGACCAGTTCGGCTTCCAGCTGGACGGTCCTGCCGAAATCCCCGGACTTCTAAAAAAGGACGGCAAGGTGAAGCTGTTCTATCTGGGCAGTTTTGAGAGCTATCACGAACTCTGGCCGCAGTTTTTGCGCAACTCCTTCCCGGAACCGGAAATGCGCAACGGCGATTTCAGCAGGCTGGTCGCCTCCGACGGCCGCCCGGTCATCATCTACAACCCGTTCACCACGCGCTTTGACGCCGCCCAGAACCCCCTGCGTGATCCGTTCCCGGGCAATATCATTCCGGCCAGCATGATTCATCCGGTGGCCAGGAATGTGAGCAAGTACATGCCGGCGCCCAACGCCAGGACGCCGGGACAGCGCTACGCCGTCCAGAACCTGCTGCATCCTGAGTACCCTGCCGTGGATGACTTCTACAACCTGATCCTCAAGTTCGACTGGAATTTCGGCGACAGGCACCGCGCCTTTGTCCGGCACGCCTCCAACGACCGCACAGAGGACCGCTGCATCAACGGAGTCTGCTCCGGTCCGGGCATGGACGGCCAGCAGCCCTTCCAGCGCATCAACGACGCCTACGTCGTCGACTGGGTGGGGACGGTTTCGCCGACCCTCGTGCTGAACGTGCGCGCCTCTCACAACCGGTTTATCGAGAAGGGATTCGGCCGCGGCAATGCGGGGTTCGACTTGACATCGCTGGGCCTGCCCGCTTCGCTCATCGCCCAGCTTCCCGGTCCCACCTACTTCGGCCGCTGGGAGTTCAGCGGCTACAGCCCCCTCGGCCGGTATCAGAGCATCAACATCACCAACAACTATGGCATAATGGGCGGCGCCACCAAGGTTTGGGGCTCCCACACGATCAAAGCCGGCATCGATGTTCGCCGCATCCACTTCATCACGCAGAACAGCGGCAACATCCTGTTTTTCGGCAGCAACCCCGCCTGGACACAACGCCTTTGGAATCAGGGCGAGGCGACCGCGGGCGACAGTTACGCCTCCTTCCTTCTCGGCGTCCTCAACAGCGGTTCCTCCGCCTATCCGCTGTATCCTTTCTTCCGCCAGTGGTACATGGCTCCCTACATCCAGGACGACTGGAAGGTCACCCGTCGGCTGACGCTGAACCTTGGCCTGCGATGGGACTACAACGGACCGCCGTCCGAGAAGTACAACCGGCTGAACCGCGGTTTCAACGCGGCCGTCGCCAGTCCGGTAGCCGGCCAGATTCCGGCTGACATGCTAACCCAATACCCCGCCCTTCGCAATCTCAAGGGCGGCCTGGAGTTCGCCGGCGTCGGCGGCCAGCCGATCGTCGTCTCCAAGAAGGACTTCAACAACTTCCAGCCGCGCATCGGTGTGGCCTACCAGATCACCTCCAAGTTGGTCATGCGCTCCGGCTACGGCGTCAACTACCTGAACCCCAACAACAACTATCTCCAGACCGCCGGGTTCTCACACAGCACTCCGGTGGTTACCAGCCTCGACGGCGGTCGTACTCCCATTCCCAATGTGTTGGGCAACCCCTATCCGGACGGCATTGCCATCCCGACCGGCTCATCGCTGGGCCCGCTGACATTCGTGGGACGTAACACCAGCTGGTTCAACGAGAACTTCTGGACCCCCTTCGTCCGCCAGTTTTCGTTCGGGTTCCAGTATCAGCTCACGAACAACGGCACGATGGAGGCCACTTACGTGGGGACCCGCACGATAGGCGCCAACAGCGAGAAGGCCTACAACATCCCCTCACTGGATTTCCGCAAGCGGTGCAACTTGCTGGAGGGCGGCGACCCGGCGTTCTGCAATGCCGCGCTTCCGAATCCCTTCCGCAACGTGCCAGCCTTCGCCGGGACCGGCTTCTTCACCTCGGGGACGCTGTCACGCTTCCAGTTGAACCGTCCTTTCCCGCACTTCAGCGGCGATATGACGGAACTCGGCCGCAACGATTCGAACTTCTGGTACAACTCGCTCCAGATCACGTACAACCACCGCATGACCCGCGGCCTCACGCTGCTGGCAAACTACACCTTGTCCAAGCAGGTCGAGCGTTGGGGCTTCAACGATCCTTACGCCGACGTTCAGCAACAGGGCCTGTACTTCTCGGACCGGCCGCACATCTTCAAGCTGACGGCAGTTTACGATCTGCCCTTCGGCAAGGGGCAACGCTGGGGCTCCGGCTCGACGGGCATCCTTCAGAAGCTGATCAGCGGCTGGGAAGTCACCGCCTTCTACAATGACAGCTCGGGCGAACCGCTCGATCTACCGGGCAATGTGATCATGCTGAAGGACCCGCGGGTCAAGCCGGACTGGAAGGCCCACCAGGTGCGCTTCTGGCAGCCCTGCGTGCTCCGCCAGTTCGATGACGGCTCGATCCGTCCGCAGCAGTTCAGTATCGACCGGGGCTGCGGCACCGATCCCGCCAACTACCACTGGCTCATGACCGCCGGCTATGCCCCGCGCGCCACGCCGTTCCGCAGCGGCCAGATGCGGGCACACTCCGCCTTCACCCTGGACGCTTCCCTGCTGAAAACCACCTACATCGGCGAGCGGGCACGCTTCGAGTTTGGCATCGAAGCCTTCAACGCTTTCAACCACAACTACTTCGGGCGCGAACGCGGCGTGACCGACCCCAACAACCCGAACTTCGGCACCATGTTCCCGAACGCGGCGTGGACCGGCAACGGCTACCCGCGCCAGGTTCAGCTTCGCATGAAGTTTTACTGGTAGGCCGGAACTGACCGGCTGACAACCGCGCCGCGGGAGAGTTCCTTCCGCGGCGCTTCTTGTTGGCTTCCCTTTGTGTATGTTCCGGGAAACGTGCCGGCGCGCAGCTTCACGCCGAGAGCGGCAGTGTGAGCGTGGCGGCGTGAACTCCCGGCCGGGCACTCAGCTCAGCACGGGTAATTGCGGCAGCGGATAGGCGGACGTTTCCGGTTTCCGGAACAGGCTGAAGGTTTCCGTTTGATCCACCAAGATCAGCCCGGCTTCAAGCAACGGCTTCGCTTCCTCTACCTCCAACAGAACGAGCCCTCCCGGGGACAGCACCCGCACGATCTCGGACAGCGCGCGCGTAGGCAACGTCTTTCTTGCAAGGGGGTCGTGGATCCTGGAGAAGTACCCGTCACGCCAGGGTATTTCCTCCAGCCGGGCCGGGGTGAACATGACGTTTTCGAGCAGCGTTGCGCTGCGGCGCGCCTCGCTGACTTGTTCCGGCGAACCAAGAGCCACCAGCAAACCACGCTCCAGCCGGGCGGCGAGGGCGGCAACCGTTTCAGCGTCCGGAACGGATAGCAGCAGCAGCCTGTCCTCGGACCGGAGGTCGAGTGCGTCCATCATCGGCGGGCGAGGTTGACCAGGCCGGAAGACTGCCTGGATCCGTTCTGCTGCTCCGCTACGGCCCGGGCTTGTTCCTCAGTGAGCGGCTCGGCCTTGCCCGAGATGTTCATGGAACAGAACTTGGGGCCGCACATGGAGCAGAAGTGAGCGTCTTTGAAGCCCGCTTCAGGGAGCGTCTCGTCGTGCATGGCGCGCGCCGTTTCGGGGTCGAGCGAAAGTTCAAACTGGCGGTTCCAGTCGAAGCGGAAGCGCGCTCGCGAAAGCTCGTCGTCCCGGTCACGGGCGCCGGGGCGGCGCCGGGCAACGTCGGCGGCATGCGCGGCGATCTTATAAGCGATGATGCCGGCTTTGACATCCTCCCTGTTGGGCAAGCCGAGGTGTTCCTTGGGTGTGACGTAGCACAGCATGGAGGCGCCGTACCATCCGATCATGGCGGCGCCGATGGCGGAGGTGATGTGGTCGTAACCTGGAGCGATGTCGGTGACGATCGGACCCAGAGTGTAGAACGGGGCTTCGTCACACAACTCCATCTCCTTTTCGACCTGAAGCTGAATCTGGTCCATGGGAATGTGCCCGGGACCCTCCACCATCACCTGCACGTCGTATTCCCACGCCTTGCGCGTGAGTTCGCCCAACGTCTTGAGCTCCGCGAATTGCGCCTCGTCGCTCGCGTCCGCCAGCGAGCCGGGTCGCAAGCCATCGCCCAACGAGAAGCTGACATCATACTTCTGAAAGATCCTGCAGAGATCCTCAAACCGCTCATACAGGAAATTCTGGCGGTGATGGCGCGTCATCCATTCGGCCATGATCGCCCCGCCGCGGCTCACAATGCCGGTAATGCGGCGCGTGGTCAAGGGGATGTGCTGCACCAGAACGCCGGCGTGGATCGTCATGTAGTCTACGCCCTGCGCCGCCTGCTCTTCAATCACTTCGAGCAGCAGGTCCCCGCTAAGATCCTCGACACGCCGGACCCTGGCCAAGGCCTCGTACAGCGGCACAGTGCCCACCGGCACGGATGAGTTGGCGATGATGCCGGCGCGAATCTCGTTGATGTCACCGCCTGTGGAAAGGTCCATGACGGTATCGGCGCCGTACTTGATGGCGTAGCGCAGCTTTTCCAGCTCCTCGTCGAGTCCTGAAGTGGTGGGCGAATTCCCGATGTTGGCGTTGATCTTGCACCGCGCCGCAATGCCGATTCCGATCGGCTCCAGATTGAGGTGACGGATGTTGGCCGGAATAATCAGCCGCCCGCGCGCCACTTCTGCACGCACCAGTTCCGGCGACAGACTCTCGGTCCGGGCAACATGCTCCATCTCCTCTGTAATGATGCCCTTACGGGCGTAGTGCATTTGGGTTCGGACAGGGTCCTGTTCCCGCTTTTTCACCCACTCGGTTCGCATAAGGTTCTTCTCTTCTCCTTGCCCCTCATCAGTCGATCATTCCGCAGCAATCTCATCCGCGGGCCAACGGACCCAACCGACTGGAACGCTTGGCCGCCGCCTGCCCAGCGGTTAGCCGCTCAAAAAAACATCCCTTAGCAGTTTATTTTCTCATTTTGCGGCGCGCCCGGCGATTCCGCTCCAGCCGCGCCTCGAGTGAGTCGTGCCGGCAAATACCGGGATACTCCATCGCGCCCGGCCAAGAGCTGATTCGCTCTGTCGTTTGGCTATACTCGTAGACAATGCGCACTTTGGGGACCCTAGCACTTCTATGCCTGGCCTCCGCGACGGCTCTGCCGTCGCAAGACCGGATTCCGCTGGACGAGTATGCCAGCCGGCGCGCGGCCTTGCGCAATTCGCTCACCGACGGAGTGACGATCCTCTTCGGTCGCACCGAAAGGGAGCGTGGAGAGACCCGGTCCAGTTTCTACCAGGAGCCGAACTTCTATTACTTGACTGGCTGGGAAGAGCCGAACGCCATTCTGGTGCTCTCTCCGCAGCGCGAAATCTTCTTCGTGCCGCGGCGCAACCCGGAAAGAGAGAAGTGGACCGGCCGGAAGGCGGCGGCCGAAGACAGCGACATCGGCCGGCGGACGGGTTTTGAAAACGTTGAGGCGGCGGAGACTTTTGAATCCCGGCTGGCCGCCATCTCAGCCGATGCGGCCCGCATCTACACCCTGTCTGAATCGCCGTGGACTGAGAAGCTGCAATCCATGCTCCCGCTGCGGGAGATTGCCGACGCTGCCCCGGCCATAGCCCGCCTGCGGATGACCAAATCCAAAGCCGAGCTCGCCGTGATGGAGTTTGCCATCCGCGTGACGATGGACGCACACCGCGCCTCGTGGAAGCGCATGAGCCCCGGTTTGCACGAATACCAGATTGGCGCCACGATGACGGCTGTCTTCCAGGAGAACGGCTGCCAGCGGCCGGCGTACGCGCTCATCATCGGCTCCGGCGCGAATGGCGCTGTTCTGCATTACTCCCGGAACACCCGCCGCATGGACGGGGGCGAACTCGTGGTCATCGACGTAGGCGCCGAATGCGCCGCCTATGCCGCCGACATCACGCGCACCATTCCCGTCTCCGGGCGCTTCACAGAGCGGCAGAAGGAACTCTACGCCATCGTTCTGGGCGCTCAGAAGGCGGTCATCGCCGCCACCAAGCCGGGCATGACCCTCGCCCGCACGGGCCCCAACAGCCTGTACCGCATCGCTTACGAGTACCTGGACAGCCATGGCAAGGACCTTCAGGGGCAGAGCTTGGGTCGCTACTTCACGCATGGCATCGGCCACCACATCGGCCTCGCAGTGCATGACGCCAATGACCCGGCGCTTCCGCTGGCAGCCGGGATGGTGATCACGGTGGAGCCGGGACTGTATATCCCTGAAGAGGGAATCGGCATCCGCATTGAAGATATGCTTCTGGTAACAGAGGACGGCGCCAAGGTGTTGACGGCAGGACTTCCGAAGGAGATTCCCGAGATCGAAGGCGCGATGACTGGCGGCAAGTGAGCACCTGAGATGAAGCTGCGGTGGAAGCCGGGAATCAGTTACGTGGCCGTGGTGGCTGGCTGCTTCCTGCTCGCCATGGCTGCCGGCTGGACCACCCTGGGCACGCAGCTCGATAACGACGTCTACGATTTCTTCTTCCGGTTGCAGGCCGGCCCAAAGCACCCTCCGGAGAGTGTGCTTCTGGCGGTGGACGAAGCCGCGCTGGAGACAATGGGCGGGCTGAGAAGGCTCCGCGGCATCCTGGCGGATGGCCTGGAGAAAGTAGCCGGCTCGGGCGCCAAGGCGGTCGTCATCGACTTGATTCTGGCCGACCCGGGCGAAGAGCAGGAGGACGCGCGGCTGGAAGCGGCCTTGCAGCAGGTCGAGAACCTGGTGCTCGCCTGCGAACTCACGCGTGACGGCTGGCTCGAGCCGTTGCCCCGATTTCGCCGTTGGGCGGAGGCCATCGGCCATGCGCACGCCGACCCGGACCCCTATGACAACGTCACCCGCCGCCTGCCGCTAGAGAAAGCCGCGCCCGGTGACCGGCGCTGGGCGCTTGCCCTGGAGGCTTACCGCCTTTCGCGCGGCGGAGGCCCCATCACGGAGACTCCGGACGAGTTGGAGACAGGCGATTGGAGAATCCCGGCCCAGCGCAGGCAGGCTCGCCCGCTGCTGATCCGTTTTGAGCCCCACCGGACCGAGGATGGCAATACGTTCCCGCGCGTATCCTTCGCTGAGCTGAGCCGCTCACCGGAGGCGGTTTCCCGACTGTCCGGCAAAACCGTATTCGTTGGCATCACGGCGCAGTCAGCCTCCGGCGACCGGCACATGACCGCTTTTTCCGCGGGCATGCCCATGGCCGGCGTCGAAATCCACGCCCACGCCTACGAGACCCTGGCGCATGGCGCGTTCCTCGTGCCCGCTCCGGATTGGACCGCGGCGTTCGCCTGCCTGAGCATCGCGCTCGCGGCGGGCGCTATTTTTGCGCTGCTTTCCGGGTGGGTGGCGTACGCTGCCGCCGCGGTTCTGCTGGTCACGGCTCACCTGGCGCCCTACGCGCTCTTCCGCCTGGACTGGGTGTTTCCCTTCGCGGCGCCCGTGCTGGCGGCATGGCTTTGTTCGGCGGGCGCCGCCACGCACCAGCACTTCTCCGTGCGCCGTCAATTGCGCAAGTCCGAATCTGAGCGGTCCCGCTATCAGCGGGCGATTCACTTCGTAACACACGAGATGCGGACCCCTCTCACGGCCATTCAGGGCTCCAGCGAGTTGATGGGACGCTACCGCCTGGATGAAGAGAGAAGCAAACAGCTGGCCCAGATGATCAATGCCGAATCCAAGCGCCTGGCGCGCATGATTCAGACCTGGCTCGACGTGGAGCGGCTGGGTGAAGGTCAGATGGAACTGAGGCGGGAGACGCTTTCCGTCGAGGAACTTGTAGAATCCTGTGTAGAGAGGATAAGGCCGCTGGCTGAAAAGAAACGGATTTCCGTGCAGATCGCCAGCCAGCTCGATGGCCACTTGAGCGCGGACGGGGAACTGATGGAGTACGCCGTTTACAACCTTCTAAGTAACGCGGTGAAGTACTCGCCGCCCGAGACGGTCGTCACCGTGGAAGCGCATCGCCAGAACGGGTTTCTGAGGCTATCGGTCCGCGATCAGGGCATGGGGCTCGACGAGAAAGAATTGAGAAGCGTTTTCAAGCGATTCTACAGGACCAAGGGGGCTGAGGCGTCCGGCGAAGCTGGTTCCGGCGTGGGGCTCAGCATCGTCGAACAGATTGTCACCCACCACGGAGGGCGCGTGGAAGTGACCAGCAAACCCGGGCAAGGTTCCTGCTTTACCCTGGTACTGCCTGTACCGGAGGCCGTTCCGGCCGATAAAGAGAGAGGATAACCGCGTGCCTCGCCTGCTGCTGGTTGAAGATGATACGAGCGTACGGACGACGTTGACCACGTTTCTCGAACTCGAGGGCTACGCCGTCGATGCCGTGAGTTCTACCCGGGAAGCCCTTGAGAGGCTCGCCACGAGCGCCTATCCCATCGTGGTCTCCGACATCTATTTGGATGAGCGCACGGGTCTCGACGTGCTCGAGGCGGCGAGATCGGCCAACCCGGATTGCGCCGTCATCCTGATGACAGCGCGCGGCACCATCGAGACGGTGCGCCGTGCCACGGAGGGCGGCGTGTTCGACTATCTCGCCAAGCCGTTCGACCTGGACGTGATGCTGGAGACCATCCGTCGCGCCGAGGCCAAGCTGGAGGGCGAGGAAGCCGAAAAAGAGGTGGAGGAAGAAGAAGACCTGCCGGAAACCGAGATGATCGGCAGTTCCTCCGGCATGGTGGATATCTACAAGACCATCACGCGCGTGGCTCCCACCGAGGCAACCGTGCTAATTGAAGGCGAATCAGGCACGGGTAAAGAACTGCTGGCCATGATGATTCACCGCAATAGCCGCCGGGCGAACGAGCCTTTCGTGGCGACGCTGCTCGAGAGCGAACTGTTCGGCGCGATGAAGGGCTCTTACACGGGAGCCGACCGCGACCGCGCGGGGCTGTTCGAAGCCGCCAACCGTGGCACCGTCTTCCTGGACGAAATCGGCGACGTGGAACCGGGCTTCCAACTCAAGCTGCTGCGGTTTCTTCAGGAACGTCAAATACGCCCGGTGGGTTCCTCCAAGGCTCGGGCGGTGGACGTGCGCGTGCTGGCGGCTACCAACCGTGACCTGCAGAAGCTTGTCGCGGAGGACAAGTTCCGGCAGGATTTGTGGTTCCGGCTCAACGTGGTCCGGCTGCGGGTGCCTCCGCTGCGCGAGCGGCACGGGGACATTCCGCTGCTGGCGCAGTTCTTTTTGCGCCGGTACAACGAACGTTACGGCCAGCAGACGCGTTTGCTGGAAACCGGGCTGAAGGCTCTGGAGCTGTACACCTGGCCGGGCAACGTACGGCAATTGCAGCACATGCTGGAACAGCTCACCATCCTCGCGCCTCACGGGCGCATTGACGAAGCAGCGGTGGCCGAGGCTATCGCTTCCATGGAATCGCGCGAACAGGCGGGCGAATCTCTGGCGGAAGCCGAAACCGAGCAGATCAAACGCGTTCTGGCGGCCACGCAGGGCAATAAGAGCCGCGCGGCGAAGATCCTGGGAATCGAACGCAAGACGCTCTACCGCAAGCTGGAAAGGATGAAGCTCGAATAGGCCTGTTATCCTGAATACAGGGCAGGCCATGCGTGTTACAGCTACCATCATCCTGCTGGTTGCTTCTCTGCCCTGCGGCGCAGCAGCAGCCAGCGTGCTGAACTGCCAGACCACGGCGGTAGCTGCCGCGGTGCGCGCGGAAGGCGTGGCTGAGCGATTGGGAGACATTCTGCTCCATTGCTCTCAAGGCACGCCCGGCGCGCAGGTCCGGGGCAGCCTGCAGGTCTTCCTTCCCGTACAGTTGACCAACCGCGTCAGTTCCACCGGCACAGTAGACGCTACCCTCACCGCGGATCTCGGCGCGGGCCAGGTGTCCGTCGGCGCGGTGGCGCGCCCCACGGGAGCCAATAGCGTCGTCTTTTCCGACTTCAGTTTCACGCTTCCGGCTTCAGGGCAAGCCGTACTGAGGGTTTCCAACCTGCGCGGCGACGTCAGTCAAACGCCTGAAGAGCGTCCCATTGCCGCAACGTTGTCATTGACCGGACCAACCGGCATTTTTCTGGATCGCAACCAACTGGCGGTCGGCGTTCCGCAGCGCGCTTTGCTGGCGGGTGGCGCCACACGCGTGTGGTGCGGTCCCGGTTCGCTGCCCGAAACAAGGAGTTTTCTGGAAATGGCCGCCGCCGGGCGCTTCTCCACGCTGCGCGTGACCGAAGGCTTCCCAACGGCTTTCCTCAGCAGGCAGGCAGGTGAGGATCAGGGGGTGCGCGTGCTGTTGCGGTACACCGGTCTGCCTGCCGGGATTCAGGTAGCGGTTCCTGATTCGATTGCGGGTTCCAACGCGCTTCAGCCGACGTCCGCGGGCGATTTGGGCAGGCCCGCCTCCGCCGGGCGCTACCTCAGCAGCTCGCTGCTGCTGGTGCGTGTCCGGGACACGGATGCCTTCGGCGGCGGTGGCGCGCTTGTGCCGTTGCCGCCCGTGACGGGCGGGGTGATCGAGTTGGATACGGTGAGCAGCCTGGAAGTACGTAACGGCGCGGCCATGGCGGTGTACGAAGTCGTCCAGGCTAACCCGAATGCTCTGGAACATGCGCAGATTCCAACTTTCCTGGGGTGGATACCAGGAGCCCAGATCAATGCCGCCTTCGCCCAACTTGAAGTTTACCTGGCCCCTCAAGCCGTAGCCGGCGGGGCGGCTTGGGTGCCTCGTTTCGTACCCGTAATGCCGCCTCTGGATTGCAGCCTGCTTCAGGACTGCATGGCGGGTTACTTCCCGCGCCTCGTGGTGGACGCTCCGTCACTCTCGTTCAGCGCCGAAGCAGGGGCGGGCCACCAGATCGAATTCATCCGCGTATTGAACCAGGGCGGGGGCGCCATGGACTGGACGGTTTCCGTCACCTACCGCAGCGGCTCCAACTGGCTGCGCGTCTTCCCGCTGGAGGGACGCAATAATGCCACCGTGCGGGTGGACGCCTTGCCGGCGCAAATGACGCCCGGGCTTTACACGGCAGAGATTGTCATCGACGCAGGCGCCCAGGCGGGCCGGCGCACGCTGTCCGTCAGTTTCCTGGTGAGACCGCCGGCTCCCGTAACACCGGCCATTGAGGGAGTGGTGAACGCAGCCAGCGGCGCGGGTGGACCCGTAGCGCCGGGATCCCTGGTGTTCGTGAGCGGGCGACGCATCGCGGAACCCACTCTGCAACTGTTGGTCAACGGCCAGGCGGCCCAACTGCTCGGCTTGTTTGGCGGCAGGGCGCTGATGCTTGTCCCGGAGAACCTCGCGGGCCAATCATCGGCGATACTCCAGGCAACCGTGGAAGGTCTCTTCTCCGCCCCGTTCACTCTCAGGCTGACGCCCGTGGCGCCGACCGTCTTCCCGGGCGGCATATTGAACGCCGACAACTCGGCCAATACGGCCACTCAGCCCGCGTTGGTGGGTGACCCCGTGCAGGTTTTCGCTACCGGACTCCCGCCGCCCACGGTTGGCCGCATTTCGGCGAGGATCCATGACCGGGATATCGATGCGCTGGATTACGCTGGTCCGGCTCCCGGATGGACAGGCATCCAGCAAGTGAACGCGCGCATCCCCGCGGATCTCCCCGCGATGACCACCGAGTTGCTGGTCTGCGCTACGGTGCCCGGCCAGGCGCGGGTTTGCAGCCCGCCGGCTCCGCTCACCTTGCGCCGCTAGCCGCCCCGATAACTCTCCACTCCTTCTCGTAGCCTCGGATGACGTAGTAAACGACGGCGTCAAAGAAACGGCCGATTTGCAGTTCGAGTTCTTCTTCGGCGTAGAGATCGACAACGGTTTGGCTGATTCCCTGGTCTCTCACGTAATCGAGCATGCGCGCCTTGAGCACATGAAAGGCGTGCACTACCTCGTGCAAAGGCACTTTCTCGCGACAGCGGGTCTGGCCCAGGCGCTCGTAATGCGTAGCCACCTCTTCCTCACGGCTGGCAGCCAGCCAGTGCCCCAGCCGGTTCAAAATCTCCAGACAGCGTTTGCGCAACTCGGCGTCCGGCAAGTGGGCAATGTAGGCGAGTCGCGCTTCAGCCCGCAACTGGCGAATCACCCTGTCAGCGATGGGATTGGCGTGTTCCTCGATCATCTGTATGAGCTTCGTCGACAGCATCATTCACCTCTCAGTTCCTATCATCATGCTCAGACCTTGGCTGAGCATAAGTCAACCCGATTCGGACGAGTTTCGCAGGCTTCCGGGCCGGATTTCAGGTCCTGGCCGAGGCGCGTCACTCAGCCGCGCCGGCGCTTGCTGCGGCCCGGTGAACCTCCGGTTGCGGCTCAACCTGATGCCTGCCTGCCGCGCGCCATCCTCGGGGTGCTTGAATTAAGCTGGTAGCGGCGGCCGGGAGCCGTGAATCCGGAGGCGTTGTTGCGGCCGCCGCCCGTTCATCCCGGGCAAGGCGGAAGATCATGAGAAAGCCGCCTACTCGCCGGCAGTTCTTCGGTGCATCCGCAGGGCTCACCAGCCTGTTCCTGCACTCCGGCTGCTCGCGAAGCACGGAAAGGGACAAGATGAGGCTTTCTCTCTCCGTCCGTGTGGCCGAGACCTTCGAAGCCAAGGACCGGTCGAGCATGACGATTGACCAGCTGATCGCGCTGGCCAAAAACCACGGCTACGAGGCGCTGGGCATGCGCGCTTCGCAGGCGGGTGTTCAGTCGCCGCAGGAACTGATCACGGAGATGCGGGGCAAGATTGACCGTGCGGGGCTGGTGGTGTCCATGGTCACCGGCGACGTAGCGGTCCCCAGCAATAACGACCAGGGTCCGGACGGACTGCGCAACATCACCCCGTACCTGGACCTGGCTGAGGCCCGCGGAGCGCCCTGGAAGACCTTCTTGGAAAAACATGTTCAGGGTGGAATGTTTTGTTCGCCGCCGGTCCTGCGGAGTGGCTCCAAATCCCTCGCTAGCAGCCCCGATGGTCCATCCCGCCGCGAAACATGTGCTCTCCGGCAATCTTACAAACTGTTGAGCCGATTGGAACGATGCTGATATACTGCATGTAAATGCAGAGTAGTTGCCGCGGCGTGAAGAGAGGTTCTTCCCGCCGCGAAGTCAGCCCACCTTGCAGGATTTTTCTGAGAGATTGCGGGAAAATGCGGAAAGCTGTGCCGCGGCCGCCTGATCGCGGACCGGACCGTGCCTGCTCGAGCAGCCCGCCCTGCCGTGGAGGATAGGAATCTCAAACCCAGAATGAAGATTAGTGTAGAGATTAGTCGCGGTATCGAAAGCCTGTTCGGCACGCGCGACGAGAACATCCGTCTGCTAGAACAGAACCTCGGCATTTCAACCGTTCTCCGCGATGACTGTCTGGAACTCGAAGGCGAGGAAAACAACGTACGCCGGGCGGCCAGCATCCTGGAAGACTACGTCTCGCTCACCAAGGAAGGCCATCGCTTTACCAACGGGGACCTGAACAGCTATCTCCGCGTGGTGACCGTGGACCCGGAGGTCACGCTGCGCGGGCTTGTCCAAAGCGGACGGCAGCGGCATTTCGGCAAGAAACTCGTGGCCCCGAAAACGGTGAATCAGCGCCGCTATCTGGATGCCATTGAGCGCCATGACCTGGTATTTGGCGTCGGCCCCGCCGGCACTGGAAAGACCTACCTGGCAGTTGCCATGGGTGTGTCGGCGCTGTTGAACAAGCAAGTCTCGCGCATCATCCTCACGCGTCCCGCCGTGGAGGCGGGCGAGCGTCTGGGCTTCCTGCCCGGAACGTTGCAGGAAAAGGTGGACCCCTACCTGCGGCCGCTCTATGACGCGCTTTATGACATGCTCGAAATCGACAAGGTCGCCAGATTCTTCGAGAAGTCGGTCATCGAGGTGGCGCCCATCGCCTTCATGCGCGGGCGGACGCTCAACGACAGCTTCATCATTCTGGACGAAGCGCAGAACAGCACGCCGGAACAAATGAAGATGGTGCTGACGCGGCAAGGCTTCAATTCCAAGGCCGTTGTCACGGGCGACATCACACAGATTGACCTGCCCTCGGGCAAACGCAGCGGGTTGCTGAACGCCATCGATGTGCTGCGCGGCGTGGAAGGCATCAGCTTCGTCTATTTCGACGAGACCGACGTGGTGCGCCATCCCCTGGTGCAGCGGATTGTCAAAGCCTATGAGCGCCACGAGGAAATGACAGGGCAAGGGCGTCAGCTCAGCCTGAAGCTCGATGAAGCTTCCGCGGGGCGGTCCGATGAAGAGGAACCGGCGCCCGCCCGAATGGCGAACGGCGGCCTCGTAGGCGGCTGAGCCAATTCCTCATGCAGGCCGGCTTAGTTTCAGTCATCTTCAGGCCACTGGTACGCAACGTGAACCGTCGCTACGTGCGGGAATTTGCGCAAACGCTGGCGAGGGCGCTGGCGGGCGGACGCGAGTTCCACTGCCTGATCACCGGCGACGACGAACTACGCCGGCTCAACTACGCATTTTTGGGCGAGGATTACGCCACGGACGTGCTTTCCTTCCCGAGCCAGGACCAAACGCAGTTTCTGGGCGACATCGCCATCTCGTGGCAGAGAGCCCGCGCGCAGGCCCTGGAACGCGGCCACTCCACGGAAGAAGAGATCGCGCTGCTGATGCTTCATGGCATGTTGCACCTGCTCGGGATGGACCATGCAACAGACCGCGGCGCAATGGCGCGCGCCGAGCGCCGTTGGCGCAAGCACTTGGGCCTGCCCGGCGGACTGATTGAGAGGTCCTCCCGATGACCGCCGCGCTTGGGCTGTTGCTCATCCTGCTGCTGGCCTTGGCCGCGCTGGCTGCCTTCGTTCAGCTTCTCTATCTGGAGAGCACGCGTCTGCGGCCTCGCGAGCGGCCGTCCCTGGCCTATTTCAGCGAGATGCTGGAAGCTGCGCTCCGCTTGAGACCGGAGCGCGGAGCAGTGGTTTTCGCCATGCTCAAGCACTCCGCCATGCTCCTGGCGGGTGTCAGCATGTGCGGTTTGCTGTGGGACCCGGACAAGCCCCTCTGGGCTGTGCTGGCCGAGGCCGCTGCGTTGACGTTGATCAGCGCCGTGTTCGCCGTACACTTGCTGCCCGTAGTCTGGTTTCACAGGACGAGGGCCCGCTGGCTGCGGCCACTGGCGCCCGTGCTGAGGTTGCTCGCGGTTGCCATCCGTCCGCTGGTCGCCGTCCTGAGTTTCGTGGAGTCGCTGGTGGACTTGAGCCAAAGCGCCCCCGCCGAAGCGGGCAACGGGCAGGCCAACGAAGAGATCGACGCCTTCATTTCAGCCGGAACCGAAGAGGGTCTGATCGAGGAAGACGAGCGCAAACTGATCCGCTCCGTAGTGGAGTTTGGCGATAAGCGCGTGCGCGAGGTGATGACGCCGCGGCCCAATATCGTGTTCATTCAGCAGGACAGCACGCTGGAGGAACTGCGCAAGCTGCTGGTGCACGAGCGTTATTCCCGTATCCCGGTTTGTGCGGGCAGTATCGACCGTATCGTCGGCTTCGTACACGTCCGGGACATCGTGGAGGTGGATTATCGCGAACGCACCAGCCGGCAGGTTCACGAGGTGATGCGCAAGGTGCGTTTTGTCCCCGAAACCAAGCCGGTGGACGACCTGTTCCGCGAAATGCAGAGCCGCGGCGAGCAAATCGTCATGGTGGTGGACGAATACGGCAACACCGCCGGGCTGGCGACCATGGAAGACGTGATCGAGGAGATCCTCGGCGAGATACGCGATGAGCACGAGCCCACCCTCGACGTGTTTGACGAAGGGCAAGGCACCTACCTGGTTTCGGGCAGTTACGACTTGGATGGTTTGCAGGACCTGGTAGGTTTTCGGCCGCCTGAGGAAACCGAATCCACCACCGTCGGAGGTTTGGTCACAGAATGGCTGGGCCATGTGCCCGCGGCGGGAGAGGTCCTGGAACGAGAGGGGATTCGCGTGGAAGTCACCGCCGCCAATGACCGCCGTGTTTCGCAGGTGCGCCTCAGCAGGCTGCCGAAGGAAGAACATGAACAAGCCTCAGGCTGAGAATTTCCGCTCAGGATTTGTGTCGCTGCTGGGCCGCCCCAACGTGGGCAAGTCGACGCTGTTGAATACGCTGCTGGGCACCAAGCTGGCTATCGTTTCCGACAAGCCGCAGACCACGCGCACCAGCATCCAGGGCGTGTTGAATACGGCCAACGCGCAGATCGTCTTTCTGGACACTCCGGGCATCCACGAGGCCGAATCGCCCATCAACCGGCGGATGATGCGCGAGGTCCACGCCGCGCTGAAGGAGCGGGACGTGCTTCTGTTCCTGGCGGACGCCACGCGCCCATTCAACGACGCCGACCGCAAAGCCATCGCGCTGATGGAGCACAGCGGCGCGCCGGCACTGCTCGTGCTCAATAAGATTGACGTGCTCAAGAACAAAAGCCTGCTCTTGCCTCTCATCGAGTCATACCAGCAAGCGGGGAACTTTGAGGAATATCTGCCGGTATCAGCGCTCACTGGCGAGGGCGTCGACGAAATCATCCGGCACGTGGTCGAGCGGCTGCCCGAGGGCCCCATGCTATTCCCTCCGGACCATCTCACGGACCAGCCTGAGAGGTTCCTGGCAGCGGAGTTGATTCGCGAGAGGATTCTGATTGAAACCCGCCTCGAAGTGCCCCATTCGGTGGCGGTGCTCATCGAGCACTGGGTGGATCTGGAAGGGCTGAGCCGCGTGGCCGCGGCAATTTATGTCGAGCGTGAGGGCCAGAAGGCCATCATCATCGGCAAGGGCGGCGCCATGCTGAAGCGTATCGGCACGGCAGCGCGCCAGCAAATGGAAGCGTTGCTGGGGCGGCGCTTCTACCTGGAACTGTTCGTCAAGGTGCGCCCCAAGTGGAAGCGCACGGAGGCGTTTCTGGAGGCATTGGACTGGCGCACCATGCGCGGAGGGAAGATAGACGTATGACCCGCAGAGAGTGTTGTCTGGCGTTTGGCCTGCTAGCGCCGCTCGTCGCGGCGGCTCAGCAGGTCTCCGATGACCGTATCCATGACCAGGTGCGGATTCGTCTGGCTAAGGACCGCGATGTGAAAGGCGGCGCGCTGGAAGTGGAAGTCGAAAACGGCGTGGTGACGCTGCGCGGACAGGTGGATTCCGACAAGCGCCGGCGCAAAGCCGGCAGTCTTGCCAAGGGTGTGAAGGGCGTCACCGGGGTCAACAATGAGCTGACTGTGGCGACGCCCCGAGCAGCAGCAAAGCAGTAAGGAGCTTCAGACCTTTTCCGGCACCACGAACGGCGCGCGGTATTTCCTCGTCAGCATCTGGTCAGCCTGCCGGTCGCCGACGAAGCGCTCCTTCACCGGATCGAAGGTGAGAACGCGCCCGGTCCTGTAGGCGATGTTGCCGAGGTGAGCCAGAGCCGAAGAGAGGTGCGCCGTCTCCACGGGGCCGTTCTGGTCCGAAGTCTTGCGGCTCCGGACGGCCTTGATGAAGTTGGCGTAGTGATCTCCACCGGCGCGCTTGGCGGGGCCCTTCTCGCGCTTCTGACCCAGGTACACCTCGAAAGTGTCGTAGCCTTTCACGAGCATGTAGCCATCGGAGCCGTAGAAGATGTTGCCCACGCCGACGCCCTGCTCCTCGTTGGTGCACCAGTGCCGCACCTCGAATTGGATCATCTTGTTCTCCTTCGGGTAGAAGAACAACGAGCTGAGAATCTCCGGCGTTTCCTTGTCGTCGTCAAACAGGAACTTGCCGCCCATGGAGGTGATCTTGCTGGGCAGCGTGTCCACGCCGAGTCCCCACATGCACATGTCGGTCTCATGGATGCCCTGGTTGCCGAGATCGCCGTTGCCATATTCCCAGTGCCAGTGCCAGTTGTAATGCACCAGCCGCCGGGAGAATGGCCGCTCCTGCGCCGGTCCCTGCCAGATGTTCCAATCCAGGTAGTCCGGAGGCGCCTCATTCGGCTGTTTGCCGATCGACGGCCGCCAGCGGAACACCAGACCGCGCGACATGTAGACCTTGCCGATCACGCCCTTCCGCAGCAGTTCCACAGCTTCCTGCAACGCTTCCGAACTGCGCAGTTGGATGCCGTGCTGCACGATGCGGTTGTACTTGTGCGCGGCTTCCACCAGCTTCCGGCCTTCAAAAACGTTATGCGAGGCGGGCTTCTCGATGTAGACGTCCTTGCCTGCCTGGCAAGCCCAGATACCGCTCAGCGCATGCCAGTGATTCGGCGAGGCAATACTCACCGCATCGATTTCCTTGTTCTCGAAGACACGGCGCAGGTCAGGCTCGGTCTGCACCTTCTTGCCGGTCTGTTTTTCGAATTCCTCCGCGCGCTGTGCCAGCAGCCTCTTATCCGGGTCGCACAGCATGACCACTTCCGCGTCCGGGAGTCTCTGAAAACCGCGGATGTTGTCGCGGCCGCGCCCGTTGACACCGAGCACGGCTATGCGGACTCTTTCGTTGGCGGAAAGCTTCTTCGGCGTCAACTGCGCCGCTGCTAATCCACCGGCCATAAAGATAAACGTTCTGCGACTGCTCATGATGAAGTGTTACCTCGTGCGCCGATTGTATCAGAACAAGATTCAACCTGCACAACCAGCAAGAGGCAAAGAGCAGCAGAACAGGGTTCCCCACTGGAACAGGATTGTGCTAGAATGTTGCCAATGTCTTCATAACTCACGTTATTGAACTGGGATGGCCGTGCGGGGATGTGAGCGCCGGCCGGGGAATCAGCTGACAGTCATCTAATTCGGTGTCGGCTTCTCTCTAAATACTGAAAGGACAAAACAACCTTGAGGAAAATCCTGACCAGCGGCCTGGTTGTGGTTACGGGCTTGATTGTGCCCGTCACGCTAGGACAGCCAGGTAGCATCGCCGAAGAAACGAATTACGAAATCGACACACGCTTTCTCCTCCTGAACGAGTTTTTTGAGGAGCGGGATTGCCCCGCGCAAGAATACGCCGCCCATTTTCTCGCAGCCGCCGACCGGCACAAGCTGGACTGGCGCCTGCTTCCGAGCATTTCCCTGGTGGAATCGAGCGGGGGGAAATACTATCGTAACAACAACATCCTCGGCTGGGACAATGGCCGCCAGGAGTTCCCCTCCGTGCGGAGCGGGATTTATCATGTCGCCAGCAGGCTGGCCAACTCAAAGTTTTACAGAAACAAAACCACGGAGCAAATGCTCCGCGTCTACAATCCTAATCCGGGCTATGGCGGCCTCGTGCAGCGCGTGATGAGACAGGTCGGACCACTCGAGCCACCACCGCAGGCAAACCTAAACTAGACCCCGCCTTCCGCAGGCCCCTCGCGCAGCGGCGCCTGCTATCCCTGTTCTGCAACGCTCCAGCCGGCTGGCCTCGTGCCGCCTCCAACTGGTCTCCTCACTCTCCGCGCAGCGCGGCCGGCTTTCGGGCGGCGCCGCTTCACCTAACGGGCATTGCTGACATAACGGGCATTGCTAACGGGCATGGCTGACTTGACGCCAGTGGACGGGTGTAGTTAATATGTTGTAAGCTAATCAGGTCTTAAGATCTGTATATCGGCTACGCCTGTTGTATTTTGCGGCGCATGGTGATGCAGAACACCGCACCCGGCGGCAGGGGAGCGAGATGACTTTCTCCCCTCCGAGTTGGCTTCGGGGCCAGAATCGCTACTCGCAGTTCCCCACTGAACGGGTTCGCCCGGCCGGTGCCGGGCGGCAGCGGGCCAGGCGCATTCCTTCCGGCGCCGCAGCGCAGGCACGCTCTTTACGGAATATCTCCATGCACGTCCGGCGGGACTCAAGTACGCCTGGCGCAAGTTTCCACCAACGAGGAACATCATGAACACCAAGGCACGCCCCGCCGTTGAACCTGTTGCCGCGTCCAGTCATTGGGAGCGGATTGCCGCCATGGACC
>JBBIND010000021.1:0-53335 GCA_037444075.1 Acidobacteriota bacterium | reverse complement strand
ACCAGGAACCGCGTATTTTCGTCCATGCCGACGCCCGCGCCCAGGCAAAGGTTCTGCGACGTGATGTTGCGGTGCGTCATCAGCGCGGCTTTGGGCGGCCCCGTGGAACCGGTGGTGAAAATTACCTGGACGCCGTCGTTCTCCGTGACCGCTCCCAGCGCCTCCGCGTAGGCTGCCTTCAACTCGTCGGCGACCGGCTTGGCGGCGGCTTCCGCCATCAGCGCCGGGAAGCTGTGCGCGCCTTCGATGGTCTCCTGCGGCGCGGAAAACTGGAGCAGGTGCTGGACGAACGGGCAGTGCTGGCGCACCGCCTTGCCGAGCTCGCGGAAATCGGCGAACTTCGTCACCCCCAGGAAAGCGTAGCCTTTGGCCTGCATGATGCCCAGGCAGCGCAGCACTTCCGCCGGCTTCAGGCGCAGGTCAAGCGGAGCGTGAATCACGCCGATCTTGAAGCAGGCATACTCCAGGTAGATGTGCTCCGTGAGCATGGGCAGCGCGGTCGCCAGGATGTCGCCTTTGCGGAAACCCAGCCGGAGCAGTTGCATGGCCACGGCGGTGCTGGCGGCGTCGAGTGTCTGCCAATCGACCTGCTGTTGCCGGTCCGCGTTGATGATGGCCGGCGCGTGAGGTTTCTTGGCGCGCCACTTCGCCACCACGCCATGCAACAGATGCCTGTCGGCAAATTCAGTCTCATATTGCTCCAGCGTGCATTGCGGCACCCCGGCTTGGATCGCCATTTCAGATCGGGTCATGTTGTGATCCAAACAGGATACACTCGGCGGGCGGCCGTCTGCAGGAGTTGCCTGGGCGGCTGCTGTCCGGTGCCGACCATGCGATTGTATGGCCAGTTCGCGCGATCACCCACTGAATACGGATTCCTCAAATGCTATC
The DNA here is from genome assembly GCA_037444075.1 of Acidobacteriota bacterium. Taxonomy (GTDB): domain Bacteria; phylum Acidobacteriota; class Terriglobia; order Bryobacterales; family Bryobacteraceae; genus JBBIND01. The sequence continues at coordinate 52,444 of JBBIND010000021.1, read as the reverse complement.
GAACTGGGCCCGGAAGCGATGGCGGCGACTTCAAGGCCACCGACTCGGCCGCGAAAGACTTCTTTCATGTCTAGTGTTCACACGCGGGCAGCGCTCCCGTCTTGACATTGGCCGCCTGCCACAGTCGCGCTATTTGAAACACTTGCCATCTTCAGGGCTTCACAGCCGGGGAGGCTTCCCTTACGGATTTCAGCTGCCACCGAACGTTTTGAGCATCGTCAGGGATGAGTCCTTCACTATCAAGCCCATCTTCAGATCGAACAAATGCAGCATAAGTGCCTGTGCTATTTCCATGTCAGCCCAACTTGTCATGAAGTGGTGAAAACTGTTGAGTGTGGCATAGACGGTCTCACCTTGAGAAAGAGCACCGATGAATGCGGTTGTAGTGCCAAAAGATCCTGTGTTATGTGCCAGCATTCGCAAGAGCTGACCTGCGGCTGCGGCAGGCGGTATGTTTACGTCAAAGCGACCGAACAGGTGCATGATTTCAATTCGGAACATTTCCCCGTCTCCAGTCGCCTCGTATTTCAGGTACGTCTGGTGTTTGAACCACCTACGGCAACGACCTTGGTGTATGCTGCACATGGTAGTTGCCCAGGTGTGGCGAGAGCTTGCTGTGATTTCTTCATAAGGAAGTCGAACATCTTTAGATCCTGGTAGAAAGCTGAGTCATCGGGCGTGGTTGTTCAGCCAAGACAGCGCCATGTCCAGCGCGCCCTGCATGTCGTAGGCTTTGCCGCAGTACTTGTCGGTGCCCCAGTAGACGTAAACTTCTTTGGAGATCGGGTGCCACGTGACCCTGTAGTCACGGCCCTTGTACTGGACGTACCCCTTCCGATAGTCCGACATCCTCCCCCTCCGACTTGAGGCTAAAAAGGAATTTCTTGAGCGAAGAGAGTATATCACGGACGTCTGAAAAGTGTTCCATGTAAGTCGAAGACAGTGAGTCACAAATTTGGCGCTTGATTCGCCAGCCAGTACGCAGAAGTGCCGCCAACACTCGTTTGGCCTTGGTGGATGGCCAGTTTCGTATGGACTTGTCAGGCCGCAACGAAGGACACGCTCATAACGAACGCCGCCTTTGTCGAGCCTGTGCTGGACGGCCAGCTTATTCCCACGCCCCGTGCCAAAGCCACGCCCTCCGCCGGACCCGGCGCGGGCTTCCCCACCGGCTCAACGGTCCCAGTTCAACACGCGCAGGGCGTTGCCGCGGTACAGCGACTCCAGCACCGCTCCCGGAAGTTCCAGCCCGTAGTACGGCCACCAGACCCGCCCCGGCATGTACTCATCGGCGCTCTCGAGCAGGCGCCACCACTTGCGGTACATCTCCGGGTCCTTGCCCATGTCCGTGCCGAACAGCACGCGGTTCCGGTACTGCGCCAGGAAGCGGGCCGCCGCCCTCGGCTGCCGTCCCACCTCGTAGTCCCGCGCCGAAATGTCCACGTACAGGTTCGGATAACGGTCCAGCGCTTTCGCCAGCGCCGCCAGGTCGTGGCCCTGATTGCCAAGATGGCAGGCGATGAACACCGTCCGCGGATGCTTTGCCAGCATACGGTCCCGCGTCGCCAACAGCTCATCGAAGGAGAGCACGTCCATCCCGTGCAAGTTGAAATGCTGGAAGTCCGGCGAGCGCTCCTGCGTGGGACCCAGCGGCCGCCAGCAGGACGGATGATCCGCCACGTGGATGTTCACCGGCATTTTCAACTCCGCGCATTTGCGCCACACCGCGTCCAGCCGCGCATCGTCGAAGTGCAGCCGCCGCCCCCGGGGCGCCTCCGCCGACTGCAACCCCGAGCCTTTGTCGGTGATCTCCCCCACCCCGCGCGCACCCATGCGGTAGCAGCGCTCGAGTTCGCGCACCGCACGCTCGGCGTAGTCCGGCGCGTCGATGTTCTCCCTGTCGATCGAGCACCACAACTGGAAGCGCCCGGGATGCCGCGCGTACAGCTTCGCCTGCCGGTCGAACTCCGCGCCTGTCGCGCCCGTGAGGACGATGGTCCGCTCCACCCCCACCTGGTCCATGATCTTCACCCACGCGTCCACGTCCTCCGGCGTCTGAATACGCGACATGGATGTGTGGGCGTGAGCGTCGATCACCGGGAAGCGCGCCTTCTCAATACGCGTCTCCGGCAAGACCAGGGAAGATTCCGGACGATAGTCCTTCAACAGCACCGAATCCATCGGCCCGGACTGCACACGCACACCGTACCTCATCTCCTGCTGAGCCTGTCCGGACAGCAGGCAAGCGGCCGCCAGCGCCGCGCATAATGACCCAAGGCGCATCATGCTCCACCTCCGCCGCAATCATAACAACACCTCGCGGCTGTTGTTAGGGCTGCGGCGAGGAGTGGATCCAAACACTTACCGATGCCCCCCGAGCGAGGGCGCGCGGCGAGGCGCTCGGTTGCCGGGGTGCCTCCACCGGCCGCTACGCGCGTGACACGCAATCTGTGGATGGAGGAGTAATGGACGCCCTGGAGTAAACGGGTAGGGAGGCCAAGAAAGTGCCGTTCGAAAGGATATCCATCGACCCGGCCATCTGCCACGGCCAGGCGTGCGTGAAAGGTACACGAATTCCCGTTCACCAGGTCATCCGGATGCTGGCGAACGGCGACACGGTGGACGACTTGCTGGCCGAGTATCCTTCGCTGGAGCGCGCGGACATCATGGCTTGCCTCGACTATGCGGCCGAGTTAGCCGAAGAGCAAGTCACGCCGATACCGGCTATTGGCCGCTGACAGATGCGGATTCTCGTTGACGAGAACATCCCGCGTATGACAGTGGACCGCCTGCGCGAACTTGGCCACGACGTCCTGGACATACGCGGGACCGCCGATGAGGGTTTTTGGGATGCCGGCCTCTGGGACATGGCGCTTCGGGAAAGCCGCTTGCTGGTGACAACGGACAAAGGCTTCACAGAGTACCGTGCCTCCAGGCACTTTGGCCTCCTGGTAGTGCGCGGGCGACAGGTGAAACGACTGCGCGCTGTGCGTCGTGAGAGCGCCGAAAAGGGGTTGACAGGTCAATGCGCGCTACCAGTCCAGCGTCTGTAGCTGTGGCACCTGGGCGAAGTGGGCGTCCCTGGTTGCGAGCGGCAGCCCGTGCTGCCGGGCAATTGCCGCAACCCAAAGATCGTTGTCAGGAATCGGCTTGCCAAACTGAGCGAGTTCGGCTTTGACCTGACCGTACATCGCGGCCGTGTCGTGATCGGGGAATAGCACTGCGGCGCAGGTCACGAGGTCACGTATACACGCGAGTTGCTCTTGCCTCCGCTGTGCCCTTTGAGCGCCGTAGTAAAGTTCCCCGAGCACGATCCAGGGCAAGATCACCGTGGTCCCGGTGAAACGCGGATGGAGTTTCTGGTCGCCGCGAAAGTACGCGACCACGACGTTCGTGTCCAACAGGACACTACCAGGCGCGCTCATTGATCTGCTCGCAGCCTTCTTCGATGATCCGCTCCAGTTCGTCGGCTTCTTCCGGCGAGAGGCATCCAAAGGTGCGGGCAAGAGCCGCTTCCCGCTCAGCAGGACTGACTGGCTTCAGCCGCCGGATATAGTTGGCGGCCAACTCCAGCCTGTCCGGAGGGAGCGCCTTCAAGTCCTCGACGATGTTTTCGAGAGGGCTCACAACCACAAGGTTACACCGACGCGTCTCCGCCGGCAATGGAGGTCTGCGCCGTTGTATGCCGTTGCGGGATTTACTGCCTTGAATGACAAATTCAATTTGATATTTTCAATTTTGGCGACGATATCAATCCGGCAAGAAGTAAGTAGACATGAAGTGAGCGTCACACGGCAGCGTACTGGGTGTCTGACGTCAGTGACCTGAGCCCCGTCCTCCGTCCGAATCGGAATACGATTCAAGCACGGGAGAATGATCACGCCGCCCGGTGTGGCCTGATGCGGTTCGCATTTTCGCAGCCTCGCGCGTCTTGAGCCAACTCCAGATCGTAGTTCGCCTGGAGATTCATCCAGAATTGTGGCGTGGTCCCGAAGTACCGAGCGAGGCGGTGACGTGACGCCGGTTTCCCGAAAAGATCGCCCCTGGGGCATCCTCGTGCGTCGGTTTTGAGAGGTTGAGGCCTCCCCCCTTCCCACGACTCGTATCTGGATTTCAAGAGAGCCCGGTGGTGGGTGCTTTCTGCTGCAAGCCCTGCTGCGAGATTTGAAAGCTGCCGAGCTGCTACGAGACGCGCGGGGTTAGGAAGGCCGGGATGTCGCGCCCGCCGCGTGTCACCCCCACAATTTCTATCGGCATGCGTTGGGCCCTGTAGATGATGAGGTAGGAACCAACGGGCCAGAAGAGAACCGGGTACGCCGTCAGATCCTCACGTTTGTGGCCCATGCCTGGATTTCGCCCAAGCGTCTCGAAGGCATCAAAGAGTTTTCCTATCCAGCGGTCGGCGGCGTCAATGCTGTCGGCAGCGATGTATTCCCAGAAGTCGTCCAAGTCGAGGGCAGCGTCAGCACTGAGGACGTAGCTGCTCATGCCCGCTTCTTGCGGCGGTCTTCCGATTTGCGCCGGAGCCGGGAGCGGGCCTCGTCCGGGTCTACATGCTCGCCACGATCGAGCGCGGCCAGGCGCCGGCCAAGCTCTTTGTTGAACTCGCCCAGTTGGGCGGCACGTGCCTGCTCATGTTCCTCCAAGAGACGCAGGGCTTCACGGACCACTTCACTGGCGGAGCTGTAGCGGCCCGTCTGAACCTTGGTGTTTACGAACTTCTCCAGTTCCGGGGTAAGCGAAACGTTCACAGCGGCCTCCTTGGGAAAACTGCCCAGATATCACGGTACCAGCGATAACAGACTTTGTCAATCTATGACATCCCCAAAAAACTCTTTTGACTCACGTTGCCTGTTCAAATCGCAATCCGCTCGACCTCATCGAGCGAAATCTCATCCTGGCGCCGGTCGTAGAGCTTCGTCGTGCGCGGCGACTCGTGGTTGGCGATGTGCTGGGCGCCTTCGAGGGTTCCCTTGTTCTTTGACCTGAGCCCCGTCCTCCGTCCGAACCGGAACACGATTCAAACACGGGAGAATGATCACGCCGCCCGGTGTGGCCTGATGCGGTCGGCGATTTCGCAGCCTCGCGCGTATTGAGCCAATTCCAGATCGTAGTTCGCCTGGAGATTCATCCAGAATTGTGGCGTGGTTCCGAAGTACCGAGCGAGGCGGAGGGCTGTGTCTGCGGTGACCGCCCGCTTGCCTCGAACGATATCGTTCACTCGGGTCACGGGCACCCGCAGTTCGATCGCGAGACGGTTGGCCGTCAGGCCCAGCGGTTTCAGAAAATCCTCACGCAAGGTTTCACCGGGATTGAACTGGAGGCAGGGTCTTGGTCTTCTTCGCCATAATCCAGACTCGCACTAATGGTAGTCCACAATCCCGACTGCAAGGGCGTCAGCATCGGCAATCCCGGCAGCTGCAGGACTCCCGGCAACGAGGCGTGTGGATCTACCCATCGCGAACGCCCCCGGAGTGTTCTAGTCCCACCCTCACGCCATCCTTTTTCTGCTTCCTTTTCAAAGTTTTACGGTGTCCCGGCACCCCGCCTGACAGTGACCTGTCCCCGAATGGTATCTCCTAAAACCGCGCGAGCATGGGACGAAGCGGACATGTTACGCTGTGTGGCGGCGGCGAGTGTCCAGTCTTGGATGCTTGCCATTCGCCAGACTAGTTGAATGTCCGGCTCAACTCATTCCCGCAGCCCTGACCTTTGGCAGGCAGACGGTTTGCCGTTTGCCGTCGAGATCTCGCGCGAAGAGCTTGAAGCGATCTTCTCACGTGTGGAGCAGGGTGTATTGCGCCGGCCTTACGGCGGGCTCGAAGTCGGAGGTGTGTTGTTTGGAGTTTACGAGAACGACCGGTTGTGTATCGTTGCCACCCGGAAGTTTGAAACCGACTACTCCTCCGGTCCTCAGTTCGAGTTCTCCCAACGCAATGAGCAGCGGCTGGTTCAACTGCTGGAAGAGTCGAAATCGGATCCGGCTCTGAAGGGGCTCCAACCGCTCGGCTGGTATCAATCGCGCCTGCACGGAAACCGGGTGCTGTCTGACCGCGCAGCGGAGGTGTTCGCGCAGCATTTCCCGGAGCACTGGCAGATTGTCATGCTGGTTCGGCCTGTACGCAGGCAGCGCCCGCTGATTGAATTCCTAGTGCGTCATCGCGCCGGCGAAACTACTACGGAACCCCTTCCGGAACGGCCGAGCCAGGTGCCTGGGCTACCGGAAGGCGTTCGGCGAATCGAAATGCAGTACTCTGGCCCATCTGCGCCGGCGGTGCCCGTCCTGCCGCAGGAGCAGGTTTTGGGCAGCGGCCGGGGTTGGGGTATCCGGTTGCTGGCCTTGGCGACCCTGCTGGCCGGCCTCGGTATTGCTTATTGGGTGTTGCTACCGGCGCTGAAAGCCGTTCCCACCGCCGCATCACTAGAACTCCGCCTTGCCACCCAGGGCGACGGGACGCTGGTTCAATGGGATGCCCGCTCTGAAGCGGTGCGGCAAGCCGGCGCCGCGTGGTTGGAAATCGCCGAAGATGATCAGCCGGCAAGCGTGATGCCGCTCAACTCCTTCCTGCTCGCGGAGGGGCGTTTCCTGCACTCCGGCGAGGCGGGCGTTATCCGAGTCCGGCTGCGCATCCAACCTGAGCGTGGCGACCCGATTGAAGGACACGCTATTCACGTGCCGGGCGATAGGCGCCGGCCTGCTGCCCAAGCCAAACCGGACCACGCGGCTCTTCTGGCTGAAATGGAGGACGCGCGCCTGAAGCTCGAGGCCGAGCGTCAGGAGAACCTGCGGATGGAAGCCCAAGTCGTGCGCTTGACAAGCGAGCTTCGCCAGAGACTCTCCACCCGGAACCCACGCGCGGCGAAACCACCAGCGCCTGCGCCACCCAAGAGCGAGCCGCCGAAGGCAGCCGCGGAGCCTGTCCCTCAGCTGGTTCAGCAGGTCCCGGCCGCACTGGCAGAACTCTCCCAGTCTCCCACCCTGTCGACCGCAGCCTCCGGCAAATTGATTTGGATCGGCGCGTGGCCGGAAGACGGGCTTCTCACAATTGAGAACGGCCGTCCGTCATCAGGCAGAGTGTTGGGCGCGCTGCCGGGAGGCCCCATCCGCATCCGAGTGTCTGCGGGCGAAATGACCGGGCGGGGGCTGACGGTTTTCAGCGCCGATTCACGTTATTCCGGCTCGCCCGTTTCCGAGGCGCCTAGCCAGCAAAACCGCTTCAATCGCACCGAATACGTTTACCGGCCGGATATTGCCTCTCGCGTGCGCGTCGAGGAGGCGCCGGGCGCCGGCAACGGCTGGAACAGGCTCCAACTGCGCTGCCCGGACAGATCCGTGCCGGCGGTGGTAGTGGATTGGGAGAAAGTTCCCTGAAGGCCTGGTCATAAGCTGCCTGCGGCAAAGGCGCACCGATCGGCGCCGTGTTCCACTGGGGCGCTTCCCGGGCCAATTGTCAGAGCGACATCAAGTAAGCGATCAGATCCTGAATCTGCGCGGCATTGAGATGAGATGTCTTGCCATGACGGTCGCCCCGGTTGGCGGTCGTGAGGACGTCATGCATCGTGGCCGCCGAACCGTCGTGCAAGTAGGGCGCCGTCCGCCAGATCTCCACGAGGGTTGGCGTGTCGAAGAGCTTACTCGTATCGGACGCATTGTCCGTGCCGACGTCGTAGGGCTTCAAGTCGGTGAACAAACCTTCCGGGTGGCACGTGCCGCAAGCAACGCGCTTGTCGAAGAACAGCTTGCGTCCGCGCCGGGCGGCGGAGGACAACTTCCCGTTGACCAGCCACGGGCTTGGCACCGGCTGGAGCGACTTCAGGTACGCGTCCATGGCGGCCGCTTCGCTCTCCGGCCGCGTCTCAAAGAGAATGTGCCGTATGCCCGCCCGGACTGCCTGCTCGGCGCTTTCACGCACGCTGTGGCTCATCGCCGGAGGCGTGCGGTGGGAAAGCAGCAGGCTGCGGGCGTTCTTGGGATTGCCGATGCCGTCATTGAGCAGGTCCCAGTTGAGGCCGTCCACGCGCGCGTCGGGTGAGTGGCAGCTGACACAACTCAACCAACCCTGGAAGGAAATCGAGCCGTCGTTGAACAGCCTCTCGCCAAGGCGCTGCTCGTTGGCCATTGACTGTGTGAGCGCGGCTGCCGTGCTGGCAGCAGGCGCCCGTTCCGTCAGGTCGAGGGTTTCCAGCGTGTCCGAAAAATAGCTGGCTATCCAGGCTCTCTTCCCGTTCACCGCCAATGCCCGCGGACCGTTGCCCGCCAGACGGACGCGCAATCGCAGGCCCGTCAAGAAGGACATGTCGTCGGCGGGATCCAAAGTGTTGGTCTGGAGTTTGCGGAGCATGCCGGGAACATCGATGATGCTCACCTCGTGCGTGCCGGCGTGCGTGATCAGCAAGGACTTGCCGCCGTCACTCCAGTCGACGGCCCAGGGGTTTGCCGCGCCCCGGTCGGTTTCATCCAGCAGCACTGTTCCCACGAGTTCGCCCCGGTCGACATCGATGAGACTGAAGGCGTTGGTTTGAATCCAGCCACGATCAATCTGCGTGGTGGGCAAATAGTAGCGTGCGAGTAAATGGGTGACGGCGGCCAGCCTGCCGTCGGGAGAGATGCGGATTTCGCGCACCGACGTGCTCCCGTTCGGCAACGCAATCTTGCCAACAGCTTTGCGAGCGGCCGTGTCGATCAGGCTGATTTCCGCCGCGATGGGCGCTACGTCCGCCCGTCCGGTGGGCAGGGAGTTCGCCACTACCAGGCGTTTGGCATCCCGGCTCAGGGCCGAACCTACCGGTTCACGCAGCACGGGGATGCGCGCCACTTCACGGCGCTTCACGGTATCGATCACGGAAACGTCATGGCTGTAGCGGTTGCTGACGTAAAGCGTGCGGCCGCCCGCATCCAGCACGGGACCCTGAGCCGTGTGGCCTGCGGCAATGGAAGCCAGAACGCGGCCAGAGGAAGTTTCCACTACCTGCACGGTGCTGCGCGGCGCTGCACAGGTGACGTACAGACGGTCGCCCTCCGGCGAGAGGACGAGGCCGGTTGCCGGCGCAGGCATTGCGAAACTGCGAGCCACCGTCCGGTTCTCAGTGTCGAACACCTCCACGCGGTTGGAGGTGGCGCAGGCTACGTAAAGCACCTTCCCGTCAGCTGAGGCGGCCAAAGCGGAGGGCGAACACCACGCGATCGCATCAGCGCACCAGGCGCTGGACGCAACGAAGAGCGATAGGATCAGCTTCGCTTTCACTCCGGTCATTCACTGCCTTTCTGCGCGGGCGTGTACCAGAGTGATCTCCAATAAGCCTGTTCGACCGCGTAATAATCCACTGGAGCGGTGGGATTGTGGTCCGCTGGCAGGATGCCGTAGCGCTTCATTTCGCGCACCCAGTCCACCCGGGGGATGAAGCCCGGCATGTCGAAGCGTTTCATTTCCTGGAGTTTGCCGCCGGCTTCGCGGATGGCCGCCAGCACGATTTGGTAATCCGGGTCCGACGTGTCATCGAACACGGAAGACTGGCACAGCCCATAGCCTCCGGCTGCGGAGGAGAGCGGCGCCAGCAGCAGCATGGATTTCTCTGGACGTGTGAGGTTGTACAGCAGGTGGCGCGACACACGCCGGCGAATGTCAGGCGAGCGGAGTATTTCCCAGGGGGGCAGTTTCTGGTCGTCCGAGGCGGACAGCGGCAGAGGCAAGGAAGCGTCGTGGCAACTCCCGCAGCGCCTCTCGAGAACTGGTACGGCGCGCCGGGTGGCGGGCCATTCGAGGTCGCTCCGGTCGAGCTGATTCTCGGTGTAGCCGCCGATCATGCCCGTTCCCAGCGCGGCGTACGTGCCCGGGTAGGCGGCGCCGGTGTCAATCCACAGCCGCACGAGTTTGAATTCTTCAGGCGAGACTTTGACGCCGTGGTGTGTTCCGCTGAGTTTCTGGAGCAGCGGGCTCGCGGAACTGCCCAGAGCGCGCGGAGCGTAATTGCTCTGCGGGCGGTTGCGGCCATCGGCTAATTGGTCGCGTACGGTGAGCGTGAAGTAACTGTGTGAGTACTTCGGCCCCCTGTCCCCGGACAGGATCACGCCTCCGTCCCGTTTGTCATAGTCATGACAAGACAGGCAGTGACGGTTGAGGATCGGCTGGATGTCACGCGGAAAATCGAGCACGTCGGGCACGCCCGGTACTGGTTGGATTTTGCTGGGCGCTCTCCGCGCGGCTATGGGAAAATCACCGCGGAACGGCGGCGCCTGCACGCGGTCCTCGTGGCAGCCCACGCAACTCGTGGTTTCGCCGGGCTGCACGGTGAGGAAGCTCTGCATGCGCTTCACGGACATGTCGTTTTCGTCCAGGGCCACCAGGAAGAAGCTCCGCAGCGCAGGCAGTTCCAGGAAGGCCGAACCGTCCGGCTCCACGGGGACGGTGCCGACCAGACGCTCGAGCGTGAAGGTGCCGCCGTAGCTGATGGGTTCCATGCCGCCCGTGTAGTGGATTGGCATGGGCAAGGTCTCGAGCACCAGGAGTTTCTTGATTTCGCCCGGCTTGACGCCGGCCATGTTACGGCCCGTGTAGATGTTGGAGAGCAACAGCCGCCCGGTGTTTTGGGCCAGGTCCACGCGCGGCTGTACCACGCGCTCCCGCGGCCGGGGAAAGACTGGCCGGGGTTCGTGGCACTGCAGCTTGGCAGCGAGGTCCTCATCGGGTAGCCGGAAGATCTCCTCCTCGCTCCCGTCGCCGTTCACCAGGAACAGGTAGATGCCTCGAGCCGCGAGAAAGGCGTTCTCGGAGAACGCCCAGGGGTCGCGATAGTCCGGGCTCATCGTCACCTGACGGGAGTGCGCTCTTGAATCGGGGCCGGCCGCAGGGTCCACGATGGCGATCACCCCGTCGTGTTCACGGCGCCCGTGTCCTGGTGAGAAGATGGCGACCACCTTGTTAGTGCCAGGGATGGGCTTGGCGTCGATCATCAGAATGCCGGGATGCAGGTTGCCGTAGTAGATCATCTGGCCGGTGCCATCGGGGTTGGTGGTCCAGAGGTGGTGATAATCCACCTGGCTGCGGTCCACGTACTCCCAACGCGTGTAAAGCACCCGGCCATCGGGCAGAGGCCATGGGGTGTTGTCGTGCTCGCTATTGCTCGAAACAGGGCGAATGTTCTTCCCGTTGGCGTCACACTTGTAGAGAATGGCTACCTGTGTCAGCCAGCAGTTGACCCAGCGGTTGCAGCGGCTGGAGACGAACATGATCTCGCCGTTCGGCAGGTAGGTGGGCTCGATGTCGTCGTACTCGCCGTGAGTGAGCTGCCTGAGACCGCGCCCGTCGATGCCGATTTCGTACAGGTTGTAGCTCGAGGTCCCGCCCTTGCGGTAGGAGAACAAGATCTTCCTGCCGTCATAGCTCACCTGCGGGTCCCGCACGCCTCCAGTGGCATCCTCGAGCAGCGCGGTCAGCTTGCCGCTGCGCAGGTGGAGCTTATAGAGTTTGCCGCCCTCGCCGTAAGCTTTACGGTTGGGGTCCGGGCCGTAGTAGCCGAAGTTGGCGTACCAATGGCTGTCATTGCTCGGGCTGCCGGCAAAGCGCGCCGCGAAGATTACCTCTTCAATCTCCGCCATGGGTCCGTTGAGGAACTCCTTCAGCAGCGGACCGCCGGCGCCGCCTGCCAGCGTAGCGCACAACGGCAGAAGGATCAGAGCGCATCTCAGAGTGTTCATAGCATCGCCGCCAACACGGCTCCGGTGTCGGACCGCGTTTGCACGATTATCTATACGCTGAACGTGATTTGCAACCCCTGCCGCTGGTTGAAGGCGGACGGCTGATCCTGTACGATGGACCACGGTCATGATCGAGGAACTGGCGGGAGTCATGTCAAGAAGCGGCAGCACGGGGTTCAGCAAGAAAGCCATCAGCGCGCCGGAGATTCTCAACGAGGCTTACAGCTACGAACGCCCCAGCTCTTTTTCCCGCGGTTTGCGGCTCGATATGAACGGGATGGTGGTGCTGCTCATTTCGGGCACGGCGAGCATTGATAAAAACGGCGAGTCCATTCACATCGGCGATTTCAGGGCACAAACCCGGCGCACGTTTCTGAACATCACCCGGTTGCTGGCTTCCGAGGGCGCCACCTGGAAGGACGTGGTCCGTACCACGTGCTACCTGCGCGATATTGAACGCGACTACGCCGCATTCAACGAAGAGCGCACAGCTTTCTATCGCGAGCAGCAACTGGACCCGCTGCCCGCCTCCACGGGCATTCAGGCGATTCTCTGCCGCCCGGAATTGTTGGTGGAAATCGAAGCGGTTGCCATCTTCCCGGCCGAGCCAGGCCGCTAGTCAGGCAAGCCCACCCGGATAAGACTGGGCGGCCTATTCCTGAGCCGCGTCCGCGGGAACAACGGGCGCATAACGGGTTTCAACGTAGCGGTCGAGAATCTCAATGAACTCGGGCACGATGCGTTCGCCGCGCAGCGTCGTCGCAAGCCGTCCATCGATGTAGACGGGCGCTTTTGGTTCTTCGAACGTGCCGGGCAGGGAAATGCCTATGTTGGCGTGCTTGGATTCCCCCGGTCCGTTGACAATGCAACCCATCACGGCAACTTTGAGTTCCTCGACGCCTGCCAGGCGGTTTCGCCAATCGGGCATGCTGCGGCGCAGATACGCCTGAATCTGTTCAGCCATTTCCTGGAAGAACGTGCTCGTGGTCCTGCCGCAGCCGGGGCAGGCGGTTACCTGAGGCGCAAAGCTGCGCAGTTCGAGCGATTGCAGAATCTGCTGACAGATGAGCACTTCTTCGGTACGGTCTCCGCCCGGAGAGGGAGTGAGCGAAACGCGGATGGTATCGCCAATGCCTTCCTGGAGCAGAACGGCCAATCCTACGGATGACGAGACAATGCCTTTGCTGCCAAGCCCTGCTTCCGTCAGTCCGAGGTGCAACGGGTACTCGCAGCACGCGGCGAGGGCGCGGTTGACGGCGATGAGGTCTTGCACGCCGCTCACTTTGGCGCTGAGGATGATCTGATTCGCTGGCAAGCCATAACTTTCGGCGGCGCGCGCGGACTCGAGGGCGCTGACCACCATGGCCTCGCGCATCACGGCGCGCGCGTCCCAGGGCCGTTCGCGGCGTGAGTTTTCTTCCATGAGCCGGGTGAGCAACACCTGGTCGAGCGAGCCCCAATTCACGCCGATGCGCACCGGGCGCCGGTACTCGATGGCTGCCTCAATCATGGTGCGGAAGTTCTCGTCGTGCTTACGGCCGATGTTCACGTTGCCCGGGTTGATGCGGTACTTGGCCAGAGCGCGGGCGCACTCGGGAAACCGGCGCAGCAGGATGTGGCCGTTGTAGTGAAAGTCCCCCGCCAGAGGAACGCGAATTCCTTCCTTATGCAGGCGCTCGGCCAACGGCGCAACCGCGGCGGCAGCCTGCTCGGTGTTCACGGTGATGCGGACGATTTCCGAGCCTGCCCGGGCGAGCGCAGCCACCTGCGCGGCGGTAGCTTCGACGTCCGCGGTGTCCGTGTTCGTCATGGATTGCACGACGATGGGATATCCGCCGCCGACGATGACGCCACCCACGTCGACAGCGAGCGCCTTGCGGCGCACCAATTGGGACATGAATCCTCCGGAGGTTTTCTCCATTGTATCAACGGCGCCGCGCGTGCCCTCCGACACCGCTTCAAATGGAGCCGAAACGCAGGTGCTGCGTTATACTGTGCTAAGGAGAGGCTTTTTGTTGAGGATCCGCACCTTTGCACGCCTGGCGGCGCGCACGCAATTGATCCCTGTGCTGGAAAGCGGCGAGGAGACACTCGTCGGCGGCCAAGCCGTCATTGAGGGCGTCATGATGCGCACGCCGCACAGCTATTGCGTGGCGGTGCGGAAACCCAATGGCGAGATTGTCACCGACGAAGAGCCCATCAAGCGCGTGTCCGAGAAGTACCCCATCTTCGGCTATCCGATGTTGCGGGGCGTGGGCACGCTGGGACAGGCGATGTATTTGGGAGTAAAGGCGCTGCGCTTTTCCGCCAACGCTTCGCTCGAAGAAGAGCAGCAGGGCAAGAAAGGCAAGCCGCAGGAGATCACGCCCTGGGCGATGGGGCTCAACCTGGCCTTCTCCTTCGCCTTCTTCATTTTTCTCTACAAGTTCGTTCCTCTGTGGCTGACGACGCGCCTGGGCGAGTTGGCTCCCATGCTGACCGGACGCGTGGCTTTCAACCTGGTGGATGGGATTATCCGGCTTTTGATCTTCCTGGCGTTTCTGTACCTGATGTCTCTTTGGAAGGACATTCGGCGGGTTTTCGAATACCACGGAGCGGAGCACAAGGTGGTGTTCAACTTCGAGTCCGGAAAGCCGCTTACCGTCGAAAACGCTCAGTCCTTCGTCACCTTCCACCCGCGCTGCGGGACCAGCTTTTTGCTGGTGGTGATGATGATTTCGATTCTGGCTTACACGCTCGTGCCGTTTGACACTTTCCTGGGCAGGTTTATCGCGCGCGTGGTCCTGCTGCCCGTGATTGCCGGGGCGAGCTACGAGGCTATCCGCTTCGCCGCGCGGCGGCGCCGCAGTCTGATGGCTACGCTGACCGCTCCGGGGCTCTGGCTGCAACGCATTACCACGCAGCCTCCCTCGGACGAGCAAACCGCCGTGGCGATTCACGCGCTGGAAGGCGCCCTGCAACTGGAAAAGAAGCAGGGCGGCGAACTGGTCATCGCATAGGTAGTACCGCATGGAGTATCTGAAAAAGCTCGAAGAAATCGAGGAGCGTTTCGACCAACTTACGCAGCAGATGGCCTTGCCGGAGGTCATTCAGGACCCGGATGCGCTGCGCAAGGCAGCCAAGAGCCGGAGTGAGTTGGAGGAAGTGGCCGGCAAGTACCGCGAATGGAAGAAGACGAGGCAGGATCTGGACGGCGCCCGCCAGATGCTGGAGGAAACGGACTCCGAATTGCGGGAAATGGCCACCGAAGATGTGGAGCGGCTGACGCCGGAGCTGGCTCGCATCGAGGAAGACCTGAAGATCCTCCTGTTGCCGAAGGACCCTAACGACGAAAAGAACGTGGTGCTTGAAGTGCGCGCCGGAACAGGCGGCGATGAAGCCACGCTGTTTGCCGGCGAGATGTTCCGGATGTACACGCGCTATGCGGAAGCACAAGGCTGGCGCGTGGAAATCACCTCCTCAAGCGAATCCACCGTGGGCGGGCTGAAGGAAATCATCGCTCTGGTGAGCGGGAATAAAGTTTACAGCCGGCTGAAGTATGAAAGTGGCGTGCACCGCGTGCAGCGCGTCCCGGTGACGGAACAGCAGGGCAGAATACACACCTCGGCGGTGACCGTGGCGGTTTTGCCGGAAGCCGACGACGTGGAAGTGAAGATCGATCCGAAGGACATTCGCGTTGATACGTTCTGCTCATCCGGTCCGGGCGGGCAGTCGGTCAACACGACTTACTCGGCGGTGCGCATTACGCACCTGCCTACCGGTCTGGTGGTGAGCTGCCAGGACGAGAAATCGCAAATCAAAAACCGCGCCAAGGCGGAGCGCGTGCTGCGCAGCCGCCTCTATGAACTCGAACTGGAAAAGCAGCGCAGCGAAATCGGCGCGGAGCGGCGCAACATGGTGGGCAGCGGCGACCGCAGCGAGAAGATCCGCACGTACAACTTCCCTCAAAACCGGGTTACGGACCACCGCATCGGGCTGACGCTGCATCAGTTGGACCTGGTGATGGACGGACGCCTGGATGCGCTGGTGGAAGCGCTGACGACGCACTACCAGGCGGAGCGCCTCAAGCAGCAGTCGGTCGAGAATCCGCCCGGCGGTGGGTATGACGGTCGCAACCGCACTCCTGCGGGGACAACGGCTGTTTGAGGAAGGCGCGGTCAGCGTACCGCGGCTCACTGCCGAAGTCCTCCTTTGCCACGTTCTGGGGCGCGAGCGCGCCTATCTCTACGCACATCCCGAGAAGGATCTGGAGCCGGGCGAAGAAACGCGCTATGAACGCGCGTTGCAGGAACGGCTGAACGGCAGACCCACGCAGTACATCACCGGGCGGCAGGAATTCTACGGGCGCGAGTTCCGTGTGACGCCCGCCGTGATGATCCCCCGGCCCGAAACCGAGCACGTTGTGGAGGAAGCCCTCGCGTTGCTCAGCCCCGGAAACACCGTCGTAGATGCGTGCTGCGGCTCAGGCAACATCGCCGTCACGCTGAGCCTGGAAAGCGAATGCCGCGTGCTGGGAACAGACGTTTCGCGGGAGGCGCTGGAAGTGGCCGCCGCCAACGCCCGGCGGCTGGGCGCGCGGGTTGAACTGATTGCCTGCGACCTGGTTGAGGCCCTGGGCGGCCGCAGCGTGCATCTGCTCGTCTGCAATCCGCCCTATGTGCCAAAGCGTGAAGCGGGCGGGCTGTCACGCGAGGTGCGCGAGCACGAACCGCACCTGGCTTTGTTCGGCGGCGAGAGCGGTCTCGATGTCTACCGGCGGCTGATCACGCAAGCCGAGCGGGTCCTGAAACCGGGCGGCTGGCTGGCCCTGGAACTGGGCATCCGGCAATTGCACGCGGTGAAGGATATGCTGGTTCACGGCTGGGATTCCACGCGCGTGCGCGAGGACCTGGCCGGGCTGCCGCGTGTGCTGGCGGCGCGATACCGGCGATGAAGACGATCTTCCATCTCGACATGGACGCGTTTTTCGTGTCCGTTGAGGAGTTGTACGACGCTTCGTTGAAGGGCAAGCCGGTCGTGGTCGGAGGACGCCCTGATCAGCGCGGCGTGGTGTCCGCGGCTTCCTATGCCGCCCGGAAGTTCGGCGTTCATTCAGGGATGCCGCTGCGAACCGCCCACAAGCTGTGCCCGCAGGCCATCTTCCGGGAAGGACATCCGCACTGGTACCGGGAAGCATCCCATCAAGTCCACGAGATCCTGCAACGCTACTCGCCTTGCGTGGAAATGGCATCCATTGACGAGGCATATCTGGACCTGACCGGAACGGAGAGGCTGCTCGGACCGCCGTTGAGAGCGGCGCACCTGCTGCACGAGACCATCCGCGCCGAAACGCGGCTGAACTGCTCGATTGGCATTGCCTCGAGCCGGCTGGTGGCGAAGGTGGCGTCCGACCAGGCCAAACCGAACGGCATCCTGTGGATTGCGCGGGGCAGGGAAGCGGAGTTTCTGGCTCCGCTGGATGTGCGCAAGATCCCCGGTGTCGGCCCGGTGACAGAGAAGAACCTGCATCGGTGGGGCATCCGCAAAGTGGGCGACCTGGCGCGTCTGGACACTACGTTCCTGGAAGACCACTTCGGCAAGTGGGGTTTGGCGCTTGCAGGGAAGGCGCGCGGGGAGGACGCGGGGGGCTGGTTCGACGGAGAAATCGGGGAGGACGAAGATCCCAAATCGGTCAGCCACGAGCATACCTTCGGCCGTGACACCAAGGACCGCGATGCCCTGGAGGCCACGCTTGCGCGGTTAGCCGAGATGGTGGGGCGGCGCCTGCGGGAATACGGCCTGCACGCGAGGACGGTGCAGTTGAAGCTGCGGTATGCGGACTTCACCACGCTGACGCGGGCGCGCACGCTGGACTCCTCCACGCAACTGGACACCGAACTGCTGGCGCAGGCGCGCGCCCTGTTCACGCGGAACTGGAACGGCAAGCCGGTGCGTTTGCTGGGCGTTCAGGCCAGTTCGCTGGACCGCTGCGGAGGGCAATTGAGCCTGCTCGAGCAGGATGGCAGCGAGCGTTGGCGCCGCGCCTTTGAAGCCATGGACCGCGTGCGTGACAAGTTCGGCGAAGAGAGCGTGGGTCTGGCGGGCGGCCTGCGCGGCAGGTTCCGCGAGAAGACCCACGAGAATCCGGCAGGCCTGCCGGGCAAAGGGGCCTCCGGCTCAAAACGAGGGAAAGACCCCGGACGGTGATTCCTCAGCCGTACGGAGCCGTTGGCCCGGGCCGATGCGGCGCAACGCCGCGCGGTCAGCCGCTCAGTAGTTGACGATGCCGGCGAACGACGCCGCTTCGAGGCTGGCGCCGCCGACGAGCGCGCCGTCGATATCCGGCTGAGCCATCAGGTTGCCGGCGTTGTCCGGCTTGACGCTGCCGCCGTAGAGGATACGCACGGCTCCGGCAGCCTGTTCTCCAAACTTCCTGGCAACTTCCGCGCGCAGGATGACGTGCGCTTCCTGGGCGATTTCCGGAGTCGCGGTCTTGCCCGTGCCGATGGCCCACACCGGCTCATAGGCGATGACGATTTGAGCGAACTGCTCAGGGGTGAGGCCGGCGATGCCATTCGTGAACTGGCCGACGAGCACCTCCTCCGTGCGTCCGGCTTCACGTTCCGCGAGCAGCTCGCCGACGCAGACGATGGGCTTCAAGCCCGCTCCGAGCGCCGCCACCGTCCGCTTGAGGACGGTTTCATCCGTCTCGCCGAAGTACTGGCGGCGTTCGCTGTGGCCGACGATGACCCAATCGCAGCCGGCAGCCTTGATCATGGGCGCGGAGATTTCTCCGGTGTAGGCGCCTTCGGCGGCCCAATACAGGTTTTGCGCGCCGATGGTGACATTGGATCCGGAGACCGCCTGAACGGCGGCGGCGAGGTTGACGAAGGGGGGGCAAATGACAATTTCGCGGCCCGTGGAGGCGGCGACCAAGGGAATGAATTTCTCAAAAAATGCAGTAGTTTGCGCGGGATTCTTGTACATCTTCCAGTTGCCCGCGATGACGGGGATTCTGATTTCAGCCATAAGCTAACATCTTAGCTAGCTTGCGGGGTCCGGTGTTGGGCTCGTAAAATTTAGATTCCACTTCACTTTTTGGACGAACCGGAGAAGCACACATGCACGATCTGGCCTGGTTCCGGGCGAACCTCGAGCAGGCAGCCACGCGGTTGAAGACGCGAGGATTCGATCTGGATCTGGAGCAGTTTCAGGCCTTGGATGCCGAGCGGCGGGCGGCGCTCACCGAAGCGGAGCGCCTGCGCGCGTTTCGCAACGCTGAAAGCGCCGAAATCAGCCTGTTGAGAAAAGCGGGCGAAGACACCACCGAGCGTCAGGGCAAAGTGCGCGAGTGCGGGGAGCGCATCGCCACCCTGGACGAGGAAGCGAAGCGGTGTGAAGAGAGTTTCCGCGAATTGCTCGTGGGTATCCCCAATCTGCCGCATGACAGCGTTCCTGAAGGCGCGGGTGAGCAGGACAACGTCGAAGTGAGGCGTTGGGGGACTCCGCCGGAGTTCGCGTTTGAACCGAAAGCGCACTGGGACCTGGGTCCGGAACTGGGCATCCTGGACCTGGAGCGCGCCGCCAAGATAGCCGGGGCGAGGTTCGCGGTGTATTGGGGGCTGGGGGCTAGGCTGGAGCGCGCGCTCGTCAACTTCATGCTGGATGTGCATACGCGCGAGCACGGCTACACGGAAGTCCTGCCGCCGTTCCTGACTAACTCGGCGAGCCTGTTCGGCACCGGGAATCTGCCGAAATTCGCCGGGGACCTGTTCCGGTTGGAAGGGCACGACCTGTGGCTGGCGCCGACGGCGGAAGTCCCGGTGACGAATCTGTACCGCGACGAGGTTCTGGAAGCGAACCGGCTGCCCATCAGCGTGTGCGCCTATACGCCGTGTTTTCGCAGCGAGGCGGGCTCGTACGGCCGCGACGTGCGGGGGATCATTCGCCAGCATCAGTTCCAGAAAGTCGAACTGGTGAAGTTCACTCTTCCGGAGCAAAGCTACGACGAACTCGAGAAGCTCACGGCGGACGCCGAGGACATCCTGAAGCGGCTGGGTTTGCCATACCGCACCGTGGTGCTGTCCACCGGCGATATGGGTTTTTCCTCGGCCAAGACCTACGACCTGGAAGTCTGGCTGCCGGGTCAGAGCGGCTACAAAGAGATCTCTTCGTGTTCTAACTTCGAGTCGTTCCAGGCTCGGCGGGCGGGGATACGCACTCGCGTGGAGAAGGGAAAGACAGCCTACGCCCACACGCTGAACGGCAGCGGACTGGCAGTGGGACGAACCTGGGTAGCCATTGTGGAAAACTACCAGCAAGCCGATGGCAGCGTGGTGATCCCCGAGGTACTGCGGCCCTATGTCGGCGCGGAACGCATCACTCCGCAGGGAGAGGCGCGGTAAGGCCGGTCACAGGGCAATCTGGAAATCACTAGGAAGCTATCTATCTTTTAAATCAATGCATTGCGGGTGCGTCCCGGGCTGGGCCGAGGCCGTTTTCGGACACACCATGCCTACACTGAAGCCAGTGGAGCGGATCCCGTTCCCTGACCCGGCGGCTGCCGGGTCTCAGTGTTGGAGGCTATCGCGTGCATTGTCCCAGACTCAAGACCCATAGCGCATTGGCGCTGCTCTCGCTAGTCGGCTTCGGCGCCGCCTGGGGTGCTCCTTCGGTGACCACCGTCAAGGACGAGCTTTACAAGGCTGATGGCATGCCGTTTACCGGCACGCTGTACATCAACTGGAGGACTTTCGAGGCTCCGGACGCCTCTGCCGTCCCGGCCAACAGCCTGTCGGTGCGGGTGACGAACGGCACGCTATTGGTCAAGCTGTTGCCGACGACTACCTCGCCGAAGCCGGCCTACTACACCGTGCGCTACGTGGCGGACGGCGCCACACAATCAACGGAGCTGTGGAGCGTTCCGCCGAGCACTCAGACGCTGAGGGTCAAGGACGTGCGCGTGAGTTGGCCGCCGACGGCCGGGTCCGCCCTCGGGACATCCACGCAGGTGCGCCTGAGCGACGTAGAGGGGTTGGAAAACGAACTGGACATACGGGCAAAAAAGGGAGTGCTTTACTCGACGGGTAGAGCAGCGGTCATCAACCTGTCCGGTGAGTTGGAGGCCGCCCCCGGCGAACCCAATGATTGCGTCCGCGTGGATGGAAGCGCGGGTCCGTGCGGCAGCGGCGGCGGTGGCGCGGTGGTGATGGCCACCTTTGCGGACGCCGAAACGCCCACCGGCGCCGTGGACAGCTTCAACACGTCCTTCATGCTCAGAGGCACCCCGAACCCGTCCGGCAGCCTGCTGCTGTACCGCAACGGCGTGCTGCAGAAGCAGGACCTCGATTACACGCTGCAGAGCAACCGCATTATCTTCGGTACCGCGTCGACGCCTCAGGTGGGCGACATTCTTCAAGCATCCTACCGGACGGGTGGCTCACCGGAAACGGCGCCGCACGTGATTTGCAGCCTGACGGGAATTGGAACCAGCGAGACGGCCATGGCGCGGCTCGGGCGGTGCGCCATTCCGGAAGGCTGGTTGCGGGAGGGCGACCGCGTGGACGTGGCTTTCGACCTGACGCATGAAGGTTCAACGTCCGGCTTCACTTTTGAGCTGCGGTGGGGCGGCGTCGCGGTGGCGACACGCAACTCCGATTCGAGTGAAACGCACGTCACCGGCCGGGCCAGTGCCGGTATGGACAGCGCCCGCGCCCGCATCGGCGCCCAAAGCTGGGGCGCGACCACTCAGTTCTCAGCCGGTGTCAGTAGCGCCGGGTTCACGCCCGGCGCCGCGCTCGCCGTCGAGCTTCACGGCAGAATGCAGCAAGCCACCAGCGATTCGATGACGTTGAGAAATCTCACGGTGGTTCGGTACCCCAACCGCACCAGCAACTAAGCCCGCCTGCTCTCCCCACAAACGGGAACCCGCCAACCCGTTCATCAGGTCCGCCCGGCGCAGCCATGCTCGCCGGGCGTTTTCCCCCTAGCCTTCCTCAAAGGACACGCTGCACACACAAAGCTGGCCGCGGCCAAACTCTGCCCTGCCGGGGATTCAGAACACCTGCGATGGCACTGGCCGAAGCAGTCACGCTACGGAGCCGATACTCGGAACCACCATGCCGGAATGCTCGCGGCCTGTTGTTGTGGCCTGTGCTTCACCCCGGCTCGTTGAGCCACACCGTCGATTTCAGGGGCGGAGGCTCCGGGCGGGAACCGTCCGGGCGCTGAGGAGGGCGAACCGGAGGCAGTTCGGAGCCAGGCTCGCGATTCATGCGCGCCAGGTTCGGGATGGCCACGAGCGGGCTGCCGTCGGCAAACTGACTGCGCAGTGTCACCACGCCACCCAGAAAGTCCTCTCTCCACTCGGCCTTTAGCGGGGCCGATTTCGGCAAGGCCTTTGAGATGTCCTGGTCCGCCTGCTCGATGTTGTAGACAAGGGCGCCATAGCGCAGGGCGACCTTGCCGCGGAGAGAGGTGACCTTCTGGTTGGCATAGACGCGCTGGGGTGTCAGAGGTACTTCGAACTCGACACGGTCGCCCGGCTTCCAGGTGCGGTCGATCACCGCGTAGCCGTTTCGGACTGATGCTTCCGTGCGCGCGCCGTTCACCCGGATGGACAGGTTCCCTGAAGCCTCTGGGACAGCCCGGTAAAGCTCGCTCACGTTCCGGTTGGGAACGCGGATATGCAGGCGGAATCTCCTGGCGGTTTTGGGATTGACCCGGATGCTCACGCCGCCGCGCCAGGGATACTCAGTTTCCTGAATCACCTCGACGTCCGTTCCGCCGATGCCTGGAATAACGGTTCGGCTACCCACGAACAGGTTCACGTAAAGCGCATCCCGGCCCTTGAGGTACATCCACGTGGGCAACATGAGAAGTGTCCTCGGGATGTTTCCCACGCAGCACGGGCAGGTGTGCCACTGATAGCGCGCTACGCGCGCTTGGAGCGGGTTGTCATAGTAGAAGTGTTTCGATTCGAGATCCATCGATCCCACGAGCGCGTTGAACAGCGTGTCCTCGTATAGCCCGGCGCAGCGGGCGTCATGCCAGATGCGCCCCACTTTCCATTGGAAGAAAAGCTCGCCGCAGCTGGCGCAGGATTCGCAGTAACCCCGTTCCGGCAGCGAGTAGTCGGGACCGAAGCCTTCTGAGGTCTCCCCACTGCCGATGCCGCCCGTCAGGTAAAGCTTGCGGTGGGTGATGTTCGCCCACAGAGACCGCACTGCGCTGCGGTAGTCCGGGTCGCCGGATTCGATGACCACGTCCGCCATGGCGGAGCTGTTGTAAGCGGCCCGCACCGCATGCCCGACTGCTTCGTACTGTTCCACTACCGGCAAGTGGGACTGGGCGTATTCCGTGCGGTCGCGCGGCCCGGTGGAGGTGCTATAGCGGCAGTCCAACAAGAACCTGGCCAGTTGAGTGTATTTCTTCCCGGCGCCCTTTCCTTCCACTTCGTCGACGTAGCGGCCGAAGCTCACCAAAGCCTGCTCCATGCCCTGATTCTCGTCGAACCACGGCTGTTTGGGCGGCGGTCCGATATTCCGTTCCCAGCAATCGGCCAGCCGCTTGGCGGCATCATAAAGACGCCGGTCTTTGCCGCCGCTCATGCGATGGTGCGCGATGGCGGCTTCCAGGAAATAGCCCGCCACGTAGCCCTCATGATCCGGCCGGCGTGCAGGATCCCAATGTTTGAATGACGTCGAATCGATCACTTTCCCTTCGCGCCCCTGCCTTGGCAGGGTGAACGCCGTCTGAAGGTAGCCGTCGGACTCCTGCGCGGCCAAAATGATCGGGATCCACCGCTCGAGTGTCTCCCGCATGAGGTTCCTGGCCGCGCCGATTTCCGGTTCGGGCTCGAGTTCGCAGGTGAGCGCCAGGCTCATCGCTTCGATCGTCTGATACACCCAGGCGTTCGAGAAGACGTACCCCTTGTGGTAGCCATGCGGTTCACCCCGCAATTTCTTTCCGGCCTCGATGAAGTTGTCGATGCCTCCCGGGCCAACCTGCAGGTCATCGCGGTTAATCATGTGGATGCAATGGGGAATCCAGTTCACCACGATGCCGCGCATGCGGGCTTTCCAGAACGAGCTTGTCAGGCGGAAACCCGGCCCCTCGACCAGTTCGAGCGCCTCGGCCGGAGCCGGCGGTTCCACCTCCACAGTGAGCGTGGAGCCGGATTTTCCGGCAGCCGTCTCCGCCTCCAGGCGCAGCACGTAGGTGCCGGGCTTACTGAAAGAGGCCGTTGTCTGAAGAGCCGAGGGATCGCCGAACACGACGGAGCCGGGCCCGGAGGTCTTCGACCACCGTGCGCGGACCAGCTCGCCGGAAGGCAACGGATCAGACTGGGTTGGCCGCAACCCGTTGAGAGGCCGGGTGGCGGATGGAGCCCGTCCCTGGCCCACCCAGCCGCGCAGATACGTCTTTCCGGGCAGAACGGCGACACGGTCGATACCCGCGTCCACCTGAAACCCGGGCGCCTGCCCAGCGCGGCCAACTTGATCCAAGGCGCCGGCCACGGCCGGCAACAAAGCCGCCTGGCGGGCACGACGCAGAAGCGTACGCCGGCTGATCTCCGGCGAGTCAGGATGCGCTTTCATATTCCGACCTCCCTTTAGATGCATCACAACCGGGATTTCCATTCTAGCCCCCGGACAAGTCGAATATACACTGCCCGCCCCCTGCGTCAAGCCCGCGGCGGCGTTTGCCGCGCCGAGGAGCCAAGGCATCGTCCGCACGAGCCCGTACCGCCGCCCCTGCGGATCCGCACCAGGTAACCGGCTCCAGTCTGGGTCGTTTGTGCGCGGGCGCCACTACTATCCCGACTGTTCAGCGAACGGAGTTCTTGAGGTTGCTGAAGTTACTGTGCTTCCTCAGAGGACTTGACGCATACGTATAATGAAATGCGGCCAAATTCCAAGGAGGGTAACTCGATGGATATCCTGTGGATGTGCATCATCGGCTTGATTGCCGGTGCTTTCGCCAAACTGGTCATGCCGGGCAAGGACCCTGGCGGGATTTTCGTGACGATGCTGCTCGGCATAGCCGGTTCGATAGTAGGCGGGTTCGTGGGCCGACTCCTGGGTTTGTACCAGGAGGGTGAAGGCGCCGGGCTGATCATGTCTGTCGTGGGCGCGATTCTGCTGCTCGCCGCCTATCGCCTGTTCAAACGAAGAGCTGCCTCAGGCGGGGGCAGCTGAACTTCGTTCGGATTTCCCGGGTAACCCACACGGTTACGCGCAGTAGAATACGGAGGGACCATGGCCAGGATGTGGGTGTGCGGCCTTGTGCTCGTTCTTGTGATCGCTCAGGGAACGCCGGCTTCAGGGCGGGACTACGAACTGGTGAAGGAGTGGGAGAGCGCGCTGGGGCCGGTCGAGGAGGGCGCGTTTTACCGTACAACCGTCTGCCCGGACGGGGCCGTGCTGCTTACCGACTCCTTAGGGCGACTATGGGCCCTGGATGGCACTGGCAAGGAACTGTTCCAGAAAGCGGCCCCCGAGCTTCAGCGCGTTCTGGCGTCAGCCTGTGGCGCTGATCACTTCTACGCAGCCGCCATGGAATCCCACAAGCTGTTGGTATACGAAAGGGTGGCTACGCCTCCTGATCTTAGGCTTGCGGCCTCCGTTTCCACGGGCAACCTCGTAGCATACCGGCTCGAAGAGACCGGTGGAAGCATCGTGTATGCCCTGGGATTCCGGCCCGGCGTGCGCGAGGCGATTCATCCCGTTCACACCACCCAAGGACTGCTGCCGGCGTTCGCCGAACCGCCGCAGGCGTCGCCTGGAATTCAGTGTCACAGTCCCGCCGAATTGGGTTCGCTGGTGTGGGATAAGACCCGCAAAAGGCTGATCCATGTTCCCGGGAATCCTTACGAGTTTCGGGTGTACGACGCGGCCGGAGCAGCCTTGCTGAGGCGTCCCCGCAACGACCCGGGTTTTGGTCCGAGGCGAGTTGACCTGGCGCGCGGCATCGTTTTGCCTAGCGACCGCGTCGCACGCGCGGCACGGCTCCCTGATGGGCGATTCATCACGCAGGTCATCCAACAGGTTCCATTCAACACGCCCGATGGGTTTCGCGCGGAAGCGTACCTCGAGCTGTTCGATGCTGATTTCCAGTTTCTGGCAGCGATTCCTCTGGCGGGCGCCGCACTCGGGCTCTTCCAGGGAACTTCCGAGGATGGAGGCCTCTACTTTTCCCGCCACTCGGCCCCGGATGGCATACGGCTGTTGAAAGCGACACTGCGGGTGCGGTAGCGGCGGCGGCGAAGGAGTTTCACCGCGCGTGTGGCTGTCCAACCCGCCGCCAGAGTCTTCTGTCACGCCGCCGGTCCGCGAGACGTAGGCCAACGGCTGGCAGGAGCGGTCCTTGCCTGGCGCCGAAACCCTAGGTGGTTTTTCCAGGGCAGATGAGTAGATCGACTGCTCGTGAGAAGCCGTCGCATTACCGAAACTATAGAAGTGGGGGACGACTTCTGGAGAAGGGTCCCACCAACGACCACTAGCCGGCTGGAACGCGCCGGGAAAGGGGCTGAGCGAATGCTAGACGCTCGGAATGGAGGAACTTCAGTGGCGGCACGAGCCATCCTGACGAACTCCTGGATGACTCTGCGCAGGGATGAGCGAGGACAAGACATGATCGAGTACTCGCTCGTTGCAGCTTTCGTTGCCGTCGCCGCCTCCGCCTTGCTCCCGCCGGCGATAATCCCCACTATTCATTCCATTTTCAGAAAATTCCTCGACTTGATAGCCAAGGCGTACTGACGCTGCGCGGCTGTTCCACCCTGTCAGGACGCCCCTACCACTTTCCGATTTTGTTCTCGCCGTAGCCTGCTACGCCGCAGCCGACTGCTACGGAAGGTACTTCTTCAGATCGGGATAGAGCTGTGCCTTGATTTCCGGGTCTTCCAGGTCGGCGGCGCGCACCAGTTTGGGCTGGAGTTTCTGGATTCGTTCGGGCTCGCCACCTTCCAGCTTCTTCACTGCCGCCATGACGGACTCGTAACCCATCTTGAAAGGGTGCTGGACGACGAGCGAGTCAATGACGCCCGCCTTCAGATCTTCCAACAGAGTGGGACTCCAGTCGAAACCTACCAGCCTGACCCTCGAGCGGCGGGCTTTAATGGCCTGAGCAGATCCCACGGAACCGGTTTCGTTGGAGGCGAACAGGCCGTCGAGGTCCGGGTAGGCGGTCAGCATGTTTTCGGCGACCGCCAGAGACTTGGCAAAATCCGACATGCCGAAACGCTTGTCGAGGACCCGGATGCCGGGGTACTGCTCGCGCATCACGTCATCGAAGCCCTGCTCGCGGGCAATGGTGGAGGCAGCGCCCGGTTGCGCCGCGACCACCGCCACCTTGCCTTTGCCGTCCAGAATCGTGGCGAGCCGTTCGGCGGCGATGCGCCCGGCGAGATAGTTATCCGTGGCGATGTGGGCCACGAACTGCTCGGTCTCGATTCCCGAGTCGAAGATGATGACCGGGATCTTCTCGCGCGTGGCCCGCTCCACGACAGCCACCATCGCTTTCCGGTCGATGGGCGCGAGGGCGATGGCGTCGAGACGGCGGTTGATCATCGTTTCGACAATCTGGAGCTGGCCGCGGTAATCGGTTTCCGAGGTTGGCCCGTTCCAGAAGATCTCCACGCCCGCCTCCCGGGAAGCGGCGATGGCGCCGGCGTGGATGGTCTGCCAGAAGACGTGCGAACGCCCCTGCGGCACGACGCCGATGGTCCTTTTCTTCTCTCGCTGGCAGGCTGCGCCGCCGAGCAGAAGGAATCCCAGGAAGTTGCGGCGCGAGGCCGGCAAGACATGATTGTTCATCGCGAAACCCAGTATAACCGGGTGACGGAGCTTCGACGCAAATTCCGGCGTAGTGCTTCAGTCTCAGCGCGCCCCGTGCATATGGGGCTGTGACGAGATCGGCGGACAGGCGGTTTCGCTTGTCTCCTCGAGTGGGGACCGGACCTTCTCACAGCCCCGTCAGGGAATTGTTGGGCCGTCCGTCCCCAGAGGTATAAGAGTACACTCCAGCGGCCTCGGCTGCGATCGTGCCAGGTGAAGGGAACCCACCCCGGCAGGGAGGGGCGGCAGGGAGGCGGCAGGGAGGGAGGGTGTTGCATTCAGGCGAGCGGATGAGGCAAAGTAAGAGGTTTTCGCCTGGGCGACTGCATGCGGGTCAGAGTCCTCTATCACGATCATTGCTTCGACGGAGCCGCGGCGGCGGCTTACTTCAGCCGGTTCCTGGAAGACAAGTTCTATCCGGACGCGGAGTTCGTGTTCACGGGGATGGCGCACAAAGCCGCGCAGTTGTTTGACGACAGCCTGTTCGACGGGGACGAAAACGCCATCGTCGATTTCAAGTATTCGTCTCATCCGCGCCTCACCTGGTGGTTTGACCACCATCAGAGCGCGTTTCTGACTCCGGAGGACGCCGAGCATTTCCGGCGGGACACGTCGGGGAAGAAGATGTTTGACCCGTCCTTCAAGTCATGCACAAATTACGTCGCTACCATGACCAGCGAGAAGTTCGGCTACGAGGCGCCGGACCTGGCAGAACTGGTGCGCTGGGCGGACATCATCGACGGAGCCCAATACGCCGACGCCAAAGAGGCGGTTGAGCTGAACGCCCCGGCGGCGAAGCTGGTGCTGGTCATCGAAGGATCCAAGACGTCGGAAACCGTGCAGCGGATTATCCGGCTGATGCGGCGCCAGCCGCTCGCCAGGATTGTGCAGGAGCCCGGCATTGCGGCTCAGCTCGAGCCGCTTTACCAACGGCACCTGGAATCCATCGATGTGATCCGCGACTCTTCCTCCACGCTAAACGGAGTGGTGTTCTTCGACCTGACGCAGTTTGACCTGGAAGGCTACAACAAGTTCATCCCCTATTACCTGTTTCCGGATTCCCTGTACACGGTTGCGGTGAGCACTTCGAGTTTCCGCACCAAGGTTTCAGTGGGGTCGAACCCGTGGGCGAGCAAGCCTCTGGTGCACAACCTGGCCACCATCTGCGAGCGTTACGGGGGCGGAGGCCATCCGCGCGTCGGCGCCATCAGCTTCGAAAGGAACGCCGTCGACGAAGCGCGCCGCGTGGCGGATGAGATTGCCGAGGAACTGCGGGGCTGATCAGAAGCCCGCCTCGCGCAACTTTTCCAAAGTCAGCCCGGAAGGCTTTTCGAGATGTCCGTAAAGCTTCGCCACGTGCCTGGCGATGATGTCCGTTTCCAGATTGACGACGGCGCCGGGCTTGATGCGGCTCAAGGTGGTGCCAGCGTAAGTATGCGGCACCACAGCCGCCGAAAAAGTATCCGCATCAAGCGAAGCGATCGTCAGGCTGATCCCATCCACGGCGATCGAGCCCTTGAAGACGAGGTAGGGATCCAATTCGGCAGGGAAACGAACGGTCAGCCACCAGTGGCCTCCGCCTCGAGGGTCGAGGGCCACAACGCGGCCGGTGCCGTCAACGTGCCCCAGAACAATGTGGCCGCCGAGCCGCCCGCCGGCCTGCAACGGCCGCTCCAGGTTGACCGCATCACCCATGGCCAGTCCCGCCAGATGGCTACGGCGGGCCGTCTCGGGTGAGATGCTCGCGGTGAAGAAACCCGGGCCGAGGCTCTCCGCCGTGAGGCAGACGCCGTTGACGGCGATGCTCGAGCCCACGGCGCTTTCCTCCAGCACTTTCCTGCAGCGCACGCTGATGCTCAGCGCATCCGTGCCGGTCTGAAGGCTCTCAACCGAGCCGACTTCTTCGATGATCCCGGTGAACATGGCTCAACTTCCGCGGACAAGATAAGCTTCCACGGCGAACTCGTCCGGTGCAACCGAATGCAGGTGCACGTCGCGGAACAGGATGGCGTCCGCGCGCCGCCGCCGTCCGGTGCCGCCGACCACCGGCAGGGATTGCAGCCCGCCAAGGATCTTTGGAGCGTAGTAAAAGAAGACCTTGTCAGCCAGGCCTGATTCCAGAAACGCCCAGTTCACTTTGCTGCCGGCTTCGATGATCAGAGACAGGTAACGGCCCGCGGCGAGTTCCTCGACAACGCCATCCAGGTCGGTGCGGCCACCGGCTCCGTCCATCGGCACGACGCGCAGACCGCGTTGTTCGAGGGCCTGCCGGCGCTCAGCAGGCGCGGCGGAGGTGGTGACGACGAGCACATCCGAGCGGCAGCCGGCCACCAGCCGCGAGTCGAGCGGCAATCGCAGTTGGGAGTCGAGGACGATCCGCAGCAGCGGGCGGCTGCGGGGCAAGCCGGTGCGGTCCGTCAGCAGACAGTCGTCTCCCAGCACGGTTCCGATGCCGGTCAGGATAGCGTCGCTTTCGTGACGCAGCGTTTGCACATGGGCCCGGGCGCGTTCGCTGGTGATCCAACCGTAGTTGTCCTCCGGCGCGGCAATCTTGCCATCCAGCGTGATGGCCGACTTCAGTGTCACCAGGGGGCGGCCCGTGCGCATATAGTGCACGTAGGCTTCGTTGAGCTTGGCCGCTTCACGGGCGAA
The DNA here is from genome assembly GCA_037444075.1 of Acidobacteriota bacterium. GTDB lineage: Bacteria > Acidobacteriota > Terriglobia > Bryobacterales > Bryobacteraceae > JBBIND01. The sequence continues at coordinate 22,279 of JBBIND010000021.1, read as the reverse complement.
TTCTTCGGCGATGTGCACTTCGACGCCGGCCGTCCGCAGGCGGTGGAATCCTTCTCCGGCGACGAGCGGATTCGGATCGCCCATGGCAGCCACGACGCGCCGGACGCCCGCATGGATGAGGGCATCCGCGCAAGGTCCGGTGCGGCCCTGATGCGAACACGGCTCCAGGTTGATGTAGAGCGTAGCGCCCCGGGCACGGTCCCCCGCTTCTTCGAGGGCCAGGACTTCGGCGTGCTTGACTCCCTGGTAGGTATGCACGCCGCGGCCAACGACCTCGCCTTTGTTGACCAGAAGGGCGCCGACGGCGGGATTCGGGCTGGACTGCCCGACACTGTGCCGGGCGAGCGTCAGGGCTTCGTGCATGCAGTCAGGGTTCATGGTTCAAACAGGCTTTGGATGAACTTGTCCGGTTCAAAAGGCAACAGGTCCGTGGCCTGTTCGCCGACGCCGACGTAGCGGACGGGAAGGCTCAGTTCCCGGCTAATGGCCACCACCACGCCTCCCTTGGCGGTTCCGTCGAGTTTGGTCAGCACGATGCCGGTGACGCCGCTGGCGGCTGTGAAACTGCGCGCCTGCTCGAGGCCGTTCTGGCCGGTGGTGGCGTCCATCACCAAAAGGACTTCATGCGGCGAGCCGGGCACCACGCGCGCCGCGGTGCGCCGCATTTTCTCCAACTCGGACATCAGATTCGTCTTGGTGTGGAGCCGCCCGGCAGTGTCCACGATGACGTAATCCGTGCGGCGCGCTTTGGCCGCCTGGAGCGCATCGAACAACACGGCGCTGGGATCGGCGCCGGGTTTCTGGCGGATGACGTCCACGCCCGTGCGCTGCCCCCAGATCTCCAACTGCTCGATGGCGGCGGCGCGGAAGGTGTCCGCGGCGCAGAGCAGGACGCTGCGGCCTTCCTGCCTGCAGCGATGCGCCAGCTTGCCGATGGTGGTGGTCTTGCCGGTGCCGTTGACGCCGACCACCAGCATGACCGCCGGCGGGTCCGTCACGCGCGGCAGGGGCTTCTCGGCGGCCATCAGAACTTCGAGCAGGTGTTCCTTGATCAGGCCGCGCACCTGTTCGGCTTCGGCCACCTGCTTGCGGTCCAGTTTCTGGCGAATGCTCTCCAGAATCTCAGACGTGGTGCGCACGCCGATATCGGCCGTGATCAATGCAAATTCGAGTTCCTCGAGCAGGCCGGCGTCAATCTGCTTGCGGCCCTTAAGAGCGTCTTCCAGACGGTCGACGAAACCGGCGCGCGTTTTCTTGACTCCGCTCTTCAGCCGCTCGAGCAGGTTTGGCTCCTGAGGAACGGAGCCGAACAAAGTTTGAATCATGACGGTAGGATGTTTCTCTTGATTGTACTAGGATAGCGGCATGAACGACTCCACCCGCCGTACTTTCCTACGCTCCGCAGGCGCAGCGGCGCTGCCGCCCGCGGCGGTGTCCGCTCAACGTTCCGGCCGGGCCGGCTACCGGCGGACTGGCTTCGCCCCGAGTTCGGCCCCCCGCAAGCTCACCGAAAACCTTTACCTGTTTGAGGACACCTGCAACGTCTACATCGTTCGCGACGGAACCGCCTGCGTGCTGATCGATTTCGGCTCAGGCAAGGTGCTGGACCATCTGCAGGCGCTCGGCATCACCAAGGTGGATTACGTTCTGCACACGCATCACCACCGGGACCAGTGCCAGGGCGACTGGAGGGCGGTTGAACGCCTCATCCCCATCGCCGCGCCGGCGCATGAACGCCACCTGTTCGCCGACGCCGAAAACTTTTGGCGGAACCGCCGCGTCTTCCACCTCTACTACGTGCGCAATGACTTCAACACGGTAACCGAGAACATCCCGGTGAGCCGCGTTCTGGCCGACTACGCTACCTTCCGCTGGCGCAAGACCGATTTCTTCGTGATGCCCACGCCCGGCCATACGCTGGGCTCAGTCACGCTCCTGGCTACCGTGGATGGAAAGAAAGTGGCCTTCTCAGGCGACCTGATGCATTCGCCGGGCAAGATTCTGAACCTGTACGATACGCAGGTCAACTACGGCGGTTCCGAGGGCATCGACCTCGGGGTTTACTCGCTGGCGCGGCTGCGCGAGCAGAAGCCGGAAGTGCTGCTGCCTTCGCACGGCCAACCGATTCCGGACCCGGACGGCCCGATGGCCGAAACCATCCGCCGGCTGACCGGCTACTACCGCTTCCAGACCGGCAACAACCCCAGCGAAGAGAACCGCTCCTATGCGGTGAGCCCGCACCTGGTGGCGCACTACCAGACCACGTCGTCCTTCTACGCCATCATCAGCGATTCGGGCAAAGCCATGTTCATCGACTATGGCTCGGCTTCCGGCGTCCACTTCTCCAACTTCCAGGTGGCGACGGCGACGACGGACCGCGTGCGCTTCGTCGAGCACAGCATCGACGCGCTGCGGCGTGATTTCGGCCTCAAGTCCGTGGACGTGGCCATGCCCAGCCACATGCACGATGATCACCTGAACGGATTCCCTCACCTGGTGCGGAACTACAACACCCAAATCTGGTGTTACGAGAACATGGTCGGCGTGCTGGAATACCCGCGCGGCTACAACCTGGGCTGTATTCTGGGCGAACCGATGCGGGTCTCGCGAGCCTTCCGGCACGGGGAGAAATTCCGCTGGGAGGAATTTGAATTCGAAGTTGTGCACTCGCCCGGCCACACCGAGTACCAGATGGCGATGTTCGCCAATATCGACGGCAACCGCGTCGCGTTCACCGGGGACGCCTTCTTCTCCCCGAACCCCCGCAATGAGGGCACGCTGCGGCACAACCTGATCTTCCGCAACCATGTGGAGAACGACAGCCACCTGAAGTCCATCCGCAACCTCATTGACCGCGACCCGACCCTGATTGCTCCCGGTCACGGGCGCCCCTATCCAGTCACGCAGCCGCTGTTGCTCGCCACCGAACAGGAAATGCGCAAGCAGCAGCAGATGTTCTTCGACCTGCTGCCGGAAGGAGAAGTAGACTACGGGCTCGACCCGAGCTGGGTAAGCATCTTCCCCTATCAGATTCTGCTGACGCCCGGTGAGAAGCAGCGCCTGCAAGTGCGCGTGCAGAACTACGATCCGTCTCCGCTCCAGATGGAGATTGCCCTGGTGGCGCCATCGGAGTGGAGCCTGGAACCGGCCACGTTGAAGTTCAGCGTGCCGGCGAAGTCGATTACGGCGCAGCCGGTGGATATCAGCGTGCCGCGCGGCTGGCAGGCGCCCGGACCGAGGTTCGCCATCGCCGCAGACGTCATGCGCAACGGCAAGTACATGGGGCAGATCACGGAAGCCGTGGTGGAGCTGAGAGCTTAGAGGGAGGACGATATGAATCGGTGTGTTTGTTCATTAACGAGCGGACCGTCGCGGCGGCACTTCCTGTCGGCCCTGGCGGGAGGGGCGGTCTTACTTCCATGGCAAGCTGAGGCAGCTATCGAACGAAGCCGTCCGCGCATCAAACCGAACGGACCGGGTTCGGCCTACGCGCCTTCCGTTTGGGCCGCTTTCGTCCGCCGGAGGGAGGACTACGGCCTGCTGTGGCCGGGACAGATCTACGACGGGCAGGCGGCTCTTGCCATGTACCGTGCGCAGACCCAGAAGGCGGCACGCGGGATTGGACTCCGGCTGGAGTTGCGCCCCGAGCCGATCTACTCGAGGGAAGAAGCGGCCGAATGGGTTGGGCAGGCCAAGGCCGCGCAGGCGGACGGCCTGTTCCTCGTGCTGCTGGACCGGCAACGGCACGCCTGGCCAACCGCGGCGCTTGCGGCCGAAAGCAGCATACCGAGTGTAGTCTATGCGCCCATAGGCACGGCTTTCACCACCAACACGGCGCCACTGGCCAAGCGAGACGGCGTCGTGATCATCTCGACAGACGATTTCGACCAGGCTGCCTTCGGATTGAAGATGCTGAGCACTGGCGCAAAGCTGCGGGAAATGCGCTTGCTCGTCATTCAGGGAAACGAGAGGCGGGAAGCCCACTTGCCCTTCTTCGGCACGAAACTGCGCTATGTGCCCGCGGTTTCATTTCTGGAAGAGTATGAGCGGACGCCGCCGGGGGACGAGGTACGGCGGATTGCGGCGGACTACCGGCGGCAGGCCACGAGGATGGCCGGCGCCACGCTCGAAGATGTGCAGAACGGAGTGAGAAGCTACCTGGCGGCGTGCCACATGCTTGAGCGCGAACAAGCGGACGCGGTGACCATCGACTGTCTGGGCGCGCTCGGAGGAACCAAGGTGAGCCTGCCTTGCATCGGTTGGAGCGCCATGCTCGACGACGGCGTTCCGGCCGGTTGCGAAGCCGATCTCAACGCCGCCATTACGCATGCGCTGGTGCAGTACCTCTTTGACCGCCCCGGCTTCCAGCAGGACCCGGTCCCGGATACGGCGAGCGAGTGCCTTATCGGAGCGCACTGCACGAGCCCGACCAGGTTGCAGGGCTTCGATGGACCCCGGGAGCCCTTCCATCTTTCCCACCACCACGGCAAGCGCGACGCGGTGCCGGTGCCTGTGTGGCGCGTCGGCCAACGGATTACTGTGGCGCAGGTGGTGCTCCCTGGCCCCAAGCAACCGCGCACGCAGTTGATCATCTCAACCGGCCAAGTGGTTCGTAACGTGGCGGTGCCGCCTGCCGGGGGGTGTGTCGTTTCCGTGATGGTGAAGCTGGACGGCTCACCAAGCCTGCTCGACTACCCAGGATTCCACCAACTGTTCTTCTATGGCGATTACGGAAGGCATTTGAAGCAGTATTGCCGCCTGTTCGGCATCGAGCCGCTGGTGGCTTGAAGCGGCGCCGGCGGGGGCTGATCGTAGTCAGCGCACGCGGACCTGAACGGTGTTGGAAGGCGCGCCCCCAATGGTGAGCGAGAGCGGCTGCCAGCCGGAAGGCGCCCCGGCGGGCGTCTCCGCGTTGATCTGATACAGGCCGACGAAGCCTGGCGTCAGCCCGCTGAAGACTACGCGGGCAGGCTGTTGCGCGAGAAACACCTGCGGGGTCAGCACCGTCTCCTGAAGACCGGGTGTTGACGAAGGCCGCACGGCGCCGAGGCCGGTCGTGTAGATTTCGAGAAACTCCCCGGGCGCCGCGGCGCGCACGTCGGTGGTGCTGCCGGTGCCGGCCACCACCACTGCGCCCATGCCTCCTGTGAACTGGAAAATGCCGGGAGCCACCGGTTGCAGGGAGATGCGTACAATCTCCGACGTGCCCAGCGGCGTGGTCACCACCACGGTCGTCTCGCCGGGCGAAAGATCGGTCGGCAGCAGGAAGTTAATCTGGCGGTCACTCACATAGAGCAGTGAGGTTGGTCTGCCCGCCACGGTGAGGCGCACGCCCGCCAGAACGGTGGGTGGCGGGTACCCGGCTGCGGCCGTGGCTCCACCGGCGAGATTGGCTCCGAAAACGCTGGCCAGAGAGCCGGGCGCGAGGACCGGCGAGAAACTCGCCGCGTTCACCACGCTGGAGGCTGTAAAAAAGGGCCTGCCCAGGGCAGACACGGATGCCGAGGCAGAGGCGCCCACAATCGTGGCGCGCAGTTCATTCAGGGGCTCCGGCCCGGGCGTATAGCGGAAACTGACCCGTCCCTGCGCGTCGGCGACCGCCACTGCGGGGTCCACCTGCCCGCCGGTTGAGGCGGAAGCCTGGACACGCGTGCCGGGGTAGGGCAGGTTGTTGATATCCGCCACCCGGAAGACCACCGGCTGAGGCAGCGCAACTCCGGGGGTGGCCAACTGGCCCGCGCCGGAGACCACCTGGAGGGTAAGGTTGCCTGGGGCATCCAACACCTGGACGCGCGATTGCGCCTGGCTGTACAGGCCGCCGGGAATGTCGGCAATAAGGTCGTCCACGCCGGGGCGGACACCCCGGATGGGAATGGCGGCCGAAGTGGCTCCCGAGGCGATGGTCACCGAAGAGGGAACCGAGACGGTCCCGCTACGCGTGGTGAGCAACACTGTCAAAGGAGAAGCGGCCGGATTTTCGATGGCGACAGTGGCCGTGGCCGTGGAACCGCTGAGCACGCCGGAAGCAGGGAAGGTGGACAAGCTGAGGCTGCGGCGCAAGGCAGTTTCCGCTGTGGCTCTTTCGCTGGTAGCGAGGCGGAAGAAAGACTCGAACTCGGTCCGGTAGGTCTCCAACTGCGTGATTTGCGCGGAGGCCGGTTCGAGTCCTTGCGACGCCACCAGGATAAACGCGAACCGAAATCCCCTTTGGGCCACCGTGTGATCCGGCGTGCGGCGCCCTTCGGCCTCGATGATCTCCTCCACATGGATGTTGCGCCGCTGGCCGTCGAAGGAAACCCCGGGTTGCGGCATGCGGCTGGAGGTTTCCACCGTCGGGTTCATCACCAGGAATGTTGGCGGCACCTCTTCGGCAGCCCGCAGCCCCATCAGGTATTGGTCCAGAGGCGAGTAGCCTTCCACGGTAGCTGTTGTGGTGAAGCGGGGCGAGGCGTTTTCACCGTTATCCCGGATCCGGTTGCCTTCCAGCAGTGACGCCTCGGAATTAAAGGCGAAATTCCAGTGAGCGCTCTGGCGGCCCAGCATGGGGCGCGCGCGCGGGTTGGCAGGGTCGCGCACGCTGGCGAAGGCCAGGAACAGGTGGCCGGCTTCGTGGCCGAGGATCGTCAGCGGCGTGTCCCTGGCGAGAGCCCGGGCGGGCAGGATGCCTCTCGGGTCCACCGGATACTGGCTCAGGGGACCCATATTCATGATGGCCTGCAAACGCTGGCGGGAGCCGAATTCACGGCCGTTGTCCACGACCAGGTCCCCGTAGCCGGAACGGTTGTTACGGAGTGTGATTTGGTAGGCCACCGCTCCCGGGCTGGCCGGGATGCCGAGCGAGTTGAAGATCACCAGGTAGTCGTAGGCGTCCTCATGGCGTTCGTAAAACTTCTGAGCCGTCAGGACGATGTCCACCTCCTCGACGCCCGTAAAGCGCTCCGCGATGGCGGAGGAGAACTCCTGGCCGCTCCCGGTGAGGAAGCTGACGACGGAACTGGAGCCGAGCAGATTGCCGGGAGCGATGCCGACCACGGCGCTGCGCGTAGTGATGTCCTGGTAGGCGAACTCAACGCGCCCGCCGGGGAAAAGGCGTATCTGGAACGTCTGTAGCGGACCCGTGCCGAAGGTCTGGTATTCAGGCACGCCCACATAACTGACGACGAAACGGCCGGGCTCGGAAAGCAGGCGGACACTGCCGGGCACGCGGCTCGGGTCAAGGTCCCGAAACAACCCTGCTATGCGGGGCGGTCCGGCGGTCAACCGCCCGAGTGAACGCTCGGCGGTGCTGGTGTCACCGGAGTTGAAGGTCAGGTTCCCGTCCGAGTTCACAAAAACGCTCGTATACTGAGCCCCGAAGAAAGGAAACGTGAACGGCAGGCTGACCCGAGCCGTGTCGTCGTCGCCCAAGCCCGTCAAAGGACTGCTGGATGAGGCCACGGCAGAGTCGTAGCTGGCGGCGCCGGTCTCGAACCGGTAACGCGCCGCGTCAGACGCGGAAGGCGAAAAAGTCAGGGTGCGCCCGTGCAAATTGAAATTGTTGCGCCGGGCCACGACGCCGTCGCCATCCTCGATGAGGGCGATGCTCCCGATGTCGCGCCCGCTGGACGGGGCCGCGCTTTCTGCGCCGAGCACCGCCCGCAGAGCCTTGCGTACTCTGTCAGACTGCCGGTGGAGATGGAGCTCTTCCTGCAACCGGTCGGGGTGGGATCCGCAAACCGCGACATCCTGCCGTGCTTGAATCCCTCCGGCCAGCGAGAGGGCCAGCCATATAGCGCCGATTCTCCTCATGATGAAAAAGACGTATATTTTCCATTGTAAAGTACTTAACCAGGAGAAAAGGCCAATGCCCCATTGCACACGTTGCGGCAAGTCAATCGCTGAGAACGCCCGTTTCTGTAATGGCTGCGGACAGCCACTGATGACAACGGCGGCTTCAAGCGCGGTCTCGTCGGCCGTACCGCTCGATTATACGATCCAGGGCGATAATCTCCAGGTCGCCAGAGTTCGCCTGAAGCCGGGACAGGAGATCTTCGCCGAAGCCGGCAACATGGTCTACAAGACCGCCTCCATCCAATGGGAAACCCGGATGACGGGCGAGTCTTGGGGAGAGAAGATCTGGGGCGCGGTCAAGCGCAAGCTATCCGGCGAGTCCCTGTTTATGACCTACTTCCGCGCCAACACTGCCGGCGAGGTGGGCTTTGCGGGCAGCTACCCCGGGCGCATCCAGGTTTTTGAGCTTGCCGGCGGCCAGAGCCTGCGGGTGCAGCGCAACAGCTTTCTGTTCGCGCAGAGCAGCGTGCAGCTGAGCGTGGCGTTAGTCAAGAAACTCGGGGCGGGGCTGTTTGGCGGCGAGGGCTTCATACTCCAGAGACTCAGCGGACCCGGAACGGTGTTCATCCACGGGGGTGGCGACTTCGTCGAATTCAACTTGAGTTCCGGGGAGCAACTGCAAGTCGACACCGGCTGCATCGTAGCCTTCGATGAGAGCGTGGAGTATGACATTCAGTTCGTCGGGGGTATCAAGAAGGCCATGTTTGGCGGGGAAGGGCTCTTCCTGGCAACGCTCACCGGGCCCGGGCGGGTGCTGATTCAGAGCATGACGCTGGAGAAACTGCGCCGTGAAATGATGCCGGCGGGTACGGGAAAAGACGAGCGAGGGGCGCTGTAGCCGATCAGGGGAATTCTCGGGGGAGGCAGCGGAGGGGAAAGCTCTCGCCTGGAAGGCGTCCCTCTATCCAACTGACCCAAGCCCTCTGCAACGCCTGCCACGCCGTCCGTTCCGCAACCCTGGTCTGGCGTGTTCGAGGAAAGCCGCAGTTCCGCCCGCCTGGAGTAGAATAAAGTCATACGGCCCGTATGATCGACTCTATCCTCGCCAAAATCTTCGGGACGAAGACCGAGCGCGAAATGAAGGCAATGACCCCGATGGTGGCCGCCATCAACGCGCTGGAACCGGAGGTGCAGGCGCTGCCGGATGCGGACCTGGCGAAGAAAACGCAGCAGTTCCGGCAGCGGCTCGAACAAGGCGAGAGCCTGGACGACTTGCTGGTAGAGGCTTTCGCGGTAGTGCGCGAGGCGGGCCGGCGGCTGCTGGCCATGCGGCATTTCGACGTTCAGCTGATCGGCGGCATCGTGCTGCACCGGGGCAAGATCGCCGAAATGAAGACAGGCGAAGGCAAGACGCTGGTCGCCACTCTTCCCGTTTATCTCAACGCGCTGGCAGGCCAAGGCGTGCACGTGGTGACCGTGAACGACTACCTGGCGAGGCGCGACGCCGAGTGGATGGGCAAGGTTTACAAGTTCCTCGGCCTGAGCGTCGGCGTCATTGTGCACGATCTGTCCGATGCGGAACGGCGCCACAGCTATGGCTGCGACGTCACTTACGGGACCAACAACGAGTTCGGTTTTGACTACCTCCGGGACAACATGAAATTCCGTCCCGGGGATTGCGTTCAGCGCAAGCACCACTTCGCGATCGTTGACGAAGTGGACTCGATTCTGATCGACGAGGCCAGAACGCCGCTGATTATCAGCGGCCCGAGCGAAGAGTCCACGGACAAGTACTACCGGATCAACCGCATCATCCCAAGGCTGGTGCGTGGTGAAGTGATCGAGGGCAAGGAGCCTGGCGAGAAGTACACCACCGGCGATTACACCGTGGAAGAGAAGCACCGCTCCGTCGCCCTTACCGAAGAGGGCGTGGCGAAGGTAGAGAAGCTGCTCGGCATCGCGAACCTGTACGATCCATCGGCCATCGAGATCAACCACCACGTGCAGCAGGGCTTGCGCGCCCATGTGCTCTTCCACCGCGATAAGGACTACCTGGTGAAGGATGACCAGGTGGTGATCGTGGACGAGTTCACCGGACGTTTGATGCCCGGACGGCGTTGGAGCGACGGGCTGCACCAGGCGGTGGAGGCCAAAGAAGGCGTCAAGATCGAACGCGAGAACCAGACGCTGGCCACCATCACCTTCCAGAACTACTTCCGGATGTACAAGAAGCTGGCCGGGATGACCGGTACGGCGGAAACCGAGGCGGTGGAATTCGGCAAGATCTATAACCTGGACGTGGTCGCCATCCCCACCAACCGGACTTTGATCCGGGTGGAGAACCCCGACGTCGTTTATCGAACCGAAGAAGAGAAGTTCCGCAACGCCGCCAAGGAAATCAAAACGTGCCAGGAAAGCGGTCAGCCAGTGCTGGTCGGCACGATATCCGTCGAGAAGTCCGAGCGGCTGAGCGGCATCCTGAAGCGCATGGGCGTGAAGCATGAGGTGCTCAACGCCAAGAACCACCTGCGCGAGGCTTTCATCGTGGCGCAGGCGGGGCGCAAGGGCGCTGTCACCGTGTCCACCAACATGGCCGGCCGTGGAACCGACATCCTGCTGGGAGGGAACCCGGAGTTCCTCGCCAAGGAACACTTCAGAAAGAAGGGCGTGGACCCCGAAACCGTGCCCAAGGAAGAATGGCACGCGGTCTTCAACGCCGTCAAGCAGCAAACCGACCAGGAACACGACGAGGTGGTGGCATTAGGCGGGCTGCACATTGTGGCCACCGAGCGCCACGAGGCGCGCCGCATCGACAACCAGCTGCGAGGACGCGCCGGACGGCAGGGCGACCCGGGCAGCAGCCGTTTCTACCTTTCGCTCCAGGACGACCTGCTGCGGATTTTCGGCGGGGAGCGCATCCAGAACATCATGTTGCGGCTGGGCATGGAAGAGGATGTGCCCATCGAGTCCAAGCTCATCACCAAGCGCATCGCGGCGGCCCAGAAGGCCGTGGAAGCCCAGAACTTTCTCGCCCGCAAACACCTGCTGGAATACGACGACGTGATGAACAAGCAGCGCAAGGCGGTGTATTCCATGCGCCGCGAGCTGCTGGAAGGCGCGGATCAAAAGGACCGCATCCTGGACATGGTGCGCGGCATCGCCGGTGATTTCCTCGAGCGGCGCTGTCCGGCTGAGGGGCGCGAGGAAACCTACGATCTGCCCGGTTTGCAGACGGACATTCTCACGCAGTTCGGGGTGAAGCTCAGCCTGGAAGAATTCACCGGCATGGGCCGCGTTGAGATCGAGGAAGGCGTCCTCGATCTTTTGGGGCAGCGCTACGCGCAGAAAGAAGAACTAATCGGCACGGAGACGCTGCGGGAGACCGAACGCGTCATCATGCTGAGCGTCATCGACAACCAGTGGAAGGATCACCTGTTGTCGATGGACCACCTGAAGGACGGCATCGGGCTGCGCGGCTATGGGCAGAAAGACCCGCTGGTGGAATACAAGAAGGAATCCTTCCTGTTATTCCAGTCGATGATGGATCGCATCGAGGATGAGACCATCCGCTACCTGTACTTCCTGCAGCCGGCGCAGGCGATCTCGGAAAGCTGGCCGGTGGCGGAAGTGGAACCGGGCAACGGCGACGAACTGGCGGCCGCCGCCGCGCGGGAGAATCGCCGGACGGCGGACACCTCCATCCAGGATTTCACCCGGAACATTCAGCGCAAGAAGGAGCGTGAGTTGGCGGAGTTGCAGTTTGCCGGGAGCGGCATCGCCGCCGCTCCACAGCCAGTGCTCAAGGGCAAGAAGGTCGGCCGCAATGACCCTTGCACCTGCGGGAGCGGAAAGAAGTACAAAAAATGCTGCGGCGCCTAATCCTGGCTCTAGCTCTGAGTTGCGCCGGGCTGGCGGTCCCCGCGGCAGCCGCCATATGGCCCGAGTATCTGGGCACGTTTACCCGCCAAAGCGCCCGCCCCGTGCAGGTTACCGACAGGGTCCTGTGGGAGGAGTTCGGGCTGGAAGAAGCCGAGCAGGCCGAGTACGCCTCCGGCGAGGCGCGGTACAAGGCCACCGCCTACCGGCTGCGCGACGCCACGCTGGCCATGGCCGTTTTTCAGTGGCTCCGGCCGGCGGGAGCGCGGGCCAGTGAACTGAGTGAACTGGCCGTCGAATCCGATGGAAACGTGTTTTTCAAACGCGGCAACTATGTGCTGCTGTTCGAGGGACACAAGCCGCAAGAGGGTGAACTGATTTACCTGTTTTCGGTGGTGCCGCGGCTGGAGGAGTCATCCTTGCCGGCGCTTCGGGGCTACCTCCCGCAGGATCAACTCATTGCCGGCACCGAGCGCTTCGTGGTGGGGCCCGTCTCCCTGGAGCGGTTCGAGCCGAGGATTGCCCCATCCGCCGCCGGCTTCCATTACGGGACGGAAGCGCAACTCGGGCGCTTTCGCGGACGCCGCAGTGAGATGAGCCTGGCCATTTTCTCCTACCCGACGCCGCAAATCGCCCGCGAGCGCGGGGCAGAATTCCAGAAGACACCCGGTTGGATGGTGAAGCGGACCGGGCCGCTGGTGGCTGTCATCCCGGAACCGCCGGATGCCGACGATGCGGAACGGCTCCTGGCGAAGGTCAACTACCAGGCTTCCATCGCCTGGAACGAGGAACTCCCCAAGGAAGAGCCCAACATGGGAGATCTCATCATAGGGGTGGGCGTCTTCACGGGATTTCTGCTGCTGTTCGCTCTGTTGGTCGGCGCTACTTTGGCTGGGTATCGTTACGCAGCCCGAAAATGGTTTGGCAAAAAAGATGTAGAGGACCCGATGATCGTCCTTAACCTCAGCGACCGCTAAACTCCTTCCTATCTCTGTTTTAGACTGGAAACCGGGGCCGGGAGGAGGGCCCGGACGGCATCCTGATTGTTCTGGGGCAAATGGCCCACGGTTAGTTTGTTCTTTATTTTCATTGACTTGAGCTGATTCTCTGCGGGCGTCTTTTTCGCTTGACTTCCCCTTCCAGTCGGCCTAATATCCAAAGCACGAACAGGTTTTGACGGTTGCGTTAGTCGTCGAATCTGATTCTCCCAATGATAGCCCTGCCAGATCAGGGCTGAAAAGAATGCTCACCTCCCCCACGGGGTGGGCATTTTTTTTGGAGTTTGCGCCTGCCTCGAAATACCCCTGAAGTCCGCTAAGGTTATGTTAATCTGGTACTTCTATGCCGGACGCAAGCCTGCAAGTGATTCCCCTGGGCGGGTTGGGGGAGTTCGGGATGAACTGTCTGGCCCTGCGCTACGGGGACGACATCCTGGTGGTGGACGCCGGCATGATGTTCCCCGAAGCGGAGTTGCTCGGCGTCGATATCGTGACGCCGGATTTTGCCTACCTCAAGGAGAACCGTGAGCACGTCCGCGGCCTCATCCTCACTCACGGTCATGAAGACCACATAGGGGCTACCCCCTTCCTGCTTTCCGAACTGAACATCCCGGTTTACGCGACCGCCTTTACGCTGGCCCTGGTTTCCCGCCGCCTGGAAGAGCATGGAATGCTCGACGACGTTCAGTTGAATACGGTCAAACCGGGGGAAAAGGTCGAGATTGGTCCATTCGAGGTGGAGTTCCTGCAGGTGACCCACTCCATCGTGAGCGCGGTGGCTCTGGCAATCACGACTCCGCTCGGCGTGGTGATCCACACGGGCGACTTCAAGGTGGACCCGACGCCCACCGACAACCGCCTTTTTGACCTGCACAGCCTGGCCGAATACGGCAAGCGCGGCGTCCTGCTGCTGCTCTCGGATTCCACCAACGTGGACCGGCCGGGATACACGGAAAGCGAACGGGCTGTGCGCCCGCGGCTGGAGGAGCTTTTCAACCGGGCAGAGAAGCGGCTGATCATCGCCTGCTTCAGTTCCTCCATCCACAGGCTGCAACAGATCGCCGAGTTGGCTGGGGAGTACGGGCGAAAGCTGGGGATGCTCGGCCGGAGCATGCTGGAAGTGACCGAAATCGCGCACAACCACGGGCAGTTGCGGATTCCGGACGGGTTGTTGCTGCGCCCGCAGGACATCATGCAGCATCCCGCCTCCAAGGTGGCCGTCGTGATTTCCGGGACGCAGGGAGAGCCTTTGTCGGCGCTGTCCCGCGTGGCGGTGGACAACCACAAGAGCCTGAAGGTGGGGCATGGCGATACGGTCGCGCTGAGTTCGCGCATCATCCCCGGCAATGAGAAAGCGATCTACCGCATGATCAATCACTTGTGCCGGCGAGGCGCGGAAGTGGTTTACGGTTCCATGCAGCCGCCGCTGCATGTTTCCGGTCACGCGAGCGCGGAGGAGCTCAAACTGGTGCTCAACCTCGTACGCCCACGGTACTTCCTGCCGATCCACGGAGAATACCGGCAGTTGGCCAAGCACGCCGCCTTTGCTCAGCATCTGCGGGACGCGGGCTTGGAGGACGTGTTCATCCTCGAGACGGGCGAAAAACTGCAAATCGACGGGAACGGGGCACGGAAGGCAGGCAAAGTCCCGGTGGGGCGGGTCTGCATCGATTCCGGTACGATCGACGAGGTCGTGGAGGACTTCGTCATCAGGGACCGGCGTCACCTCTCCGAAGATGGGTTTGTAATCCCCATCATCGCCATCAACAAGCTGACGGGCGTGACCGAGGGGCGTCCGGAAATCGTCAGCCGGGGCTTCATTTCGGGCGACGAGGGTACGGATATCCTGGGTCAGGCGCGGCAGGCAGTCGTGCGCACGCTCGAAAACTCGAGCGCCGAGGAAAGGACCGATTGGGGGCTGATGCAGGAGAAGATACGCACGGACCTGAAGCGGTTCCTCAACAAGCAAACCTCACGGCGCCCTCTGATTCTGCCGGTCATCCTGGAAGTCTGACGCTGCCGTGAACCCGGCCTATCTCGAAGACGCCTCCGGCTTTCGAGGACAGGCCGAGCGCCTCTGCGTTCCCACGGACGAAGCCGCTGTCTCGGCTGTGCTGCGGGAAGCCAGTGAGGATGGGATTCCGGTGACCATCGCCGGAGCCGGCACAGGCCTCACAGGGGGGCGTGTGGCGCAAGGCGGCTGGGTGCTGTCTACCGAAAAACTCCGGCGCCTCGAAATCCATTCCGGCTACTGCCGGGCCGGCGCCGGGGTAACGCTGGCGGACCTGCATGCCGCTGCCGCTCAGGCGGGGCAGTTCTTTCCGCCCGACCCCACGGAGACGTCCGCTTCGGTGGGCGGGATCATTGCCTGCAATGCGAGCGGTTCAAGGAGTTTCCGCTACGGCGCCACGCGGCGTTGGGTCATGGCGCTGCGCGTCGTGCTGGCCAACGGGGAGTTGCTGGAGGTGCGGCAAGGCCAACCGGTGACGTTTCCGCTGACTCCGGTTCGCCCGCCTTCGGTCGCCAAACACACGGCAGGCTACAAACTTACACCCGGACTGGAGTGGACGGACCTGTTCGCGGGAAGTGAGGGCACGCTCGGCGTGATCACTGAGGCGGAACTGCAACTGCTGCCGCAGCCCGCCTGCCTGTTAACGGGCGTAGCGTTTCTGCCGGATGACGCGGCGACGGTGCGGGCGGTCGACGCCTGGCGGGGCGTCGCCGGTCTCCGCATGCTGGAGTATTTCGACGGCCCGTCGCTCGAAGTTCTTAGAGACCGCTATCCGGAGATCCCTGCCGGCAGCGGAGGAGCGCTCTTGTTTGAGCAGGAAGTGGCCAGCAGTGAAGCGGCGGAACACGAGACCGACCTCTGGGTGGACCGGCTGACCGAGGCTTCGGCCGACGTCGAGTCTTCCTGGTTCGCCGCCTCCGCCGCGGACCGGGAGCGGTTCCGGCGTTTCCGGCACGCCCTGCCGGAACTGGTGAATGACCGCGTTCGCCGGAACGGATTCACCAAGCTCGGCAGCGACTACGCGGTGCCTGCCGCCAGCAATGCGGAGATGCTGACTTGCTACCGCACGCGCCTGGAGCAGGCATTTCCCGGCCGTTACGTGATCTTCGGCCACATCGGCGACGCCCATCTGCACGTCAATATTCTTCCGGATAGCGAAGCCACGTTCGAAGGGGGACGGCAGCTGCTGGTCGAGTTTGCCCGGCGGGCGGTGGCGTTAGGGGGTACGGTGAGCGCGGAGCACGGCCTGGGGAAACGCAAGAAGGCCCTGCTTGAAATCCAGTACACGCCCCAGGAAATCGACGCCATGCGCCGCGTGAAGCTGCACCTTGACCCTCAGTGCCTGCTCGGGCGCGGTACCCTCTTCGATTTCGGCTGACCGCCGTGCAAGCCGCGGTCAACAATCTCAGTCCATAGACGGGAACTCTCCGCGCACGGGCCAAGGGCAGGATTCACGGCATCAAACCGGCTGACCGCCGGGTCGGATGCAGCGCTATTGGAGTTTCCCTCGCCCCTCGATCTCGAATACCTCTTCCACCTCGTCGCCGCGCACGCCGTAGGCTTTCTCGTGCAGGTTGGTGGCCGTGCAGATGTGGTTGGGGATGACGCGGACCCTGTCGCCGACGTCGAATTGCCGCTCGCAACGGCGGAGATCGACGTAGCCGTGCTCCTCATTCATGCGGAAAAACACGGCTTCGGGGGCGTCGACGATGTGCCCGAACGTCGCTTCGCCGGTGGTGACCAGCCGGTCGGAGGAGAAAGTCTTCGACCCGCCGTCGATCATCATGCGTCCGGGCACGGAGGTGGAGACCACGGTGGTGAGAATGCTCGCGGCGCAATCCTCCCAGGCGCAGCCCCCGCCGCTGAGGGTGTTGCGGTCATTGAAGATATAAGTGCCGGGGCGAATCTCATTCAGCCCCTGGATCAGGTGCGAATGGAACAGGGTCGGCGTGGAGCCGCCGCTGACAACCGCCGGAGGCAGCCCGGCGCGCTTCAGGTCCCGGACATTGGCGGCGACGGTTTTTGACAAGCTTTCGAGGGCCTGCTGTCCCTCCTGATCGAGGTTCTTGATGTGACCGGGATAGAAAGCAATACCCTGAAATTGCAACCGGGGCAGCCGTTCAATGCCCTGGGCGAGCTGCAGCAATTCCTGGCCGGGACGCACCCCGACGCGGCCGAGGCCCACGTCCATTTCCGCCAGCACGTCGATTTGCACCTGAGCCTGACGAGCCGCATCGGAGAGCTGCCGCGCCGCCGCCAGGCTATCCAGCGCCACGGTGAGCCTGGTTTGACGGGCCACTTCCACCAGGCGCTCGAGCTTGCGGCGCCCTACCACGGGGTAGGCAATCAGCATGTCCGGCGTGCCGCTGCCCAGCATCACCTCCGCCTCGCTCACCTTGGCGACGGTAAGTCCGGCGGCGCCGGCAGAGAGCTGCCGCTTCCCGAGCACCGGCATCTTGTGGGTCTTGGTGTGCGGCCTCAGGCGCAGGTCGTGAGCGCGGGCATATTCGGCGGCGCGGTTGAGGTTGCGCTCGAGGATGTCGAGGTCGATCAACAGTGCGGGCGTATCGAGGTCAGATGTGCGCATGATTTGTCACTTGAATCGTATGGAAAGCGTTCCCGCCGTTCCCTTGTAAATCAACTCCAGGTCCTTCGCCTTGTGCTTGCCTTCGAGCGGGAAATAGAGCCAACCCGTTCGAGGGGACGAGGTTTCCCCACTCGTCAATTCCTTTTCCCGCAGGGCCGCCAGCAGCGGATTCTCTCCCTTCTGGTCTGAACCCGCCGTAGCCTGAGGAGTTCCAGCCTCTCCCGCTCCGCCCACGGATACGTTATCCGTACCCAGCCGCCGGGGCGGTCCGCCTACGCCACCCCAGACGGGACCGCCACTCTCGGTCATGATTCCGGCGCCGCCGCCGCGCGAGGAAATCACCAGCACGGAGCTGCCTGCAATCTGGCTGGGAGCGAAGGGACCCGAACGTTGCCCGTCCTTGTCGGAGCGAAGTAGAAAGTCGTCTCGATGCAAAGTGATGGGCGAGTGTTGTTGAGGTGTTACATGAACCCGAATACCGGCAATCCCAGGCTCCATTTTGGCGCCCATCTGCCGGCTCAGCTCATCGCGGTCCATATACAGGTCCGCACGCAACTCCAACGCGCTATTGGCAGCACGCCCGGCGGGCGGCTTCTTCTCCGCCGCCTGGCAGCCGAGCGCGATTCCCAGAATCAACAACAGAGATGGAAGCCGCACGGTACTCGTCCTCCCGCTAAGATTATAGCCCTGCTACTTGGCTTGCCGATGGGATTCTTGTGATAGTATGTCCGCTGGCGGCGCGCCATAGGAGTGCAGAACACGCGGCGACAGCTTGCCCTGATCTTACGAAGAAGGCCAAAATCCATGTCCCAAGTTATCTCTACAGGCGGTTCGACCACTTCCGGCCAGAATGGCGGCAAAGCGCGGGGCATTTCGCGCCGCGCGGCGTTGCCAGGCATGGCTTCGCTGGCAGCCGGGTTCACGATTCTGCCCCGGCACGTGCTCGGCGGGCCGGGCTTTAAGGCGCCCAGCGATACGCTGAACATCGCCGGAGTGGGTGTGGGGGCGATGGGCGCGGGATACCTGAGGAACTGCGAGAGCGAGAATATCGCCGTCTTGTGCGACGTCGATGAGGGTTTTGCAGCAAAGACTTACGAGCGGTATCCTAAAGCGGTACGTTACCGTGATTTCCGCGTCATGCTCGACAAAGAGAAGGGCATCGACGCGGTGGTGGTCGGCACGCCGGACCATACGCACGCCGTCATCGTCATGGCCGCGCTCCGGCGGGGCAAGCACATCTACTGCGCCAAACCGCTCACCCGGACGCTGGCCGAATCAAGGATGGTGACCGAATTCGCCCGCAAGACCGGCGTAGCCACGCAGATGAGCGTGCAATCGTGCGGCTCGGAAGCCGCCGCAGCGGTCTGCGATTGGATATGGAGCGGAGCCATCGGCAACGTGCGCGATGTCCACGTCTGGTCGAACCGTCCCATCTGGCCGCAGGGCCTGTTGCGGCCGGCCGACAGGCCGCAGGCTCCGGCGGGGCTGGATTGGGACCTGTGGCTGGGGCCGGCTCCGTACAGGCCTTACCACCATGTCTATCACCCGTTCGTGTGGCGGGGCTGGTGGGATTTCGGCACCGGTGCTCTGGGCGACATGGCCTGCCACGCGTTCCACATCGTCTTCAGAGCGCTGCAACTGGAGCACGCCGTTTCGGTCCATTCCAGCGCGGCAATCCTGGTGGAACTGGTGGAGGAACAGGGGCCGACGGGCATCGTGCGCCGCTCCAAAGCGTTGCGAACGCCTGAAACGGCGCCTGTGGCGTCCGTCATTCATTGGGACTTTCCCGCGCGCGGCGCGCTGCCGCCGGTCCGCATGACCTGGTACGACGGCGGATTGAAACCGCGGCGGCCGGCGGAGATCGAGCCTAACCGTCCGCTCCCGGCGGAGGGCATGCTGTTCGAAGGCGACAAGGGCTCGCTCCTCACAGGCTTCAGCGGAGGACCGATTCTGTTGCCGGAAGAGCGGATGAAGGCGATGGGTCCGCCGCTGCGTGTGGCGCAGCGCTCAAGCGGCCATTATTCCGAGTGGATCGTCGCGTGCAAAGGCGGTCCGACGGCGATGTGCGAGTTCAATTTCGGCGGGTTGATCACCGAGGCCTCGTTGATTGGCAACATCGCGCTGCGCACCGGCCGGGCTTTGCGCTGGGACGCCGCCAAATTGGAGTTCATCAACGACCCCGAAGCGAACCGCTACGTCAGCGAGCCGTCTCGGGAGGGCTGGTCGATCTGATTTCGAAGGACAGCTGAAGCCTATCCCACGGAGGCAATCGGCGGGGCGGAGCGTTTATGGTTGAAAGGACGCTGCTATGGACGGCGCGCATCGCGGCGGTTCTGCTGGCGTGCTTCTACCTGATGTTCGTGATTGCCGAGTTCCTGTTCCCTCACTCGGGTCCGCCGACGAGTGTTCGCGAGTGGGCAGGCCTGGCGGTTCTGGCGCTGGTCTTCGTAGGGATGCTGGTTGCCTTGCGGTGGCAGCTTTTCGGCGCGGTCCTCTCATTAGCTTCGCTGGCGGCGTTTTGCGTCATCATCAAGCCCTTGGCGCCGGTGTTGATCGCGGGGATTCCGGGCGTGCTTTTCCTGGCTCATTCGTACCTGAAGTCACGCGAAGGGCGTAACTCTACGACAGGCGCAGGCTCGGCAGAAGCTCGAACGGGACAGGAGTGACAGGCTCAGTGAAGCCGGGCTTCGACCTCCCGCAGGTAGCCGGCTGATTCCTGGGCGATGCGCGGTCCGCCGGTGGAAGCGCTGCGCTTCAGCATCAAAGCCACCAGATCCGGGACATACAGGTGTGACTGGCAATCGAGCACAAAAGGCCGGGCGGATTGCGCCACGGAACGGCCGGCCGTAAGCATCAGCCCTCCGGCCGCCAGCCATTCGCGGCGGCTGAGCGGCCGTTTCTCCTCCGGAGGCCGCATCATCACATCTCCGAGGCCATGATGAGAGCTTCCTGTACGAGCAGGTCTCCCTCGGGCGTAATGGAAAGGGGCTGCCCTTCGCGGATGGCTACAGCAAATTCCTCGAAGTCATCCACGTAGCGCTGATAGCGCGGCATCTCGACCTGATTGGCGCCCGCAGCGTAGTGGCCGGCAGCGCGCTCGAGGTCGATCACGAGCGACGGCGGCTAAATCGGCTTCAGGATGGCGGTGCCGTTAGTGCCCAGGATTTCGAAACTGCGCTGGTTGCCCGACCTCGGCTGGAGCGTGGCGCTGGTGAGGACGCCGAGCGCATTCGGGAACTCAAACACCGCTACTGTATTGTCCATAGAGTTTCTCCACTTCAGCATCGGCTGCGTCGCCATCGTGAATGACGACGCGGTATCGGAATTCGGCCCGCTCATTGGCGGCAATGGTCATGCTGCCATCTTTCGTCTTATCTCTCAAGTAGTCTCTTTCCCCAAAAGGATTGGCGGCGAACAGGCCATACCCGCGCGCGTGCCAGTAAGTTGGGTGCCGGGGATTGGCGGGATGATCAAAAACACAGACGCCCGCCTTCCGGCCTTTTACCAGGCTCGAATAGTCCACCCAGGGGGAGCGCTTGCCCCAGATGTTCTCCGTGCCGGTGAGTCCCTCCGCATTGCGCAGAGTGGCGCCTCGGTCCTGCCTGAATTCGTCTGCGAGGCGGACGCCAAGCCCGCCGTCGGAAGTGTCCCCCATCTTCAGCGCCACGCCGCGGTCCGCGGCGATGGCCAGTCGAATGTCGATCAAATAATGTCCGGCGGCGTGGGCGAAGCGGCAGCCCTGGAGAATGGTCCCTAAGGGCGTTCCGCCGGGCGTCAGCATGTCGAGCTGCACTTCAAGCACACCGGCTCCCTCTCGCCGCGAAGTCCGAGGGCGCGTCTTGGGAGTCAGCCGCCCTGCCGTTTCCGGGCTCCGTTCCCTCCAGAAGTCGGCGCCATTGATGTCGCCGTGCCCGTAAAGAATGCCCCTGTGCCAAGGATGGTCATTGCTCTCGCCGTCGACCTTTTCGAGCGGAAAGCCGCGCGAGACGACCACTCCCGACGGCGTCCGCAGCGGGTGCAGGAACGGCTTGGCCCACTGGGAGTCGAAGTGGAATGTGGTGATGAGCTGGCCGCCGGCGAGCACATCGATCTTCGCTTCGCTCTCCTTGAAAGCAACCTCAGCCGGAGAGGATCTCAAGTGTGTGGGCGCCAAAACGATGGCGCCGGAAGCCCCGAGGAACTGTCTTCTGTTCATAAGGTCTCCGGTATCATATACCGGTCCCGGGCGCCCAAGGAAAGCAATGGCAGGGCGCGCGGCCGCCGACCGCATCGAACGTACACGGCGCCGGCGGGTCGTTCAACAAGCTTGCGACCCGAGAAAGTAAAACGGTCATTGGTCTCCAATGCTAAACTTGATTCACGTTTGTGAGCCCCCTTATGAGTGAGCAGCAGAAGGCTAAACGACCAATGGAAGACTCTGCAGAATCTGGTTTTCTTTTGCAGTACGGAGGGTTGGTGACCCTCGGCGCGTTCCTCTTATCCCTGATCGCCAATGGGATCGCAACAGTGGCATTCTTCTCTTCAGATAGCATAGTGCTCGGACTGTGGGCGCTGGGAGCCATCTTTGCGCTACCCAAGGCTGTCCTGGGTTTCATTCTCATCATGGCGCGAGACACGCCTCTGGCCGTAGTCGGCCTGCCGATGATCCTTAACTCCCTGTTTCCCCGAACCGTCCAGCGCTATCGAGGTGACAATCTGGTGTTTGAATCGGTTTATCATCGTGCACGAAACGGCTACATCCGTGAGACGCTTTGGCTCTTGTTCGGCCTGCTGCCATCAAGCGCTGTCGTTCTGAAGTGAGGTGCCGTTCGGGATTGCAGCAGCGCCAAGGGCAGGATGACTGCCGTCGGCAGCGTAGAGCGGCGAGAAGACCCCAGAGTTAGTGCCTTCTCTAGAAGAAACTGCAGAAGATCCAGAGGCTGCCCATCACCGCAAGCAGGCCCGAGCATCCGCTGCTTTGTCGCTGTGCTTCCATTCGGAGAGCCAACCGGGGACAGTCACCAATTTCACCCATTGCGGAGGCTGTTCCCCCGTTGC
>JBBIND010000020.1:49215-54162 GCA_037444075.1 Acidobacteriota bacterium | reverse complement strand
AGTGGGCCACCTTTCAGGTGCTGCGCAAGACCAACGCCAGCCTGTCGAAGAAGGCCGGTGTCGATCCGAAGGTCGCCTCCGACCAGAGGGGCCACGGACTCGGCGTCAGCCTGGAGGTTTACACCAGCTCCGACCTGCAGCAGAAGCGAGCCGCACTCAAGGCTCTCGAAGCCGCCGTGCTTCGAAAGCCCAAACCGCAACCCGAGCCGTCAGAGTTGGCGAAGTCGGCTTAATGGAGTAAACGGAGTAACGAGGAATCGGTGGGTGCGCCTAAGTTGTTTAAACATGGAGCGGGAGACCGGATTCGAACCGGCGACGTCCAGCTTGGGAAGCTGGCATTCTACCACTGAATTACTCCCGCCCAGCGGTAGGTTCGATCACCCCGATTCTAGCAGATCTTGTTGCCTCCCGAGACGCAATTCCGCACACGATTTCGGCCTCGCAATTTTGCTCGCAGACCGCCTCCCTCGAAGACCGCCGCTGAACGGGGTGCGTCGAGGCAGCCGGCGCCGGCAGTCCACACTGCGGCCGGACGGTTCGCACTCGTAACGCGCCGGGCAGCACCCAAGGGCGGCGGACTGCAATCGCGACGCGCACGCGGCGGGCGTCAGGCTTTCAGCTGCTCCACGTAGACGTAGTAGGCTCCGCGCTAGGAACCGTCCTTATCGTAGAACCACGTCTGTAGCTCGGCCGGACCCCGCGGCAGCCTTACGTTGAACACAGCCCCCTTGTCGGCGGCGGCCACCGGCACGCGCTGGTCCACCCCCGCAATCTTCAGCCGGGCCTCATGCGCGCTGATGGCGCGGCCCGGCGCCGTCTCGCGGTTCGGCTTCGGGTCCGTATACGCCGCGTTGACGGGCAGGTCCAATTCCTTAGGCCACCGCCGCAGCTCGATGCGGTAGGCGCCTGCGGCGGCCACCTCCACCGCCCAGACACCGTTCGCCGCCGGAGCACGGCGGATGGCGCGCTGTACCTCGCATGGCGCCAGAGACTTCACCTGGCCGAGTTTCCTGAGCAGGCTTCTGAAAAAGCCTTCCGCTGGGACCGGGGCACAACAAGCTGGTGCTTATGCCACACGGCAAACCCACCACTTGCGTGCCCACATGGGGTGAGCTTCAGCTTGCCCAACGGCTTCTTCAGCAGCACAAGCTGAAGCTTATGCTACAAGGCAAACCAACGGCTTGCGTGCCCACGCGGGGCGAACTTCGGCGTGCCCAACGGCTTCTTCAGGGCAGCCAACCTGCGGGAGACCTCAGCGGGAGACACGCCCAAGTCGCTGATTTGACAGGCATCTCCGGGGTGTGATACCCGTTGACTGTATCGCAAGGATGCCCGCTTCCCGCATTCGGCTCCCCTGGCACTACCTGGTGGTGACCGCCGCCAACGATGCTCAAGCCGCCGCCTACGAATCCCAAATCGCCCGGCGCAGGGGGACAGGGCCGCTTGCACGCGTGGGAGAAGTCCTGGTGCTGGCGGACACGGACGGGCGAAGAATCGGCAGCGGGGGCAGCACGATCAACTGCCTGTTGCACATTCTGGACCGTGAAGGGGCCGTGCATCGCCCGGCTGAAAGCCTCGAGCAGGTGGAGAACACCCTGAGGAAGCTGCGCATCCTGATACTGCACGCCGGCGGCGACTCCCGCCGCTTGCCGGCCTATTCGGCCTGCGGAAAGATCTTTGTCCCGCTGCCCGGAGCGAGCGCTGCGGCCGTCACGCCGACTCTCTTTGACAGGCTCGTCGAGGCGTTCCTCGCCTTGCCTCCGGGGCCGGAGGGCTCGGGGCAAATGGTGGTCGCCTCAGGGGACGCGCTGATCTGCTTCGAGCCGGAGACGGTCGATCTTTCGCGACCGGGGCTGACGGCGCTGGCGGCGAGCGCCGCATCCGAGGAAGCCTCGCGCCACGGAGTGTTCTGTAGCGGCGAGTCGGACAGCGTGCGCCTGTATCTGCAGAAGCCGCCGCTCAAGAAACAGATCTCGAGCGGCGCTTTGGCGGCCGACGGTCAAGCCCTGTTGGATGTAGGTGTCATGAGTTTCTCGGCTGACGCGACCGCCGGTTTGCTGGGCGCCTTCTGCCGCGTCCCCGGCGGCGCCGGCGAGGAGCTGGGCTGGGACCCACGCCTGGGAAGATTGGTCCTCGACCATGGGCTTGATCTTTACAGGGAGGTCTGTTGCGCCATGGGAACCGAGGTCACTTTCGAGCACTACCTGGAAAGCGCCCGTGGGAGCGGCTCGGCGTGGCCGGATGAAGATCTCGCCGGGCTATTCCAAAGCCTGAGGCAGATTCCGCTTCATGTGCGGCCGTTAAGGGAGTGCTGTTTCCTGCACTTCGGCTCGACACGGCAGTTGATCGAGAGCGGCCTGGAGCTGGTGGAGCGTGATACGGGAGCGCCGCCGCAACAGGGAATGCTGGTGATCAACAGTTCCATCGAGAACGGCGGCAGCATCACGGGCAGGAACAGCTGGGTGGAGGCGTGCCGCGTGCGCGCGGCTCTCTCGCTGGGAGGGCGTAACGTCGTCGTGGGGGTGGAGGTTTCGGCAGCGCTCAAGCTCGGGGCGGATGCTTGCCTGGATGTTTCCCGCGGCTTCAATCGCGAGCATGCGCCGGTTTGGTTCGTCCGCTGCTACGGCGTGGAGGACAGCTTCAAACATCCCTCCGCCGCCGGCGGAACGTTCAACGGGATGCCGCTGGCGGAATGGCTGGAAGCAGCCGGCGTCACCGCTTCGGCTGTTTGGGACGCGGACACGCTGGAGGCGGAGCGAACGCCGTGGAACGCGCGCGTGTTTCCTGCGGAAGCGGAGCAAAGCGGGTTCACCCGCTGGCTCTGGATGCACGAGCCGCGAACGGCTTCCCCCGAACAGTTGAAAGCGTTTCTGGAGGCGGACCGTTATTCAGCCGCCGAAATCGCGCTGCGCCTGGATCAGGATTATTATCGTCAGATCCGGCAGCCGGCCGAGACTCAGGCGCCGCGTGAAGATCAGCCAGGGTTGGCGGAAAGAGGACAAGTGCAGTGAACAGTGGGCCAGGAACTCACATCGATCGGCAACTGAACAAAGATGATCTGATCGTCATCACCGGCGCGGGCGGATTCATTGCCGGCTCTTTGACGCGCTACTTCCATGAGCTGGGTTACACCCGCATCCGAGCCATCGACCGCAAGCCGCTCCCGGATTGGTACCAACGGGTGCCGGGGGTGGAGTGCCTTTCGATGGATCTCAGCGAGAAGGAAAACGCCATCCGCGCCGTCGAGGGCGCCGTGGAAGTTTACAACCTGGCCGCAGACATGGGTGGCATGGGGTTCATTGAGCATTTCCGCGTGGAATGCCTGCGCAGCATCCTGGTGAACACCCACCTGATCGAGGCTGCCTGGAGAGCCGGAGCGCAGCGTTACTTCTTCACCTCCTCGGCTTGCGCCTACAACACGGACTTGCAGAAAGACCCCAACGTACGCGCGCTGAAGGAGTCCGATGCCTACCCGGCGATGGCGGAGCGTGGTTATGGCTGGGAGAAGTTGATCTCGGAGATGTTCTGCCAGGAGTATTGGGCGGAGCGCGGGTTGAAGACCTTCATCACGCGTCTGCACAACGTCTACGGACCAAACGGAACATGGTTCGGCGGGCGGGAGAAGGCGCCGGCAGCCATATGCCGGAAGGTGCTCGAGGCCATAGATGCGGACCGCATGGAGATCGAGATTTGGGGCGACGGCACACAAACCCGCAGCTTTTGTTTTATCGAGGACTGCGTGTTCGGCATCGACCGTATCATGCACTGCGACGAGTTGATAGCCACGCCCATCAACCTCGGCTCGAGCGAGTTGATCTCCATCAACAACCTGGTGAGCATGGTGGAGGAAATCGCCGGAGTCCGGCTGAACCGCACCTATGACCTCAACGCGCCGCAGGGCGTGGCCGGCCGCAACAGCGACAATACTTTCATTCAGAGCGTGCTCGGTTGGGAGCCCCGCATCCCTCTGCGCACAGGCATGGAGAAAACCTACGCCTGGATCAAGCAGCAGTTCGCCGACCGCAAGGCCGGCAAGCGCGTGGTTCAGGATTGAGAGGATAGCGCTTTGCGGAAGAGCCGTACTCAGCAGGCTGGACGGATGGACATCTCCTCCCTGATCACGCGCATACCGCAACGGATGGCCCTGGCGGGCGGCTGGATTGATCAGCCCTTCGTCTCCAGCAGAAATCCGTCGCCTCCGGGCTCGATGGTGGTAGTGAGCCTGGAGCCGGACATACGCTTCATGGACCGCTGCGGCATGGCGAGCGGCACGCGCAAAGTCGCCGTCGAGATATGGAATGGCGAGTTGCCGGACCGGGATCGCAGGGAGCTCACCAAGGAGCTTTACTTCGCTGAAAACCGGAACAAGCCCGAGCCATCCGGCTCACAGGACATGATCGGGCTGATCTATCCCGGCGTGAGCCGGCTCGACTACGACGCCGGCTTCGAGGGCGGTTACTTCCCCGAGCATATCGAGAGCAATTGCGACCCGGAAGTGGCGAGGTGGATTGAGCGTGTCATCCACGTGGTCGCCGTGAATCAGCGGCCGAGAGGCTACAGCCCGCTGGGCATCAAGAACCTCGATCCGGACTGGATTGCCCGTTTGGGACAGAGCGGAATGGACTGCTTTGACGCGTTGGCGGCGATGGACCTCAAGGGACTCGGCGCGTCCATGAATGAGTGCATGCGCTGCTGGGAGGCGATCCTGCCTTACACCGTAGCCCATCCGACGATTGATATCGACCTTCGCGGACTACTCTCCTGGTATCAGGCCCGTTGCGCCGGCGCGATGTACTCAGGATGCGGAGGCGGCTACCTGTACGTGGTCTCCGAGGAGCCTGTTCCCGGGTCTTTTCACGTCCGCGTCAGGCTGCCCGGAGCGGCGGGACGGACCCGGGAAGACGGAGAGTATTAGCCCAACTTCCGCAGCTTGAAGAATAAAGTCTT
>JBBIND010000020.1:40010-49205 GCA_037444075.1 Acidobacteriota bacterium | reverse complement strand
CCGCTCAGGCCGACTCCAGGATCACGTTGGCGTACTGAATGGTGTCGCCCGTGCGGATCAGTCCGATGGCGAGCGGCACTCTCTTCTTGAGTTCGACATGCGGCACAAAGCTCACGGGAAGACCCTCGTAGCTCTTCAGGAAACTCTGGACAGTTTCCTCCGTGTTCGCGCCGCGGAACTCCTCGGCCATCGTGACCTGGCCGATCACGCAGCAGGCGCGGATCGCCTGGAGAACATCCAGAACGCGCGGAACGTCGTCCACAAGCGAGATATCCACCGTCTCAATCTGCGGCCAGTAGGGAAAACCGCGGTCCGCGATCACCAGGGTGTTCGTATGGCGGACCCGGGCGAGCAGACTGTTGATCGCGGGGTTGAGGATGCCGGTCTTCAGCATAGGGCTGCGGTCTTAATCCGACCGCTCATGATATCATCAACCGCTCAAGAAGCTGGCGATGCGCCGGCCCAACTCATGTTGCAGCGCCGGCGGGAGCGCGTTCCGGAGAAGACTGACCCCAAATCGGTTGTGTGTACAGACTGCCACGCTGCACACCGGATCGCGTCGGGTTTAAGGCACGCCTGGTGGGACAAGCGCACGGGCAAACCGGTCAAGCCGCCAACGCCCGGCTGAGCCCGCGAATTTCCGGCGCCGCTAGTCCCGTTCGAGGCTTCACACAGGCGTTCCGGCATCCCCTGGTTGAGACTAACTCCAGCCGACGGCTTCACCGGACTCCAACGACCTCCTCTATACGCGGAAGGCGCGGAATCCCGTCGAGCCGCGCGAGCGGCTCCTGGAACTCAGGCAACTTCAAGAGACACGAGCACGGCGTTACCGCTTCGCCGTGCTCGCGTGCCTGATTCGATGTACTGCCGGTCAGGTGCCGCTGCGCTCAGAACATGAAGCGCAGTGAAAGCTGAATGCGCCGCGGATCACGAGCGCCGTTGTAGGCGCCAAAATTGGCGTTGATTTGTTGGCCCTGAGGGTTGAAGCGCGCGCCCGTATCGATGCTCGAGAACTGAGTATGGTTGAAGGCGTTGTAGAACTCGGCGCGGAACTGGAAATAGCGCTCCTCACCCGAAACCGGCACGCGCTTGGAGATGCTGATGTCCCAGTTGTTGGTGCCGGGACCGCGCAGCAAACCGATGCCGGCGTTGCCGAAATCGCGTGCCGGAGTACGCGCGAACATCTCCGTCTTGAAGTTGCGGAAGAAGGTTCGCTCGCTCTTCGGCAGTTTGGGGTCGCCCACGACGGTAATCCGGGACCCTTCGTTGGAGCCTGTCAAATCCACCGTGTCTGAAGTGGAAAAGCCCGGAGTGAAGGGAGTTCCGGAAAGGAACGAGGAGATACCCGAGATCTGCCAGTTGCCGAGGAGACCGTGAAGCACGGCGTTGTTCCTGGCAGGGCTGGGGATGTTCCAGGCGTAGTTGACGCTGAGCACGTGCGTCATGTCCCAGCCAATCAACCCGTAGTTGCGCTCGCGCATCGGGAAGTAAGGGCTCACGCCGTCGAAGTCAGCCGCCCCCACGCCCAGGGTCTTCGAAAAGGTGTAGGAAACGCCAAACTGGAGACCGCGCGCCATGCGCCGGTTGGCGGTCACTTGCGCGGAGTGGTAATTGGAAGTAGCGCCGAAACCGCGCACGTTGATGGTGCTGAGGCCCTGGTAGGGACGCAGGAAGTTGTCCGGCAGCGCGCTGCCCGTGGTGACGTCGACGTTGGCCGGGTCGAAGCGCGCGTACAGGGCGATGGGATTGATGTTGCGGACGTAAAGCAGGTTTCTCCCAAGACTGCCCACATAGGCGGCGTCCACCACGGTGTTGAAGCCCACCTCGCGCTGCACGCCCACGCTGAAATTCATGACGCGGGGCAGCGGCTGCTTGCCGACTTGCGGGGCGTTCACGCTGCTGGGGCCGACCGCGCCCTGAGCCTGAAGGAAAGTGTCCAGGCTGCTGTAGAACAGCGTGGGGGTATAGGCCACCGGCGGCTGGCCGTTGGTGCCGGAGTAGACGTTGCCTTGAGGCCGGTCGTAGAAGAGGCCGAAGCCGGCGCGGATGGCTGTCTTGCCGTCGCCCTTGGGGTCGTACGCGAAACCGATGCGAGGACCGACGGCAAGGAGCGGAGAGTCATAGAGCTTGGGGTTGTAGCCCTTGCCGCCCACCACCATGCCGGGCGCGGCGTTGCCGGAGCCGGGGACAAACAAACCGATGTAGGGCAGCGGGTAGACCTGTCCGGTGCGCGGATCGACTCCGGCGCGCCGGCCGGCGGCGTCCCGGCCCGGACGGATCAGCACGGCCGCGGTTTTCGGGTCATACATGCCAGGGTCAAACGTCGTGATGGCGAAGCGGTCATCGTGCGCCGAGGGAGCGTTGTAGAAACGCACACCGTAATCCACCGTAAGGCGGCTGGAAATCTTCCAGGCGTCCTGAGCGTAGAACTCCACCTGGGTGTAGCGGTAGTGCGAGTAAGGCCGGAATGTGCCCTCCGAGTAGCTCTGGAAGTTCCCCAGCAGCGCGTTGGCGAAAGCGTAGTTGGCTTCCAGCGGGTTGTTGGCGTCGCGGCTGAATGCGAAGGCTCCGCGAGTGTTGGGGCCGCCCACCTCATCCTTGCGCATTCGCTCGATGTAGACTCCGAATTTCAGCATGTGCGTGCCCACTACTTTGCTCAGGTTGTTAGCAAAGGTAAACACGGGGTTCTCGTTCGTATAGGGGATGTTGCCGAGCGAGGGATTGATGGCGTTGGGCACGCCGCCGAAGGTGATGTTCGGGATGGCATTCGACTCATTGGAAGCCGGGTACCACTGGCCGATGTTGCCCATCTGGCTGCGCGCCACTTTGCTGGGATCCACCGGGTTGAAGGTCTGCCCGCGGGTGGTCGCGCCCATGGTGAACTCGTTAACCGTGGTGGGGCTGATCAGCTTGGTGATGTTGAGCACGCCGCCTCGCCCGCGCTGCGGGCGGAACGTGTTGGTCAGATCGTAGTTGATGCTTCCGGACACCCAGGAGCCATACGGCCAATCCTCGTCGTCGTTGTCCCGGATGCCCCGGAAGTAAGCCGTCAGTGTCGGCGTGACGCTGTAGTCCACGCGGATCACGTCCTGGCGCCGCGGGTTTCTCCCGCTCAGGTTGCTGCGGTAGTTACGGGAGAACCGCAGAGCCGGATCCGTCTCCACGTAGTTAGGCAGCGGGAAGAAGTTCAAAATCGACTGCCCGAGGGTGTGAATGCGCGACCTGGGCACGATGTTGCCGGGGAAGTTCTGGCCGGCCAGAGGATCCCGGATGGCGATCAGCGCTCCATTCAGGTCGCGGGTTTCCGAAAAGTCGCCGGCGCGCTGGAGTGCGGTGGGGGTAGTGACGAAGCGCACGCCGGGGTACAGGCGCCGCCGCACGTATTCTTGCGAGAAGAAGAAGAAGAGCTTGTCGCGATTGATGTTGAATTTGCCGGGGACGTAGACGGGTCCGCCCACCGAGTAGCCGCCGTTGTTGAACCGGTACAGCGGCTTGGGCGTGCCGGTGCGGTTGCCGAAGAAGCTGTTGGCGTTGAGGCTCTCATGCCGGTAGTACCAGTAGGCGCTGCCGCGGAAATTCTGCGTGCCGTTCTTGATGATGACGTTGATGGTGCCGGCGCTGTTGCGGCCGTGCTCAGCCTGGTAGTTGCTGGTGAGCACCTTGATCTCGCTGATGGCGTCCATGTTGGGCGAGTTGTGCACGCTGGTGTTGGAACCAGTGTCCACCGCCGAGATGCCATCCAGCGCGTACATGATGGAAGTCTCACGGCCGCCGTTGATGTGCAGGCCGGAGATGACGCCTCCCGTGGTTACCACCTCCCGCGCTCCGGCGCGCGTGTCGATGATGCCGGGCAGTGTGGAAAGCAGTCCAAGGAAGTCCCGGCCCTTGATGGCCAGGTTGAGAATCTGGTCACCCGAGACCAGCCCGGAGCGTTCGCTGGAGGCCGTTTGCACAGGCGTAGCCTCTGCCATGACCTCGATCTTCTCAGTCAACTGGCCCACCTGGAGGACGATCTCACCAACCGAACGGCGCTCATTCGCGGTCACGGCGAGATCCCGTACCTGGTGAGGGCGGAAGCCGCTTACCGTTATCTCCAGCGTGTAGGCGCCTGGCAGAACGCTCGGGAAGACGAACAGCCCCGCCTCGTTCGTGGAGATCTTCTGCGCCACTCCCGTGGCTTGGTTTGTAAGTTCGATGGCAGCGTTAGGGATCACGGACCCGGCGGGATCCTTGACCGTGCCGCTTACGATACCGCTGATGTTTTGCGCGTCAAGCTGGGCGGCGCACACTAGTATCGCCGCCAGCATGACTAACTTCTTGCCCATATAGTGCTCTCCTAGTTCAGACAAAGCAGTAGTGCGAGATTCTGAAATCGCTGCGCACAAGTATAAGTGGCACGGGTGCCAGGCTGCAAGAGCTTCCGGGCGGATGCCCAGATGGGGTATTGCGCTACCAGGCAGAGCTCCCTCGGGGCGCTGTGTTCGAGGCCGGCTCGGCCCCGTCTGGCCCCGGCAATCCGCCGTCAGGGCGGATAGGATCCCCGTAACAGTTCAGGTACCCGGGTCGATTTTGCTGAACAAATTCCGCCGAATCGTTTAACGTATGGTGGATGAGTGCGCGGCATCGCCTTCGGTTCGCGAGCGATCTGGAACGAGAGAGCGAACGGCTTCGCCGGGAGTTGGCTGACAGGGAACAGCAGATCCGCCGTCAGGCCGCAGAGATCGCTGAACAAGAGAAGCAGATCGCCGATGCCGAACAGTAGATCGCGGATTTAGACCGCCAACTTGATTCGGCGTCAACTGCTGCTGCGCTCCATCCCTATTCAAAAACGGAGCTTCGCGTTGGCCGAGCAGCATTTGGATAGCCCTCACCGCGAGGTCTGCCATCTCGCCACGGCACTTTTCGGGCACCACAAGCGGCTCTTCGCCTTCCTCGAACACGCGGGGGTAGAACCCACCAACAACAGCGTCGAACGCGCCCTCCGCACCGGCGTGCAGTGGCGCAAAATCTGCTTCGGCAACCGCAGCGAAAAGGGCGAACTGGCTACATCTCGCTTGCTGACCGCGCCGAGACCTGCGGCCTGCAAGGCCTCCACATGCTGGCCTATCTCTCAGCAGCGATCCGCAGTCATCGTCGCCGTCAACCCGCCGCTTCCCTGCTCAACCGATCCCCACCTGAACTGTTACGGTAAAATTAATCTTGCCGCATGGGCACGCGCTTTCGCCGCACTCGTAACCGCGTTTTCCGGAAGTACCGGGAAGCGCGCATGTTCGCCCGCGCCATGCATTCCCCGCACCATCCCATCCTGGCGCAGATCATCCCGTCGCGCCGCTGCAATCTCGATTGCGCCTACTGTAAGGAGCACGACAAGACCTCCGCGCCAGTCCCCACACAGGCGATGCTTGAGCGGATCGGCCATCTCACACGGCTCGGTACAACCATCATCACCATCAGCGGCGGCGAGCCCACCCTCCACCCGGAGCTCGACCTGCTCATTCAGCGCATCCGCCGCGGCGGCGCCATCGCCACTCTCATCACCAACGGCTTGCTGCTTACCCCGGATCGCATCCGCGGCCTCAACCGCGCAGGTCTCGACTACCTGCAGATCAGCATCGATAATGCCCGGCCGGATGAGGTATCGAAGAAGAGCCTGCACGTGCTGGATCAAAAATTGAAGTGGCTGGCCGAACATGCCGAATTCGACGTGACCATCAACTCTGTGCTCGGCTGCGGCGTGCGCCATCCCGAGGACGCCTACCGGATCGCCGTGCGCGCGCGCGAGCTGGGATTCCAGTCCACTGTAGGCATCCTGCATGACCACAACGGCCAGTTGAAACCGCTCGACCCGGCCCACCGCGCCGTGCAGGAACGCATCACCGGGCTCGGCAACGGACTGTTCTCCTTCGCCCATTACGACCGGTTCCAGCAGGCCATCGTCGAAGGCCGCCCCAACTCCTGGCATTGCCGCGCCGGCGGCCGCTTCCTCTATATCTGCGAGGACGGCCTCGTCCATTTCTGTTCCCAGCAGCGCGGGGCTCCGGCCATTCCGCTCCAGCAATACACGTTCGAGCATCTCCAGCGCTACGCCGCGCAGCCCAAGCCTTGCGCTCCCTTGTGCACCATCTCCTGCGTTCATCAAACCGCCATGCTCGACGCCTTTCGCGAGCAACCGCGCGAAACGCTGGCCGGAATCCTTGACCGGCGCCGCCGCCGCGATCCCGATTTTCGCGTCCCCACCCTCGTTTCCCTGCTTGATTGGATGTTCCTCAACCCGGCCCGCCGCGGTTTTTTTTCCCGGTTCGCCCTCCGTCTGCTCGGGGCTTCCCGTGACTAAGCCGAAGTTCCACCACATGAATTGACCCAACCCCCTCCAATTCAAGCGGATGGATCGTGTCCGGTCTTCCAAATGTAGCCACGAAACATGACACTGCCGCCTTGCACGAATCGCTCTGATGCCTTACAAAAGGCTATGGCGTCCAGGATTGCCCGGTTCATGTGGCCACCACCTCTCGCGCCTACAAAGGCAAGCTCTACCAAACCCATCTGCTCCGCCGCACCTTCCGCGCCGGCTCCCAGGTCCGCCACGAGACCCTCGGCAACATCTCCCATCTGCCGCCCGAACTGATCGGCCTCATCCGCCGCTCCCTGGCGGGCGAGAAGTGCCGGCCCGCCGCAGCACCTCGCGGTCCGCCGCGTCGCCCTGGAAGAAGGAAGCACCTGAATCCATGATTTGTCCGCGTCCTTCTTTCTTGTCGATTATGTGGACGGGCACGTTGCGGCAGCGCAGCGCGCCTGCCACCGCGCGGCCCACCCGCCCGCCGCCAATGACGAGCACGGGACGCTCGCGGGGCATCCCGCCGACGAGCAAGGCGTTGAGGCGTTCGATCTGGTCGCTCGAGCCGATCACCACCGGCACGACGAGGGAGGAGAGCCGCATGTCCGGGTGAGCGGGCCGCAAGCTGCCCTGGTCCCACACTCCCGACCACGCTGACGCCGGTCAGTTCGCGCAGCCGGCTCTCTTTGAGGGTCTTGCCGGCCAAGTCAGTATCATGCGCCACGGTCCTATCCAGCAACTCGCTGAACAGCCTGTGGTTCAAGTGGCAGGGGAGGCGGCGGGAGCAGCGCCTGGCGCTGCGGTTCGACTACACTTGGCAAGGGAGGCCCGGGCGCATGCTTTGCCGCATCCTTTTGATAATCGTTCTCGCAACCGGTCTTTGCACAACCGCCTTTACGCAAACCAGCAAGGCGATGATCCTCGACGGCAGGAACAACCATGACTGGCGAGCTACCACGCCGGTCCTGAAGCGGCTGCTGGAAGAAACCGGGCTCTTTAAGGTGGATGTGGTCACCGCGCCGCCGGACAACGAGACGCTGCCGTCATTCCGGCCGAAGTTCTCCGCCTATGACGTCATCGTGCTCAACTACAACGACTTCGGCCCCAAGAACGCGGGCGACTGGGCCGAGGCCACGCAGCAGGACTTCGTCAACTACGTGCGCAACGGCGGCGGAGTGGTCAGTTTTCATGCGGCGGACA
Organism: Acidobacteriota bacterium; assembly: GCA_037444075.1. Classification (GTDB taxonomy): domain Bacteria; phylum Acidobacteriota; class Terriglobia; order Bryobacterales; family Bryobacteraceae; genus JBBIND01. Next base: position 41,671 of record JBBIND010000020.1, on the reverse strand, counting down.
ACGCTTTCCCCAAGTGGGTCGAGTTCAACCGGATCATCGGACTCGGCGGTTGGGGAGGACGCAACGAAAATGACGGGCCCTACGTACGTTGGCGGAACGGGCAGGTGGTCCGTGACATGACGCCGGGGCGGGGCGGCAGTCACGGTCCGCGCCATGCCTACCAGGTGGTGATCCGCGAGCCCAACCACCCCATTACCAAAGGCCTGCCGCTAGTCTGGATGCACGCTCCCGACGAACTCTACGACCGTCTCCGCGGACCCGCGGAGAACCTCGCGCTGCTCAGTACCGCTTACTCCGCGCCGGAAATGAAAGGCACCGGTGAACATGAACCCATCCTGTTCACGGTGGAATACGGGCAGGGCCGCGTTTTTCACACGACCCTCGGCCACGACGTGGAAGCCATGCGGTGCGTCGGTTTCATAGTCACCCTGCAAAGAGGCACACAGTGGGCGGCCACCGGCAAGGTGACGCAAAAGATCCCGGCCGATTTTCCCGGCCCGGACAGCGTCAGCGTGCGTCCCTGAGGAGGTTCTATGTTGAACGGCTCGAACGCCAGCGGACAGCGGGGGCAGGTTCGCCGGGCGGACCGCAGGGCGCCTGACATGGGGCGCCGGGCTTTTTTCGCGCAAGGCTCACTGTGGCTCGCTGCCTCCGGCGTGCCGTTGCTGTCCAGCGTACAGGAGGACCTCGGTGAGCCCGCGCTCGTCTTTGGTCTTCTTACGGATGCTCACTACGCCGACAAGCCCAGCCTCCGCACGCGGCATTACCGCGATTCCGCCGCCAAGCTTCGCGAGGCAATGTCTGCTTTCCGGGCGGCTGGCGCGCTGTTCGCCGTTGAATTGGGTGACTTCATCGACGCCGCGGAAACGGTCGCACTCGAGACAGCCTGGCTGCGAACGGCCGACGCCGAGTACCGGCAGGGTCCCGCCGAGCGCCACTACGTGCTCGGAAACCACTGCGTCGCGACGCTCACCAAGCCGGCGTTTCTCGAAACAGTGGGTGCCTCAAGGAGCTACTACTCCTATGACCGCGCAGGCTTCCACTTCGTCGTCCTCGATGCCTGCTTCCGCGCGGACGGCGTAGCCTATGCAGGCGAAAACTTCGACTGGAAGGATTGCGAGATCCCGCCCGAGGAGCGCGCCTGGCTCGAGGCTGACCTCCAGGCCGCCCGCCATCCGGTGATTCTGTTCGTTCACCAGCGTTTGGACGCAGGACCGCCTTACGGGATTGCGAGCGCCGCCGAGGTGCGCCGGATTCTGGAGAACTCGGGCAAAGTTCTGGCCGTGTTCCAGGGGCATGAACACCCCGGTGGCTACCAGCGCATCGGCGGCATCCACTACTGCACCTTGACCGCCATGGTGGAGGGTTCAGGCATGGCCAGCAATGCCTATAGCGTCGTGCGCCTCGGGCGCCAAGGGCACGTCCAGGTGCAGGGCTTCAGCAACCAGACGAACCACACCTGGCGCAAAGCTTCGTCGTAGCCCCGAAAAAGCAAGCCCTAGCGAACAGCCCACAACTTCGAGGGTTTCGCGCGGGCAAACGCCTGTCCAACGGCGCCAACCCCTGTAAGTAACCATATAAGAGCTTTAATTCCTCTTTAATTCCTCTGGCCTTGACGGTAACAGGGGCAAGGCATATAATTCCCCATACCGGAACAGGGA
>JBBIND010000020.1:0-40000 GCA_037444075.1 Acidobacteriota bacterium | reverse complement strand
CGAGGGTTTCGCGCGGGCAAATGCCTGTCCAACGGTGCCAAACCCTGTAAGTAACCATAAAAGAGCTTTAATTCCTCAATTCGGTGACCTCAATTCGGTGGCCTTGACGGTAACAGGGGCAAGGCATATAATTCCCCATACCGGAACAGGGAATCAATCTCTGCTAACGGACGAGGAGGGTCTTCATGGCAAGGATAGGGCTATTTGCCGCCGTTCTCTGCTGCTTTTTGGCAATGGAGCCGGCTGCGGCACAGGAGTTTCGAGCAACTATTACCGGCCGCGTGGTGGATTCCTCACAAGCGGTCGTCCCCGGAGCAAAAGTTGAAGTCACGAATGTTGCGACCAACGAAGTAACCTCGGTCACAAGCGACAATTCAGGCAACTACACGGCGGCCTTCTTGAGGCCCGGCAGCTACACGGTCTCGGCAGAAGCCGCCGGGTTCAAGAAGCTCTCTCGAACGGGCATCGTAGTCACCATCGGGCAGGTGGTCGCGGTCGACATTGTCCTGGAAGTGGGTGCCCTCACGGAGCAGATCACCGTAACCGGCGCACCTCCGCTCCTGGAAACCGCGAAGGCCGATCGGGGCGGACTCGTGGACAGGCAACGGGTCCATGAGCTGCCGCTGAACGCACGCAATCCATTCATGTTGGGCGCGATCGTCGCTGGGGTGAACTTTGTGGGCGCTCCGATCTGGCAGCGGCCGTTTGATAACGGAGCCATCGCGGAGTGGTCTGTTACGGGCAGCACCACCCGCTCCACAGAGTTTCTCCTGGACGGTGCGCCGAACAACGCTCAGGCAGGCGCCAACAATATTGCCTACGTTCCCCCGGTGGATTCAGTTCAGGAATTCAGGATCCATACGAACACCTACGACGCGCAGTTTGGGAAGACCGGCGGGGCAATCATCAATGTGTCCCTCAAGAGCGGCACCAACCGCTTGCACGGTTCCGTGTACGAGTTCGCGCGGCGCACTGGGTGGGACGCTGCCACGTTTCAGAACAACGCGGTGGGCCGTCCGCGGGGAGAGCATCTATTGGACCAGTACGGCTTCCAATTGGACGGTCCGGTGGTGATCCCCAGGCTGTTCGACGGCCGGAACAAGCTCTTTTTTATGACTAACTATGAGGGCTACCGCGAGAAAACGCCTTGGCCTTCAACGCAATCCGTTCCAGCCCGCGAGTTCCTGGACGGCGATTTCAGCAAACTGGCGGATGTAGGCGGCAGGCCGATCACGATCTTCGATCCGATGACAGGCCGGCAGGTCGGCACTCAGTGGGTTCGTGACGCGTTTCCCGGCAACCGTATTCCGCAGGGCCGCATCAGCCCCATCGGGCGAAAGATCCTTTCCTACTTTCCTGAGCCGAACACGTCCACGCCCGCGGCGGCCTACTACTCTCAGCTCAACTATTTCGTTCCCAACAACATCAGCCGCGACAGTTTCTACAACTTTGTCGCCAAGTTCGACGCTAATGCGGGTGACAAGCATCGCCTCTTCTGGCGCTATGCGGCCAACCGGCGGGACGAACGGACCACTGAAGACGGTGTGCTGCGCGAAGGCCCGGGCCAGTGCTGCGAAAACCCCTCGCAACGCATCAATGACCACCTGACAGCGGACTGGGTGGCCGTGCTGGGTCCGGCCTTCACGTTCAATCTGAGAACTTCGTTCAACCGTTACGTTCACACGGCCACGGCCGAAGGCAACGAAGGCTTTGACCTTACTACCTTAGGCTTCCCCGCGGCGCTGGTCAGCCAGATCCACGGAGGCGCACACTTCGGACGCTATAACTTTGCTGAGTACAGTTTCCTGGGCTACGTCGGTTTCGCCGACTACACGAACACTTGGGCCGTACATCCCACTGCCACGAAGATCTCGGGCCCCCACACGCTGAAATTCGGAGTTGACATGCGCTGGACCCAATGGGCGGTCAAGAATAGAGGATTTCCCTGGCAGTTTTCCGCCTCCCGGGCCTTTACCCAGCGTGAGTTTGACAGGGCTGACGCACTGAGCGGCAACTCGATCGCCAGTTTTCTTCTCGGCTACCCCGCCAGCGGCAGTTCCGATCACAACGCGTTCACCATTTCCATGTTTCCGTATTTTGCCCCTTACATTCAGCACGACTGGAAAGCCAGCCGCCGGATGACGATCAATCTGGGATTGCGTTGGGATTTGAACATACCACCTGCCGAGCGTTTCAACCGGCTGAACCGGGGCTTCGATGCGGGGGCCGTTAGCCCCGTTGACTCGCTCGTGAACCGGGCGCTGTTCCCGGACCTGCCTCGGCTTCGAGGGGGCTTGCAGTTTGCTGGCGTAGGAGGCGTCTCCCGGAACGCGGCGGACTTGGATTCCAACAACCTCCAGCCTCGTTTTGGCCTGGCGTACCAACTGACCGGCAATCTGGTCTTCCGATCCGGATGGGGCCGCATCTTCGTGAATCCCGGCAACCAGTACCTGCAGGGGAACGGATTCAGCACCTCGACGTCCATGGTAACGTCCGCCGACGGAGGGCGCACACCGGCGAGTACCCTGGCTAACCCCTACCCACAGGGGCTGACTCGTCCCCCCGGCAGTTCCCTGGGCTTAGCCACGCATTTGGGCCGCGCCTTCAGCGTCGTGAACCCGGGCTTCGCGGTTCCGTATGTCAACCAGTTCTCGGCAGGCTTTGAATGGCAGCCGTATGCAGGCCACCTGTTGGAGACCACTTACGTCGGCAGCCGAACCAAAGGTCACCAGACCACTTTCTCCATCAATGAAATGGACCTGAGTTTCCGGCAACGGTGCAACTACTTTGAGGGAGGAAGATCCTCATTCTGCAATGAACTGGTGCCCAACCCGTTCCGGGGAATCGACGCCTTCTCGGGCACGGGGCATTTCACCAGCGCCTCGTTGACCCGCGCGGCCCTGGCGCGGCCTCTGCCGCATTTCGGGGCCCTGACCGAGCAGATGCGCAACGATGGGGCGATGTGGTACAACGCGCTCCAGGTTACCTACAAGGCGAGCGTCCAGCATCTGAGTATTCTGGCCACCTATACACTCTCCAAACACGTGGAACTCGCGGATTGGCTCGACGTGCCGGGCCGGGTTCCGCAGCGCAGCCTGTACTTTACGGACATTCCCCAGCGGATCACGGTGGCCAATGTGTGGGAACTTCCTTTCGGCAAGGGCCGCAAGCTCCTCAATACCTCGCACGGTTTTGCGAGCCGTCTGGCCAGCGGCTGGCAATTCACTCAGTTGGTCACCATCCAATCGGGCCGCATTGCCAGCCTGCCGGGTGGTGTCCGTTACCTGAACGATGCCAGGATCAAGAACGTCAACTGGTCCGAGCACCAGGTTCGGGTATTGAGGCCCTGCGTCGACCGCCAGCACGAAGACGGGAGGATCACGGCTGAGGCCTTCAGCCTGGCGTATGGCTGCGGAACGGATCTGTCAACGTACAACTTCCTGATTCTGACCCCATTCGCCCCAAGGGAGACGCCGTTCCGCTCAGGCAATATCCGCCTGCACCCCATGGTCAACCTCGATTTGTCGCTCAGCAAAACAACCAGGATCACCGAGAACACCAGCCTGCAATTCCGGGCTGAAGCGTTCAACGCCACCAACACGAACTGGTTCGGCAGGCAGCAGCCGAACACCAGCGCAACCAGCGCTGCATTCGGAACCATCATCCGGAGTTCGGTCGCAGCCTGGAATGCGAACTTCCCGCGCCACATCCAGCTAGCCGTGAAGTTGCTCTGGTAACTGAATCCGCCCGCCCGGGTCCAGGAGGGCATTTCGCTCTCTGGGCCCGGGCAGCCGTGCCTCGATGGATGGCACGGGATACCGGCGTGCGTCTCGGGCCGCAAGGGCGCATCCAGGTGCAGGGCTTCCGCAACCAGACGGACCGTGCCTTGCGCCAGGACGCGTGGTAGTCACGGATACTGGCCCTTGCCTCCGGGCGCGGACACGCCCGCTGCCGGCAGCGGATACCCTTTTGCCCGCTAAGGGATTCATGCGACATTGGGGCAAGACCTATGAAAGCGCTAGTGAAAAGCAAGGCTGAACCCGGCTTGTGGCTTGAGGATGTTCCGGAACCCGTGGCCGGCATCAACGACGTGCTCATCGAAGTGCAGAAGACCGGCATCTGCGGCACGGATTTGCATATCTACCAGTGGGATGAGTGGGCGCAGAAGACCATACCTGTGCCGTTGGTGGTGGGGCATGAATTCGTCGGCCGTATTGTGGAAGTTGGCTCCAACGTCAGCGATTTTCAACCCGGCGACGTGGTCAGCGGCGAGGGCCACGTGGTTTGTGGACGCTGCCGCAACTGCATGGCCGGGCGGCGCCATCTGTGCGCTGTTACGGAAGGCGTAGGCGTGAACCGCCCCGGAGCGTTTGCGAATCTCATTTCGCTCCCCATGACTAACGTCTGGCACCACCGCGCGGGCATCGATCCGGAAGTGGCCGCGATTTTCGATCCGTTCGGCAATGCCGTCCACACCGCCCTGTCTTTTCCGGTGCTCGGCGAGGACGTGCTCGTCACCGGCGCCGGGCCGATTGGCATCATGGCTGCTGCCGTGGCGGTCCATGCGGGCGCGCGATACGTGGTCATCACGGACATCAATCCCTGGCGCCTGGAATTGGCTAAGAAGGCGGGCGTGACGTTGGCTGTGGACGCGCGCCACACGCGCCTCAAGGATGTTCAGAAACAACTCGGCATGCGGGAAGGCTTCGATGTCGGTCTCGAAATGAGCGGCTCAGCCGCAGCCCTCAGCGAGATGCTCGAGAACATGAGCCACGGCGCGAAGATCGCCATGCTCGGGATTCCCCCGAAGGCGATGCCCGTGGACTGGAACAAGATCATCTTCAACATGCTCACCATCAAAGGCATCTACGGCCGGGAGATGTATGAGACCTGGTACAAGATGACGGTGATGCTGGAGTCCGGGCTCGACATCAAGCCGGTGATCACCCATCGCTATCACTACACCGAATTCGCCGAAGCCTTTGAAGTGATGCTCACCGGAGAGACAGGCAAGATCATTCTCAATTGGGACGCCTGATCTCCTTCCGGCTGGCGAGTGGCCTCGTAACCGGCTTGCCTGTAAGGGCTTACGCAATCCAGCCGGCCTAGCCTCAGTTGATCCATTGCGTCTGCCACTACAATAGAGGCATGACCACAGGGAGAAGAGCATTTCTGAAACAGGCGTCCCTGCTGTCCGCAGCCGCCATTCCCTTAACTGCCGCCAAGGGCAAGTTGGGCATTCCAGGGCCCTATCCCGCCAAGGTTGCTTCCGTCCGGCATGCCGGTAGCGTGATCAGCGGTAAGTACCAGGCTGAACCCGTGCGCGACATGATGCGCAAGGGAATGATGGCGCTCACAGGCGCGCCTTCCTGGGTAGACGCCTGGCGCGTCTTCTTCGAAAAAGGCGACGTCGTCGGCGTGAAGCTCAACCCCGTCAGCCAGCCGCATGTTATGTCCGCGCCGGAGGTGGTCCACGAGATCATCGCAGGCTTGCAGGCTGCCGGCGTCGCCCCGCGCGACATCGTGTTCTATGACCGGTACCGCCGCGAGTTCGTCGGAGCCGGCTACGACAAGTGGCTGCCCGAGGGTGTCCGCTGGATGGCTGCCACCGATAAGTCTCACCCGTTCCAGCTCGACATGGACGGCTACGATCCGGACCACTACATGGAAATGTCGCTGCTGCTGCCGAAGGCGCCCAAGGGCGACGTGCACTACAAGCGGTCCTACGTGGCCAAGTTTCTCACGCGCGAAGTCAACAAAATGGTCAACCTCTGCCTGCTGAAGCACCATCAGTCCGCCGGTGTCACGCTGGCGCTGAAGAACATGTCTCACGGGCTGGTGAACAACGTGAGCCGCAGCCATTCCACGCCCACGCTGAACGCCTGCGGTATCTTCATCCCGGCGGTGGTGGACCTGCCGGTTATCCGCCAGAAGTGCGTGCTCCATATTCTCGACGGCGTTTTGGGAGGCTATCACGGCGGACCGATCAGCCGTACCATCGCCAAGTACGTCTGGGAACACAAGACGATGTACTTCGCCACCGACCCGGTCGCGATGGACCGCATCGGGTGGAAAGTTCTCGACGAGAAACGCGCGGAGGCCGGCATGGCGTCCATTGCCTTGTCGAAGCCCGATGCGGACAGCCGGTTCTTGAACTGCCAGCCAGAGCACGTGGAGATCTCCGGCGCGCTCGGTTTGGGCGAATTCGACCTCGGCAAGATCGAGTGGCTCCAGGAAACTCTGGCCTGACCGCTCCGCACTAAGCGCCCAAGCTGTCCGGCGGTTTTGCGGCGCCGCTACTGGACTCAGAGCTCGCACTGGTACACAATCCCCACAAGGAGCGTGAACCTTGCAGAGAAGACATTTGTTTCACGGAGCTTTGGGTGCGTACGCCATTACCGGCGGGGCGTGGACGGCCGCCGGACAATCCCCTCCTCCGGGCAGTCCCCCCGCCGAACCTGTGATTGAGCGCGACCGGCCCGGGCAGCCTCACAAAGGCAAGGTGCTGGCCGCCATCCAACCTCACTCGGATGACATCCCCATTTTCGCGGCGGGGCTGACGGCCAAACTGATTGCCGAGGGATACACCGGCTACCTGATACGCACCACCAATGATGAGGCGGCCGGCCCCGGGACAATCGGGGAGTGCATCCACGCCAATGAACGCGACAATTTCGCGGTGGCGCGCGCACTCGGACTCAAGGAGGCCTATGACCTCTACGGCCGCAACCACCGCCTCGACGCCGAATCCATCATTGAACTGCGTGCCCGCTTCATCTTCCTGATTCGCGCGCTGAAAATCGACACCATCATCTGCTACGACCCCTGGGGTCACTACGAGGAGAACCCTGACCACTACGTGACCGCCGCGGCAGTCGAAGCGGCCTGCTGGATGGCCGGTATGTCCAAAGACTACCCGGAGCACTTCATTGCCGGCCTGAAGCCCCACCTAGTCCGCGAGAAATATTATTTCGCCCGAGGCCCGCAGTTGGTCAACCGCGTCGTAGATATCGGCTCGCACATTGAAAAGAAGATCGACTCGATGGTCGCCAACAAGGCGCAGGGTCCGGCGGGGGAACGCGGCTCCCGGTTGCGGGCCAGCCTGGCCGAACGCAAACTCAGGCTGCCCGTGCTCGGCGATAACGACGAAAGCGCCAACCGCGAGTACATCCGCCACTTCCTCATGAAGAGGGAAGAAGAAACCGGACGGCGTTACGGACTGCGTTACGCGGAGCCCTACCACTACATCGGTTTCACCTCCACCGCCACCGAGATGGACGACTACATACGCAAGAACGCCGTGCCTCTGGGATGAGAGTTGAGCTCCGGGCCCCCAGCCGGTCCGGAATCCACGCCGGCAGGCTAAGGGGAAGCGGTCAGGCATCCTGAGCGAACCGGGAATCCTGCGCTCTACGGGGCTTCCGTGACACAATCACAGATTCAAGGCTGGCGGCCGCCGGCCGCTGCCGGCAAGCAGGCAAGGAGCGGAATATGAAGCTGGCTCCCCCATTCCGCGGCATTCTCCCCGCGATGCAGACGCCCTTTCACGAGGACTACAGCATCGACGAAAAGGAACTCAGAAGGTTTACCCGCTGGCTGGCAGGCCACCCCGGCATCGGCGGACTGGTCACCAATGGCCACACGGGCGAGGTCTTCGCGCTGAGCTGCGAAGAGCGCGCACAGGTGACGAGGATTGTCGCCGAGGAAGTCGCCGGCTGGCTGCCGGTCATCAGCGGCGTCTGTTGCGAAGGCATCGGCGAGGCCGTAGAACACGCCTGCCTGGCCAAAGAGGCCGGAGCTTCCGGACTGCTGGTCATGCCGCCGCACTACTGGCTGCGGTTCGGCATGCGGCCGGAGCATGTCATCAGTCATTTCACCGCCATCGGTGAAGCCACCGGGTTGAACCTCGTGGTGCATGTGTACCCCGCCTGGACCAAGGCTGGTTATTCTTCGAGCCTGCTGGCGGAGTTGGCTCGGCTGCCATGGGTGACGTCGGTCAAAATAGGCACTCGCGAAATGTCACAGTATGACCGTGATATCCGGGCCATCCGCGCGGCCAATCCGGATTGCACCATTCTCACCTGCCATGACGAATATCTGTTGCCCACCATGGTGCAAGGCGTGGATGGAGCTTTGGTGGGTTTTGCGTCTTTCATTCCCGAGTTGGTCGTCGAGTTGTTCGAAGCGGTTCGCGAAGGCCACCTCCACAAGGCTCAGGCCGTGCAAGCGCGCATCTACGGACTGAAGGAGGTCATTTACGGCAGCGGTGAACCCACCGGAGAGGCGCACGCGCGCATGAAAGCGGCCATGGTGTTAGCCGGCCGTTTCGCGACACCCGTGGTCAGAAGGCCCATGAGCGCTCCCACCGGCGAGGCGCTCGAAAGAATCCGCCGGGCGGTCGAAGCAGCGCGGATTGAAGCTGCCCCTACCCTGAAGGAAGCGCGCCCATGAGATGCCGCTCAGCCGCGCGCATTCTCAACTGCTCCGCTGTGGCGGCGTTCCTGCTGTGCCTGCCAGGTGCTCCGCTCTCGCAGGCTGGCGGCGGGCAGCCGTGGGCCCGGCACGTGATTGATGACTCCTCGCGTGGAGCCGACGGGGTCAGGCTGTTGGATGTCAACGGCGACGGCTTGCCTGACATCACCACCGGTTGGGAGGAGGGCGGCGGCGTCCGGGTTTATCTGAATCCCGGCGCGGCCCGCGTGAAGGGCCGCTGGCCGGCGGTGACGGCCGGGCGCGTTCGCTCCCCCGAAGACGCCGTGCTCGTTGATCTTGACGGAGACGGCGCAGCCGACGTGATCAGTTCCTGCGAGGGCAGCCAACGAGCTATGTTCGTCCATTGGGCGCCCGCTGAAAAACCACGGTATCTCGACGAGCAGGCCTGGACCACTCAAGCGCTGCCTGCCGCCCAAGGGCTGATGCAATGGATGTTCGCTTTGCCGCTCCAGGTCGACGGGCGGCACGGCGTGGACCTGATCGCCGGCGGCAAGAATGACAACGCTTCTCTGGGATGGTTTGAAGCTCCGGCAGAGCCCAGAAAGCTGGCGGAATGGCGGTGGCGCCCGCTCCGGCCCGTGGGTTGGCTGATGTCACTGATAGCGCAGGATTTGGACGGAGACGGTGACCCCGATGTGCTGTTTTCTGACCGCCGGGGTCCCCAGAGCGGTGTGTATTGGCTCGAACATCCCGGTTACGGCGGAGCCGTCCGGGGACCCTGGAACGAGCACCCCATCGGCGCCCAGTCCCTGGAAGCGATGTTCGTCAGCACCGCTGACCTCGACCGGGACGGCTTGACCGACGTCCTCAGCGCCGTTCGCCCGAACCGGCTGTTCTTCCACCGGCGCCTGTCGCCTGACGGGAAGCGCTGGCAATCCTACCCCATTCTGCTGCCCGAAACAGCCGGAACGGCAAAAGCGGTGAAGGCAGCGGACATCGATCTCGATGGCCGCACGGACATCATCTTCAGTTGCGAGAATGCCGCGCAAGGGAAGTCCGGCGTGATGTGGCTCTCCCGGAAGGACGAAGTCCGCTCCGAGCGCTGGCTGCCCCATGACATCAGCGGTCCGGGCGGCCAGAAGTACGATTTGGTGGAGTTGCTCGACCTTGACGGGGACGGCGACCTCGACGTAGTGACCTGCGAGGAGACCGGCAACCTCGGCGTCATCTGGTATGAAAATCCCGCGCGTTCAGGTTCCGGCGCCTCCAGCCGGAAGGCGGGCAGCGGGACGCCTCTTCGGGTTCCATAACAGCCTCCTGATTGATTGAACATATTTCCAAAAACTTGTTTTATACTGTCCGTAGCTGCCATGCCCGTCTATCGCATTCTCCGGCTCAAAGAGAGCCTGCGTCCTGCCTTCCGTTCCGCCCCGCACGCCAGCGGGACAGCCGAAGTGAAGGTCAAAGACTATCAGCAGGACGGCTCCATCGAGGCGTCCACTCCTTACGGCGCCTGGACCCGGCTCCGGGAGACCGAGGAGCGGCTTCATGTAGGCGACTTGCTCGAGAACCCCGAGGGTGATCTGCGCATCTATAAGTTTGTGGGTTTCGAGCCGGCTCGCTGGTTGCAGCCGGCGTCGGAAACGCCGGGAGAGGTTGCCGCGGCCGTCAAGGATTCCGCTTCAGTTTCCGATCGGCGCGTTTAAACATCCCTCGGCGGAAGCGAGTATGATGGAATGAGTAACGCGCATGGAGTACGGTTCCGGTTGGGCAGACCGGATTAACAGTTACGCTCTCGTAGCCTATATCCCCGATCCGCTGGCGGATTTCCTCAACCGCTTGCGCAAGGAGTTGGACCCTACCTGGGTCTCCTCCCGGGCACACGTCACCGTTTTGCCTCCCCGCCCCCTTGTGGTAGATCAGTGCCTGGTGGCGCGTGAGTTGGAGCGCAAGCTGGACCTTCAGGAACCATTTGAGATCGAAGCCAGAGGCGTGGAGATCTTCGCCTCATCCTCGGTCGTTTACATCGAGATCGGGATGGGGGGTACAACGCTGAAAGAACTGCACGCCAAGCTGAACGAGGATGGCCTGTATTTTGCTGAACCCTATAGCTTTCACCCCCATATCACGCTGGTACAGGGGCTGATGCCCGAGGAGGCGCCGCTGGTTCTGGGGCTGGCTCGCGAGCGCTGGAGCCGATTCCCCGGGAAGCGCAGTTTCCGGGCTGACAAGCTGTCTTTCGTCCAGAATACGGTCCAAAACCGCTGGCTGGACCTGGTGCATTACGAGTTGCGGGTCAGAGAGCCCCACTTGTTTTAGCAGGGCGGGCCCCAAGCCTGTCTATCCGAAAAGAGAGTATTGTTCCTGCTCAGGCTCCTCACGCTTGCCGCGGCGCAGCGGACTGCCTATAACACCTAGTATTTTCAGGTCTTTAAGGGCGGCTCGCGGAATGTACAGGCGCTGATTGTTGCTGGAAGGGTCGGGGGGCGTCACCATGAAGCCGTGGGCATCGAGTTGGAGCAGGCTGTTGGGCAGCACCCCATCGATGTAATCCCCGTCGCGGAAAAGCATCCGAACCCAAAGACCCTCGGAGCGGGGGCGGGCCATGAATTGACGCCGTTCGCGCGAGAAACTTCCGCCTTCGAAGCCGCGGACATAGCAGACCGCCTTAATGTCGGCGTAAGGGATTAAGAAGATGGAACCTTGGGGGTTAAGCAGTTCCATTCCTTCGGGCCGCAACCAGGATTGAGGGTCCACGTAGCCGGGCAGCGCCTCCCTGTCGAAGCGCACGACAATCACTTTCTTGCTCGTGGATGTGGACAAAGATAAACTCTGGCTACAGATTTCTTTAAATCGATTTTGCAAATATTGTATCATTGGCACGATGCGAGCGGCATCCGCGACAAACTGCTGGACCAAACCGTTTCTGGACTACTGCCAAATCGAAAAAGGCCTGTCCGCTAACACTTTAGCGGCCTACAAGCGCGATCTGGAGCGCTACGGGGCTTTCCTGGGTCAGTCCTGCGAGCACACCGCCCCTGGTTTGGAAACCCTGCGTTCGTATGTAAATAACCTCCACAAATGCCGGCTCTCGCCCCGCTCTATCGCCCGCCATCTTTCTACCCTGCGGAATTTTCTTGCATTTTCGATGCGCGGCAGCGCCTCCGCAGAGGACGTAACCGCGGCGCTCAGCTTGCCCAAGCAGTGGAAGGTGCTGCCTAAGTATCTTACTATTGAAGAGGTTGACCGCTTGCTTGAGACTCCCGACAGGGGTGCCGCCCGCGGCGCCCGGGACGCTGCGATGCTTCAGGTTCTTTACGGCACCGGTCTGCGAGTGAGCGAACTGTGCCAATTGGATGTTTCTGACCTCGATTGCGACCTGGGGATTCTGCGCATCCACGGCAAAGGCAACCGGCAGCGGCTGGTCCCGATCGGTTCCGTGGCGGTCAAAGCGGTCACCGAGTACCTGGAGCGCGGCAGGGCGGGATTGCTCAAGGGGCGCGGGAGCCGCTACCTCTTCGTCTCAGCCCGTGCGACCAGGTTGACCCGGCAAGGCTTCTGGAAGACGCTCAAGGCGTATGGCTTAAGGGCCGGTATCCGCATCCCCATGACGCCGCACGTCATTCGGCACAGTTTCGCCACGCACTTGCTGGAACGCGGCGCGGATTTGCGCAGTGTCCAGGCTATGCTCGGACACGCCGACATCTCCACCACCCAAATCTATACCCATGTCCTGCAAACCCGACTCAAGAACATCGTCGAGAGGCACCATCCCCGCGCCTGACTGGGAAGGCCGGAACCCTGGCGGCCTCGTTCCGCTCCAGGGTGTACTGTCCTTCGGGGGGGAGCGTATTACATGAGCGACTACATGTTCATGCTCGAAAGCCATCTCGGGCTGGCCCAAGCCCGCGCCTTGGAGCAGGTCCAGGCGGCTGCCACCGACGCAGGCATGGCCCTGTTTCTGACGGGCGGAGCCATGCGCGACATGCTGGGTGGTTTCCCGGTGCGCGACCTGGACTTCACCGTTGACGGAGACGCCCTGAAGCTGGCTAAGACGTTGAAGAAGAAAGGTTTCGCGGAGCTGCTCTCCGCCGATACCAACCGGCATCAGGCGGAATTGATCTTCCAGGGTGACGCCTCCGTGGAGATTTCGATGGCGCGGACCGAGCGCTTCGTCAAGCCTGGCGGCAAGCCTCACGTTCAGCCTGCCACCATCCACGAGGATTTGCTGCGCCGGGACTTCACGGTGAATGCCATCGCCCTCAGCCTGAACCGGGCCTCGCGCGGGCTGCTGCTGGACCCCAACAACGGGCTGGCTGACCTGGAGCGGCGCGAGCTTCGGGCTACCAGCAGTCACGCTCTTTTCGACGATCCGATCCGGTTGCTGCGCCTCATCCGCCTGAAATCCAGGCTGGCGTTTGGAATCGAAGAGAGGACGCAGGCCCAATACGAGCGCGCCCGGGAGGCGAAGATGGAGACGCGCATCGGTGCGCGCTGTCTGCTTCAGGAAGTGCGTTCCCTGGCAGCTGAACCCGCCATCGACGAGGTGCTGGGAGGATTGAAGAATGAGGACTTGCTGGGGCTGCTGTCACCCGCCCTGGCAAGCGGGAAACTGAGCCTGCCCGCATTCTCCAGGCTGCAAAAAGCGAAAGATCTGATTACCTTCGGCGCGGAACTGCCGGTGGATTCGCTGAGCCTGTTCCTGCACGCTCTGACCGAGAAGTTCACCCCGCGCGAGAAGACGGAACTGGCCAAGACTCTGGGGCTGGGCAAGCCCGACCGGGACGCCTGGAAGAGCCTGGAATCGCGGGCGAAGAAACTGGAACGCGAGCTGAAGTCTCCCAAACTGCACCGCCCCTCGGCCGTCTACCGGGCGTTGCGCTCAGTGCCCGGAGAAGTTCAGCTGTTCTTGTACTTGCATACCAACGTCCGGCTGGTCCATGACCGCATCCGGAACCACCTCCAGAAGTACCTGGCGACGGCTCTGGAGTTCAGCGACGACGCGGTAGCCGCTTACGGCGTCGAGCCGGGCACGCCCAAATTCGAAAAACACCGCGAGGAACTGATCGCCGCCCGGCTGGACGGCAAGAAGGTCAAGAGCCTTCCCGCGGAAGCGAAGCCGGCTTAACAGCCCTCGGAGAAGCACACTGGGCAAGTCGTAGTGTCCCACGGGTTTTTGGAGGGCCTTTCCGTGGGACACGCTTCGGCCGGTGGACGCTCTTGAGTGAACTCCGGCTCTTTTCGGCGGGCTGCTCAAGCCCCGCCGGGGGATTCCGGACGCCAACGCACGATGGGTTTGCGCGCGGCGGTAGCTTCATCCACGCGGCTGGTGCGCGTGCTGTGCGGAGCCTTCAGCACGTGCTCCGGGTTTTCCTCCACCTCGGCGGCAATCGAAATCATGGCATCGATGAAGAAGTCCAACTCGAGCTTGCTTTCCGTCTCCGTCGGTTCGATCATCAGCGCTCCCGGCACAATCAACGGGAAGCTCACCGTGTAAGGGTGGAAGCCGTAGTCGATGAGCCGCTTGGCGATGTCCATGGTTCGCACCCCCCGCTTGGCCTGGCGGGCGTCACTGAAGACGCACTCATGCATGGTGGGCGCCTTGTGCGGCAGTTCGTAATGGCCTTCCAGTTTCTTCCGGATGTAAGTGGCGTTGAGGATGGCGTCCAGAGTGGCCCGCTTCAGCCCCTCGCCGCCCATCGCCAGGATGTAGGCCAGTGCGCGCACCAGGACTCCGAAGTTGCCGTAGAAGGCACGAACGCGGCCGATTGACTGAGGCCGGCCGTATTCGAACCTCCAGCCTTCCTCGCCGCGCCGCAGCCGGGGCACCGGGAGGAACGGTTCGAGATGGCTCTTGACAGCTACCGGTCCCGCGCCGGGTCCTCCTCCGCCGTGAGGAGTGGAGAACGTCTTGTGCAGGTTCAGGTGCATCACGTCGATGCCGAAATCCCCCGGGCGGACGATGCCGGTCAGGGCGTTCATGTTGGCGCCGTCCATGTACACCTGAGCGCCCTTCTCATGCAGGATGCCGACAATCCGGCCGATGTCCTGCTCGAAGACGCCCAGCGTGTTCGGGTTCGTGACCATGAGCGCTGCCACGTCCTCATTGACCGCCTGCTGTAAAGCCTCGACGTCGATGGTTCCCCGGGTGCTGCTCTTGACGTTTTCGACCGCATAGCCGGCGATGGCTGCCGTGGCAGGGTTGGTGCCGTGCGCTGAATCCGGTATCAGAATCTTCTTGCGAGGGTTTCCCTGGCTCTCGAGCAGCGCCCGAATCAGCAGAATGCCGGCCATTTCCCCGTGGGCGCCGGCCGCCGGTTGCAGGCTGACGGCGTCCATCCCGGTGATTTCCGCCAGGACCGCCTCCAGGTGGGCCATGATCTCCATGGCGCCTTGAGACAGTTCCTCCGGCTGGTAGGGGTGCGCCCAGGCCAAGCCTTCGACGCGCGCGGCGGCTTCGTTGATCCGCGGATTGTACTTCATTGTGCAGGAGCCCAGCGGATAGAGCCCCAAATCGATGGCGTAGTTGTAGGTGGACAGCCGGGTGTAGTGGCGGATGATCTCGACCTCGCTTACTTCGGGGAATCCCTCGATGTCCGCACGCACGTTCTCCGGGCCGATTTCGGCGGACGCGTCCACCGCCGGCACGTCCAGCGCGGGAAGCTGATAGCCGCGCTTGCCCGGCGAGCTGCGCTCAAACAGCAGCGGCTCATTCTGTACGATGTGGGAACGAACTTTCTTGATCATCGTCCGGCAAATGCCTCCGCCACCTGGTCCATGTCCTGCCGCCTGCTCATCTCCGTGGCGCAAAGCAGCATGCAGCCGTCAAGCTCCGGGTAGTAGCGTCCCAAGGGGAGTCCGCCGACGATGCCACGCTCCAGCAGCGAGGCATTGACCGCTTCCGGCGCCAGGCTGCCCGGCGCTGCCACAAACTCATTGAAGAATGGCCCGGTGAATCTCCGCGGAACGCGCGAGGCCAGATAGCGCGCCTTGGCGACGTTTTGCCCGGCCAACTCACGCAGTCCCTGCCTGCCATAGACGGCCATGAAGACGCTGGCCATCAAGGCGACCAGAGCCTGATTTGTGCAGATGTTGGAGGTGGCTTTTTCCCTGCGGATGTGCTGCTCGCGAGTGGAAAGCGTCAGGCAGAAGGCGCGGTTGCCGCGCGAGTCTTTCGACTGGCCTGCCAGCCTGCCCGGCAACTGCCGTATGTACTTCTCGCGGGTCGCAATCACGCCGGCGTAGGGACCGCCGAAACTCGGAGGTATGGCGAAAGATTGCAGCTCGCCGACGATGATGTCGGCCTCGGCGGGAGGTTGGAGCAAGCCGAGCGAGACTGCCTCGGTGAACACTGATATGAGCAGAGCGCCCTTTTCCCGGGCTAGCTCACCCAAAGCGGAAGCCTGCTCCACAACCCCGAAGAAGTTTGGTGACTGGTAGATCACCGCGGCGGTCTCGGGAGTGATCTTCCGCTCGACGTCCTGGATGTCCACCGCACCCGTTTCCGGGTCAAAGCCGAATTCCACCACCTCCACGCCCTGGTGATGGGCGTAGGACCGCAAGACCTCGCGGTACTCCGGATGCACCGTCCGCGCTACCAGCACGCGCCGGCGCCCGGTGAGACGCAACGCCATCATGGCTGCCTCGGGCACGGAAGTGGAGCCGTCATACATGGAGGCGTTGGCCGCGTCCATGCCCGTCAACTGGCATATCATGGTCTGGAATTCGAAGATGGTCGTCAACACGCCCTGGCTGATTTCCGCCTGATAGGGCGTGTAGGCGGTGAGGAACTCCCCGCGCGAAACCACGGTATCCACCATGACCGGGCGGTAGTGGTAGTAAGCGCCGGCGCCCAGGAAGGAGGGCAATCCTTTAGCCATCTCCTCCCCGCGCCGCTGGAAGTATTCGAGGACTTCGTACTCAGACTTGCCCGGCTTCAGATTGAGGGGCCGGTCGAGCAGGACCTCCGGCGGCAAGTGCTGGTAAAGCTCCTCCGCGGAATGCATGCCGCAAGCCGTCAGCATCTCCCCGCGTTCAAGTTCAGATTTTGGCAGGTATCTCAAACTCATCCTCCGCCGGGGAGTAGATCAAGCTTCCGGCTCCGGCTTCTCCAGGTATTGCTGATACTCGGCAGAGGTCATCAGCCCTTCCACTTCCTTGGGGTCGGCCAGCCGGATCTTTACCAGCCATGCCTCGCCGTGCGGGTCTTCGTTCAGCTTTTCCGGCGTGGAGGAGAGGTCTTCGTTGACGGCGGTTACTTCTCCGGATGCCGGAGCATAAATGTCCACCACCGCCTTCACGGACTCCACCGAGCCCATCGCCTTTGCCTGAGCCACCGGGTCTCCCGGTTTCGGCAAATCCACGTACACGATGTCTCCCATTTCTTTCTGGGCGTAAAAAGTGAGTCCCACGGTGGCGGCGTCGCCTTCCACCAGGATCCACTCGTGTTCCTTGGTATATCTGTATGTCTCCGGGTACATGTTCACTTTGCTCGCTTGTAAAAAGGTATCGGCACGGTCTGCGCCTCAGCCAGCCGGCCTCTGATCATGACCTCAACTGCGGTTCCGGGTTCTGCCTTTTCTGCCGGCAGATAGCAAAGACCAATGTTCTTATTCAGAGCCGGCGCGGGTCCCCCGCTCGTGACCCAACCTGCCGCCTGTCCGTCCAAATACACCTCGTAGCCGTCGCGGGCGATTTCCCGCCCGCGCATCTGGATGCCGGTCAGCTTGCGGGTCACCCCGCGTTCCTTCTGGCGCAGCAGCGCTTCGCGCCCTATAAAGTCGCCCTTGTCCAGCTTGGCGATCCAGCCCAAGCCCGCTTCCAGGGGCGTAATGGAAGCATCAATCTCGTGGCCGTACAGCGCCATCGCGGCTTCCAGGCGCAGCGTGTTGCGCGCTCCCAAACCGCACGGACGGATGCCATGGGAGGATCCGGCTTCCAGCAACTTGTCCCACAGTGCGGGCGCTTCGGCGGCGGGCAGGTACACCTCGAAACCGTCTTCGCCGGTGTAGCCCGTGCGCGCCACGCGAGCCTGCACGCCATCCACATCTCCGTCCAGGAAATGGTAGTAGCGGATCTCCGAAAGCTCGAGAGGGGTCAGCGGCTGCAACGTGGCTAGCGCGAGCGGCCCCTGCACGGCGAGTTGGGCATAGCGCGGTCCTGCAAATTCCACTTCCGCCTGCCAGCGGTTCGCCTGCCGGATATGCTCGAAGTCCTTCTCCTGATTCGCGGCGTTGACGCAGAGGAAGTAATGGTCCTCGGCTACCTTGTGGACCAGGATGTCGTCCACGAAGCCGCCGTGCGGATAAAGCAACGCCGAATACTGGGCTTGGCCCAGGGACAAGCGGGAAACGGCGTTCGAGGTGACGTGGTCGGTGAGTTGGAATGCCTCCGGCCCGCGGATTTCGATTTCCCCCATGTGGCTGACATCGAATAGACCGGCGGCACGGCGGACGGCGAGGTGTTCCTCGATGATCCCGCTGTAGAATACGGGCATTTCCCATCCGCCGAAGTCCACCATCCTGGCTCCTAGCCGCAGGTGGTTGGCGTGCAAGGAGGTTTTTTTCGGGGCCCCGGTAAGGGTCATGGAAACCTCAATCTAGCAGGGGTTTTAAAAGCCTGTCAAACGTCGCCGGGTATCTGCTGAAGCGTGCTGTTCCTGCAACGGAGCGCGGTTGCGCCGCATCCAAGAAACATCGAGATATCATGGACTACATGAAGAGTGTCTTGTTTTTGCCAGCGGCCCTGATGACCCTGTGGGTCCAGCCCGCTCTTCCGGCGTCGTACCAACTGGAACCGGCCGGCGCTCCACCCTCTGAACTGCCCCCGGCATTTGCAGCGGCGCTGCAACCGCAGGGGCATCGGGTCCTCGCCAGCGATAAGAAGACGGTTTGCGAGGTCTGGTTCGTCACCAAGGTCCCTTCCAAGCCGGCTTCCAAGGAACTGAGCGTGAGTTGGACCACCGTACCCCACGGCGCCTATATCGGCGTGATCCGGTTTCCCGCCGAGGGGAAGGAACGTCGCGGCATCGCCATCAAGCCGGGCGTCTACACTCTTCGCTTCAGCCTGTTGCCCTTGGACGGGGCGCATTTGGGCGTGGAGCCGGGGCGCGACTTCCTGATGCTGTCGCCGCTTGCCGCCGACAAAGACCCTGCGGCCATGCCGGATTACGAGGAGCTCATGAACATGAGCCGCAAAGCCACCGGCACGCCCCATCCGGGAGGCTTGAGCATGTGGGTTCCGGCGGACTTTCAGCCTGGTCTGGCCCTACTCGGCGAGCATGATTGGGTGCTGAGCGCCAAAGCGGGCGAAACGGGCGTTTCACTGATTGTCGTGGGCGTCAACGTGCACTAAGGTAAGGGGCACACCGGCAGCCTTCAGGCAGCCAATCCCGCGCGCATTTCGTTGACCGCCTTGGTCAGGCTGGCCGCGGCATCACCGAGCGGGACATATTCCATGGTGATGTAGCCTTCATAGCCGGTCTTCTGAATAGCCTTGTAGACGTTGGCGTAGTTGATTTCCCCCGTGCCGGGGTCATTGCGGCCAGGGTTGTCCGCTACGTGGAAGACGCGCGTGTAGGGAGCGGCTTCGGTGAGGGTCCGGATCACGTTTCCGGTCTCCACCTGCTCGTGGTAGATGTCGAACAACAGCCGCACGTGCGGGTGGTCCGCTTCCTTGACGAGCCGCAAGCCTTCCACGCAAGTGCCCAGGAAATACCCCTTGTGGTTCACTTTCCGGTTGAGCGGTTCGACGATGAGAGTGAGGCCGGCTTTGGCGGCCAGGTCCCCGCAACGTTTGCACCCCTCCAGGAGGCTGGCGAACTGCTCCTGGTAAGTTTTGCCCGGGATTTCATCGCCGCTCATGAGCAGCAGGTAGGGAATCTCCAGTTTCTGCGCGAAAACGATGTTGCGCGCCACTTCCTTCAGCAGGTTCTCCCTTTGCGCCGGGTCCACCATGGAGACCGGCATGTTCCTCCAGTTGGGAACGGAACTGAGCGTGTCGATGCCCAGCCGGAAGGACCGCACCAGCTTCTTGACGTCGGCGATTTCAGCGTCAGACCACTTGACGTGCTCGCCCACCAGCTCCACGGATTGAAGGCCGGCGCGCGCCGCCACCTCCAGCTTCTGCGCCAGGGTGCCCTGAATCGTCCACAGCATGACCGACGATGTGATCCGGGCTTGTTTCGGCTCCTGGGACTGTACTGCCGCCCCGGCTGTCAGCGTGGCTGCGCCACCCGCTAAGAAAGCTCTCCTGTTCATCTTGTCTCCCTTCCCTTCCCTGGGTCCGGCGCATGGTCAGCAACCAAGCGCCGGCGCTGAGATACGCGCCGCGTGTGCCTGGGAGGCTGCTGTAGAGGCCGTTGGGCAATTTGAAACTCGCCCCACGCAGGCACGCAAGTTTTTGGTTCGCCGTGTGGCATAAGCTTCAGCCTGGTGCGCCCCGGACCCACCGGAAGGCATTGCCAGCAGCCTGTCAGCCGCGGTAATTGGAGGCGAGGCGCTTCACTACGTTCTCGTGGATCTTCACCTTGCCTTCTTTGATCAGCCTGGTCAGGACGGCATCTTCCAGCAGTTCGCGCCGTTCGCGGGTCTTTTGGGACCTCAGCCGCTCGAGCAATTCCTCCCGCTGCTCCGGTAGCAGGCTCATGTCAGCGTCGATCTTGTCCGTAATCCGGTAGTAGACCGTGCGGCCAGCTACCTGGAGCGGCCCGCCGGTAGCGTCCTTGGGTTGGGCAAAGATGCCTATCAGGCCTCCTACCGGTCCGACGCCCGGGATGTACCCTTGGCGGTCCATCTCCAAGGTGTCTTTCACTTCAACCTTGGCGGCAGCGGCGGCTTTGCGAAGGTCTCCGCCCGCAGCCTTGTACTTCTCTTCGAAGTCCCTGGCTCGCTCCTCGGTCAAGCGGCGGGCCTTTTCCGTGAGCACAAGTTCGCGGATCCGGTCCGCAACTTCTTCCAGCCGGGCCGCGCGCGGCGGATGAACTTCGATCAACGAAGCCACCGCCAGCTTCTTGTCGGAAACCTGCACGACGGGGGTGACCCCGCCCGGGCCCAGTGCCTCGACGGCCCGCGCCACGTTCTCATTGAAGCCTATCTCCGGCACCTCATCCGTGAAGGCCGCCTCGCTCACCCGGAAATAGGGCAGGCCGAGGCGGCGGGCGATCTCCTCCGCCTGTTGCGGAGTGCGCACCAGTTCCTGCCTGGCCGTATCAGCCTGCCGCTGCACGTGATCGTAGAGGAGTTGCTTGCTTTTCTCGGCGTACAACTCACCCTTCACTTCCTCAAATGGGCGCAATCGGGCTCCCTGCTTTTCGTGCACCTGGAGGATATGAAATCCGTACTCGGTGGAGACGATGTCGCTGATCTGTTTCGGCGCCAGCGAGAAGGCGGACTCTTCGAAGTTCTTCACGGTCTGCCCACGCACCACCCAGTCGAGTTCGCCGCCCTTGGAGGCTGAGCCCGGGTCTTCGGAATGTTTGCGCGCCAGGTCAGCGAAGTCCGCGCCGGCGCGCAGCTTCTTCAGCAGGTCCTCGGCCTGAGCGCGGATCCTGGGGATGTCGTCCTGCGGGCGGTCGGCTGTCTTCAGCAGGATGTGACGCACCCTGACCCGGTCCGGTGTCCGGTACCGGTCGATCGAGGCATTGTACATCTGCTTCAGCTCCGCGTCGGAGAGCATCGCCGTGGTCATCATGCGGTCCAAGTCCACAATCAGCAGGTTGAAGCTGCGCCGTTCCCCAATTTGATAGCTGGCCTTGTTCTTTTCGTAGTAGTCCTGCAAGTCCGCCTGCGTGACAGTTACTTGCGGACGGTAGGTGCCCAGATCGAAAGCGACGTAATCCAGACGGATCCTTTCATTCTGTCTGCGGAACTCCTGTTCAACTTCTTTCGCCGTCACCACCACGCCGCTTACGGCGATGTGCTGCAGGGATTCCAGCAGCAGTTGCCGGCGGACGTTGTTCTCAAACTCGGGAATGGTGGTGTTGATCTGCGAAAGAGCCATGGCATAGGCTTCTTTGCCAGCGAACTCTCCGCCTTGGAACAGGTGCGGCAGCATCAGGTGGATGTAGCGGGCCAAGTCCGCGCCGGTGACGCGGAAGCCCATACGCTCGGCCTGGTAGGCGAGTGCGCGCTCCGTGACCAGCTGGTTGACCACCTCGGGAAGGAAGTGCTCCACCATCTCCTGGGTAATGGACTTGCTGCGCAGGTGCGCTTGGATCGCCAGCTGTACGTCTCGGGTTGTCAGCGCCTCGCCGCCGATCTCCGCGACGATGAAATCATCGCCCGTAGCCCAGGTACCGTAACCCGGAATCAGCGTGATGACCAGCGATGCGGCCACCATCAGCAGCACGGCGCCGAGCAAATAGCGCACAGCCTTGGCGCGGCTGCGGAACAGATCAAACATGGAATGCGTCTCCTACCTGGACAGACTACTGAATCTTAAGTATACCGGATCGGTTTCCCGTTGCTTCGGGCGCGCGTTTGAAGAAGCCCCGGACAAGCAGAAGGGGCGTTCCCTCGAGAACGCCCCTTGCCGCGTCGTTCAGGTTTGACCCTGGATTTGTGATGCTATGGTCCCCTTCTCATCGGGGCTCAATCAGCATAGCATACGCACAAGCTTTAAGGCGCCTTGGCCGGCATCGGCGCCGGAGGTTCCACCGTAATCACCATGCGGTCTTTGTCCACGCTGCGCCCTGCCAGCAAACCCACAGCCGTCGGGACCGCAATCACACCGGCGACCAGCCCTGCCCACTTCGCTCCCTCATTGGCGGCGTAAACCGCTAACGGCACGCCGACTACCAACCCGATGGCCGCTCCAATGGCAGTGCCGACAACCAGCCAGCCGTGGCCGCGCTGCTTTGTGATGCGTATCTGGCTGACCTCCTCTCTGGGTATCGGAGTGACGCCCTTCGGGTAGGCCCGCCTGTCTGACGTCTTGGTGACCTGAAGCACAAGGGCGCCGGGTGTCACTGTCTGGACTTTTCCTCGCAGCCGTGCGCCGTTCGGCAACTTGAGGTCCGCTTGCGCACCGGTGATCAAAGGACCCAGATCATCCCATTGCATCCGATAATGCTTGCCGGGAACCGGGGCAGGCTTTCCTTGAGACGAGGCGAGCCCGCTCTGGAAGAGAGACAGCGCTGCCGCGGCAACTGCGACCATGCGTCTTGCCAACAGTGGTAGTCTCATGGCGCTGTCAACCTTTCCCCTGCGTCCGGCAAAAGAAGAATCTCAGTGACTTCCCGGTCAGCCGCCTTGCCGGCGTGATAACCGCCCCATGCGCCCACGGGAATGCCCAGCAACAGCGCCAGAAGAGCCAGCGTTGCACTTTCATGATAGACTCCCAGGAATATCAGCATGATTCCGCCGACCGCGCCCGCGAAACCGCCCAGCAGCTTCATGGGACCCTCCGTTGTGATCACCCGAAGTGAGGTCACTGCGGCTCGCGGAATGGCATGTTGGCCCTTGGGGTAGACGCTGCGGTTGGATGTCTTCCGTACATCCATGATCAGCTCGCCGGTTCTCACGGCCAGCACTCGGCCCTCAATACGGACACCGCCAGGAAGAGGTATGGCAACCCTCTTGTCCACAAGCAGCGGCTTCAGTTCGCTCCAGAAGAGCCCCCGCGGCTGACCCTGACCAGCCGCCGCACCGGCCTGCTCCGCAGTCAACGCCTGCGGCGTCAGTAAAGCTGCCGTGAGAAGTGTTGCACAGATGCGCCGCCACATCATCAGCCGCCTTTCCTCTGCGAAGCCTGCTTGCGCGCCAGCGATCCGGCTTAGAGGATCTTCTCCCCGATGGCCTTGGCTTGCAGAAATTGCAGTAAGTAGTCTGGTCCGCCGGCCTTGGAGTCCGTACCGGACATGTTGAAACCGCCGAACGGGTGGGCCGCCACCATGGCTCCGGTGCACTTCCTGTTGACGTAGAGGTTGCCGACGAAAAAGCGCTCCTTCGCCTCGCGGATCTTCTCCGGGTTGCGCGTGTAAACGGCGCCCGTCAAACCGTATTCGCTGTTGTTGGCCAGCGCCAGAGCGTGCTCAAAATCCGTGGCCCTCGTCACCGCCAATACGGGCCCGAAAATCTCCTCCTGGAAGATGCGGGCCTCCGGTTCCACGTCCGCGATAATGGTGGGCTCCAGGAAATAGCCTTCGCCCGGCAAAGCCTTGCCGCCGCAAACCAGACGGCCTTCCCGTTTGCCGATGTCAATGTAGTCGAGTATCGACTGCCGGGCGGCCGCATTGATCACGGGGCCCATGTAATTTTGCGGGTCATCCGCGGGGCCCACTTTGAGAGCTTGCGCCTGCGGCACGAGCTTCTCGAGGAAGGTCTCGTACAGGGAATCGTCCACGATGGCGCGTGAGCAGGCCGAGCACTTTTGCCCCTGGTAGCCGAAGGCGGACACCAGCACGCCGGTAACCGCAGCGTCGAGATCGGCTTCGGAGTCCACAATGATGGCGTCCTTGCCGCCCATCTCGGCCACGACGCGCTTGATCCAGATCTGGCCGGCCTGCGGCCGGGCGGCCAGTTCATTGATTCTGAGCCCGACGTCGCGCGATCCGGTGAACGAAATGAAGCGCGTTTTGGGATGGAGTACGAGCAGGTCTCCGATCTCGCTGCCGCTGCCCGGCACCAGGTTCACGCTCTTCTCGGGGAAGCCTGCTTCAAGCAACACCTCGACGAACTTGGCGCCGATGGTGGGCGTATCGCTCGATGGCTTAAGCACAACCGTGTTGCCCGCCACCAGAGCCGCCGTTGTCATGCCCACCAGAATCGCGAGCGGAAAATTCCAGGGGGGAATTACCACGCCCACCCCGAGGGGCAGGTAACGCAGCTCGTCGCGCTCACCCGGCAATTGCAGGAGCGGCTCCGGCGAATCGAACTTCAGCATCTGCCGGGCGTAGTAGTCACAGAAGTCGATGGCTTCGGAAACATCCGCCTCGGCTTCCATCCAGCTCTTGCCCGCCTCGTAGACCAGCCAGGCATCGAACTCAAACTTCCGGCGCCTGAGGATAGCCGCCGCGTTGAACAGCAGCCGGGCTCGTTCCGCCGCGGGCGTCCGGCTCCACTCGGGAAAGAACGCAGAGGCGCTCTCAATGGCTGCCTCGGCCAACTCCGGCGTGGCCTTGGAGTGAATTCCCACCACTTCGGATGGCCGCGAAGGATTCAGCGAATTGATCTTAGACGGTGTCGCGTACCGCTTCCCGCCCACGAGCAGGTCATAGTCGCGGCCGAACTGTGAATGCACCGAATCCAGGGCCTGCTGCATGGCGTCCCTGAACTTCGGTTGGGAAAAATCCGCGTAAGGCTCGTTGAGAAAAGCGGGCAGACCACCCTCAGCATGTTCAGACGGGCTCATGGCGTCAAGGCGCCTCCAGGCGCTTCAGCGGATGTGTTCGGACTAGCCTTGGACGAGTTTGCGGCCGCGGTCGACCAGATCGGCTGCCTCATAGGCGATCTTGCGGCCTTTGTCGTAAAGATCTCGACCCCGCTCCAACACCTCCTTGCCGGATTCGGCGACAGCTTCGCGTCCTTGTTCAGCCTTGCGGACAATGCGGCGCCGTGTGACTTCTCCGGAGGCGGGAGCGTAAAGCAGGGCAATTGTGGCGCCTAGCGCAGCGCCAGCCAGGAACCAGATCACCTTCGAGGTATTGTCTTCGGCCATGATGTTGGAAATCCTTTCTACTTACTATTCTAGCGAATGCCCGGCGCCAGTCTCCAGACAAAACATACGGCAGGTCCCGCTTTGCCCGAACAGCCGCACGGTGACTACGAAAACGGGCAGCGAATAAGGGCCGCTGATCTTCGCCTGCCCGTCCCAACTGCGAAGACCGGCTAGTTGGTGGGAAACGGTTCTCCGGTAAGCAAGCGGGACAGGGCGGGTAGAGACAGGGCGCCCGCCTTGAGCGAACTCTCGTGGAATTCGGCCAGGCGGAAGTTTTCCGCTTTGGCGGTCCGGTAGTGGTCCCGCAAACGCAGCCAATCGCGCCAGCCTACGTAGTAGGTGGACAACTGGCAACTGGAGAGCTTGGCGCGGCGGAGTTTGGCTGTGGCTTCCTCGTTCTCCTGGAACGTCCGGCCGACCATCAGGTCCATGGCCTCCTTGTCAGTCATCCCGGCCGTATGCAGCCGTATGTCCAGTATGGCGTTGGCAATCAGCCGCAACTGCTGCTTCATGAAGGTGAGGCGCAGCTCCGGGCTGCCGTCCAGGTAACCTTCATCCAGCAGCAACTCGGTGGAATAGACGGCCCAACCTTCGACATATGTGCCGCTCCCGAAAACGGCGCGCAGAATACGCCTCGCCCGGGGTTGGACCTGGTTGGCGTATTCGAACTGCACGTAGTGGCCGGGCATTGCCTCGTGAATGGTCAGCAGCTTCAGTCCGTAGTAGTTGTACTCGCGCAACTTGGATTCGATCCGCTGGGCGGACCAGTCAGCGGGGATTGGCGTCAGCCAGTAGAATGCCCCTAGCTCCGGCTCGAGCGCCGGAGCAGGGTTGAAGCCACCCACGGCGTAGATGCCGCGCATGAACTCCGGTGTCTCGATCACCTGCAAGTTGTCACGCGGCGGCAACGTCAACAGTTGCTTGCGGCGGACAAACTCCGTGGCTTCACTCAGATCGCGCCGGGCGTCCGCGAAGTAGCGTTCCCTGGTGGAGCGGCGTTCGGCGATCTTGTCCAGCGTTTCGCCGACGATCAGGTTCAGGTCCACCGGATCCCGGTGCGTGGGATACATGCGGTTGTGAACCGGCAGCGCGATCCTGAACATCTCGCGCCGGGTCTCCGTCAACGCGGCTTCAGCCTCAGCCAGCACCTGCTCCGGCGTCCTGTCGGTGCCCAACGCCAGCTTGAATTTGCGGGCATACTGTTCCTTGCCCAAACGCCAGTCCGAGCGGCGCTGCGACAACTCCTTGGCCAGGTAGGCATTGAACCCCTCCAGGGCTTCCAACGCAGCGGCAGCAGCCTTGTCATAGGCGTTTCGCAACTCCGGAGGCACCTCGCCGCGCAGGGCTTTATCAATCAGGTTGACGTTGCCCTGATTCTGCTCAAGGGCCACGTCGGTCCAGATCTCGGGAGACGAAACCAGGTTCTTCCGGGCTTGCTGGAGTAACTCGGGGACCTTCTCAAGACGGGCGATGATGTGTTTGAATCGCTCCGCCTTGGGCGCGTACTCGAGCATGAACGGCGTGAACAGAGCCTGCCCGATCATTTCTACGTAGACCGTCGGGTTGCGCCGGTAACTCTGGAGCGAATCCAGCTCCAGCAGGGCCCAATCGATCTGCCTCAGGAGGAGGTCGTAGTCGGCGCGGTCCTCCGCGGGCAGCTTCGCCGCGTCGACCTCTTTTTCCAAACGCTGCTTGAAGCCCCTCAGGAACATCCGCTGGCGGTTGAGCGCCGGTTCGCTATAGTCATCCAGCAGTTCATCCAGCACCGTTCCCTGGTGGCGATGGTAGCCGACTGAAGTCGCTGTGATAGGCGAAAACGCCAGATAATCGAAGATGAACTGCTCCGTCAAGACGCCGAAGTCAGCGGGGGGCTTGCGGGACGAACCGCAACCGGCCAGGAAGATCGAAGTCATGAGAATGATAACAGCCCTAAGCATAACTACCCGATTCTAACGTTGAAGCCCTGTCCTATTCACTCCTCGTCAGCTCGAGAAACGCCCGTCCGGCGTGGCTGAGTGTGCGCCGGGCAGGGTGGATCAGGCGGATCTTGCGCTCGAACTGAACCTCTTCCACGAGCACTTCGCACAGAACCTCCTGCTGGACCTCCTGTTCCACGCACATGCGCGGCAGGAAGGCCACGCCTTCATTGCGCTGCACCATTTTGCGGATTGTCTCCACGGTGGGCATTTCCAGGTCCATGTTCAGAGAGACCTTGTGGCGCTGAAACGCCTTCAACACGGCTTCCCTGTAGGGAGAGAGCACGTTGTGGGCGATGAACGTCTCCATGCCGAGCTCAGAGATGGAGACGCGTTCGCGGCGCGCGAACCGGTGGCGTGGTGAAACCACGAACGCCAGGTGATCCGTGTAGATGACACGCGAGATCAGCCGGTCATCCTGCGGGTCGTAGCTGATCACGCCGATTTCCAAATCGCCGTCGAGCAACTGATTGGGGATGCGGCTCGAAAAACAACGGCGCACCTGCACCTTCACTTTTGGATAAGTGCGGCGGTATTGAGCGATGTGCTGGAGCAGGTACAACGTGGTGGACTCGTTCGCTCCGATGGTCAGCCTTCCGGCGGAGTTGTCCCGCAATTCAGCCAGCGAGGTCTCCAACTCGCGCTGGAGATTCTCGAACCGGCGCGCATAATCCAACACAATCCTGCCCGCGTCGGTCAGCAGCAGGTCCTTCGCCGAGCGGTCAATCAGCTTTTCTTCGAATTCCGCCTCGAGGCGCTGTATGGCGAGCGAAACCGCCGGCTGTGTACGCAACAGCTTCTCGGCGGCGCGCGAAAAGCTCTTCTCGTTGGCTACGGTCAGGAAGACCCTGAGGGCACTGAACTCCATAAGATCAATTTATTACATAATCAGCGAGAATAAACACTAGAAGGGCTAGCCTGCGCTTTGTTACTTACCCGGCCAATGGCAGGCAGCCGGGCTTTCCCAGCCTGCAAGACCCGTTAGAGCTTGGTCACGCGGGCGGATTTCCCGTAAACGCACTAGCCAATATTATGTATACTGTCCCCACCGGGAGTCCGGAAACCACGTCAGGGAGTGGATTTTTCATGAGAAGACCATCGAATGCGGTCCTTCTTCTTTTTGTGGGCCTGCTGCTGGCAGCCGGTACTTTGCCGCTGGCCGGGCAGACTGGCACGGGCGTCATCCAAGGCGTCGTTCGAGACCTCACCGGGGCCGTCATACCGGGCGCGCAAGTCACCTTGACGCACGCGGAAACCGCCCGCGCGTGGGAAGCTCTCACCAATGAAGTCGGCTTCTTCACACAGCCCTCGCTACCGCTGGGCGACTACCGGGTAGTTGCCGAAGCCGCCGGTATGAAGCGCTGGGAAGGCGCCCTGCTCTTGCAGGCCGGGCGGACGGTGGCCATTACGGTGGATATGGACATCGGCACGACAGCCAGCGAAATCACCGTGGCGGGAGAAATCAGCTCAGCGCTGGTGACCGAGAGCGCCACGCTGGGACAGGTTCTCGAACGCAGCCGCATCGAGCAGTTGCCGCTGAACGGCCGGTTCCTGACTACGCTGGTCGGCGTCACGACACCCGGGGTGGACTCAGGACGCGTGTTCGGCCTGCGCGAAACAGCGTTCGAGTACATCCTGGACGGCGCCGTGCTGAAGAACCGGGACACCGGAGGACACTCCGGGAGGCCCCCGGGGCTCGACACGGTGGCCGAGTTCAAAGTGGAGACCAACAACTCGTCGGCACGGATGAACCGTCCGGCGAGCACCGTCATCGTGACAAAGAGCGGCACGAACCAACTGCACGGCGCGCTGTTTGAGACCTTCCGCAATAGCGGCTTTGGCGTGGCGCGGCGCCGGCAGGATTTTTATGAAAAGCCGCCGCACCTGGTCAGGAACGAGTTTGGAGCCTCTGTGGGCGGGCCGGTCCGTCTGCCGAAACTCTACAACGGCACCAACCGGACCTTCTTCTTCGCCGCGTACGAATCCTATCGCTTGAGACAAGGAACGACGGACAGCACCACCGTGCCGACACTCGCCATGCGCGAGGGAGACTTCAGCGGACTTATCGATGGGCTGGGACGGCGCATCACGTTGTACGACCCGTACACCACCACCGCCACCTGGACCCGCATTCCGTTTGTCGATAACCGCATCCCCGTCAGCCGCCGCAGCCCGCTGGCGACGCACCTGTACAGCATCACGCCCGCGCCGACGCACCCGGAGCGCAACCCGCTGGTCACTTCGAACTACTTCGGTCCTTCACCGAACATCCGGAACGAGTACACCATGACGGCGCGCATCGACCACCGCATCTCGAACCGCGACCAGACTTTCTTCCGTTACACGCGGGGCGACTCGGGGCGCAAGTACAAATCCTCGAGCGCGCCGGCGGTAGTTCTGGACGGTTCCACCAACGTCACTCTGACGCAATCGGACTCCGAAAGCGGTGTGATTTCCTGGACACGCACGATCACTCCGACGTTCTTCAGCGAAACGGTCTTCTCCCTTTCGAGAGAAATCTTCGACGTTTCCACGGGCACTTACGAGATCAATCACGCCACGCGCCTCGGCCTTCCCAATCCATTCAATGAAACCGGCTTCCCGGCCATCAACAACACCGGTTTCGGGATGACCTACATCCAGGCGGATACCCGGCGCAACAACCGCACGCTGGTAGGGACGCTCGACCAGAGCTTCACGCTGGTGCGCGGACGGCACGAGTTGAACTTCGGCGGCAAGTTCCGCAACGAACGCATGCACGTTTTGCCGGACCAGCAGTTCGTGGCCGGCAACCACAGCTTTTCGAGCGGCGCCACGGGGCTTTTCGATCCGGCCAGCGGCTCGGCTTTCAGCGCCGTGCCGCGCACCGGGCACGACAGCGCCAACCTGTTTCTCGGCGTTGCCGGTAGCTACTCTGTGCAGTTTGTCCAGAAGTGGTACCGTTTCCGGGACCGGGAAGTCGCTCTGTTCCTGCAGGACAACTACAAGGTGAACCGGCGGCTGACTCTCAACCTCGGTATTCGCTGGGAAATGCACCCGGCGTTTCACGAGGCCCACAACCTGTTTACCGGTTTCGACCCCGGGACGAAGTCTATCGTCAACGGGAAGTCATTGGAAGAGCTCTACCGCCTGAAGGCGACCACGCCGGAGATTGTGAGCAACTTCACGCGTATCGGGGTGAAGTTCGCCACACCGGACCAGGTGGGTCTGCCCTCCAGCCTGTTGAAGCCGAACTACTGGGACATCGGCCCCCGCGCCGGGTTTGCCTACAAGCTGCTGGAAGGCAAGCGGACAACCGTTTTGCGCGGCGGCTATGCCCTGTTCACGTTCCCGTACCCGCTCCGGAACTTCAACGCGCGCACACGCTCCAACCCGCCTTTCAACGCCAACTTCCAGCTTTCCATCACGAGCGCAGCGCAAACTCCCGACGGGCGTCCAAACTGGGGCCTGCGTTCCGTGCCCACCATCATCGCCGGCACCAACAGCCGGGACGTCATTGACCCGACCAAGCCGGGCGGCGTATCGCGCGGGAGTTTCCGGACCAGCTACTTCGATGCCGATCAGCCCAGCACGCTCTCCCACCAGTGGAACCTCACGCTGGAACGCGAAATCATGGACTCCACCGTCCTGCGCGTCGGCTATGTGGGCAACTACGCCAGCCGCCTGGAGCAGTTCCACAGCTACAACGACGCCTCCAATTCCTACATCTGGTACGCCACCACGGGGCTGCCGCTGCCGACCGGTGAATTCGCCAACGTGGCGCGGAGAGCTTTCGATCAAACCTCCTACGGGGCTATCGAGGTCTACCGCAAAACGGGCTGGTCACATTTCAACGGAACACAGATCGAGCTCAACCGGAGGCACAAACAGGGCTACGCCTACCAGTTCTTCTACGTCATGAGCAACGCCAACCGCGTCGCCGGGGACGGCTGGCGCGACGACATCATGGTGGAGCCGAATCTCTTCATGCCCCACACCGTGCCGGCTGACCCCAACGAACGCAACCGCTTCCTCAACTACCGGCGCGACACGGGCATCCCTCAGCATCGCTTCCGTTGGAACTGGCTCGTGGACCTGCCCGTGGGCAGAGGGAAGGCGCTCGGCCGCAACTCCGGCCCGTGGCTGAACCGCTTGATTGGAGGCTGGCAACTGGCCGGTTTTGGAACGTATCGCAGTGACTACTGGTCGCTTCCGGTGACGAGTTGGGGCGCCCAAAGCAACATCGAAATCTACGGCAAGAAATACCCCATCGAGGATTGCCGCGGCGGGCAGTGCATTCAGGGGTACCTTTACTACAACGGCTACATCCCGGCCACCCGCATCAACAGTTACGACGCTAACGGCAGGCCCAACGGCGTAATGGGCGTGCCCGCCAACTACCGGCCCAGCCATCAGCCGATTATCCCCATCCCGGCTGACGGCGGCAGGCCAGGCGATCCCCTGGCGGCCTTCTATGATTCAAACACCGTCTGGATCACGATGAAGGACGGCAGTTCGCAACGCGTCTCCCTGGACACCAACCTGCATCCGTGGCGCAACCAGGTGATGCCTGGTCCCTGGAGCTTCGGCCTGGACGCTTCGCTCTTCAAGGCAGTGCCCATTACCGAAAGCGTGCTGCTGCGCTTCAACGTGGATTTCTTCAACGTGCTGAACAACCCGGGAACGCCGCAGCCCAGCAGCGGCACGGGCATCATCAGCTTGCAGAATTCGGCGAACTCGCCCCGCGAGTTGCAGTTGACCCTGCGCTTGACCTGGTAGGCGGCAAATTCGACAAAGTGTGTTCTGTACCGCCCTGTGAAGCCGGCGGCAGGCGAGGCCGGCTGTCAGGTTCCCTGCGTCAGAACATACGGTTTCCCGTGCTCCAGCACGTGGCAAATAACCTCCGGCGCTTGTAGTTTGAGCGCCGCCTCGAACTGACGCGGGTCCGCGGCGTTGTCACGGAACAGGTCATAGTGACACGGGATGGCGATTCTCGGGCGGATGCGCGCAGCCAGCCGCGCTGCTTCCCAGTGACTGAGGTTGTTGAAGTTGCCGTTGATGCAGACGATCATCGCGTCCGGCTTGTGCCGCCGGGCGGAGGCTAGCAGATCGGAATCGTCGGTGTCGCCCGTAATGTAGACCGACGGACCACCGCGGGCGGAGAGCACGTATCCCAGGTGATTCAGGTCCGTATCGTCAGTCGGCAAGGCGAAGACGCCGTGGACGGTGAGGTCCTCGTATTCCAGCCTGCTGCCCGGCCAAGCCGGGTGAATGCTGGCGGCAGCCACGCCCTCGGCCGCGAACACTTCGCAACTGGGGTGCGGCCCGGCGAACAGCATGGTGGTCTTGTTGCGAAGCCGCCGGATGGTCTCGGGGTCCGTATGGTCCTGATGGTTGTGCGTGCAAACGAACAGACCGATATCAAGATCCTCCGGCTCGATCATCACCGGAACGGACCGGCGCAAGTCGAGGTCCTCGCGCAACCCCGCGCAGCTATCGGTAAGGTAGAGATCGACGCCGGCAAGGGCGCCGCCGGGCGTCTTCAGGATGAAACTGTTTTGCCCCAACCACCACAGGGCCATAGAGCATTCCGGGACCCGGAAGTCCCGGATGCTCGGCATGAGCGCCATGGCTGAAGCCTACATCATCGCCACGGGCGGCGCGGGCTCATCCGGGCTGCCCGCGTTCTTCAGCGGCACGCGAATCATGATGAAACCGATCAGCGCAAGCACGGCCCATCCTGCCAGGAAGGAAGGCTCGGCGAAGATCTGCGGCAGCGGCCATTCGAAGAAGCGGAAGGTGGCAATCACCAGGCCAGTGAGCGCCTCGCCGGCGATCAAGCCGGAGGCGGTCAGCACGCCGGCATTCTCCACCCGGGCTCGCTGAGCCTCGTTGAAGCCCTGGCGGTCCCGCAGGGCGTCCGTCGCCCACCGGAATACGCCGCCGACGAAGATGGTGGACGTGGTTTCCAGCGGCAGGTACATGCCCACCGCAAACAGCATCGGGCTGCGGACCTGCACCAGGATCAGCACAAAGCCCATCAGGATGCCGACCGCCACGAGCGGCCAGGCCATCTCGCCGCCCACAATCCCTTGCGCCAGCATGGCCATCAGCCCGGCTTGCGGGGCAGACAGCTCGCGGTCACCGAAACCGATGCCGCCGGCGTTGATGTTGCCCTTGTGCAGAACCAGCAGCGGGAAGTAAAGCACTGCGTACGCGCTGGCGAACCTGGCCGTGACTTATCTGCTGCTGCGCGGCGTGCCGCCGAGGATGTGCCCGACCTTCAAGTCCTGCAGCATCCCGCCAGCCACGGCCGAGGAAACGCAAATCACGGCTGCTACACCCAACACTGCGGCAACGCCGCTGATGCCGGAGACACCAATGGCTACCATGAGCAGGGCCGAAATAATCAGCGTGGAAATCGT
Organism: Acidobacteriota bacterium; assembly: GCA_037444075.1. Classification (GTDB taxonomy): domain Bacteria; phylum Acidobacteriota; class Terriglobia; order Bryobacterales; family Bryobacteraceae; genus JBBIND01. Next base: position 6,531 of record JBBIND010000020.1, on the reverse strand, counting down.
CAGGCCGGAGACGGGGTTGTTGGAGGCGCCGATCAATCCAACCAGGTTTCCAGAGACGGCGGCGAAGAAGAAGCCGAGCACGATCATCACGAGCGCGGCCACCAAACCGCCGCCGAGGGCGCCGGCGAAGTAGGTGTACAGCAGAATCATGCAAACCAGCGTGACGCCCAGGCCCAGAAACACGGTCTTGCCGCCCAAGTCCTTGTCAACGCGGGAAACCGCTTCCTGTTGCTGGCCGGTCTTTTTCAAGTCGGAGATGGCGCGCTTCAACCCTTGCCCCAGGCTCTTCCGCATCCGGAACAGGGTGAAGGTCGCACCCACCAACATGCCGCCCACGGCAATCGGGCGAACGATGAACCGCCACACGGCGCCTGCCTGATCCCCCCAGGCGTCCTGCCCCGCGTCAGGCGGCAGGAACTTCTGCAACTCCGGCCCGAGGAAGTAGATCAGCAGCGGCACCAGCAGACCCCATGCCATCAAGCCGCCCGAGAAGTTCAGCGCGGCCAGCCGCGGACCGATGATGTAGCCCACGCCGAGATAGGCCGGGCTCACGCTGGGCGCCTGGATGCTCGTCACGCCGCCAACAGCCAAGGGTTGCGCCGCCTGCGTGGAGCCCAAACGAACTCTGCTGAAGCCCAGCCTGCCGATGGAGATCAGAAAATCCTTGCTGGAAGCGAACAACTTGATGGAGCCCAGAACATAGACCACCGCCCCGAAACCCATCGCATAGAACAGGTTCTTGGCGGCGCCGCTGCCCCGCTGGCCGGCCTTATGGATTTCGGACGCGGCCCTCGACTCCGGGTATGGCAGATCCGGATCGGTTACCATCATCCGGCGAAGCATGGTGACGAAGAGGATGCCGAGCATCCCGCCCACCAGCATCAGAGTGGCCGACTTCCAGTAGGCTTCGCCAAAATCGAAGGAAGCCCAGGCGCCGGAGATCACGAACGCGGGAAGGGTGAAGATCGCACCGGCCGCCACAGCCTCGCCGATGGAGCCCACGGTCCGCGCCATGTTCTCTTCCAGGATGGTCCCGCGCCTCAATCGCAGCACCGCCATGGCGATGACCGCCGCCGGGTAGGTAGCCGCGATCGTCATGCCTGCGCGCAGGCCCAGGTAGGCGTTGGCCGCTCCCAGGACGACCGTCAAGACCAAACCAATCACCACGGCGCGCAGGGTGAACTCGCGCATCTGCATGGTTGCGGGCACATAGGGGGTGTGCTTCTGTTCGCTCATGAAAGTGTTTCCTTGCCGAACGATAATCATACAACGTTACGGCCCCTTGGGCCACGCTCTTCCCAGCCGCAATGCCTTCCGTCTGGAGTCCGGCGCTGCACCGCCACAGCGGCTTTCGCCCGCCCACAGAGTGGCCGGAAAATGGGCCCGCCGGCTTGCAACCGCGCGAAAAGAGTGCAGGCGCGGAGTTGGCTGCCGGTACTAGCCCGCTGGTGACCTATGGCACTGTGACCTATGGCACTTGCGCGGCCAACGCTGATCCGATAGAGTGTACGGGATCTCTAACAACCACTATTCGGAGGTGCAGATGTCTTTTTGTGCGCAATGTGGCGCCCCGGCAGAAGGTAAGTTTTGCCCTCAATGCGGCTTGCCGGTTTCCGGTTACTCGGAGGAGTCGGCCGGAACTCGGCCGGAAATGGAGGAGCCTAAGAGCGGGAGTGCTCCCCCAGCCTCAGGACTGGACAACAACGTCGCCGGAGCGTTGTGCTATCTGCTCGGTTTCGTGACCGGGGCGTTGTTCCTGTTGATGCCACCCTACAACCAGAACAAGGTGGTCCGTTTCCACGCCTTCCAGTCGGTTTTCCTGAGTATCGTGTGGATCGTTTTATGGATCGTGGTGCCCGCGCTGCTTCCGTGGATGCTTACAGCCATTCTGGCGCCCATCATCGGCCTGGCGTTTCTGGCGTTGTGGCTCTTCCTGATGTGGAAGACGTATCAGAACGAGAAGGTGGTTCTGCCCGTCGTCGGACCGCTGGCTGAAAAACAGGCGTAGCCGAAGCTTCCCGGTGCGCGTCTAAAGGAGTGTGAAATCCATACTCATGCTTGCGTTGCCTTGCTTGTTGGCAGCGCAAGCGCCGCAAATCGGGATTGTTGACATCTACGGGTTGCAGAAAACCTCAGAGCAAGCTGTCCGCAAGAAGCTAGGGTTGGGAGAAGGCGATCCGTTGCCGCGCTCGAAGGGCGATGTGGAAATCGCTCTCGAAAGTCTCCCCGGCGTGGTTCGGGCGCGCCTCGAAGCCGCCTGCTGCGAACATGGCAAGGCCATCCTGTACGTCGGGATTGAGGAAAAAGGGGCGGCTCACTTCGACTACCGCCAACCTCCCGAGGGGATCACACGGCTGCCGGAGGAGATCCACCACGCTTACGCTCACTTCCTGTCGGCGGTCGCGCAGGCGGCGCGCCGCGGCGAGGCTTCGGAGGATCTGTCCAGCGGCCACTCGCTGTTGTCGGACCCGGCGGTTCGCGCCGTCCAGGAGCAGTTCGCCGCCCTTGCCGCCGAACACCTGCCGCTCTTGCGAGACGTGCTGCGCGATTCCTTCGACGAAGAACACCGTGCTATTGCCGCGTATGTGATCGGCTACGCGCCGCGCAAGCAGGAAGTGGTGGACGATCTGCAGTATGCCTTGCGCGACCCCGACGATACGGTGCGGAACAACGCGCTCCGTTCCCTGACGGCCATCGCGACGCTAGCTCTGCGGAAACCCGAATTGCAGATTCGCGTATCCGCCACGTGGCCCATCGAGATGCTCAATTCGATCATCTGGAGCGACCGGCACGCCGCCGCGGTCGCCTTGGTCACGCTCACCGAGGCGCGCGACCAGAGCACGCTCGATCATTTGCGGAACCGGGCTCTCCGGCCCTTGCTCGAAATGGGTGCATGGAAGCACCTGCCGCATGCGCTCCCCGCCTGTATCCTGCTCGGCCGATTGGCCGGGATGGAGGAGAAAGAGATTCAGGACATCTGGTCCCGCGGAGAGCGCGAGAAACTGCTGAAAGCATTCGACAGGCACGAGCGCAAGTAGGTCAGCGCAGTCCCCTCCGCTTCAGATAGTCAATCAGGCCGGCCGGATCGTCGGTGATGATAGCGTCGACGCCCGCCTCAACCAGATCGCGCCATTGCGCCTCGGTATTCGCCGTCCAGGGAACCACCTGAAGGCCTGCCTTTCTGGCCGCCCGCACTTTCTCGGGAGTGACCAGCGAGAAGTTAGGCGCCACAATCCCTGCTTGCGCCTGCCGGGACACCTCGATGAAATCACGAGGCTCCCCGGCGAACAGCGCCGCCAACCTGATCCCGGGGGCCAGTTTACGCATGGCGTGGAGCGTGCGGAAATCGAAGGACTGAACCATGACGCGCGACTCAAGCCTGTGGCGTCGAACCGCCTCCCACACCAGGCGCGCGAACTCCTCCGGCGAAGGAGCGTATTCGGGCCTGTCAGGGGAAATCTTCGTTTCGATGTTGAATTCAAACGAGCCGCGCGAAGCCAGGGCCAGCACCTCATCCAGGGTGGGAATGCGAGCTCCCGGTACGGGTTTCTGACGTGGGAAATCCGGATTCGGCAGCGAGCCGCAGTCCCATTGGCGCAGTTGCTCCAGGGTCAGTTCGCGCAACACGCGGCTCCCTTCAGGGCCGCGGCAGATCCTGAGGTTCAGGACCGGGTCGTGGCAGACCACGGGCACGTTGTCCCGCGTCACGCCGAGGTCCAACTCCAGGACATCCGCGCCGGCTTCGATCGCGTGTTCGAAGGCGGGCAGAGTGTTTTCGGGCAGCACGGAGCGGGCGCCGCGGTGCCCGTGGACCAGGATCTTGGGCGCTGTTTCCGCCAGAATTGTCAGCGCTCCCAACAGCAATGTCATCAGCAGCCTCATGCGCACCAGGATATATTAATAGAATTGCAAGAACACTGTAAGGAGACCGCACTCATGGCAAACATTACTCGTAGAGATCTAGCGAAAGCCGCCGGCCTGACGACAGCGTTGAGCTACGGCCGCATTCTTGGCGCCAATGACCGCGTCGGCATCGGCTACATCGGCTTGGGGAACCGTGGGGACCAGGTGCACGATGCGTTCCTGGAGCACGGCGACGCGCAGACCGTGGCCATCTGCGACCTGCGCGAAGACTATATGGACTTCGCCGCCAAGAAATCCCGCGGCACACCCACTCGCTATAAGGAATACAAGAAGCTGCTCGAGGACAAGAACGTCAACGCCGTGGCGATCTCGACGCCGGACCACTGGCACGCGCTCCAGTTCATCGAGGCCTGCAACGCGGGCAAGGACGTCTACGTCGAGAAGCCGCTTTCACTCACCGTGCACGAAGGCCGCCGGATGGTCGAGGTGGCCGAGCGCACCAAGCGCGTCACACAGGTCGGCATCCACCGGCGGTCCTCCAAGTTCCTCCAGGAAGCGGCCGAGTTCGTGCGCTCCGGCGGCATCGGGCACGTCACCGTGGCCAAGGGCTACCACGTCATGAACGAGTGGCCGCAAGGCATCGGCAATCCGCCCGACGGGCCTCCGCCGAGCGAATGGGAATGGGAACAGTGGCTCGGGCCGGCGCCCAAAGTCCCCTACAACCGCAACCGTACCTATTACAATTTCCGCTGGTTCTACCACTATTCAGGCGGCCAGTTGAGCAACTTCGGAGTTCACTACGTGGACATGCTGCGCTGGTGCCTGGGCCAGGATGCGCCGCGGTCGGTAACCGCCATCGGCGGCAAGTATGCCGTGGAAGACAATCGCGAGATTCCCGACACCATGGAAGTCCTCTGGGAGTACGGCGGACCGACGCTGATGGTGTATTCGCAGTACAACTGCAACGCCGCTTCTGTGAATCTCCAGAACTCGGAAATGGAACTGCGCGGCACCAAGGGCACGATGTACATCCACAGCAACCGATGGGAGGTCGTGCCGGAGATGATCAATGACCGGCCGCGTTTCCCGCGCTCTCCGGTGGACCGCCAAGGCGAGCGTCTCAACCGGGGCGAGCGCAAGGCGCTCATTCAGCCCCGCGCCGCCAAGGGCAGCCAGGATACCGCCTTCCACGCCCGCAATTTCCTGGATTGCATCAAGACGCGCGCCAAATGCAACTGCGACGTTCTCACCGGGCACATTTCCAACAGCGCCACGCTGATCGCCAGCATCGCCCACCGCACCAAGAACCACCTCCAGTGGGACGCCAGGACCGAGCGGTTCACCAATCAACCCTCGGCCAACAAGTTCCTGCATTACGAGTACCGGCCGCCGTACAAACTCGGGTAGGCCATGCTGCGCAGAGATTTCCTGCTCGCCACGGCGGCCACGGCAGTGGCCGCCTCTGCATCGCGCACACCTCCCGTGTGCCTCTTTTCAAAGCACCTTCAGGATCTCGACTACGGGGACCTGGCGAAGGCGCTTCGCGACCTCGGCTTCGACGGGGCCGATCTCACGGTCCGTCCGGGAGGACATGTTCTGCCGGAACGCGTGGCGGCGGACTTACCCCGGGCGGTGGACATCATCCGCAATGCCGGCATTACCGTCCCCATGATCACCACGGGGTTGATCTCGGTGAACGATCCCGCCGCCCGGCCAACGCTCGAGACCGCCGGCCGCCTCAAGATTCCGTATTTCAAGACAGGCTACTGGCGCTATAAGGACGGCGACGTGGAGCAGATCCTGGCCGAGGCTACACGCGACGCGCGCCCGCTGGTGGAACTGGCGCGCAGTCACGGTGTACGCACGGGCTTCCACAACCACAGCGGCGATTATGTCGGAACGGCCGTCTGGGATACGCGCCGCATGATTGAGGGGCTCCCTCCGGAGTGGGCTGGCTACTACTATGACCCCTGCCACGCCACCATCGAGGGCGGCGCCGCGGGCTGGCGCGTTGCCTTCCAGATGGCCTCGAAGAGGCTGATGATGGTGGCCGTCAAGGATTTCTATTGGGAGAAATTACAAGGCCGCTGGCGGACCAGGACGTGCCCGCTCGGCGAGGGCATGGTCGATTGGCCCCGTTTCTTCTCCCTGCTTGCCGCGGCCAGGTTCCAGGGCCCCATTTCATTGCATGTCGAGTACCGCCCGGAGAACGACCGGGAGGCCTTCGCCCGCGACCTCGCCTTTGTGCGCCGGCATCTGAAGCAAGCCTACGGAGGCTGATGCTCCGGCGCTGGCAAACTGGGCGAACCGCCCGCCTTGCTCCCATCACCGGTTCAGCTTTTCCTGGAAGTGACGGCTGAGAAACTGCTGACTTGCTGCTCGACCTGCTTGCTGCCGCAGTGGGGGCAGGCAACTTCGCCCTTGTCGAGATCTGAGATATGCATGACCTTATCAAACTTCTTCTGACACGTCAGGCAGAGAAACTCGTAGTGGGGCATTGGGCTTACCTCTACCCGCATTCTATCAGCAGTACAAAAGAAAAGGGCCGCGCAGAGGAACCTTGAATGATCCCTCCACGCGGCCTGTTGATTCACCGCCGGTTGCTACGGCAGGGATCTAGTAATCCATGTCGTGGCCGTGCGGGCCGCCGGGACCGCCGGCCGGGGC
>JBBIND010000019.1:11501-54664 GCA_037444075.1 Acidobacteriota bacterium | reverse complement strand
GTCCCAGAATGGCGGTGAGAGCGCCTGTGGCGCCCACCTCAATCCCTGCGGGAGGCGGGGCGCCGGTACGAATAGACTCCAGGAATGCCGTCAGATGCGCCTGCCGGTTTTCTGGTTGAGGCTCCACGAGCACGACCGGCTTTGCGTCGCGCGCACGCGGATACAGCGTAGACGTGTCCAGATCCACCGCGCCTTCGGTACCGTACAGGTAGTTGTATTGGCCGCCGCCCGGCAGACCGCGCGTGTGGAAGAACACCTGAGTGAAGGAGAGCTTCACGCCATTGGCGTACTCGTAAGTGAGGCTGTAGCCGTCCATCGTGTTCCTGCCAGGGGGCTGATTGACCCACATCAGGTTGCCGCCGAAGCCGGCGGCTCGCTCGGGAAGGCTGTTGATGGCCCAGTTGCAGACGTCCAGATTATGCACCGCCATCTCGACGATCACATCGCCCGAGCGTTTCTGGTCGAAGAACCAGTCCGCCGAAGGACCTTCGTGGGCCAGATCATCGCCCGCGTGCCGCTGAGCCTTCACCATGATGATCTTCCCGGCCACGCCCTCGTGGACTTTTTCGATCGTCTTCCTTAGGCGGGCTTCGGACCGCCGCTGCTGCCCCGCCTGAAAGACAGTCTTGGATTGCCGGACCACGAAAACGAGTTCAGCAATCGACTCAGGCGTGATGCCCACGGGTTTTTCGCAATAGACGTGCTTGCCAGCCTTCAACGCGGCGATGGACATTTCGACGTGCAGGTCGCAAGGCGTGGAAATCACGACGGCGTTAATGTCCTTGCGGTCTAGCAGGCGCCGATAGTCGCTGAAGGTGACAGGATTGTGAGCGGCGGCCAGTGTTGCGGCTTTGTCGAGGCGGTCCGGTTTGATGTCGCACAGCGCCTTCACGCGAGCGCCCGGCAATTCGAGGAAACTGCGCGTCAAATAGCCGCCCCGGTTGCCGGTTCCAATCATGCCCAGGCCAATCGGTTCCGCGTCCGCCTGTGCCCTTGCGTTCTTGGGCAAGGCGACAGCGGCCAGGGAACCCAGGAGGAAATGTCTGCGTGGTGTCAGTTCCATACGTTCCTAGCCCTTCTTGCGTATCTTCTTCCAATAGACTTCTGGCCGGTTGCCGGGCCCCAGGTGAGGATTCGGCTCGACCATCTTCCCGTACAGGTCAGGACGCCGCGCGCGGATGTAAGACTGGCCGGAAGCCAGCTCGAGTTTCTCCGGGACCAAAGTGGATACTACCACTTCGTCTCCGAGCGAGCGGCACTCGCTGAGAATCTCACCGTAAGGATCGAGGATCATCGAACCGCCCGGCTTGATGGTGCCGCCCTCCACGCCGATCGGGTTGCTGTACACAGCGTAAACGCCGTTCTCGAAAGCTCGCGCCGGGAGCCAGCGCATGATCCATCCGCGCCCTTTTGGCCCGTCGAATTCCTGCCGGCAGCGAACCGGGTCACGTTCGCGATTGTGCCAGATCTCAGGTTCCACCGTTCCGCGGCCGGGCATGGGGGAAGGCAGGCAGCCCGTCACGTGCGGCATGAGGATGATCTCGGCGCCTAGCATGGCTGTCAGGCGCGGGTTTTCCGGCAGGTTGTTGTCGTAGCAGGTGAGGATTCCGATACGGCAGCCACGCCAGTCGAACACGGTGTAGCTGTCTCCGCAAGTGATGAAGTCGGTGATGAAATCGTGAATCTTACGGTGTTTGGCGACAAAACCTTGAACGTCCACCATCACCTGGCAGTTGTAAAGATTTCCGTTCTCGATTTCCACCAGCCCCGCTGACACTGCCGTGGAGGCGCTGCGGGCTATCTGGATCAGCCGCTCAGTGGAAGGACCATCAGGCACGCGCTCGGCAAGCGCGGCTACTTCGGACGGTGTGAGGTTCTCCAGAAACGTGTAGCCACTGACGCAGCATTCGTGGAAACAAACCAACTCGGCGCCTTGTTTGGCTGCCCGGAGGGTGAGCGCTTCAACGACGCCGAGGTTATAGTCCTTGTCGCCGTCGCGCATCTCAAACTGCGCCGTGCCTACACGGATCTCACGCATGGACCTACACTACCCGGCCAGGGGGGCGCTTGACAAGATGGCTTCTCCGCGACTACCCATCAAAACGGGTTGGGTCATAGTCTTCCGAAAACGTCAGAGGTTTGCATGCATTTGCGTGTGCGGGCGTAGCTTTTGCGCGCAGCATTACACTGGGCCGGCCGTTTGAGCCTACGCATATTGTTGGCTACGCCATGGACGGAACCCGCTCGAACCGCAGCGAGGTCACCTTGGACGGAGTGCCCAACACGGCTACAGCGGGCAACAACGAAGTGACCGCCTCCTACGTGCCGCCTGCCGACGTCGTGGGCGAATTCAAGGTTCAAACGGCGACTTTCGATGCCAGCGTCGGACACACCGAGGGCGGAGTGATCAACCTCAGCTTGAAGTCGGGTACGAACGCGCTTCACGGAATGGCCTACTACGTCAAGATGGCGCCCGAACTCAACGCCAACTTGTTCTTCGCCAACCGCATCAACCAACCGCGCGGCGACTTTACTTACAATCGCTGGGGTTTGATGTCCGGCGGTCCGGTTTTGCTGCCCAAGGTTTATGACGGACGCAACCGGACCTTTTACATGTATGGCTACGAAGGCATCCACGAGAGCCGGCCGCGCGGCACCACGCTGACCGTGCCCACCGCCAAGCAGCGGCAGGGCGATTTCAGTGACTTGCTGCGCCTCGGCAGCGCCTATCAGATTTACGATCCGGCTACGCGCCGGACGGCGGCAGGCGGGCGGTTCCAATCCGATCCCGTTCCGGGCAACATCCACGCCGACGTTCGTGATGAACCTGCGCTACGGCTACAACCGGTTTATCCGGACATACGACGCCAATCCGGCCGCGCGTGGCTTCGATCTGACGAAGCTCGGACTGCCGGCTTCGCTCAACAACGCCATTGACCCGGAGATCCGCCGTTTCCCGCTGATCAGCATTCAAGGTTACGCCAGCACATACAACGGCACGCTCTGGCGGCCGGTCGAAACGCACAGCATCACGGCGGCCTTCGACAAGATTCGCGGCGCTCACGCCTTCAAGTTCGGCATGGAAGCCCGCGCCTACCGGGAGAACCAGTACAATCACGACAACGTCTCCAGCGGCAACCTCGATTTCGGCACTACCTTAGCAGGGCAACACTGCTGACGGCCTATCCGCAATACACCGGGATTGGTTCGACCACCAACGAAGGCTACTCCTGGTATCACTCCCTACAGGTCAAACTGGATAAACGCTTCTCCTCGGGTCTGACGTGCCAGGTATCGTACACATGGTCGAAGTTCATGGAGGCCACCGGTTTCATGAACAGCGGGGATCCCATGCCGGTCGAAGTGGTTTCCGACCAGGACTTTCCGCACAGGCTTTCTGTAAGCGGGATCTACGAACTGCCGTTTGGACGCGGGCGGAAATTCCTGTCGGATACGAATCCGGTCGCGCGTAAGGGTGCAGCTGACTCTGCCCGGCATGTACACCAATCAGGCGCTCCTTAATGCCTTTCTGCGGCCCTATCAGTTAAGGGGCCAGCCTGCCACGGCGGAGCAGGAAATCGACCGGATCCGGACAGCAATCCGGCAGCGGAGGCCGGAGCCGGAAATCGACGGCTTCCTGGAAAAGGACTTCGTATTGCCCGTTTCAGGAGGGGCCCTTCTTTTGCAGGCTGGCGATCCACGCGACGGGTCGTTCGAATTCACCTTCAGCGTTTCGCAGGGCAAAGGCGGGCAGGCAGAAGTGCGCCTGTCCGCGATGAAGATTTTCGAAGATGGCCCAGCCGGTTCAACCCGCTGGGGCTTCGTCTTTCTGAGCGGCGGCAAGGCGATCTTCAGCCTGCCGGAGCAACGGTGGAGCGACAACCGCCGCCCGACCGAGTGCTGGTGGGAATCCAGCGAGTCCCTGACCGGCCGGGCGACGGTTTCACGCAGCGGTATTCCGCTGACGATCGTGGGCATCAAGCCCAAGGTGAAGTAGGAGGGGCGGGCGGGAGCCCGTCCCATCTCACCTGTGCTGCGGCGATTCGCCGCGATGAGCCGTTACTTGGCTGCTGCCTCGATCTTCTCCACCTTGATGATGTTGGTCTTGGTGTAAAGCACGCCCGTCACCTTCACCTTTTGAGCGGCGAACGCTTCCGGCGTCTTCTGATCGCTGAGCATGTAGACCTTGTTGCCGTCAAGCAGCCCGTAGCGCGAACCATGATGGCGCACGCACTCGCGCACGCATTTGTCATCCGGGGTGACCTTCATCGCTTTGTGATCAGCTCCGCACATGGTGCAGGTGATCACGCCCGTAAACGTGCCCTTCTTCGTGTCCGCCGCCACCAGAGCGGCGAAGGCAAATACCAGAATCAATAGTCTTCTCATTTAGCGAGACTCCTTTTCGAGAATAGAAATCAAAACTTCCGGCCCCTTGGTGCGGTTCAGACTCCTCCACAAGGCCGTGTAGCGCTCTTCGCTGAGCGCCTGCTTCAGTTGAAAATCAAAACCCTTCAAACTTCCGTAGTGGGTCCGCGCACGCTCGTAGGTGGTGAGGGTGAGTTGAAACGGCCCCGCGCTGCTGACATTTTCAATGTCCTTCAGCCGCCACGTGCGGGACTCGCCTTCCTTCTCAGACCGGTAAACTACCAGGTCCTTGCCTACCAGCAGCACGCCCTCCGACCCGGCGAATCGTTTCAGGTGCTTCACCGGCAACTGCCACAGCGGCTCGATTTCCGCTGCCAGGGCAGCCACCAGGCGCTCGTCCAAGCGGTCCTTCAAAGCGCTGTACGCGGCTTCAAAGTCGCCTTGGTCCAGCGTGAACTCATATTCTTGGTCAGAACCGAGCTTCCATTTGTTGTCTTTGTAGCTGAGTACCTTCAGCATTCGCGGAGCGATCAGCAATTGCTGGATGTCCTGGAAATCCCAACTCCACGCATGCAACTCGCCGGGCTTCTTCTTGGGATTCTCCTCCTGATAAGAGACTCCGCTTTCGGTGACCACCAGGCTGCCGGAGCAGTACTTGCGCCAGTGGTCATGACGCACCTGGAATTGAATTTCCCCGCGCACAACCGCCGGACTGAGCAGCAGGACCGCTACAGCGGCGCTCAGGACAACCGTTTTTTCAAATCGAAATGCCATTTCCATACCTCGTAGACGGCCGGATAAACGACCAGTTCCAAAATGAAAGAGGTGAGAATTCCTCCAATCATCGGCGCCGCGATGCGCTTCATCACGTCGGCGCCGGTTCCCGTGGACCACATGATGGGGAGGAGTCCGACGAACATCGTGGCGACCGTCATAAACTTCGGCCGGATGCGTTTTACGGCGCCCTCCATGACGGCGGCCCGCAAATCCGCTAGATTGCGTAGCTTGCCCTCTTTCCTGGCCTTTTCGTAAGCCAGGTCGAGATAGAGCAGCATGAACACACCTGTTCCGGCGTCGACGCCGAGCAGAGCAATCAACCCCACCCACACGCCAATGCTCATGTTGTAGCCGAGCAGGTAGAGCAGCCAGACAGCGCCCACGGCAGAGAAGGGAACCGCCAGCACGACAATCAGCGTTTTGGCCGTGGACTTCGTGTTCATGTAGAGCAACAGGAAGATGATGAACAGCGTCATGGGCACCACGATGATGAGGCGCTCCTTCACGCGCTCCATGGATTCGTACTGCCCGCTCCAGGCCAGCGAGTAACCCGGCGGCAGCTTGATCTTCTCGCGGACCAGCGCCTTGGCTTCCTCCACGTAGCCGCCGATGTCCCGGTCGGCGACATCCACATAGACGTAGCCGGTGAGCATGGCGTCTTCGTTGCGCAGCATGCCCGGTCCGTAGGTCAGTTTCACCTCGGCCAGCTGAGAGACGGGTACTTGCAGGGAGCCGCCCATCACCGGCACCAGGGCGCGGCCGATGGCATCCACGTCGCTGCGGAAATCCCGCATGTAGCGCACGTTCACGGGGTAGCGCGCGCGTCCCTCCACGGTGGTGGTGATGTTCTCCCCGCCAATGGCGTTCATGACGATCATCTGGGCGTCGTCAATCGTCAGGCCGTACCGCGCCAGTTCTTCACGGCGCCAAATCAGGTCGAGAAAGTACCCACCGCCGGTCCGCTCCGCGAAGACATTGCGGCTGCCGGGCACCTGCGGCAGCAGGGCCTCCAGTTGCGTGCCGATCATCTCAATCGTATGGATGTCGGACCCGAACACTTTGATGCCGACCGGAGTGCGCACGCCCGTTGTCAGCATGTCGATGCGTGCCTTGATGGGCATGGTCCAGGCGTTCGAAACGCCAGGCAGTTTCACGGCTTCATTGAGCTCTTCGATCAGATCTTCCGTGGAAATGTGGTCCGGCGTGATGTGCCGGAAGATGCGCTTGGCCCATTCCGGGGCCCAATCCGAGTACCACGTATCGACGCTGCGCCACTCGCTCTTGGGCTTCAGCAGAATGACCGTCTCCATCATCGAGAGCGGCGCCGGGTCCGTGGATGTTTCCGCCCGCCCGGCTTTGCCCATCACGCGGTCCACTTCAGGAAACTGCAGGATCAGCCGGTCCTGCACCTGTAGCAGCTTCTGCGCCTCCGTCACCGAGAGGCCCGGCAGCGTGGACGGCATGTAGAACAGAGACTCTTCATCGAGCGGCGGCATGAATTCGGATCCGAGCTGCATGTAAACGGGAATCGTGGCCAGCATGATCACGATGGAGCCGCCGATCACCAGCCACTTGTGGCGCAAGCTCCACGCCGCTACGGGTTCATACAGCCGGATCAGAATGCGGCTGACGGGGTGTTTCTCCTCGCTGTGGATCTTCCCAACCAGGACGGCGTTGAAGGCACGGCACAGGAAACGCGGACGGAAATCGAAGTTCCGGGCGTGCGTGAACATCAGCCGCATCACCGGGTCCAGCGTGATCGCCAGTACGGCTGCCATCACCATCGCGAAGTTCTTGGTGTAGGCCAGCGGCTTGAACAGCCGGCCTTCCTGCGCTTCCAGCGCCAGGACGGGGACGAAGGAGACCGCAATCACCAGCAAGGCGAAGAAGCTGGGCCCGCCAACCTCTTTCACCGCGCTGACCACCACGTGGTGGTAGTCCTCCTTGCGCCCGTCACGCTCCCACTCCTCCAGTTTCTTGTGAGTCTGCTCCACCACCACGATGGCCGCGTCCACCATCGCTCCGATGGCGATGGCAATGCCTCCCAGCGACATGATGTTGGTGGTGATGTTCATCATCTTCATCGGTATGAAGGAGAGGATGATGGTGATGGGAATGGTGACGACCGGGATGGTGGAACTCGGGATGTGCCACAGGAAGATCAGAATCACGAGCGCGACAACGATCAACTCCGCGGTCAGGGTTGTCTTCAGGTTGTCGATGGCTTTCAGAATCAGCTCTGAGCGGTCATAGGCGGTGACGAGCTTGACGCCCTCGGGCAAGCCCGGCTCGAGTTCCTTCAGCTTCTCCTTGACGCCCTCGATGACGTCCAGGGCGTTCTCTCCCTGGCGCATGACGATGATGCCGGAGACCACCTCGCCTTCCCCGTTCAGGTCGGAGACGCCGCGCCGCACATCCGGGCCCAGCGTGACGCTGCCTATATCCGCCACCCGGATGGGCACTCCACCCGGAGTGGCTCCCAAGGAGATATTGCGGATGTCTTCCACCGAGGTCGCGTAGCCGCGGCCCCGGATCATGTACTCGGCTCCACCGAACTCGAGCAGGCGTCCGCCCACGTCGGCGTTGCCCGCCCGCACGGCATCCACCACCTTGGAGATGGACATGTTGTAAGCCTGCAGGCGGTTGGGATCGACGTTGATCTGGTACTGCCGCACAAAGCCGCCCAGGGGAGCGACCTCCGCCACGCCCGGAAGAGCCTTAAGGTGGTAATTCAGAAACCAGTCCTGCAACGAGCGCAATTCGGCCAGGTCGTGCTTGCCCGAGGTGTCCACCAGCGCGTATTGATACACCCAACCCAGACCCGTGGCGTCCGGTCCGAGTTCCGTCTGCACGCCCTTCGGCAGCCGCGGCATCACGCCGGACAGGTATTCCAGTGTGCGCGAACGCGCCCAGTAAATGTCCGTGTCGTCCTCGAAAATGATGTAGACAAACGAGTACCCGAAATCGGAGAAACCGCGCACTGCCCGCACCTTGGGCGCGCCCAACATGGATGTGACGATGGGGTAGGTGACCTGGTCCTCGATGATGTCAGGGCTTTGGTCCCATCGTGAGTAGACGATCACCTGCGTGTCGCTCAGATCCGGGATGGCATCCAGCGGCACGTTGTACATGGACCAGATGCCGCCGAGCACGCCAGCGGCGACCATCAGCAGAACGACCAGCTTGTTCTCCGCTGAGAAATCGATGATCCGGTTAATCATGTTTGTGCTCTTGTGCAGGAGCCGCCGCCTTGGGCTGCGGCTCGCCCGCCGGCGCTGCTCCATGCTGATGCCCTGTCATCGCCGTGGCGGCGGATTTCAGCTGGCTCTCGGAGTCGATCAGGAAGTTGCCGGAAGTGACTACGCGCTCACCTGCTTGCAGCCCGCTGAGAACCTGGATGCGGCCATCCGCCCTCGCGCCCGTCGTCACTTGCCGCGGTTCGAAGTAGCCATTGCCCCGATCCACGAAGACGGTCTTGCGCAACCCGGTGTCGAGAATCGCTTCGAGCGGAACAGTCAGCATGCGCGGCATCGAACTGCGGAACACCACGTCCACGAACATCTCCGGTTTCAGCAGATGGGCCGGGTTGTGGGCTTCCAGGCGAACCTTCAGAGTCCGCGTCATGGGATCCACCTGCGGCATGATGTAGGTCACCTTGGCGGGGATGTTCTTGCCTGGGAAGTAGGAAAGCTGAATGGTAGCGTTCTGGTTGAGGCGCACTCGGGCGGCTTCATACTCAAAGACGTCCGCCAGAATCCAGACGTGGCTCAGGTCCGTGATTGTGTAGAGCGTGGTTTCCGGTGTGATGCGCTGGTTGGCGAGGGCATTCCGTTCCGTCACGAACCCGCTGGAGGGAGCATAAATCGTGAAGTTCTTGATGGGCGTTCCCGTTCGGCCGATTTCCTCAATCTGCTGGTCGGAAAGATCCCACAGTTGAAGCCGGCGCCGCGCCGCCTGAAGCAGAGACTCGCTGTGTCCGGAGGCGTCCGCCAGAGGACTGCGGCGCAGCGTATCCCGGGCGCGCAAGGCGAGCAGATACTCCTGCTGTGTGGCCAGCATGTCCGGGCTGTACAGCGTAAGCAGCGGCTGGCCTTTCTGGATGAGCTGCCCGGTGAAATCCACGTGCACCTTCTCAATCCAGCCATCCACTTTGGAGTGGACCGTGACCACGCGGCGCTCGTCGATGGCCACCTTGCCCACCGCCCGCAGCGTTTCTTCGGTAGTGGTGTGTTCCACCTCGCCGAAGCGCACGCCTATGAGTTGCTGCCGTTCGGCGGAAATGCGCACCGTGCCCGGCGGCATTGAAGCGGGATCGCCTTCGTACACCGGTTCGAGTTCCGCGCCGGTTTCCGGGTTCAAGCCCGGTACGTCACTGCGGTAGCTGTGGTCCTGCGGATCACGATAGTAAAGCACTTTGCGCTCGGCCTGCGGTGGTGCGGCTTCACCCTCTTCGTAGACCGGCTCCAGCTTCATGCCGCAGCAAGGAGCTGTGCCGGGACGGTCGGAGCGGTAGTTGGGGTGCATGGGGCAGTGGTAGTACAGGATCTTCCTGCCGTCCTTTGAGACTGCAGTTGTCATGCCCGTGCCTTTGGCGTACCAGCGCCCGTAGCCGTAGCCCGCCAGGAAACCCAGGCCGAGCAGGAGAACAATCAATATCCAGCGGCCGGTTTTCATCGCGCCTCCTCATCGATCAGATGCATTCCGATCATTTCCTCAAGCCGTATCAGGGCGAGGTGATAACTGAGCATCTCCTGGTAGTAGTTCTCTTCGAACTCCACCATCGTCATGAAGTTCATCAACAGTGTCAGGAAATCCACCGTGCCGGCCTCATACGCCGGGATGGAGGATTCCAGAGTCAGGCTGGCCTGCGGCACGACAGTGGTGCTGTACAAGCGGGCCAGCCGGTGGGAAGTTTCAGCAATCAGGTAATCATCCTTGATGCGGAACATCAGGGACTGGGCGGAACTCTGGTAGTTGCGCCTCGCCTCGTTGAGCAGGCTCACCTTCTCCGCCACTCCTGGCCGCTGTTTGCGCCAGAAATATGCCGGGAGTTTGAAGTCCACGCGGACTTCGTACATATCCGGCATGTTGCCCATGTTGAAGTAGCCTGCCGAGACGGTGTAGTCGGGGTAGAATTCCTTACGCGCCAGGTTCACCGCCAGTTCAGAGCGCTGAATCATGCGTTCATCTTTAAGCAGCATGGGCGCGTGGTCGCGTGCGGAGGCCAGCAGTGCGTCCAGGTTAAGACTGAAGCCGCGCAGCCCGATGTCCACCGGCTGAGCCACCGGAGCATCCGGCGGACGGCTGAGCAGGCTGTTGATTTCGGCCGCGAATGAGCGCTTTTCCTGCTCCATGCGGAGGATCCTCGTCTCCAGAATGGACAACTGGGTTTGCGCCTTGAAGAGGTCCTGTTGCGCGGCGCGTCCCACGGTGTATTGAACTTCACTGATCAGCAGGAACTTCCTGAGCAGATCCCGGCTTTTCTCCATCACTGCAATGCGCGCATAGGTGTCGTGCAAGCGGTGGTAGGCCTGTTTGATCTGCGAAATGACCTTCAGTTGCGTCTGCTGATACTGCTCGAACTCAGCGGCGGCTTCCTTGCTGGCCATCTCGCCCATCAGTTTCCGCTTGCCAGGGAAGGGAAACTCCTGCGAGACCATGAATCCCGCGTTGCTCGTGGGTTCCATGCCTATCCCTGCAAATGGACGCGGGCTGCCGGATGACGTGTAGCCCACGCTGAGCATGGGGTCTGGCAGACTGCTTTCCTGGCTCGGACGTTGGCGGGCCGCCTGATACCTCATCCTGGCGGCCAGTATGTCGGGATGCGTCTGAACCGCTTCAGCCAGCAACGGCTCCAGACGAAGCCTTGTGCCCGAGTTTTCCGCCGCTGCCGCGAGGGTTGCGATGCAAAGCAACGGGATAACGAACCTGTTTATCACCTTCCACCTCCTTTCCGGCCTACATGCAACTTAGGCGCGGATTTATTGGACTATTCGTGTGAACAGACGCGAGGAAGGTTCAGATCAACAGACAGGAGGACAGCAGATATATGCGAGGGGGGGAGTGGATGGGAGGACTGGCCTCCAGGGCCACCCCGGCGGGTCCGATTAATGAGGTTCCCGGTTCCGCAGAATTGGCCGAGCCGATTTCCAGCGTCAGTGTGGGGTGATGGTCGACCTTGGAGACCAACTCCGGGACGGGATGGTCGTGGACGCAGTTCTCAGCCTCTTCCGGATCCTGCTGTTGTGATTGCTGCTCGGGGATGGTTGCGGGGCAGCATTCGTGGGCGCCCTGGTCCTGCTCTTCAACGAGGCTGCAGGACACACAATTGGCTGCGAATAAAGTGCCCGCTAGCAGCAGGCACATTCCTATGCTGGCCAATCGTAAAATCACTCCCTACCAGAATAGCACACGGCCGGCCCGCAAGCCGGCCGCGTGCCGGAAGCTTACTTCTTCTTCGCTTGGTTGGCGACGGCTTGCATCGCCTCTTTCACTTGCTCAGGATCGCCCAAGTAATAACGGTTCAACGGGTTCAGATCCTTATCAAGCTCATATACCAAGGGAATACCAGTGGGTATGTTGAGCTCGACGATATCTTCATCCGAGATGTTATCCAGGTACTTGACCAAGGCGCGCAGGCTGTTGCCGTGCGCGGCGATGATCACCCGCTTGCCGCTCAGAATCATGGGGCCGATGACCTCATGCCAGTAAGGCAGGAAGCGCGCCACCGTGTCCTTGAGGCACTCCGTCAGGGGCAGTTCCTCCTCGGTCAAGTCCGCGTAGCGCCGGTCTTTGCTCGGGTGACGCGGGTCCTCGACTTCCAGGGCGGGAGGCGGCGTGTCATAGCTGCGGCGCCAGATCTTGACTTGGGCATCGCCGAACTTCTCCGCCGTTTCCGCCTTATTCAGCCCCTGCAAAGCCCCGTAGTGCCGCTCGTTCAGGCGCCAGTTTCGATGGACTGGTATCCACATCAGGTCCATTTCGTCCAGCACCAGCCACAACGTGCGGATGGCTCGCTTGAGCACCGAGGTATAAGCTACGTCGAACGTGAAGCCTTCCTGCTTGAGCACGCGCCCGGCTTCCTTGGCTTCCGCCAAACCCCGCTCGGAGAGGTCCACGTCTGTCCAGCCCGTGAACCGGTTTTCCTTGTTCCAGGTACTTTCGCCGTGGCGAACCAGAACCAGCTTAATCACGCTCCCTCCTTCTGCCGGAAGGCCGCCCGGCCGGCGTAGCGGGCGCAACCGGCAAGCTCCTCTTCGATGCGCAGGAGTTGGTTGTACTTCGCGATGCGGTCCGTGCGGCTTGCCGACCCGGTCTTGATCTGCCCGGCGCCGGTGGCGACGGCGAGGTCCGCGATAAAGCTGTCTTCCGTCTCGCCGGAACGATGCGAAACCATGCTCGTGTAGCCGTTCTTCGCCGCCAAATCCATCGCCGCCAGGGTCTCGGTCAGCGTGCCGATCTGATTCACCTTGATGAGGATCGAATTCGCGATGCCTTCCTGAATGCCACGCGCCAGGCGCTCCGTGTTGGTCACGAACAGATCGTCGCCCACCAGTTGGATTCTCGAGCCGAGCATATCGGTCAGCATCTTCCACCCGCTCCAATCGTCCTCGGCCATGCCGTCTTCAATCGAGATGATGGGATATTGACGCGCCCAATTGGCCCAAAACTCAGCCATTTCAGCGGAGGTGCGTTCGCTCTTGTCGGATTTCTTGAAAACGTACTTCTTCTTCTCCGCGTCGTAGAACTCGCTCGCGGCGGGGTCCAGGGCGAGGCAGATGTCTTCACCCGGCTTGAAGCCTGCCTTCTGGATCGCCTCGAGAATGACTTCCAGGGCTTCCTCATTGGACTTGAGGTTCGGGGCGAAGCCGCCCTCATCACCCACTGCCGTGGAATAACCGCGCTTCTTGAGAACGGTCTTCAGGTGGTGGAAGATCTCGGCTCCCATGCGGATGGCGTCGGAGAAACAAGGCGCGCTCACGGGCGCAATCATGAACTCCTGTGGATCCACCGAATTGTCGGCGTGCGCGCCGCCGTTGATGATGTTCATCATCGGAACGGGCAGCAGGCAGGCTGACACGCCCCCCAGGTAGCGGTAGAGCGGGGTCTGCTGCGATTGCGCAGCGGCGCGGGCGGCAGCCATCGAGACTGCTAAGAGCGCGTTTGCGCCCAGCCGCGACTTGTTCGGCGTGGCATCCAGTTCGATCATCTGCCGGTCCAGCTTGCCCTGCATGGAGGCATCCATGCCGGCCAGCGCCCGCGCGATTTCTTCGTTGATGTTGCGGACGGCCTTTTGCGTGCCTTTGCCCAGGTAGCGGTTCTTGTCTCCGTCCCGCAACTCCACGGCTTCATGTTCTCCGGTGGAGGCGCCCGACGGGACCGCCGCCCGGCCCATGCTGCCGTCCGCCAGGTACACGTCGGCTTCCACGGTAGGGTTGCCGCGCGAGTCCAGTATCTCTCTTCCGATGATTTTTACGATTTCAGTCATAGTTGTTCCTGATCAATGCGAATGAGTTGTCCAAGCACACTATTCTTACATAGGCCGCACCTGCAAAGCCCCATCCGCGGACGGGTTCAGGCGTTGGCAGCCCGTTCCAGCACCTCGGGAACGACCACCAGGCCGGACCCGGTAACGACGTAGCCTCGGGAGGTGTCCGCCTCGAGGTCGAAGCCAATTACTGAACCCTCGGGAACGATGGCATTGGCCGCCACGATGGTACGCCGTAACCTGCTGTAACGGCCTATCTGCGCGTTCGTGAGCAAAATGGAATCCTCCACTTCGCAGTAGCTGTTCACGCGGACGCTCGGTGAAAGCACGCAGCGCGTCACCCTGCCGCCGCTGATGATGCAACCGGGAGAGATAACCGAGTCCAGCGCCACGCCCATCCGCCTCCCCTCCTGCGCAAAAACGAACTTCGCGGGTGGTTGCTGCTGAGGTCTCGTGCGGATGGGCCAGCGCGCGTCGTACAGGTTGAACTCAGGGACCACGGCGACCAAGTCCATGTTCGCCTCGTAATAGGCGTCCAGCGTGCCGACGTCGCGCCAGTATTTGGCGTCTTTCTCATTCAGGTCGCGAAAATCATACGCCACCACCCGCGCTCTGCTGATCATTCTGGGCAGAATGTCCCGCCCGAAATCATGCGTCGAGAGTGGATCCGCCGCGTCCTCTCTCAGGGCTTCGAGCAAGATTCCCGTGTCGAACAGGTAGACGCCCATGGAGGCGCAGCATCTCTCCGGATTGAACACGGAAACCGCGGGCAGGCTGTGCTCAGGCTTTTCCTCGAAGCCTGTCACCCTGTAGCTCTCGTCAATCTCCAGGATGCCGTAGCGGCTGCACTCCGAGGGCTGTACTTGAATGGTTGCCAGCGTTACGTCCGCCCCCTGCGCCCGGTGCCAGGCAAGCATCTCGGCGTAGTCCATCTTGTAGATGTGGTCGCCGGAGACGATCAAGGTCTGCTGCGGTTGTTCGGCGATAATGCTCTCGATGTTCTGGTAAACGGCGTCGGCTGTGCCCAGATACCAATCCTCATGGACTCTCTTCATCGGGGGGATGACCTCGATGAACTCGCCCAGTTCGTTGGAGAGAATGCTCCAGCCGTCGCGCAGGTGACGTGTCAGTTCAAGCGCCTTGTACTGCGTCAGGACAAAGATGCGGCGGATATTGGAATTGACACAATTGGACAGCGTGAAGTCAATGATCTTGTAGGAACCGCCGAAGGGAACGGCAGGCTTGGCCGTGTTGCGCGTCAGGGGGTAAAGACGCTCGCCCGCGCCTCCCGCCAGCAGGACGGCGAGAGTGTTTTCCATCTCACCCTGAGTGTACATGAGGGCCGGGCTCGCCGGGCTCGTAGCCCGGTCCCGTCGTCTCTCTGAAACGGCGGAATGCCCAGCCCCGCCCGCCTTGACACAGCCTCCGGCCCGTCTCCTATACTAAAAGTGTGCTGCAACTGAGTTTCAGCAATGGCCGCTCGAAGACTCGCCGGGCGGCTTCCGGCCCGGCTACACTCGTCGACCTGAAGGCTGGCGAGCAGGGCATCCTGGAGTCCCTGGACACAGCGGAGGACGTAGCCCGCCGCTTGATGGAGCTTGGTTTTGTGCCAGGCAGCGTGGTGACCGCGGCTCGCAGCGCCCCCGGGGGCGACCCTCGCGTGTACCGCGTGGACGGTTCTGAAATTGCGTTGCGCAAGGAGACGGCGGCTTGCGTTAAGCTGAAGCGTCCCTCCAAGCCCTGAATCTGGCTAGAGAAATACCATGAGCGGGTGCAGCCAAAGCCAGCCTGACGTGCGCCAAACGGCTCCCGAGAGCGGAGCCAGAGGCAGCCCTGTTCACCACACCATCGCCATTGTAGGTCCTCCAAACTCCGGCAAGTCCACGCTTTTCAACCGGCTCACGGGACTGCGGCAGAAGGTTGCCAACTACCCCGGCGTGACGGTGGAGCAACGGGTGGGTAGAGTCAGGCTGGCTTCCAACCGTGAGTTGGACCTGATCGACCTGCCCGGTGTCTACAGCCTGGACCCGCGCTCGGAGGATGAACGCGTCACTCGCGACGTGCTGACAGGTTCCATGAGCGGGGTGCCGCGTCCGGACGCCGTCATTCTCATCCTGGATTCCACCAACCTGGCGCGGCACCTGGTCCTTGCGGCGCCCGTGCTCAGCCTCGGGCTTCCCACGTTGGTTGTGCTGAACATGGCTGACGCGCTGCGCAACCGCGGCGGGGAGGTGGACACAGCTTCCCTCGCGCGCCAATTGGGTACGCCAGTCACGCTCGTCAGCGCAGCCACGGGGGAAGGGATCGAACCGGTGCTCGAGTTCCTCACGGGTCAGTTCGGCGTGCCGGCTCCAGTGGAACTGCCCGTGATCCAGGACATCCCGAAGTGCCGGCAGTGGGCGGCGAATGTGGGGAGCGCGGCTGCCTACCGTGCGCCCGCGCCACCCGTCTGGACGCACCGGCTGGACTCGGTGTTTCTGCATCCTGTGGCGGGTCCGGCGGTTTTTGCCGTTGTGGTCGTGGCGGTGTTTCAGACGATCTTCGTTGGCGCGCGGCCATTGATGGACGGTGTGGAATGGGCCGTGGCGTGGCTGGCAGAGCTGACTGGCACGCTCCTGCCCGAATCCGCTATCCGGTCTTTGCTCGTGGAAGGAGTCTTGGGCGGAGTAGGCTCGGTTCTGGTGTTTCTGCCGCAGATTCTGTTGCTCTTCCTGTTCATCGGGGTGTTGGAGGATTCCGGTTATTTGGCCAGAGCGGCGCTGATCGCGGACCGGAGCATGGCCCGCGTGGGGTTACAGGGCAAGTCGTTTATCCCTCTGCTTTCCGCTTACGCCTGCGCAGTGCCGGCCATTATGGCGACGCGCACCATTGAAAGCAAGCGGGACAGGATTGCCACCATTCTCATTGCTCCGTTCATGACTTGTTCGGCGCGACTGCCTGTGTACACGCTCGTGATTGCCGCCTTCATCCCCGAACGATCCCTGCTGGGTCCGTTAGTGGGAACCCGGGCGGGCGCGTTGCTCGGCTTGTACCTGTTGGGCTTCCTGGCGGCAGTCGCCACAGCCTGGATGCTCCGCTCTTCTGTCCTGAAAAGCGAACGCACTCCGTTTGTGCTCGAAATGCCGCCCTACCGCCGGCCAACGCTGACTTCGCTCGGTTTGCGACTGTTGGACAGATCGAAGATCTTTCTGCGGCGCGCGGGAACCGTGATTCTGGGAGCTGCTGTCTTGTTGTGGGTGCTGGCCCATCTGCCGCTGGCGCAAGGCGTCGCCCCGGCCATCGAGGACAGTCTCGCGGGTACGGCGGGCCGCACTCTCGAGCCTTTGATCGAACCGCTGGGATTCAACTGGAAGATCGGCATCGGGTTGATCAGTTCCCTGGCCGCCCGCGAAGTGATTGTGGGGACGCTGGGAACGATTTATGGCATGGAGAACGGCGCGTCCACGCAGGGTCTTCAGGCTGCCCTGCAACAGGATCTCACTCCGGGCGGAGCGGTGGCCTTGCTGGTGTTCTTTGCCTTTGCCATGCAATGCATCTCCACCATTGCCGTGGTCAGGCGCGAAACCGCCGGCTGGAAGTGGCCTCTGATCCAATTCGCTTACATGGGCGCTCTGGCCTACGCGGGCGCATTCGCGGCCAACCGGATCGTGCAGGCGTGGCTGGCTTGACATGCTAGCATGAGGGTTCGGATCTCATGATCCGTTACATCCCATGCGAAACTTGGTGATTATCGGCTCCGGCTGCGCCGGCAATACTGCGGCCATATACGCTGCGCGTGCTTCACTCGATCCGCTGGTGATTTCCGGGCACGAACCCGGCGGACAGCTGTCCTTGACGACGCTCGTGGAGAACTTTCCGGGCTTCCCCGAGGGCATCGATGGACCGGTGCTGGTGGAGAACATGCGGAAGCAGGCGGAGCGATTCGGCGCCGAGTACCGCAACGGCACGCTCATCGAAGCCGATCTTTCAACTCGCCCTTTCCGTTTGAACGTCGACGGGGAGTGGGAGGAATGCCGTGCGCTCATTATTGCGTCGGGAGCCTCCGCCCGTTGGCTGGGTCTGCCGAGCGAGCAGAAGCTCATCGGTCACGGTGTCAGCTCCTGCGCCACCTGCGACGGCTTCTTCTACCGGGGCAAGCTCATCATGGTGGTGGGCGGCGGCGACACAGCCATGGAGGAAGCCATCTTCCTGACCCGCTTCGGACGCGAAGTAGTGGTGGTGCATCGCCGCGAGGAATTCCGCGCCTCCCGGATCATGGTGGAGCGCGCGCAGGCCAATCCCAAGATCAGTTTCATCATGAGCGCCGTCGTGGAGGATGTTCTGGGAGTGGATGAGGGTGTTGTTACCGGTGTCCGCTTGCGCGACGTCCGGAACGGGGAAACCACCACGCGCGATGTGGATGGACTCTTTGTAGCCATCGGGCACATCCCCAACACGGCAGTCTTCAAGGAACAGATCGAGTTGGACGAGCAGGGCTACATCGTATCCAAGGGCGGCGCGCGCACCAGCGTCCAAGGGGTATTCCACGCCGGCGACGTCCAGGACCGCATCTACCGGCAGGCTGTCACTGCATCCGGGGCAGGCTGCATGGCCGCCATAGAAGCCGAGCGCTACC
Source organism: Acidobacteriota bacterium (assembly GCA_037444075.1). Classification (GTDB taxonomy): domain Bacteria; phylum Acidobacteriota; class Terriglobia; order Bryobacterales; family Bryobacteraceae; genus JBBIND01. Next base: position 36,419 of record JBBIND010000019.1, on the reverse strand, counting down.
TGGATTCCGAGTAACCTACTCAGTCCGTATGGGGCAGCGCGGCAGCATCAGGCCACGCGCGCGCGCTCAGGAACCTGCCTGGCTGCGTCCGTCTATTGCCACTCGAACACGGCGAATACGGGATAGTGGTCAGACGGGTAGCGGCCGTCTTCGTTATAAGCAACGGTTTCAGCCAGCAACACGGAGAATGGACCCCGGTACATGATCCAGTCGATGCGCCGCCCCCCGGCGCCTCCGCGAAAACCGCTCATGGTTCCCTCGGGCCCTACCTTGTGGGCCGCCGTGACCCAGGCATCGGTCAAGGGTGCCGCGAGCGTCTTGTAGACCTCACTGTCGGGAGCCGGCGCGTTGAAGTCTCCGGTCAGAATCAGCGGGACGTCTTTGGGCAGCCTCCCGATGCGGTCGGCGATGAGGCGCGCTGAATTCACACGCGCCTCGTTGCCCTGGGGTGTGTGCTGGAAATGCGTATTGTACAGATAGAAGCGCTTGCCGCTGGCTCTCAGCTCGAAAAGTCCCCAGGTCGCCATGCGGGGCAGGGTAGCTCCCCATGCCTGGCTGCCGGCGACCTCGGGCGTCTCTGACAGCCAGAAGTTCCCCGCCTCTATGAGGCGGAGCTTGCTCCGCTTGTAGAAGACGCCCATGTGCTCGTCTTCGCGGTTGCCGCGGCGGCTGTTGCCGAACCACTCGTATTCAGGCAGATTGGCGGTGATGTACTCGCCCTGGATGAAGAACAGTTCCTGCGTACCCACGATGTCGGGGTTCTTGAGCCGGATCGTCCTCACCAGAGTGTCCTGGCGCACCTCCCAGCGGTTGGGGCCGTCTCCCTTGGCCGGGTAGCGGACGTTGAAGGACATGACGCTGAGCGTCTCGGCCGGACAAACGCCCGCCCACAACACAGCCAAAGCAATCAGGTAACCAATTCGTTTCAAGGTCTTACACCTCGCTCGATAGCCGAATCCGCCCTACCAGAGGAACTTGAGGCCGAACTGGATCTGGCGCGGAGCATTGCCCTGCGACGTGATGCGCCCGAACGACGTTGACGTCACGCTGGTGTTCGGACCGCTGAAGCGGGGCGTGTTGAACGCGTTCAGGAACTCGCCCCTGAGCTGCGTCCGGAGCCGCTCCGTGGGCTTGAATTCCTTGAAGAGCGAAAGGTCGAAGTTCCGCGTTCCGGGGCTCAGCACGTCAGGCAGCGTTCTGACGTTCCCGAACGTGAAAGCCGCCGGCTGGCTGAACACGCCGGTGTCCATGTACTTCTCAAGGCGGTCCACCACCGGTCCGGTCATCCGTGCGCTGGTGCCGTTGTTGAGGGCCCAGGTGTTGGTGCCGAAGATGCCCGACGTGTTGCTGGCGGTAACGGTCAGGAAGCCCCCGCTGATGAAGCTGGCGATGCCGTTGAACTGCCAGCCTCCGATCACCCAGTCGACGAAAGCCGGTGAGTTGGCGCCCCAGGCGCGGCCACGGCCGAAAGGTAATTCGTACAGGTAGCTCATGATCAGCCGATGGGGATTGCCGGAGATGGAACGCGTCTCACGCAGGTCATACCAGTTCTGCGGTCCGCCGCCGTCGCTGATCAGCTTGGACCAGGTATAAGCCATATCAAACTGCAGTCCACGGGTCATGCGCTTGGTGGCCATGACTTGAAGGGAGTGGTAGATCGAAGAGTAGCCGCTCGTGAAGAGGGGCTCGATGTTGGTGAACTGCGGGAAGGGCCGCAGCATCTGCGCCCTGCTGACCTGCGGGCCGATGTGGATGCCGCGGCCCACTGCCTGGTTGAACGGATTCGGCACCAGTTGGTTGAGTTGTGAACCCAGCGACATGTAAACCGGGTGTAACTGGTTCATGTTGTTCGCACCCTCGCCGCCGCGCGTGAGCTGCAACCCGCGGTTGCCCACGTAGGCTGCTTCCACGAGCAGGTCCGACGGCAGTTGCCGCTGAACCGTGAAGTTCCATTGCTGGGACCAGGGCGTCACGGATTCGTTCCACAGAACCGCCTGAATGTTGGCTCCGGACTGCGTCAGCAGGCCTTCGGAGGCGCCCGGAGGCGGCTTGAAGCCCTGCGGATAGGGGTTCCGCAACAAGTTGAAGGGGGTGATGCCGTCCAGGCTGCTGATCATCGGGTTTTCGGTGCGGAAGCCGAACGGTCCCACCGTTCCCTGGGCTGCCATCAGGGAGGAACCGAACATGTGCCCGTAGGCCATGCGGATGACGGTCTGCTGATTCAACTGGTAAGCCAAGCCCAGCCGGGGGCCGATGTTGTTCAGATCGTAAGCCTGCTGCCGCCGGGAACGCCCGTCCACACCCACAAACACGAGACCGCCCCGAAGTCCGGAGAAGCCGGGAACCACGCTGGCCAAAGGCGACGTGGCGGACGGGTCGAAGTAGTTCATGCGATCATAACGCTCGCTTCGGGGAGTATCGAGCTCCCAGCGCAGACCCAGGTTGAGCGTCAGCTTCCGGGTAACTCGCCAGTCGTCCTGAACGTAGCCGGCGTAATAGAAGCTCTGCGAGGCAACGTTCTTCCACGCCTGGATCAAATTGCCGCTGCCGGGCGTGCCGAGCAGCAGTGAGGCGGCACCGTTGCCTGCGGTGGCGCTGGCCGTGTTGGGGTTCGGGCCCTGTGTAAAGCCGGCGCCGAAGCTGAAACTCCCCGCGCTGCGGGCTTCCCACACGTTGACCCGGATCAGGCGGCCTTCGAAGCCGAACTTCCAGGAATGCGAGCCGCTCACCTTGGCCAGGCTGGCCGTGGCCGAGTACGTCATGAATGGGTTCCAGCGGTGGTCGCCGCCGCCCAGGCCCCGGAAGCCGCTCACGCTGATACCGGGAAACATCTGCCGGTCCACGGCCGCATCGATGCTGGCGGGCAAGCCCAGAGACGATGGCAGGAAGCCCAGGCCCTGGTTGTCGTGGAGATAGCCGGCGCGCGCAAACCCAAGCCGCCCGGTGAAGATGGTCGTGGGCGACAGGGTGTTGTTATACTCCACCACCGTGTTGCGGGCGCGGTTTTCCTCAATGATCCTGCCTTCGGCAATCGTAATATCGTCGGGGAAGAACTGGGCTGCCGGGTCAACCACCAGACGGTGAGAGTACCGGGCAAACAACCGTTGACGCGTGGACAGGTTGTAATCGACACGAACGTCCCAGTTGTCTGTGTTCAGTGGGCCGACGGCCGTCTTGAAGAAATTCTCCCGCTTCGTGACCGGATGGCCTTCCGTGTTCGCTCGCGGATAGTACTTCATGATGTTGAGCGCCACCGGGTCCATCCTCGAAGCCGGGATGAGGTTGCCCGGGAATTGATCACGGATGAATCCGCCGGCCGGGTTGGCGCGGGTGGTGAACGGGTCAAAGATGCGGATCTGCTGACCGTTGGACGCAAGCGACTGAGCGAAATTGCCTTGCCGCTCCAGGTCCGTCGGAACCGAGGTGGTGGTGGAGGAGTAACTCCGTTGCCGCAAGCCCTCAAAGGCCACCAGGAAGAAGAGCTTGTCCCTTTTGATGGGTCCGCTCAGCGTACCGCCAAACTGGCTGCGCTTGAAGCTGCCCAACTTGACGCCCAAGCGGTTCGCGAAGAAGTTGTTCGAATCGAGCACGGAATTGCGCAGAAACTCAAAGGCGCTGCCGTGAATCTGATTCGTGCCGGTCTTGTAAACCATGTTCAGCACGCCGCCCGAAGCGCGGCCGAACTCGGCCGGCATGTTGGACGACAGCACTTTGTATTCCTCGATGGCGTCCACCGGCGGGAACACCGAGACGCCGACCGCGCCGTTCACCGTGGGCTGAGTGGAGGTGACTCCGTCGATAAGAACGTCCCGGTTCGCGCTGCCGTTGATGAGGAAGGAAACGTTGTTGTAGTTGTTGCCCACGCTGCCCGATGTTCCGGGGGTGAGAAACAGCAGCGAGTAAACGTTCCGGCTGTTCAGCGGGAGATCGTTGATGCGCCGGTTGTCCACCACCTTGCCAAGCGTCGACGAAGTGCCTTCCAGACGCGAAACGGCCGCGGTTACCTGGATGGACTCGGTCAGGGCGCCCAACTCCAAGGTGAGATCCATGCGGGCTTGCTGCTGCACCTGGAGCACAACTCCACTGCGCACCAGCCTTTTGAAACCCGTCGCCTCCACTTCGATCCGGTATTGGCCGGGGGGAAGGGACGGCAGCGTGTAGTTGCCCTGCTCATCGGTGGTGGCTTCCACGCGGGCGTTGGTACCGGTGTTGACCGCCGCCAGATTGGCGTTCGGCACAACTGCGCCGGTCCCGTCATAAACTGTGCCAACGACACTCGCCGTAAAAGACTGTGCCGCCGCCAGCGACGCGCACAACAGGATTGTTAAAACGCAACACAATACGGTTTTCGGCTGTTTCACTCCAAACCTCGTCGTCATGTCTGACCTTTCCTCTTTACGGCCAGAAAGGACCGGTTGCTACTCTGCTGCCAATTTCTTGGCGACCCCCAAAAACAAACTCGCACGGGCATTATCTTAGCGCGCGCGAATCGTCAACATTTGGAATCTGGTTCTCTGAACCGATACCTGCTGGTATACACCCGCGCTCTGCTTCGAGTCAAATCAGTGACTCGAGCTGCACCGCTGGCGGATGCCACGAGGGGATCGCAAAGGAGAGGTTTGAAGCGGGAAAAACGCACCCTCCGGATCGGGTTCCCGGGCCCGGAGGACATCGGCTATGAGGCCTTATTGCAGGGTATGGAACCGCGCTCAGGCGGCTGAGTTGTCTATGCTTAGGGGTAGAACTAGCGCCTCTAAAGGAACTCCTAACCCGGCATCAGCACCTTGGAAAGGTCGTTGTAGAGCACGAACGCCACCACCGCCATCAACGCCACAAAACCCACCTTGATGACGGCTTCCCGCACCGGCACGCTCAGGTCGCGGCGCATGGTCATCTCCACGAGCAGCAGGAGAATCACGCCTCCGTCCAGTATGGGAATGGGCAGCAGGTTGAAGATGGCAAGGTTCAGGCTTACCATGGCCATGAGTGCGATAAAGGCGCTGGGACCCTGGCGCGCGGCGTCACCCGAGAGTTGGGCAATGCGGATGGGCCCCTCCAGCGACTTGGCTGACATCCGTCTCTCGATGATGCCGCGGAGAAACTGGTAAATCAGCGTCGCGCTCTTGACATTGTGCTTCACCGATTCCATGAAGGCCTCGGGGAAGGGAAGCTGTGTCATGACCACGCGGGGTTCCAATTCCACGCCGATCATCCAACGCGCGCTGCCCTCGGATTCCACCCGCCTGGGCAGCACCTGAATCTTGTTCCTCACTCCATCCCGCGAATAAAGGATCTCCACAGGCTCGCCGTGGCTGCCCTGAATCACCTCCTGCAAACGGTTGGTGGAGCGGATAGTCTGGCCGTTGATGGTCAACAGGATATCGCCGCGCTGCAGGCCTGCGCGTTCCGCGTCCATGCCCGTCAAAACGCCGGCAATCTGGATTTCGGATTGTTCGGCCCACCCAGCGTAGCCGACGCCCGTCCGGGCATCCAACTCAGGCGTCAACGACAACGTCACGCGCTTGCCCTCGCGCTCCACGGTAACTTCTACCGCTCGGCGGGCGTTGGAGACTTCCTGTATGAAGACATCTTCCCAGCCCGGATTGGAGATGCCTCCGATCTTTACGATGCGGTCGCCTTCCCGGATGCCCGCTTTCGCCGCCGGAGAGCCGGACGCAACGTGGCCGATGACTCCCGCCGTCGCAGGATCCGGCAACTTCGGGTAGCGCGCCATGAACAAGCCGGTCAGCAGCGCCACCGCCAGCACCAGGTTCATCCAGGGTCCCGCGAACGCGATGATCAGCCGTTGCCAGCGGGGTTTCGCCAGGAAAGAATGTGGGTCGCTTCGGGCTTCCTCCTCGTTGCCGTGCTCGCCGGCCATCTTTACATAGCCGCCGAACAGGATCAGCGAAAAACGGAACTCGGTCTCACCGCGCCGGAAACTGAACAGGCGGGGACCGAAGCCAAAACTGAAGACCTCCACCCGAACGTCAAAAATCCTGGCCGCCCAGTAATGGCCCAACTCGTGCACCATGATCATGACGCCGATCAGGACCAGCAGCCACCAGATGTTCTCAAACAGAGCCATGTGCCTAGCCGTTTACTCCTTCACCTGCGGCACCCGGCAGGACGCCTCCGGACCGCCCGGCGCGCCACCTCGCGCGACTCTGCGTCGATCTCCAGAAGTTCTTCCACCGAAGCAGCTTCACGATGCGGCAGGCTGGAAAGAGCCTCTTCCGCCACTTCCGCGATGGCCAAGAAGTCAATTTCTCCCTTCAGAAAAGCATCCACAGCCACTTCATCAGCGGCGTTCAATGTGCAACCAGCGGTTCCGCCGGCTGCCTGCGCTTCATAAGCGAGCTTCAGCAGACGGAACTTCTTGAGGTCCGGAGCATAGAACTCCCAGCACCTTGGCTGGTTCCACTCCAATCGCGGTACAGGCGCCGGATGCCTTTCAGGATAAGTCAATGCGTATTGGATGGGCATGCGCATGTCCGTCACGGATGCTTGCGCCATGACACTACCATCGGCGTATTCCACCATGGCATGCACGCTCGATTGGGGGTGAATCACCACCTCCACTTCCTCGGGCGCAAAACCGAACAGCCAGCAGGCTTCGATCACTTCGAAGCCCTTGTTCATCATGGTGGCCGAATCGATCGTAATGCGCGGACCCATCTTCCAGGTTGGATGCGCCAAAGCCTGCGCAGGAGTCACCTCACGCAATTGTCCCAGGCTGGTATCCCGGAACGGTCCGCCGGATGCCGTCAGGATCAAGCGGGCCACTTCTTTTCTTGAACCCGCCCGCAGGCATTGATGCGCTCCGTTATGTTCACTATCCACGGGCAACAGTTCCGTGCTGGAGGCGCGGGCGGCTTCCACGACCAGTTTCCCGCCTGCTACCAGGACCTCTTTGTTCGCCAAGCCCACGGTCTTGCCGCGGCGGACCGCCTCGTAGGTTGCCTCCAATCCGTGAACTCCAACGATGGCCGACATTACAAAGTCCACTTCGTCAGCTGCCGCTGCGGCAATCCGCGCAGTCGCTCCGCATTCCAGTGCGGGCCAGGCTGACTTAGGCACGCCTGTATCGGCAAGCCTTTGTATTAGACTCTCTCGAGCGGATTCCGTTGCAACGACAGCCACTTGTGGGCGGAATTGGGCGATTTGGCCGGCCAACAGCGATACATTCTCACCAGCGACGAGGGCGTGGACTCTGTAAAGCTCTGGTTGGCGCCCAATGACGTCCATCGTGCTCACGCCAATGGAGCCCGTGGAGCCGAGGATGGTCAGTGTTTTCATTCAGCGCGGCCGGCCCGGATTTTCAGGCCTCAAGGAAAATCATATCACTGCTTCCAGATTCCATAGCTTTTTAGGAGGGGAGGCACATGAGAGCAGTCGGCGTCGGCTCGGTGCATCTTCTGAATAAATTGCCCCTTTGGGGCGCCGGGGAGGATTGCTTCAGGGGTCTTTTATGTGAGGTTAGTCTCGCTTTGGTGGGAGTTGCCTCCCCGGCTTGATACAAATTTTAGTATACCCTTCAGGAGAATGCAACAAAAATTTGTAGAAACTCTATTTTTCTTCCACCTCTACCCCGGCGATTCTCTCCAACACCTTGATACTACAGCAGAAATCATCTTCACCCAGCCCTTGTGCCAACCCGGCTTGAAGCATTTGAAGCGTCACCGCTGTCAGCGGCACTGGTACTTGCATCTGATTTGCGGAATCGAGTGCCAGCCCCACGTCCTTGTGCATCCACCTCAGGGAGAAATTGGTCTCAAAATTGCGCGCGAATACGGCGGGAGCCTTCACCGCGATCAACCCCGAGCGCGCCGCGCTGTTGTTGAGAATCTCCAGCATGAGTTTGGGAGAAACGCCCGCCTTCGTGCTCAGAACCAGCCCTTCATTGAATGCTTGCATCAGGTTGGCCAGAATCAGGTTTTGGCTCAGCTTCGCCTGAAGACCCATCCCGGCTCCGCCGCAATAGTAGATCTGCTTCCCCATGGCTTCCAGGTAGGGTCGGACCTTTTCAAGCGTGCCGGCTTTGCCGCCCACCATGAAGGTGAGCGAGGCGCCTTCGGCTCCGGCGCGCGAACCGGTGCAGGGCGCGTCCAACATCTCCACGCCCCGGCTCGCCAAGGCCGCTGCCATGCGGCGGCTCGCTTCCGGAGACACGGTGCTGGCATCCACCACGACCGTGCCCGCTTTGGCTGTTTCAGCAACGCCGCCCGGGCCCAGAATCACTTCCTGGGACATGGCCGTGTCCCCGACGCACAGGAAAATGCACTCCGCATCCTCGGCTGCCTCGCCCGGCGAGGAGCAAGCCGTGGCTCCCTCCTCTTCGGCCAACCGACCGGCTTTGCTCCCGGTGTGGGACCAAACGCGAAGCGTGTGTCCGGTGCGGCACAGGTTGCGGGCCATCGGATAACCCATGATGCCCAGGCCCAGAAACGCGAGTTTTGCCATGAAACCTCCCTATGGTGAGCGGAAAGCTCCATTGTACGGCCCGCTCCCGCTGTGCGACAATTTTCGAGCGTGAAACCACCCATCCTTGTTACCAAACGCGTCTATCAGGAAGCTGTCGATTACCTCTCGCAGCACTGCGATGTGGACTACCAGGGCTCCGACCAGGGGTTGAGCCCGGAGCAGTTACTGCAGCGGGCCCAAGGCAAGCTCGCCATTGTCAGCCAGTTGACCGACAAATTGGACGCCTCTCTGATTCAGGCGCTGGGCTCAGTGCGCATCATCGCCAACGTGGCCGTCGGCTACGACAATATCGACGTGCCTGCTGCCACGCGGGCCGGCATCATGGTCACCAACACGCCGGACGTGCTCACTGAGACCACGGCGGACTTTGCCTTCACCCTGATGCTGGCCGCTTCCCGCCGGCTGGTGGAGGCCCACGAGTACGTGCACGCCGGTTTGTGGAGCAAATGGACCATCGACCTGCTGGTAGGCCGGGACATCCACGCCCGCACGCTGGGCATCTTCGGCATGGGACGCATCGGACAGGCTGTAGCGCGGCGCGCGCGCGGGTTTTCCATGCGCGTGCTATACAGCGATGTGGAGGCCGCCTCTCCGGAAATCGAGCAGGAACTTGGCCTGGAGCGTGTGTCCGCGGAACAGCTGTTGCGCGAATCGGATTTCGTCAGCCTGCATGTGCCTCTGCGCGAGTCAACCCGGCACCTGATTGGCGCCAAAGAGCTCAGGCTGATGAAGCCGACCGCGGTGCTGGTCAATACCGCCCGAGGTCCGGTCGTGGACGAGGCTGCCCTGGTGGAAGCCTTGGAAAACGGCGTGATTACCGGCGCGGGTCTGGACGTTTTCGAGCGGGAACCCGAGGTGCACCCCGGTCTGCTGAAACTGCCCAACGTCGTGGTGGCTCCGCACATTGCCAGCGCTTCGGTGGACACGCGGCGCCGCATGTGCATGATGGCTGCGGAAAACGCGGTGGCTGCGCTGGAGGGGCGCCGTCCGCCGCACCTGCTCAATCCTGAGCTGTGGCCTCCTCCTGCCGGCGCGCCAGCAGTCTGAGCACCAGCAGGTCACTGGGATAGATGCTGATGCGCGAGAGCGCGGTCACTTGCGCCTCGCCGTCGAGGATGTGCTGTTTCACCAGCGACCTGAACTCATGCACGTCGACGCCCAATTCTGCCGCGGCTTCGTGCTCCGTATAGTGAGTTTTGCCCGGTCTTGATATGCCCATGTCCAGCTGCGCTCCACCTGTCTGACACGGATTCTAACTTAAGATGCCTGCGTTTCCCATCAGTCATAAAGCTTAGTTCCACCTAAGAATGGGCTGACTTGCCGCGGCCACCAGTCGGGGCCCTGCGCGTCCGTATGCCGTTGAAATGCCTGGCGTGGCGGTACACTTGGAAGGGAGATTGCCATGTCCGAAAACAAGAGTTCGTCGCACGCTTCCGCAGCCGGCAGTGTTCGTCCGCCCACGGCTGTGCTGACGCGTGGGTTTGACCCCAGGCTGTCCGTCGGGTCGGCCCGTCCGGCTGTGTTCCGGACTTCCACGTATGTGTTCAGCAGTCCGGAGGCGGCCGAGCGAGCCTTTGCCATCGCCGGGGGCAAGTCCAAGCCCGCCGAAGGCGAGGACGTCGATCTGATTTACGCCCGCATCAATCACCCGAACGCCGAGATTCTGGAGGACCAGATTGTCCCTCTCGAGCCCGGCGCTCAGGCTGCCGCGGTGTTCAATTCCGGAATGGCGGCCATTACCACCGCGTTCTTTACGTTCGCCCGTCCGGGTGATCACATTGTCTATACCGTGCCTCTCTACGGCGGCACCCAGCACCTCATTCACCAGACGCTGGAACCGTTCGGGCTCCGGGGAACTGCCGTCGTGGGAGGGCGCACGTCCGAGTTGGATGAGGCGATCGCCAAGACACCCCACCTGCGCATCGTGTTCATTGAGACACCCGCCAATCCCACGCTGGTGATGACCGACATCCGCCGCGCCGTCGAAGTGGCTTCGCAGCGCGACCCGAAGCCGATCGTCATGGTGGACAACACGTTGCTCGGACCGGCTTTCCAGCATCCTCTGCCGCTCGGCGCCGATCTCGTTCTCTACTCAGCCACCAAGTACCTCAGCGGGTTCAGCGACCTGATAGCAGGCGTGGCGCTGGCCGGGAATGTCGACCTCATCCAACAAATGCGCTCACAGCGGATTCTCTTCGGCAACATCCTGCCGCCGGATGAATGCTGGCTTCTGGACGGGCGCTTGCCCACCGTGACTCTGCGCATGAACCGCGCCAGCAAGAACGCTCAGCGAATCGCCGAAAGGCTCGCCCCGCACGCCAAGGTGAACAGGATCTACTACCCGACTCTCTTTGAAGATCCCGAACAGATCAGCATACGCGACGCTCAATGCCGGTACCCTGGCGCCATGTTCTCCCTCGAACTCGAAGGCGGCAAACGCGCCGCGTTCGATTTTCTACGGAATTTGAGGATTGCCCGCAATGCCGTTTCGTTGGGCGGCGTCGAGACCCTGGTTTGCCATCCCATGAGCACCACGCACTCTTCCTGGACGGAGGAAGAACTCGCGGTCGCCGGAGTCACGGAGGGCCTGGTGCGCATCTCGGTCGGTATCGAGGATTGGCGGGACTTGCTGCGCGATTTCGAGCAGGCGCTCGCGGCTCTCTAATCCATGCCGCCCGCGCGGGCACACAAACCGCGGCTGCTCATGCGAAGAAACTCCGCCAGGTGGTTACCACCAGGGCGTGCGTGACCATGGCCGCGCGGATGCCGCGGCCCCTCAAGAAAGCATAGCCGTAGAAGGCGCCGGCGAGGGCCGAGAGCAAGGCGAACTTCCAGTTCGGAAAGTCCCTGAACGGAAGGTGCACGAGGCCGAAGATCATCGACGCCGTCAGGACGCCCGTAGCGCGCCCCATGGCCTCCACCAGCCAGGCTTGGAGCATGCCCCGGAAGAACAGCTCTTCCGAGAGCGCCACCACCCACAGGATGCCGAAGAAAGTGGCCGGAGCCTTCCACCAGAAGCCCGCGGCAGGACTCAACTGCGCAAATCCCAGCCCGTAGGTCAGGACCACGCCCAGCGGCAGGAAACAGGCGTAGTGGCGGACGCCCACCACCCATTCCGCCGCCGAAGGCCAGAAACCGAATCCCAGCCCTTCGGGCTTGCGCATTGCCAACACCGCTGTAAGGCCCACCCGAATCCACATCAATTGACCCAACACATCGATGCGCAGGCCTTCGAGAGGACTGGCATAGATGCCGCGGAACACTTTTGCCAGCACTACCGCCGCCATCAGCGCCAGGAAAAACGCATCGGTCACCCTGCTGCGTGGCAGGAGCACGAACCAGAATGCGGCTAACACCACCAATGCGGATAGCGTGGCAAAGGATACCCAGTGAAACTGTCCCGTGGGAAGGCTGTATCCGGCGTACGGCGCAAGCGCGCTTGCTGCGAGCACCCACGGCAGGAACCGGCCCAGGTTCTCCCACCGCATGCGAATGCCCTGGAAAGCCAGCCCGGCGTACAGGGACAACTCCACCAGCATCGCGCCTAGCACGGGCAAGGCCAAGGCCAGCGTGTAATCGCCTCTGCGGATATAGGCGTAGCCGGCGCCGCAGCCGGCTATCCACAACAGGATCAGGACGAGGCGGTATCCGCGCATTCAGATCATGTTAGCAGCCGGACGGCTCAGGCCACGGCTCACTTCGGAGGGGGCGTCTCTCCCTTGCGCCGCAGCGTCGGCGCTTTGCGCTTCTGTTCGGTCTCTGTCTGCTCGGTCCGCTTCTCGGCTTCGGCGCGTTCCTTAATCTGCTCGGGCGTCATCAGGCTTCGTTGCTTCTGCCGCTCCTCTCTCTCCCGTGCGAGCACGTCTGCCGTTCTCCCACCCAAGTCCTGCTCGGCGAGCTCAATGCTGTCCTCGGTGGTTTCGATGGCCGTGGCCAGAACGAATCGATAGCGAACCATATCGGGCGGCTCCGCTTCTTCAATCTTCTCGAGGACCGCCAGCATCTTCTTCTCTTCCTCGACCACCGCCGCGATGCCCTCCACTACGTCGAGGCTGCGCTTCAGCGCATCGTCGGTGACAATGTCGATGGTTTCGATGATCTTGGTGTAGTCCTCGAGCGCTTCGCGGATCAACGCGGTGCGTCCCGTCTTCTTTTCCGAGACCAGTTGATCCAGCAAATCGATGCGCTGGCGCGCGAAGGTCAGGTAGAGCTTCAGGCGCGCGTTCGGTTCCTGTGTAAGCCTCACCTGATCGGCCTCATCGGTCGTGAGAAAGTCGCGTTGTGCCGCCGCCGGCACGGCCAACGGGAGCAAGGCCACCCACAGCAGAAATGCTCTCATCGATTCCACCCCTTTCCACCCATGATTCCCATCAGCAGCTGGTGTTGCGCCTTTTGCACAACCTGGATCAGTTGGTTCACCGGCGCCCTCTCTTCGTAACCCAGCTGGAGCCTGAAGTCTTCCAGCTTCCGGATGAGTTTGCGCGACCGTATCTCGGCTCGCTTGAAGTATTTCGGATTCCGCCGCGGATCCTTACCACTCTCTTTCAGCGACTCGAGACAGAGAGCCACCGATTCCTCAATCTCCTCCAACGCCTGTTTCATCTTGGCGGTCTGTCCGGAGCGGTATTCTCTGCGGGCGGTATCGAGGGCTTTGTCAGCGTTCTGCATCGCCTTCTCCGAGCGCTTCTCCAGGTTCCGCTCCGCGAGCGCCGCACTCAGGTCGGCTCGCAACCAGGGAGCGCTGCAAAGCGCCCCCAGCAGAATCACGACCGAACGCAAGGCGGTTCTTGTCACTTCTTCAGCTCCTTTTGAAGAGTGCGCACACGCTGACGAGCCAGGAATTCCTCCTCCGGATGGGCGCCGGCGCTGCGGGAGAGAAACTGTTCATAAGCGGACAAGGCGGCTTCATAGTTCTTCGAGCGGTCCAGCACGAGTGCCCGGAAGTAGTAGAGCGACGGCTTGGCCTCGCCCAGCGCCTGAAGCCGGTCAAGCGCCGCCAGCGCTGCGGGAAAATCTTCCGTCAGGATCAGCATGCCGGTCAGCTCGCTCCAGGCCTCACGCGACTGCGGGCTTTGGCGCGCGCATAGCATGAACTCGGTGGCCGCTTCCTTGTATCTTTTCAAATCTCGCAACACTCTCCCGTAAGTTAGACGCAGGTCAGTATTCTCCGGCTCCAATTCCACGGCGTGGCGCAATTGCCCGGCGGCCTTCTCCATCTGCTTTGTTCTCAGGTACGCGGTGGCGAGCAAGTAGCGGTTGGCAGCCGTCGGCTTGCTCTGCACCACCGGCTCCAGCTGCGCTATGGCCTCTTCCGCACGCCCGGCGGCCAGCAGGAGCCCGCTCAACCGTTCCCGCGCGGCGGGCTGCTCAGGAAACTCGGCGTAAACCGCGATGGCCTCATCTCTGCGCCCGGCCCGTTCGTAGAGCGAACCGAGCTCGACGAGGATGCCGCGGTATTCGGCGTCCAGCTCGACCGCCTTCCGGTAGTGCCGGGCGGCCTCGTCGAGCCTCTTCCGGGCGCCTTCCGCGCGCGCCAGCCCCACCTGCGCGGGGGCCGATTGCGGCTGAGCTTCCGCGGCTTTCTGAAAGGCCTCGAAGGCCTGGTCGGGTTGGCCGGAACGCAACAGGGCCTCTCCCCAATGGAAATTCGGCCGGAACTCGCCGGGTTTCTTCTCAGCCGCGGATTGCAGCAACCCCATGGCTTCCGCCGTCTCGCCTTGTTGCAGCAGCAGGATGCCCGCGTTCAGTTCAGCCTCGTAGAGTCCCGGTTGGAGAGTCAGCACGTGACGGTAGCCCTGAATAGCCTCGGGATAGCGCCCCAGCAGGCTGCGCGTCAAAGCGAGGTGGAAATGCGCGGCATAATCATCCGGCGAAGCCTCCACAGCTTTCAGAAAGGAGGATTCCGCGGCCTGATAGCGTCCTTCCTCCAGCGCCTTCATGCCCTCGGCTGAGGGGTCTGGAGCCTGCATCAGCCCTAGCAGAAGAATCGCACCCGCCCATTGCATGTCTTCAGTTTAGCCCGCGCCCCTGCCCGAGCGGCCGCAGTAGTATGAAAAGAGAACCATGACATCGCGTCAAACCATCGAGGATTTCCTGGCCTGCCGCCGGCTCGCGGTGGTTGGGGTTTCACGCAGCAAGTCTCATTTCACCCGGATGCTCTTTCGGGAGTTGCTGCAGCGCGGCTATGACGCCGTGCCGGTGAACCCGTCAGCGGAGCAGATTGAACAGGTGAAGTGCTCGCGTTCCGTGCGGGACATCAACCCGCCCGTGGAAGCCGTGCTCGTGATGACGCCCGCTGCTCAATCCAATGGCGTCGTGGAAGACTGCGTAGCCGCGGGGGCAAAGCGGGTATGGCTGTACCGCGCGGTTGGGGCGGGTTCCGTGAGCCCGGAGGCGTTGAAGCTCTGCGAGGCTCACCGGTTGGAAGTGGTGGATGGGCATTGCCCGTACATGTTCCTGCCGGGCGCCAGTTGGTTCCATCGCCTGCACGGAGGCTTGTTGAAGCTTACCGGCCGGTATCCTCGCTAGTTGAGGGCAAATAGCCGCGCAGAAACCGGCCCGTATAGGACGCTTCACAACTCGCCACGTCTTCGGGCGATCCTTCGGCCACGACACGTCCGCCCGCGTCGCCACCCTCCGGCCCCAGATCAATCACCCAGTCGGCTGACCGGATGACGTCCAGGTTGTGCTCAATCACCAGTACACTACCGCCCTTTTGAATCAGGCGCTGGAAGGCGTCGAGCAGCTTCTGGATGTCGTCAAAGTGCAGCCCCGTGGTGGGCTCATCCAGCAGAAACAGGGTTCCCTGGCACTTAGCCTGCGCCAGATGCGCGGCCAGCTTGACGCGCTGCGCTTCGCCTCCGCTCAGCGTAGTTCCTGATTGGCCCAGCCTCAGGTAACCCAAGCCGATGTCGGCCAGCACGCGCAGCCTGTCAACCAGCCGCGGAGTTTCGCGGAAGAACGTGAGAGCCTCACGCACGGTCAATTGCAGCGCTTCGTGGATGTTCAATCCCCGATACCGAACGTCCAACGTCTTGCTGTTGTAGCGGGTGCCCTTGCAATCCTCGCAGGTCAGCTCAACGTCCGCCAGAAACTGCATCTCCACCGTGACGGTGCCGTTACCTTGGCACGTTTCACACCGCCCCCCGGGCACATTGAAGGAGAACTGACCCGGCCGGTAGCCGCGCCGCGTTGATTCAGGAGTGCCGGCGAACAAGGCTCGAATCAGGTCAAACGCCTTGAGGTACGTGGCGGGATTGGATCGCGGAGTTCGCCCGATAGGCGACTGGTCGACCATCACGACATCGCTCAGCCGCTCCGCGCCTTCGATCTTGTCCCACGTCTGCCGGGCCGAGGTCACCGTGAGTTCGTCCTCGTCGACCTCATAGTCGGCGGCGGGCGTCTTTCCCAGGTGACGTTCGAGCGCCTTGTAAATGACGTCATGCACCAGCGAAGACTTGCCCGACCCCGAGACGCCCGTCACCGCGACCAGCATGCCGAGCGGCACCGCCACATCCACGTTTTTCAAGTTGTGCGCGCGCGTTCCGCGGAAGTGGACCACGTGCTTCTTCTTCACCGGGCGCCGCAGTACCGGCCGCGAGTCCGGCCCCGACTTGAGATACCTTGCGGTGAGCGACCCGGCTCCATCCTCGGTCAACTGCCGACAGGACCCCTGGAACACCACCCGGCCGCCGTGTTCGCCCGCTCCGGGGCCCAGGTCGACGATGTGATCGGCCGACCGCATGATCTCGGCGTCATGCTCCACTACCAGGACCGTATTGCCCAGGTCGCGTAGCTCGTGCAGAATCCGGATGAGCCGTTGCGTGTCCCGGCTGTGCAGCCCGATGGAAGGCTCATCGAGAACATAGCAGGCGCCCACCAGGCGCGATCCCAAACAGGTGGCCAGTTGGATGCGCTGCGATTCGCCGCCCGAGAGCGTGGCGGACCGGCGGTCCAGCGTCACATAGTCCAGACCAACGTCGTTCAGAAACTTCAGCCTCTGCCGGACCTCCACCAGCACCGTCTCCGCGATGGCAGTCTCTTCGGGGGCCAATTGCAGCGAGTCGAAGAACTGGAGCGCCTGGCCGATGCTGAGGCGCGCCAGTTGAGCCATGTTCTTCCCACCCACACGGACACGCAGCGCTTCCGGGCGCAAGCGGGCGCCTCCACAGTCGGGGCAGTCCGAGTAGCCCCTGTAACGGCTCAGAAACACGCGCACGTGGACCTTGTACTTTTTGCGCTCCACGTCGGCGAAGGACCGGCGCACGGCGGCCAGTACCGTGGCGCGCTCATCCTCGTCAAGTTCGGCGAAGGGCACATCGCAGCGCACGGCGCCTTTGCTCCGCCGCTTGAATTCTGTGTAGAAACGCCTGTGCCGGGGTTTGGTCCAGGGGTCCACGGCGCCCTGTTCCAGCGTCAGCCAAGGGTTGGGGATGATGAGGCTGGGGTCATAGTCTACGATGTTGCCAAATCCCTGGCAGCGCGGGCAGGCGCCGACGGGGCTATTGAAGCTGAACAGGAGCGGTTCCGGTTCGAGCGCCTCCAGGTTGCAATCCTGGCATGCGAACTTCTCGCTGAACCTCACTTTTCGGCCTTCGCCGGCTTCTTCGAAGACCGCCTCACCGGTTTCGCGATAGCAGATCTCCAGCGTGTCCACCAGACGCTGATGCTGGTCCGCGGAGATGATCAGCCGGTCCACAAGCACGCTGACGGGCGCGGAGAAGTCGATCTCGAGCAGCGATTCCGGGGTGGAGAACTCGAAAGTCCGCCCCCTTTGATACAGCCGGTTGAATCCTTTCTTGCGGAGTTCAAACAGCCGGTCCCGCAACTGTTCCGTGGGCAGCGCCGGCGGTATCGGAAACAGGGCATACCAGCGCGAGCCTTCCGGCTCGTTCAACAAACGGGCAGCCGCCTCGTCCACCGTGTCACGGCGCACCGGTTTGCCGCAGCCGGCGCAATGGGTTCGCCCCGCGCGGGCGTAGAGCAGCCTCAGGAAGTCGTACAGTTCGGTCGCCGTGGCCACGGTAGAGCGGGGATTCCGGGACGTGTTCTGCTGGCGTATCGCGACCGGCGGCGCGAGCCCGTCAATCTCGTCGACGTCCGGCTTCTCCATGCGCTCCAGGAACTGCCGCGCATAAGCGGAAAGCGATTCCACATAGCGCCTCTGCCCCTCCGCGTAAATGGTGTCAAAGACCAGGGAACTCTTCCCGGACCCGCTGACGCCCGTAACAACGGTCAGCTGGTTGTGTGGAATGGCGATCGAGAGGTCTTTAAGATTGTGGACGCGCGCGCCCCTGATGACAATAGCCTCTTGCACCGCCTCTAGCTTTCAGTATGGGGATTAGTCCTCTCAGTATAACAACGGCGGAATAAAGCCTCACTCGATACCGAGCCGGTTTGAGGACGTCACGTTTCTTCCATCGCGCGCCTTCGCAGTACCGTAAATAACGTGCGAAGCATGATCCGATTTTGCGCCAGATCACCTCCGGGGCGTCCAGGCGGCTGGTGACGAAGATCCGGAAGGTGTAGCCAGGCACGTCGATCAGCTTGCGGCCGACGCTGGCCCGGGTCTCGCGGACCCGTTCGCGGATCACCACGAAGCGCCGCTCGGTGGTCCAGCCATGTAGTTTGAGGCGAAACTCGCCCGCCGCGTAGTTGGCATCCAGTTCTGTCCAGTGCTGAATTCGTTGCGCCTCGCGTTGGACCCACTTGGTCAGTCGCGTGACTACCATGTAGGGCAGGCAACGCTGTTCGAGGAAACTCAGCAGCTTGTCGTCGAAGAAACCGGAATCGGCTCTGACCAGACGGATTGTCTGGCGCTGTCCCCAGAGCGCCAGGGCTTCTTCGAGAAACTCGACCACTCCCCGGCTGGAGCCGCAGTTGCCGCTGCGGAGCCAGCCGTGGAGGATGAAGTGGGCCTCCGCCAGAACCGCCAGCACGGGATGATGGCTGGGCCGTCCGTGCTTGCGCGGGTTGTGGCCTTTCAGCGAACCTTCCTGCCGGCCGTAGCGTTCGAAGATCGTCGAATCCAGATCGAGGCTGTAACCTCCGGCGCGCACGGGCACGCGCTGCATCTGCCACTCGATGAGTGGCGCGAACAGCCGCTCCACGTTGCCCAGGCAATTGCCGGAAGAGATTGCGGATCGTGTCGTCACACGGGAAACGGCGCATGCCCCGTAGGGCCTGCAAGGCCCGGTCGCCGCGCAGCCAGTTGGCGTGCGCGAATCGCTTGGCCCCGACCAGCACCGCGATCAGAAAGGCGGTGAAGGTCGCCGTCGGATCGATGTGGTTCGGCGGCCGCCACTGGACCGGCCTATGGTCGCGGACCTTGCCGGCCAAGTCATCTTCCGCAGATAGGCGACGAAGACGGCCACCCCGCCGAAAGGCGTCACGGCGCGCTCAGTCTCCCGCAGGATCACTCGCTCGCCAGAGTGTAGCGCTTGAATCTCGGTCCGGACTGAATTGTCCGTCGCTGTTTGCTCCATCCCTCAGTTGTCGCAGACGCACCGGCCCCTGCGCCGTACTGCAACTTCGGGATTCAGGCTAAGGCAGAGAAGACTTCACGTTGAGTCGTCTTGGCTGGACAACGCCATAGTTCTGGCTCTCAACTCTTCAACCAAAAACGGGGGATCTTTCCGGTGAATCATCGCATGGCAGTTGGGGCAAACTGGCCTGAGATCGTTGATCGGATCCACACTGTAGCCCTCTCTTATGGACGCAAGCAGCTCGAGGTGATGGACGTGAATGAAGCCGGCGCCGATCGATCCGTAAGTCGTGAAGAAGTTGAATCCACAGACCGCGCAGTCCGTCCCGTAGTAGCTAATGCAAGCCTGACGAGCCGCCGGATTCCGCTCATAAGCGTTTACCGCCACTTGGCGGACTGCACCTTCAGCGTAGATCGCTCCCTCAGGGATCTCCTCCGGGTGAAGTTCGGCCAGAACGCCACCATCGGATTCCAGTACGAGCGCGTAGATGAAGGCGAAATCGTCCGATAGGGGTGTTCCGTCGGTCTTCTGGAGCGTACTGAGGAGCCGTTCCCGACATCGGCGAAAGTCCGATACAGCATACAGGGTCTTCGACTTCCCCCACAGACCTTCATTTGCGGCAATTGGCAGCTGAAACCTGAGGAGCCGCGCATCGCCGGCCGGTGCCAGGTCAATTTCTCTTAAAGTAGCTTCGTATCCGATCTTCAACCCGGAACCAATCGGCGCGAAATATACCTTTACTGTCTCTCGCTGGCGCAGAAGCTCTGCCGCCTTTACCCACCGTACTGGAGATTGAAAAGTAATCAGCTGAGATGAATCGTTTACTGCGCACGCAGCCTCGAAATGACACTTGCGGTCGCGGGCGAACACTGCAACTCTCTGCATCCTATCGTCTCCCGACGCGCGCGGCGGGATCGAACTCCACCAGGACATCGATGTCGCTGTCGGGCCCCATCTCACCCCGCACGGCGGACCCGAACAGCGAAAGTTCCGTAACTCCGTACTGAGGGCAAAGATCTGCCAGTTTGGCCGCATCGACCTCCGTGTCACCAAAGTGGATCTTGTGGCGCATGGCTGTTCCTTCATTATGCCGGACTACCGGGTGGCATCGGCACCGTCCGGCTCCCTGGAGTTGGAAGCTGTTCAGGCCGGCAGTTTATGGCCACACCGGGTGCATAATCCGCGGAGCAACAAGTTGGGGTCGTCAAACCGGTGGAACCAGGCTATTGCCACTTCTGAGATGGCGGCATCACCGATTGCGCGCTTTGGAATGATAAGCCACACGGGTTTCGGACTTCCGTATGGCACCGCTACAAGCGGCTCACCGGGCCACCGATCCGAGAGAGATGGTGTGTCAAGACCAATGCCGCCATCAAAAGCGTCAACGTGAGTTTGCTGAGCATGAAGGCTCCGCCACCAAGAGCCTGTGAGGAGCGAGGCAGGAGATTGCGCGGTACGAAGTAGGTAATCGAGGCCGCCGCCCAGCCAGTGTTGGTCGAGACCACTACTGCGCCGTCCGTGCGGGTTTCCTCGAACGACATTCGGGCGGATGGGCTGGTGGCCGTACTACTCCTCGCGAAGGAACGGGATCGGCTGGAGCGGGAGGCGCCGGTGAAGCGCGCTGCTTCGTGAGTCCGGGCAGGGCTCTAAGCACGGCTATACGGCTATCAGATCAGGCGGCAGTCAACTTCTCCACGTGTAACCGCCTCCGGTCTTTTTCGGCGTGCCAAAGGTCATACTGAAGCTGCTGGTTGAGCCAGCTTTCAGCGCTGGTGTTGAACGCGATTGAGAGGCGGACCGCCATCTCCGGGCTGATGCCAGCGCGCCCGTTGATGATGCTGGATAGCGTCTTGCGGCTCACCCCGAGCGCGCGCGCGGCTTTCGTGACGGTCAGGCCCAGCGGATCCAGACAAAGTGCCTTGAGCACCTCACCCGGATGCGGCGGATTATGCATCTTCATGGTTCCCTCAATGGTAGTCCTCGTAGTCGACGCCATACACGTCCTTGCCGGCAAAGGTGAATGTTACCCTCCAGTTACCGCTCACCTTGACGGCCCACGTGCCCTTTCTGGGGCCATGCAGCCGGTGAAGATCCAAGCCAGGCAAGTCCATGTCGCGCGGGCCCGTCGATGCGTTCAGGCGACCGAGGATGAGTCGGAGCCGTTCCGCGTGTTTCGCCTGAATTCCTGGCTTGGCGCCTGTGGCGAAGAACTGCTCGATCCCCTTGTGCCGAAATCCTCGGATCGCCACACTGATTAGTGTAACCTATGTCGTTACGGGTTTCAATCAGGCTCGGACATCCCATGAACTGCAACGCACGCGACCTCGGATCCGGTTACATGGCCGACAACCTGCTCGAACTGGTCGTCGAACTCGACGCCCACAAGACCAAGGTCTCCATCAAAAGCGTCAACGCGAGGCTGCTGAGCAGGCAGGCTCGGCTACCAAGAGCCTGTGAGGAGCGACGCATGGGATTGCGCGGTACGAAGTGGGTAATCGTGGCCGGTGCCCAGCCAGTGTTGGCCGTGACCACTACTGCGCCGTCCGCGCGGGTTTCCAAACCGATGGTGATCCCGTTGCCGGCATTCAGCCCCGCCTTTCGGGCGCTGTTCGAAAGTCCGGCGCTATTGCTATTGCGAGGCGGCCCCCGAACCCGGATACAATGCCGCTGTAGGATTGAATGGCTGAGAGCGAGAATCCGCGCGCGTCTTCCCTCGAGGAGGACCCGTGCCTGGATGTGGAATCGACGTTGGAATCCGGCGCAGAGAGCACCTACACGGTTCTAGGCCCGGGCGTGCGAAAGCTGATCTTACCCCGTGTTCGGAGGAATCCTGATTCTGGCTGCGGGCAGCGCCTCAGGCCGCAAAGCGAAACCCATTGCCGCACGGCTTTCTCTCGGCTCGAATCCTGTGAATACTCCGAGGACCGAGAATCGGTGGGCGAAAAGTCTTCTGTGTGCTCGATGGAGGCATTCGTGTTCGCGCACAAAACGAACGTTTCGGAGGTCGAAGATGCGTTCGGGTGCTGGTTGGACCAAGCGCTTGGACTTGCCGCCGGAGTCAATCCCGTGGAGTTGTTCCAGTCGGGTAACCGGAACCCTGCTTCCAGCGCTGCATCGGTACGGATGCGTTGAAGGCTCTCTACTCTGTGACTTACTAGATAGACGCAGACCATCGTAGGAGTATTACCAGCGCTGCAAAGGACTATTACTCAGCTACACAAGGCCTGTTACCTGCGCGTGCATCGTATCCGGCTTAAACAGCAGGTGGATCTCGTTCATAAACAGCGGTTTGCCAACAAAGTCCGGATCGAATGGCCCCATGAACATGCGTTGTAAGAAAGCGGCGGGTACTTCACGAGAGTATTCAGCAAGCCAGGCGAGTTAAAGCCGCTTAACTATACCGCTCGAACCGCAAAAAAGTAGTGCTCTACAGGCTGATATCGGCTACAATGAGGTTCTAGATCGCTTACATTGGGAAAAGATGCGGCCAGTTTTTTGGCTGTTGGCCGGTCTTAGCCTCGGCCCCGCTGCTTGGGCCGCGGACAGCCTGAAGCCGCAGGCGCCGTCCTACTCAGCGGCCAGCATCGTCAACGCAGCGTCTAATCTTCCCGGATCTCTGGCTCCGAACACGATAGCCTCGCTCTACGGTACAGGGCTTTCCTTCGTCACCCGCGCGGTGGCTCCGGAAGACATCAGCAGGGGTACTTTGCCCGCGTTGTTGCCCGGTACCGGGGTCAGCGTTCTGGTGGGCACCATCCCCGCCAGCCTGTATTACGTATCACCGACGCAGATCAATTTTTTGGTGCCCAGCATCTTGCGCCCCGGGACGACCGAGCTGCAGCTGGTCCAGGAAGGACGAGTCGGTCCAGCCGTGAAGATCACCCTTGCGAGTGCGGCCCCGGCGTTGTTTCAGGCAGACTCCACCGCTGTGGTGGCCTGCCGCACGGATGGCTCCGTGGTTACTGCCGGCAATCCCGCGAAGCCGGGCGACGTCGTCGTTTTGTATGCTACCGGCCTAGGGCCGACGCTGCCCAATCCGAGCTACGCTGAGATCGCCAAAACCGCGGCCGTGATTGAGCGGATGACCGACTTCCGGCTGACGCTCGACGGAACGGCTGTCGACAGCGCCGACGTGCTGTACGCTGGCTTGGCGCCGGGCTTTGCCGGCCTCTACCAAATCAATCTGCGTCTTCCGCAACGCCTCAGCCCCAATCCCGAGGTACGAGTGTTCGTGGGCGAGCACGGGAGCCCTCCCAATATACGCTTGAATGCGCGCCCGGACTGAACCGGCCGCCGCCGGCAGTTCCGCAATCTTCTTCCTCAGCCAAACGTTATGTTAAGTGTGGGTTAAAATAGCGTAAAGGGAGGGCCATCGTATGTTTCGTCCAGTCCTTTTGGGTATGGTCGCGGCCGCTTGCCTGGCGGCACAGACCCCTCAGACGGCGAATCAGGCCCAGGGTTGGCCGGAAGCGGCGTCACAGGCAAGTGAAGCTGATGTAGTCGTTCCCTCCGGCACTCGTATACCGCTGAGTTTGATCAACAGTGTCAGCACAAAGCACGCTGCCGAGGGCGACCGGGTGTACCTCGAAACAGTCTTTCCCATCCTGGTAGACAGCAAGATGGTGATTCCGCCGGGCAGTTACGTCGCAGGCACGGTGACCCACGTGAAGCGGCCTGGCCGCGTGAAGGGGCGCGGTGAACTGTACATCCGCTTCGACTCGCTGACCTTGCCGAATGGAGTCACCCGCGAATTCCGCGCCCGCATCGGTGGTTTGGACGGGCGCGCCAGCGAAGAATTGGACCGCACCGAGGGAAAGGTGCGCAGCGAGGGAGACAAGAGCGGGGACGCCCGCACGATTGGCGAGGCCACTGCCGCAGGCGCCTCTGTGGGCGCGATTTCCGGTAGCGTGGCGGGCAACACGGGCATGGGCGTCGGCATCGGCGCTGCTGCAGGAGCCACAGCCGGCGTCCTTGGCGTTTTGCTCTCCCGCGGTCCGGATGCTGTGTTGGCCCGCGGGACAACCGTGGAGATGATTCTGGACAGGCCGCTCAGCTTTGATGAGGAGGACTTGCAGTTCGGGGCAACTCCACGCCGGCCGAGCACGGACTCAGGTTCCGGTCCCCTGCCTCCTCGCGACCGCCGTTCCGTTCCGATGCCCGGCCGCAATTGGCCATACTAAGGCATGTCCAGGACTTAGGCAGTTATCTCGCATTGGCGAGACTGAGCCCTGACTGGCCCCTTCAGAGGGTTAAGACTAAGGCGCTGCATTTGGCCGGTTTGGGGATTACGGTTTTTTGGATTCAATAAGATCCGGGAAGCGTTCCTGCGGATACCCCCTTCTCTCGCGGGTAGCCATGTCACGAACGCCAACCGGCCAGAGGAAGGATAAGCGAAACGCAGCACTGATTTTAATGACTCGGGCCTATATACAGCTAGGCTTACGGTCGATATGAAGCCTACGAGCCATGGATTTCACGGCGTTAGAAATACAGGTCCTCGTTAGTCTGGTTGTGGTCCTCGGGACTGCCTTCGTTGCCTTGGTGTGCGACTTCCTCAAAGGCAACAATGAGCAGCTGAGGGAACGCAACATCGAGCTGCGCGTGCGCACGGAGGAACGTGAGCGCATGGGGCACATGGCCGGGTGGATGCATCGGCCCCCTGTAGCAGCCCGAACCCGACCGGAATCAACGAGCCCCCCATACAAGACAACGTTCCCGGCCGAGCCGGAACCGGCAGGAGTCGAGCCTGCTTTCCGAGCCGGCTTGCCGAAGCGCGCGCCGGTAGACCCCACTGAAGCTGCGGTTCCCAGGGCCAAACCGCCCGGGGAGCGGCCCCCGCCGCCTGCCTTCGCCCCGGACCGGGGAACGGTCACAGACACCATCGCAGACGAAGAGGAGCCGCCTGTTGCGACGGCCCCGGAAGCCTCGCTGGCTTGCTTCGAAACACGTT
>JBBIND010000019.1:0-11487 GCA_037444075.1 Acidobacteriota bacterium | reverse complement strand
CGAGTCGGAGGCGTCGCGAGGCAAGGTGACCCCTATCGACGCACTAGGTTGGGAAAGGAAGGTCCGCGAAGCACCGGACCCTACTTTAGCCGAGGAGCCCGCGCTAGCGTCCACAGACGCCCGTCCTCCGCATGAAGTGGAGGCGCCCTCCTCGGCTGAAATCCCCATCGAACCGGCGTTGCCGGTGGTTGACTCTGATGCCGTCCCAGCGGTTGAAGAACCGGCTCCCGAATCGGGCGACCTTATCTCTACACCTGAGTTGCTGGCTGAACTGCGGGCTAAGCCTCCTGCCTCCGAAGTGCAGGAGGAAGTTTGGTATGCGCAGCCAGCATCTACCGGGCTGGAGGGCACGGGCGAGGCAGTTGCAGTAGGTTCAGAGCCGGAACCCGCGGAACCGGAGCAAGTCGAACCCGCGCCCCCGGCGGCTGAGCTCTGGTATCCGGAGCCGGTGATTGAGGAGGAGCCCCGGCGTCAGCGGAAGTTTGATCTGCTGTCCTTCCTGCCGCGGGTGAGGCGGCGAAGCCCTGAAGCCAGCGCAGACAGGGATCCACAGGAACCGGAATGGGCTGAATCCGAGCCCGTCTCTAAGGACAAAACTCCGTACTCGGAACCCACGGTCGAGGAGGCGCAGACGCCTGAACCGAAGCTAGGCCTGCTCTCTTTCTTCGAGGCGACGCGGTCCGAATCACTGCCGGATTCCCAAAGCGGCTTTGAATCCTCTGAATTGGAGGAGAGCCTTCCTGTCGAGGAATTGGATTCTTTCCCTCCGCCCGCGGTGGAAGTCAGTCTGCCTGCCGGCTTTTACAGGGACTTGGCCAGGTGGAATGGTTTGCTCACACAGGAGGGTCCCTTCACCGGAGTTGCTATCGCCCTTGGCATCAACGAATTGAGCTCAATGGCGGTCCGGCTTGGCGAGCAAAACAGCGCGGAATTGCTGGCCTCGGTTGAACAACTCGTGCAGACGCTCCTGCTCGAAGACGATTTCGGATGCCGTCTGGAGGAAGGTGAGTTCCTCCTGCTGATGCCTGGCCAGACCGGCGGATCGGCCCAACGCAGGCTGCGCCAGGTGTCTCAGAGGCTGTGGGACTTCCAACTGCGTTCGCTGGGCAGTTTTTCGATCCTGTTCAGCTGGGGTGGAGTCGCCGCCGAAGGAGAGTCCCTGGTGGACGTCGTCTCCGCCGCGAAGACGAGGATGTACCAGACTCGCCGCACGCGCAAGGAAGCGCTCTCCGAAGTTGGCCACGCGCGGCTCAGAGCGGGTCGCAACTAGAAAAAGAAAAGGCCGGAAGGGGACCCCACAGGATCCCATTCCGGCCTTGGTTATCCTCGCTTACCGCTGCACCAGCATATCGATGGACTCCAGCTCCTTGCCTGCTTCGGCCCACTTGCTCTCGGCCACCAACTCACGGTAGCGGCGGAGGTGGTTGCGAATGGTCTCCACCCGCGGGTCGGGTCCCGTAGCAACGGCCGCGGGAGCCGCTGTGGTTGCCTCCTTGGCAGGCGTCGCCACGCGCGCCGCCTGAACCAGGCCGCCTTGCAGGATGCTGTTCATTTCCTGCAAGGCTTCCTCGTAGGTGTCCCTGTAGACGAGGATGTTGCCCATGGACAGGACGACCTTCCGCAGCTGAGGCATGCGCGCTTCGGCAGCCTGGATGTAGATCGGCTTGACGTAGACAAACGTGTCCTCCACGGGCAGCACCAGCATCTGTCCACGCAGCACCTGCGAACCCTGCTGGTTCCACAGCGTCAAATCTTTGGAAATGACCTGGTCCTGGTTGATGCGGGCTTCGATCTGCATCGGGCCGAAAATGAGCTCCTGTTTTGACAACTTCAGGAACAACAGCTCTCCCAGCAGTTCACCGTCGCAGCGGGCCACCATCAGGCCGAGCATGTTGTCCTTGTTGCGCGGCGTGAACGGCAGAATCAGCAGAAACTCGGCCTCGGTTTCATTGGGCAGCGTGGCCACCACGTAGGTCGGCGCCAGTGACTGCGGCCGCGTTTCCTGGCCATGCAAGGTGCGCGCGATGTCCCAGACGTCTTCCTTGTTGTAGAAGGCCTGCGGGTCCAGCATGTGGTAGGTGCGATAGATTTCGGCCTGGATGCTGAAGATCGTCATCGGATAGCGGGCGTGCTTGCGCAAGTCGTCCGGCATTTCGCTGGCCGGCAGCAGCAGGGCGGGGAACAACTTCTGATAGGCGCGAATGATGGGGTCAGACGGGTCAAAAACGTACAGCCGCGTCTCACCCGAGTAAGCGTCCACAGTCGCCTTGACGGCGTTGCGCACATAGTTGACGTTGCCCACGCCGGTCAGGGAAACGCTGCGCGAATACGGGTGGGCCTGCGAAACGGTGTAGCCGTCCACGGTCCAAACCAGTTGCCCGCCTTCACCCAGCACCAGGTAAGGATCCTGGTCCCAGGTGATGAACCCTGCCAGAACCCGCAGGCGCTCCTTGATGTTGCGGCGGATCATCATGCGGCTTCCGGGCGAGAGGTACGTGGTCAGCAGAATGTTGACATCGCCGTGAGCCACAGCCGCGGCGATACGCATGGGAAAAGAAGAGATGGGGAACCCGCCGGGGCCTTCGTACCGGGATAGGACGTTTTCGCTCCCGGACGGGTAGTTGAACTCGGGCTGCGCCGTGCCGACGAAGACCGGCTCATGCGTGATTTCGCCATAGTAAATCTCCGGGCGCGTCAGCTTCAGGCTGTCTGTTTTCACCTGAGCCGGCGCATCCTGCACGAACAATACCGGGAGCCCGTCCGGAGTGATGCGGTTGGCCTCTGCCATGACCATCCCGTAACCGTGCGTGTATATGAAGTGCGGGTTGATCCAGCGTGCCCGCGCGTCGGGCATTTGGCGAATGTCGAGCTCGCGTGGTGACAGCAATACCTGGCGCAGCTGACCATCGATGACGTAGCGGCCCACGTCAGAATCCGGGAACGTATAGTAAGGCCGCAGCGCCTGAATCTGTGTGGTGGTGTCGTGGAAGGCGCGCCAGTCCCACAAGCGCACGTTGTCAAACAATGGCCTGTGCTTGGCTACTTCAATACGGCTCTCCAGTTGAGCCGGGAATTCCACTTCTTCAGTGCGCGTCTCCAGGTTGAAGGCGTTCCGCGTCGCGTTGATGTGCTTGAGGATATAGGGCCGCTGAATCGAGATTTCGTTGGGCCGGACGTACACCGCCGAAACGATGCGCGGGACGGCGGCGTGGATGATGAATACCACCACCAGTCCGGCGGCCAGCATCCAGCGGCCAAAGGAAACCAGGACGGCTGCCACCAGGCAGCAGACGATCACGACCCATTGCAGGGGCAGTGTGATCTTCTCGCTCACATATTCCACGCCGACCATGAAGCCGTGATCCGTGAACAACAGGTCGTAACGGCCCAGGAAATACCGCAGCGCCAGGGCCACCAGGAAGACCGCGGCCGCACCGCGCAAAAAGCGTGACGCAAGCCCGCCTTCAAGCCAGAAGATCCGCGGGTCGATCTCCGTAGTCTGTTGGAGTTCCGGCAGTCTGTCCTTGATCTGCCAGCCGCGGCCTACCAGCCAGTAGACGAATACTGCGCCCAACACCAGCGAAAGCAGGAAGCGGTGCAGCACTTTGTAGAACGGCAGTTCGAAAAGGTAGAACGAAAGCGGCAGTCCGAACACGGAGTCTTGCCAGGAGGTCGTATCGGCGGGCAGGTCGTGGCCGGCGAAGTAGCGCACGACCGTCCAGGTTTCCACGCCGCTTGAGCCAATGAAAATGGCTAACAGCAGCAAGACTACGACGGACGCCCGCCCGTACCAGCGGTACTGTTTCGGCGTGGCGTTGGCGAATCGTAATGCGCGCGAATGAGCGAAGAGCAACGTGAAGAACGCCAGCAAGGTGGCAATCACCACCGGCGCGACCTTGTACAAGAGCATGGAAAACCACGTTGCGAGTTGGCCTAGCTCTTTCCACCACTGATATTCAATGACGGTGGAGGCTACCGTGCGGGCGCTGATCAGCACGACAAAGGCCACCAGAATCAGCCCGATCAGGCCGAAGCGCTTCTTCGGAGGGGGAAGTTCTTTTTGGTTCACATTGTAATCTTACAGAGAACAGGCACCGCTTGTCAGCGGCCCCGGCTTCGGTTGCCTGGTTAAATGGCTTGACCGGCGCGCGAATCACCCCAAGAAGGTAGAATGAGAGACAAGCGCCCCACGGAATCGGTTCGTTCTTGCCATGATCAGCTACTCGGATTCAGTGCGTTACCTCTATGCGCTCGGCAACGAAACCGGCAGGATCAAGCTCGGGCTGGAGCGCATGCGCGCCATACTCGACGCCTTGGGCCAACCGGAGCGAGCGTGCCGATTTGTCCACGTCGCCGGCACGAACGGGAAGGGCTCGACGTGCGCGATGATCCACAGCGGCCTCCGGGAAGCCGGAGTGCGCACCGGACTCTTCATTTCGCCGCACCTGGTGGAGCCAACCGAGCGCATACAAATCAACGGGCAGCCGGTAACCGAGGCGCAGTTTGCCGAGGCATTCGACAGGGTCCACCGCGTGGCCGTGGCAAGCACCGACACGGGCGCGATGGACGCCCACCCCACCTACTTCGAAACGGTCACGGCCATGGGCTTGCTTCTGTTTCGGGACTTGAACGCCGAAACGGTGGTGCTCGAAGTCGGTCTCGGAGGGCGATTGGATGCCACGAACGTGGTGACGCCGGAGCTGTGCGTCATCACGCCCGTCGATTACGACCACGAGAAGTACCTCGGCTCCAGCCTCGAATCGATAGCCGGCGAGAAGGCAGGCATCCTGAAGCCGGGCGTGCCCGTCGTTGTAGGGCGTCAAAGACGGGAAGCGGAAGCCGTCATCCTCCGCAGGGCTGCCGAGCTCGGCATTCAGGTGACCTCAACGAAGCAATGGCGAGTCGAAGAGTTGGAACAGCATCCCCGGGGCAGCCGTTTCCTTGCCCATGGTCCTGTCCGCGTGCGCGTGGAGTGCCCGCTCGCCGGCGAACATCAGGTCGAAAACGCCCTCACCGCCGTCGCCGCGCTTCTTGCCGCCGGAGTATCCGTAGAGGCAATTGAGGCTGGCATTCGCGCTACCCGTTGGCCCGGGCGGCTCGAACACGTCCGTAGCGCCCCTGAGGTCATTTTGGACGGCGCTCACAACCCTTCCGGCGCGCGGGCTCTGGCCGCGTACCTGCGACGGCATTACGCCGACCGCAGGATATGGCTGGTCTTCGGAGCCATGCGGGACAAGGCAGCGGAGGAAATGGCGAGCGTACTTTCGCCCCTCGCTAACCGTGTAATTCTGACCTCGGCCGGCTCGTCGCGGGCATTGCGGCCCGAGGCGCTGAGACCATTCTTCGACAACCCCGCAGTCACCCTAACGCCGAACAGCGAGGCTGCCTTGGAGTTGTCCTTGGACGCCCCTCCCGGCGATGTGGTGGTCATCGCCGGTTCCCTGATTCTGGTCGGCGAAGCCCGGCGGTTGCTCTTGAAACCAGCCTCGGCTCCTCCGGGCTCCGCTTGAGTGAGGGTGCTGTCGCGGCCGCGGGCTTGCTCTACCGCGGCCCTATTTCAAATACCGGGCCAGCCAGGCAAAGACCTCCTGGAAGAAGTACTTGCTGTTTTCACCTTTGAGAATCCAGTGGTTTTCGTCCGGAAACACGACCAGGCGTGTAGGCACACGCTGACGGCTCAGCAATTTGTAGATCTCAAACGCCTGCCCGATCGGCACCCGGAAATCCCACTCGCCGTGCGTGATCAGCATGGGTGTCTTGAAGTTCGCCGCGTAGCGGAACGGATTCTGAGCCTGCCATTGCCCGCCGCCTTCCCAAACCGGGCTGCCGTAGCGGCGCTCCCAGAAGAACCCGCCGTCCGTCGTCCCCCACATGGATTCGTTGTTCGTCAGGCCGGCGTGGTTGAACAGGGCGCGGTAGCGGGTGGTGGTAGCCTGCATCCAATTGGCGAGGTAGCCGCCATAGCTGGCGCCCCCGGCGGCTTGCCGTGTACCGTCGATGAACGGGTAGCGGCGGATGGCTTCATCGGCTGCTTCGTTGATTTCATTGGCTGGTCCCCGGAGCACGTCGCGGTTGATGGCGTCAGCGAATTTCTCGCCAAAACCGGTGGAGCCGGTGTAGTTCGTCATCAGCACGACGTAACCCGGCGAAGCCAGGAAGTGGTAATTCCACCGCAGGAAGAACGCGTCCTTCCACATATTGTGAGGGCCGCCGTGCATGAACACGATCAACGGATACTTCTTGGTGTCGTCGAAATTCGGCGGCAGCACCAGCATGTTGTGGATGCGGGCGCCGGCCTTCGAGGTGAACCAGAAGTGGATGGGCGGCCGCCAATCGATGCGCGCGGAGCGCTCGGCCGTGAATTGAGTCAGAGCGCGGTGGTTCCCGGCTTGCGGGTCAATCACCACGGCTTCGGCGGGGCTGGTCATGCTCCCCCAACTGGCGACAAGCACGAGCCGGTCCGTCTTCTGAGGAATGGACAGCGCGGAGTAGCCTCCCGATTTCACTTCAAAGGCCAGCCGTCCTTGGCCACCTTCGGCGGGGAGGACGTACAGCTTGTCATGCCCGTGCTCCTCCGCGGTGAAATACACCGTCGAGCTATCCGGACTGAAGGCGAAACTGTCCACGGCGCGGTCCACTTGGCCGCTGATCATGACGGGGTCGCCCTTGGGCGGCCAGGCCAATTTGACCAGGCGCGACAGGCTGTATAGCTGTCCGCCTTTCGGCGACCGGGAATGCAGCGCGTAGAGCGCCTTCCCGTCGGGCCTGAATGTGGCCTCTCCGTAGCTGTCATCGCCGGTTGTGATCTGCTCCGGTTCACCCCCCTTGACGGGGATGCGGTACAGGTGGGAATTCGTGAAGTCATAGGCAGTAACGTTCTTATTGGTCACCGCCTGGAAGACGATCCACTGCCCGTCCGGCGCCCACGCTGGCTTCAAATCCTCCACACCGGTATCAGGGTTCGAAGAACCGGCAAAGCCGGGAAGAGCCGCCAGCTTAGTACTTGCCAGAAGATCCCGCGGCTTGGAGCCTTCCTGGAGCTCCAGAACAAACAGGTGCGTGGCACGCGCTTCGTCGAGCCATCGGTCCCAAAACCTGATCGGGTAACTTTCGTAGGTGCGCACGTTGTACTTGCGCGCCTTACGCTCGGCGCCAATCTTACGGTTGGCTTCGTCGTCGGCCGCGCCGCGGTAAATCTGGCTCTGGAAAAGCAGGCTCTTTCCGTCCGGGCTGAAGCTCGGGCTAAAGGCTCCGGTGGAGAGGTTCGTCACGCGCTGCGCTTCGCCGCCCTCGAGGGAAAGAATGTAGATCTGCGGCTGCTCGTCGCCTTCGCGGCGGGTAGAAAAGGCGATGCGTTTGCTGTCCGGAGACCAGGCTACGCCGCTCTCGGAAGCTTTGCTTGAAGTGAGGCGGCGGGGCGCGGCGCTGCCCTGAGCCGGGACGATCCAGAGATCGGATATCTGCTCGTCAGCGGCATAGGCAGGTTCGGTCACGGATACAACTACGTGTTGGCCATCGGGGCTCGGTCGGGGAGCGCCCACTCGCTTCATCAGCCACACGTCTTCATGGGTAATAGGCGCTTTCTGGGCTTCCAGCACCCCACCCACGGCCAGAATCAACAGGAAAAGACAACGAAACGCTAACATGCGCCCGAGTATAGCAGAACGCATTCACCACGCTCTAAGAACGCGCCGGTCGAGGCGCTGAACACCTTCCTCAACAATCATTTCCAGTGTTGTCAACGAACTCACCCCAGAGTGCCCAACCGCTGTGACTTCCACGGATTTCCGCGGGACGGAGGCGTTCTAGTTGCGCCGCCTGATAGGTTTGGGGGACTCATCAGTCCAGAGGTCAGGGCTCCGGACGCTCGTGCTGCTTTGTCTTGCTAACAAGCCGCAATTACCTTGAGACACGGATCTCTTTTTGATACTATCCCTGTCATGCCTCGATCGCGGCGGCACGCGCACGCAGAATCAGGCCACCGCATCTCCGACCAGGACAGGGTCACCGCCGTCCTGCGCCTCCTGCGCGGCGAATCCGCGGAAAATATCTCGGCGAACCTTGGCATCTCGAAGGACCGGCTGTTCACTTGGGAGAAACGCTTCATCCGCGGCGGGACCCACGCGATCAAACGGCACCGGTCTTGGTGGGGCCGCAGCCGCAAGAAGCTTTTGCACTGGTTCGCGCTGCTCTCCCTGATGTGCGCCGCAATCTACTTCCTGAGCCGGTTCATCGACCACGAACCCCCGCCCGACACCTTACAGGGAGCGGTGTCTACCAAGTCAGCCGTGAGCCTATAGCGATACGCCGCTGCTCGGTACCCTGCAAGCCCGTAACCTGGCCGAAGAGCGTGTTTGTGGGGGCCGTGTTCGGCGAGCCGAACAGCGGGTGGTTCAGCGCGCCTTGCGCCTCGGCGCGCAGTTGCAAGGTCAGGCGCTCGTGCAGCCGGAAGTGCTTGAATGCAGAGAGATCCCAGTGGTTGAAGCCGTCCGCTCGCAGACCCGTCAGCCGAAGGGGAAAGGTGCGGATGTTGGATGCGAGCTGCCTGCGCGAGTCCGTCTCGAAGCCGGCAGCCGTGTTGAACCAGCGTTCCACCTTCCGCTCCGCGCGCGGCAGCACGATGTCTTTCAGATTGCCCGTAAAGATGATATTGCCGAAGCCAATTGGCGGACCGCTCTGACCCTGGTAGATCCCCTGAACGGACCAGCCGCCCAGCAGGTGGTCGCGCCAGCCCGACAGTCCACCCAGGAACCGGCGCCCGCGCCCGAACGGCAATTCGTAAATGCCGCTCACGGTAAGCTGGTGCGGCCTGTCCTGGGGCGAAATCACATGGTGTGGCCGCAAGTCGCTCGGGTTGAGCCGCTCGACAGCCTCCATGAACTTGGACCACGTATAGCCCACCTGCAAGGTGTAGCCATGCGTGAAGCGCTTCTCTACACGGGTTTGCAGCGAGTGATACCAGGAGAAGCCATCGTTCAGGGTGGCGGAGACCGACGTGAAATGCGGGTAAGGCAGTAGTAATTGAGACCGTGACACATTTGTGCCCTGCAATCCCGTTCCGGCGAACTCTGGCATACCCGCGAACGGATTTCTTACGTTCGCGCTCAGGAAATCGATCGTTGCCTGGTCGCGGACCGGTGACTTGCTTAAGTAGTTGGCTGCCAGCGCGTTGAAATTCTGGCTAACGCCCAGGCCCGTACCCCGGTTGCCCACGTAGCCGGCCTCCACCAGGACGCGATGCGGGAACTCCTGCTGGATGTTGAGGCTCCACCGCTGCATGTAGCCGGTCCGGCGCTGAGGCAGAGCAAAGGAGGGAGCGCGGCCGAGGAATGTCGCCAATCCGCCGGAGGCGCCCGCGGGTTCGATGAAGCCGGCGGGGAAGGGATTGGCCAGGGTGGCCTGAAAAGTCAACCCGTTGTCGAGGCTGGGTACCAGTGTGGTGCGCTGGCTGAAGCCCTGCTGGCCGACGTCGATGCGGTCCACGCCAAGCGATTCAAAGAAGATCCCGTATCCGGCGCGCAGGACCATCCTCGGCCGAATCGAATATGCCAGGCCGATGCGCGGGTTGAAATTGTTGCGGTCCGGGTCCCAAAGCCCTCGCGGCACGCCACTCACGCCAGTGAAGAGTAATCCACCCAAGACACGGAAATTCTGGGGCGCAATTTCGGGGATGGGGTTCCGAGCGTAGTTTTCCCGGGCTCGAGCTTCGATCGGGTTGGAGGTCAGGAAGTCAAAGCCGCGGTTGCTGCGGTTGTAGCGCTCAGTGGTGGGTGTTTCGTATTCCCACCGCAGGCCGAGATTGAGCGTCAGCTTTCGGGTAAGCTTCCAGTCGTCGTGCAGGAAGAAGGAGTAGAAGCTGGACTGCTCGGCGTAGCTGGCGTTGCGGTCGATGTAGCCTGTGGTGGGCAGGCCGAACAGAAAGGACGCCAGCCCCTGCCCGATCGGGGCCGCGGGCGAGTTGTCGAGCGGACCGCGTGTCCACAGCGTGGCAAACTCGATCCTCGGCGAGACGGCTCCGTAGTTGTAGGCATTCTCCTGAAGCAGGCGGTACTCGCCGCCGAAACGTATGCTGTGGTTGCCCTTTATGTAAGTCGCCGTCCCGGCCGCTGTATGGTAGTTGGTGACGGGCACGGCTCCGCTGTCAGCGCCGAGATTGGCGTAACCGTCGATTTGGATGTCAGGGAAACTGGTGACGGCGGAATCCAGTCTGCTCACCAATGAGGCGGGGAAGCCCAGCTGCGTTAGGTTGAATCCCTTGCTGGCGGGCCGGTCATCCAGTACAAAGCGGGTCAGCCCGTAGCGGAGGTTCAGGATCAGGTTCGGGCGGAGCGTCAGCACATGGTCCAGCGCAATCCCGCGGTGCTTGCGGTTGCGCAACAGACCGCTCGTCTCGTTGTGAAACGCGTTGCCCCACGACTCTTCCAGGAATGACCAGCTCAGAGAAGCATAGAAGCGATAGCTTTCATTGACGGATTGATCCACGCGGAGCGTCTGGCTATGGTAGTCGATGATGCGCGGCTGCGGGTCGGAGTAGTTATTGCGGCCATCCGCAGTTCCGGTGGCGTTCGGGGCCGGGTAATAAGCCATGAGCTTCCTGGCCATCGGGTCCAGGCGGCTGGCGGGAATCCGATTGCCCGGCAAGGGCTGCCGACTGAATCTGCCGGAGGCTGCCGGGGCGATGGTGGCCGGGTCGTAGAGCTGATACTGCGATCCGAGCGCCAGCAGGGACGAGAAATCTCCATTCCGTTGCTCGGCTGTTGGCACAGTGAACGAACTTCTCTCCGGACGAATTCGGTCCAGCACATCGACGCCGTAAGTCCAGAACGTCCGGTTGCGCCCGTTGTAGATCTTAGGCAGGTAGACCGGTCCGCTGGCGTTTGCCCTATAGCGGTTAGTGCGCACGAAAGGCCAGGCGGCGGCAATTTTCTCCGGTGTGACAGGTCCGGTACGGGTATCGTAGATTTGCCGGTTGGTGAAGAAGTCCTTGGTCATCAGCGGGCGGCTGACGTGAGAGAAGAACAGGTTGCCGTGCGGCGAGTTTGAGCCGCTCTTGATGACCATGTTGATGTAGGCGCCGGTGAAGCGTCCGACAGTGGCGTCGAAGGTGGACGTCTGCACGCGGAATTCCTGCACCATCTCCGGGGGCGGCGCGAACGAGGTGATGCCGCTCTGCGTCATGTTGGGGATGCCGTCCAGCGTGAATTCACTCGAGCGCGTGCGGGTCCCATTTGTGGCGATGTTGGAAACCGAGTCCACCGCGTGCGGAAGCCATCCATGCGTCGGAGGGTTTGTAGAGATGACGCCGGGAGCCATCTGAGCGAGGTAGAGGGGATTGCCTCCCGCCAGCGGCAGGTCGAGGAGGCGCCGGTGGTCAATCACCTGGCCGACGCTGGAAGAAGTCGATTCGAGCAGCGGAGCTTCGGCGGTAACCGTGACACTCTCCGTCAGCGTGCCGATTTCCATCTCGACGAGCACGTTGAGGACGTC
>JBBIND010000018.1:0-54973 GCA_037444075.1 Acidobacteriota bacterium | reverse complement strand
GCTGGTTTCTATGGCGTAATCAGAACTCATGGGTTCTTAGCATCGAGGTACGCGCCCGCCAGGCGCTATGTTCCTTCAATTTAACGCAGCCCTGGCGCAAGCTTGCGGGCGAGCAGCTCGAAGTTGCTCGCAAAGAAGTTGACGCCCGGCGCCCGGACCAGGACTTCGTCCGCCCAACGTGCCAGCCGGTAGGCGCGGCGTGCCCCGGGCAAAAGCCCGGCGAGCGGCGTGGACAAGTAATCGTACATGCGGGTGCGCGCCTCAAATCCGACTGCCGCAAACTGTCTCCGCACAGCCCGCGGAACCAACTGGCGTTCGTCGGGGCTTTGGTAGCGGCGCATGAGGTTCGGCACGAGGATCCTGCCTACCGCGCCGGAGAGCCGGTAGCGATTCGGATCCAGCGCATACAGGGCGCCGCCGGGTTTCATGATTCTGAACAGCTCCGCCGCGAGGCTCTCGATTTCGCTGTCCGTCAGGTGGTGGAGGAAGAACACCACCGCTACGGCATCAAAGGTGTCCGGCGGAAACGCATCCGGCGTGAGCTCGCTCTGCTCGAATTCGGCGTTGTGGATGCCGAGCCGGGCCGCGTCTTCGTTCGCCTGACGCACTGCCGCGGCGCTCAGATCGATGCCCAGGATGTGGCCGACTGAAGGGGCCAGCAGGAGTTCCGTATCGCCGATTCCGCAGCCCAGGCTGAGAACGCGTCCCGGGCGGGCGATGCCCCACGAGGTGAGAATCCGGTCCGCCAGATGATACCGAAACGCGCGCACGGCGGGACGCGCGAAGTGGGACTGCGCGAAGCCGGCGTAGAGCTCCTCGTGGTGATGCAGATCCCGGCTGTCTGTTTCAGAGCGGCCCATGAGATCCTGGCTGGCGGGGGCCGGAAAGTATGGCGCTTAGACGCGCCGAAAACAACGGGCAGACGCCGGGAGCTGCAATCCTGATCAAACGATCTCTTCCTTCATCGGGTCCCAACGGACTTTGCGCTCACGCCGGAACGACTCCACCGACATGACGATGGCCACGGCCTCCTCGAAAGCCTTGTCGATATCGCAGCGCGGCAGGGCGCGCCGGCGGACGCAATCTAAGAAGTCTTCCATGATTGAGGTTACCTGAAGATCGCCGCGGCGGAAAACATAGTCCGGCGGCAGGAGCGCCCCGGCGGGCTCGC
The DNA here is from genome assembly GCA_037444075.1 of Acidobacteriota bacterium. Classification (GTDB taxonomy): domain Bacteria; phylum Acidobacteriota; class Terriglobia; order Bryobacterales; family Bryobacteraceae; genus JBBIND01. The sequence goes on along the minus strand of JBBIND010000018.1, from coordinate 53,802 downwards.
GCCCCACGGGGTATCCAGCCTTGCGAGCCGCCGCGAGCTTCTCGCGGAGTTCCGGTTTCCACTCGGATGTGTACGTGCGGCAGATGTCGCTCGCAGCCACTTCCATGGTCTGATCACGGCCCAGGATCTGCGTGATCTCACCGGTGTGATTGCTGCTTTGAGTGCAACTGTACGTAACAACCAGGTCCTGCCGGGGATATTCGAAGACCGCGTTCCAGGTGTCGGGAACATCGCGATCACCCTTCCAGAAGTAGATGCCCCCCTGAACCATGGCGGCTTCGGGGATGCCCATGTCCATGATCATGTTGACGCCATCCCAGAGGTGGCTCATCAGGTCGCCGGCGATGCCGGTGCCGTAATCCCACCAGCAGCGCCAGGTGAAGAAGCGTTCCGCATCAAAGGGTCTGCGGGGGGCATGCGCGATGAAGCGCTCCCAATCAATGGTGTCCGGACCGGCGTCCGGCGGCATCACGGAGACGTTGTAGTTGGTGTAGAACTTCCAGAAGCGGAAATCCGTGGTGCGGTCCATGAAGGTACGGACCAGGCTAACCTTGCCCAATTGTCCTGAGCGGTAGATTTCGCGCGCCTTGTGATAGCTCGGCAAGCCGCGATAGTGGTGTCCCAATTGAAGGACCACCTTGTTTTCTTTCACCGCCTGCCGCATGCGCTTGGCTTCCTCGAGCGTCAGGCACAAGCCCTTTTCGACGTAGATGTCCTTCTTCTCTTTGGCAGCCAGCACCGTCATGGGTTCGTGCCAGAAATCGGGCGTACCGATAATCACTGCATCCACGTCCCGGGCGGCGGTGGCCTTCTGCCAATCGGGCTCGATGCGCACATCCGGATTGGCGCACAGCTTCCGGGCGCGTTCGATATTGCCCTTGTAAAGGTCGCAGATGACACGGATTTCGACGTTGGGCGCCGCTTGAGCCTGCCGCAGCAGAGTATGACCCCGCGTGCCGACGCCGATGCAGGCGACGCCAAGACGGCCGTTGGGATTGCGCTGACTGAGAAGAGCCGGCGCGCCGCCGAGAAAAGCGCTGAGGCCCGCTCCCGCCGTGGCCGCGCCTCGGATGAAGTCTCTTCGAGGCCAAGTCTGGTCTGCGTCCATGGGTCCACCTCCCTCGGGGTTGCCGTGGTTCGCTCCAGGGCGGTTCCCACACACCTGGCAGCGACTCGGTAAGCTATTCTATTCTGCTTTGCTTAGCGACGCATCCACCGCAGCATTGGCTCTGGCCGCCGCCTTCGCAGTGGCGGTAGGCTGGCGCATTCACCAATGGCGCCTTCAGCCGAGGCCGCGCTATCCGAACCTCTCGCTGGAGCAGGCGTGGACCCTCTGGCTGGAGGGCGAGGAAACGCATCCTGACCTGAGCCTCGCGCCATCCGGAACCAACTGGCGGCAGCCGAACGAGCGGGCCGCGGAAATCATGCAAGGCCGGCTGGCGTCCATTTCTGAGCGGCTGGATGCATCCACGTTCCGCTCGGAGACCCGCACGGCAGTATTGCAGGCAGCCTCGTCAGCCGTGTACCTCGAGGCCGCCCTCGCAATGGAGGAATCGGACAGGCCGGCCGTCTTGCAGGGCTACCAGGCGGGGATGGAGCCTCTGCTCATTGATGCCTTGCGATGCGCCACGCTGGAGTGGCTTGTCCTCCGCCTCTACGCGCGCCTGCGGTTCGACGATGCCGTGCCGGAGGACTGGTTCCATCACTTCCTGCAAGTGGCCAGGCCCTATGCTCGCGAGAAGGCGCGGCTGGCCGCCGTGTGGATGCTGCGCTTGCAGGAAGACGCCAGCGAATTCGTCCGCGTCTACGACCAACTGCTGGAGGAGTTGGCTCAGCGCATGGCGCAGTCCGCGCCCAAGAAGCGCTTCCCTCCCCCCGACCTGCCACAGTCGCTGGTCCGGCTGGACCGCCTGCCGTGAAGACTGCCCCCGAAGTAGACTGTAGGCTGGCTGAACGGTTCGCCGCGTCGCGCGGCGGCGGGGAGCGGCCGTGCGGCGATCACAGGAGGCACGATGATCACTGCTCAGAACATGAAGCCCGGCATGGCGATTCGGCACGAAGGCCAGATCTTCCGAGTTATCGCCGCTGACTACCACCCCGGGCAGGGCAAGATGGGCGGCGCAACGCATGCGCGCTTGCAGAACCTCGCCACGGGTTCGTTGTGGGAGCACAGCTTCCGCGCGGATCTGAAAATGGAGGACCTGGCGGTAGAGAAGACACCCATGGACTTCCTCTACGCGCAAGGCGAGCTGTTCTGCTTTATGAACCCGGAGACCTTCGAGCAAGTAGAGATTCCAGCCGAACTGCTCGGTGACAAGGCAAAGCTGCTGCAACCGGAACTGCGCGTGGCCGTTGAGTTTCTGGAAGAGCAACCTATCAGCGTGCTGATGCCGGACGTGCTGGAAGTGCGCATTGAGGAAACCGCGCCGCCGATCCACCAGCAGCAGGACAGCACGTGGAAGCCCGCCACTCTCGCAGGAGGTGTCGAGGTGATGGTGCCTCTGTTCATCAAAACGGGAGACTTCATCCGGCTGGACGTTCAGAACCTGAAGTACATGGACCGTGCCAAAGGTCCGAACAAGTAGTGAGTTCGAAGCGGGCTTGAGAGGAAGGGAGTGCTGCCATGCGTATTCCTGGCCTGATTCTGGCTGTTCTGCTTTGTGCCGCGCCGTACGCGCAGGCTGGAGCTGAGCCTGCCGGCGGCAACCGCCCGGAACGGCTGGAGTGGTTTCGCGATCTCGGCTTCGGGCTCTTCATTCACTGGAGTCACGACAGTCAATTGGGGTCCGTGATCAGCCATTCCATGGTGGGGGCATCGGAAGATTACCTGAAGCGCTTCATCGAGGATCTGCCGCGCACGTTCCTGCCGCGCAAGTTCCAACCGCAGGATTGGGCAGTGCTGGCCAAGTTGGCAGGCATCCGCTACGTGGTGTTCACCGCCAACCACGCCGGGTTGATGGAGCTTGATCTTCGGCAGTTGCGGGAGTTGCTGACCGGCTACGGCCAGGAGCGGCGTTTCTCGGCCAAGTAGCCGGCTGCGCAGCGCCGCGAGGCGACCCCCGTCCGAGTGCCGAACGGACGAGGGCGCGCCTGCCGGACACGGTCCGTTTCGAATTACAATATGCCTGACTTGGTATAGCTATGAGAGCTGGAAACCTGAAGTTGCTTGTCACTCTGATCACAGCGGCGCTTGCTCTGACAGCAGGAGCGTGGGCCGCAGAACGGCCGCACGTGGTTTTCGTAGTCGGCGACGACGAATACCGCAGTGAGTATTCCATGCCGATGATCGCGCGCATCCTCGAGACGCAGCACGGCATGCGCACGTCACTCGCAAGTTCGCAGCCCACACCGCAGACCCAGAAGAACCTCGAAGGCCTGGAAGTGCTCAAGACAGCGGACCTGGCTGTGTTCTATCTTCGCTGGCGCGAGCTACCGGACCACCAATTACGCCACATCCTGGACTACCTGAACTCCGGACGCCCCATCGTCGGACTCCGCACAACCACCCACGCCTTCCGCTATCCCAAGGGGAGCCCGCACGAACACTTGAACGACGGCTTCGGCATCGACGTCGTGGGGCAGAAATGGATCCGGCACCATGGGCACTTGTCCACCACCGAGGTCAGCACCATTCCGGAACAGGCTTCGCACCCGATCCTGCGCGGCGTGGAGCGCGCGTTTCACGGACGTTCCTGGCTGTATGTAGTGGACCCGCTGCATGGGGATTGCACCCCGCTGCTGATGGGCAAGGCCGTGAATCCCGCCGGAGGCAAAGACTTCGGCCCGCACCCGGTAGCCTGGACGAAAACCTACAAGGGCGCGCGCGTCTTCTTCACTACGTTGGGGCACCCGGATGAGTTCAAGGACCTGCCCATGCGACGGTTGCTGGTCAACGGCATCTACTGGGCCCTGGGCAAGGACGTGCCTTCCGGCGGCGCCAAAGCCGAGATCGTAGGAACCTACGATCCCCCTCCGTCGGGAGTGCCAAAAGCCCAATAGCGAATGCCTTCAGACGTCCCGCCAAGGCGCAAGAGACCGGCGCGCCTCTGGTTCGCGCTCGCGGCCCCGCTGCTGGCCTTCTGCTGGCAGGCGGTGACCGTCCACGTCAATTACGGCGGCGGCTGGACCGGTCTGTTTCTGACCGGTGACCGGCTGCCTCCACCCGCCGAACTCAGTCAGGAGCGGATCTACATCTTCAAGAACAGCCCGGGTTTTGACGGCCAGTGGTTTCACTACATGGCCCACGATCCCTTCATGCTGCGCGGATTTCATCAGGGGATTGACGCGGCGCGGATGAGGTACCGCCGCATCCTCTTACCTTTGATGGCGTGGCTGCTGGCTGGCGGGCAGGATGCTTGGGTGCACGCCACTTACATCGCGGTGGGTCTTCTGTTCGTCTTCCTGGGAGCTTTGTGGACTTCAGAATGGGCGCAGACGCACGGCCGGCATCCCGCCTGGGGGCTGGCTTTTCTGGCTCTGCCCGCGAGCATCACTCTCATCACGCGGATGACTGTGGATGGGGCTTTGGCGGCGCTGACAGTGGGATTCGCCTGCCTGGCGGCGCGCTCGCCCGGCTGGAGATTGTACGTCCTGCTTGGATCCGCAGCGCTGGTTCGCGAGACGGGCTTTCTGCTGATTGCCGCTTATGGGGTCTATTGCCTGGTTCACCGGCGGTGGCGGTCCGCGCTCTGGACTGGCTTGGCCGGAATGCCTGCGCTGGCCTGGTACGCTTTCGTATACATGCGTACCGGGGAGTACGTGCATACCGTTGATCCGGTACCGTTGAGGGCGATCTTCACCAATCTGTTTCAGATACGTCATTACCCGCCCGAAGTTCCCCTGGGCGAACTCGTCCGCGCCGCTGACGCCTTAGCCCTGGCCGGAGCGATGGCGGCGATGGGTCTGGCTGTCTGGCTCGTGCGGAGACAGTCATGGACCCCGGTTTCTCTGGCTACAGTTTTTTGGCTGGTGTTTCTGGCTATCTGGCAGAACCACGATGCCTGGTCCGATGTCCATTCCTTTGGGCGCCTGGGATCACCACTGCTAGCGCTGCTCGGTTTGGGAGGCTTGGCGGGCGGTCAATGGCACGCCGCTGTACCCATCGGGATGATGTTGCCGCGCCTGGCCCTGCAATTGTCCTGGGAGTTTCGGGGTGTGCTGTCGTGGATATGGTCGAGCGCTCGAGCCACGCTCGAACGCCTTGCCGGCTAGCCGTCTTGGCGCGGTGAGGAAGTTTCAAGTTGCGCCGGGACAATCCCTGCGGACGGCGTCACTTCTTGACGAAGATGACGCCGAACTGATGGTCCACCACTTCCCCTTTGGATGTGACCGTGTAATTGGAGGTGATCAGGCCCTGCGCGCCTTCGAACTGCCCCGTGCCCTCGTCCACCCGCCACATGACCGCTCCCTGCAGCACGCCGGGAACCGGAGAAGGGCCGATGTAGCCCTCGCCCACACTGCTGAACCGCAGGCTGTGGCCCGCATTGCCGAAAGTGAGGACACCCTTTTCCGTGAAGGTGTGCTCGCCGGTCATCACGACTTCCGTCTCGCAGGCAGCGCCCTCTCCCGCTGAAGCTTGCACCCGTCCGGCAACGCCGTCCGGGTCAATGGAGGTGATGATGTTGGAACTGACCCCTATGGTCGTGGACCGTATCAGCTTGGGGTCTTCGGCGGAAACAGCCGATTGGCCCCTGAACTGCAGCGCGAAGAAGATCTCTTTCATCGTCATGCTCCTTGACCTTTGGCCTTAGCCAGAACGTAAGGCCCTTCCGGGATCACGGCCACCGTGGCGCCCTGGGGCAGGCCTTCGAAAAGCGCCTGCACGGCATCTTCCGGCGATGTACAAACGGCGCCCCACAGCGAAGCGTGGTATTCCGACGGCAGTCCGGGCACATAGAAAAGCAGGTCAGCCTTGCGTTTGACCAGGGCCAGCTTTTCCAACTGCCATTGGTCCACTACCACAGGCGCCGTGGAGATCTTGTCCATGAACGCCTCCGGCGAAGGCTCGTCCTTCAGCATCTGCCTGAACTCGGGAGCGCCCGGACCCTCCTCGCAGGCTGCCACTAACAGGATTCTGCCGCCTGGACGCACCAGGTGGGCGGCCGCCGTGACCCCTTTGACGGACTGATAGTAAGTCAGATCCAGCGGATAACCGGCCGAGGTCGTAATCACAGCGTCAGCCGGCTGGTCGATTTCCTCCAGCATGACGCGCGAGACGAACCGGACTCCCTCGCTATGGGCATCCACGGGGCGGCCTGCAAAGACGCCTGCCACGCGGCGGTCACGCGAGAGGGACACATCCACCATGAAGTCGTGCCGAGCCATGGAGGTGATTTCGAGCAACTCCCGGTGCAGCGGATTGTCCTGGATGGAGCCCTCCACGGCGCGCGGATCGCGCATGAACTTGGGACTGTGGATGACCCTGATCGTATCCTGGCCCGCCAATCCGGGGCAGATCAGCTTGCGGCCGCCCGAGTAGCCGAGCATCAGGTGCGGCTCAATGAAGCCCAGCGTGATGTGCAAGTCCGCCGCCATGAACCGCTCATCGATGTATACCGGCGTGCCGGACTCGGTAGCGCCCAGGTAGCGGTGCTCCGCCTCCTGCCGGGCATCGTGATTCAGCACGGTGTACTGCGCCGCGGTTTGCTCCCCGACGATTTCACGGATTTCCGCGCCGGTGGCGGGACGGTGCAGCCCGGTGGCTATGTGGATGGTGATACTCTGCTTCCCGATGCCCGCTTCCTCCAACCGGCGGAGCACCGGCGGCAGCAGCAGGCGATTAGGAACCGGACGCGTGATATCGCAGACCGCAATGGCCGCGCTCCGCTTGCCCCGGGCAAGGTCCCGCAGGGCCGGGCAGCCTATCGGTCCGTCGAGAGCCCTCTCGATGGCGCCCTCGGCGTCCTCCAGGGGTACAGCCGAGCGCGCCTCCAACAGCTTATAGCTGTATCCCTCGGGTAGATTGAGGTCCAGTCCTGTCTTGCCGAAAGCCAGTTGTACGCGCATCACCGCCAAACTAGCACAAACCGTTCTCCGGTGGCTGAAGGAAAGCGCCGGGAAGGCCGATATGAGCATTGAAGCTCTGCCCCATATGACCTCGCGCTCTCGGATTTTGGCACCCAAGTTGCACTACAAGTGGCAGATGGCTTTGGGAGTCGAACATGCTGATCGCCGGTATGTTGGCGGGTTTGTTGATCGTCGGCTTGTTTTTGTCGATGATTTCGTCGTCGCCGAAACCTGAACGCGAGGGCGAAAGCGATACACGCGCGTGACATTTCGACCCACTCGGCGCATGTAGAATAGCCTGCATGTGGCGGCAGTGTCGTGTTTTTTCCCTCCTCCTCGCTCTGGCTGCGTGTCTGGCTGGCCAGACTCAGCACTTCGAAGTGCTCATCCTGGGCGGACGCCTGCTCGACGGCACAGGCACGCCGTGGCGGGTGGCGGACGTAGGGTTGCGTGGTGACCGCATCGCAGCCATCGGCCAACTCTCCCACCACACGGCTGAACTGCGCGTGGAAGGCGCCGGGCTAGTGGTCGCACCGGGGTTCATCGATATTCACAGCCACGGGCGGCGCGGCATCCTGGAGTCTCCTGACGCTGAGAACTACATCAGGCAGGGAGTCACTACCCTGGTCGAGGGGCAGGATGGCAGTTCGCCACATCCGTTGGGGACCTATCTCAGGAAGCTGGCGGGCACTCCCATCGCGATGAACTTCGCCACGCTCGCCGGGCAGGGCAGCCTGCGGCAAACGGTCATTGGCCTGCAAAACCGGCGGGCCACTCCTGACGAGATCCGCAAGATGCAGGAACTGGCCCGGCAGGCGATGCGCGAGGGCGCCTTCGGGCTTTCCACGGGTCTGTTCTACGTGCCGGGCAACTACACCCCTACCGAGGAGGTCATCGCGCTGGCCAAAGCAGTCGCTCCGCTGGGCGGGATTCACATTTCTCATCTGCGCGATGAAGCGGCGGGCATACTCGACAGCGTCCGCGAGACGATCCGCATCGGAGAGGAAGGCGGGCTGCCCACGCAGATTACGCACCACAAGATCATCGGCAAGGACAATTGGGGGCTGAGCCGCGAGTCCCTGCGGCTGGTGGCGGAAGCCCGCGCCCGCGGCGTGGACGTTACCATTGACCAATACCCGTACACGGCTTCCAGCACCGGCACGGCGGCGCCGTTTCCGCAGTGGGCGCAGGAGGGAGGCCACAAAGCCATGCTGGAACGGCTGTCCGCCCCCGCGCAGCGGGCCAAAATCAAGGCGGAGGTGGTGACCCGCATTCGAAGCGACAGGGGCGGGGGCGACCCGAAAAACGTCGTGCTGGCGAGTTGCCCGTTTGACGCCTCTCTGGCGGGGAAGACGCTCGCGGATGTCACACAGTCCCGCGGCAGGGCGGTCACGCTCGAAAACGCCGCGGAGACCGCCATCGAAATCCAGCAGCAGGGCGGATGCTCCGCAATCTACCACGCCATCTCGGAGGAAGACGTCGAGCGGATCATGGTTTCGCCTTTCACCATCATCGCCTCGGACGGCGGCATCCCTTTGTTTGGGCAGGACGTGCCCCATCCACGCAGTTACGGCACGTTTGCCCGGGTATTAGGGCGCTATGTGCGCGAGCGCCGGTTGCTCAGCCTCGAGGAAGCAGTCCGAAAGATGACTGCTTTCCCGGCCGCCCGGTTGGGGCTGCCGGACAGAGGCACGCTGCGCGAAGGCGCGGTGGCGGACATCGCTGTCTTCGACGCGAACACCGTGCGTGATACTGCGGACTTCCTGAAGCCGCACCAATACGCTGAAGGCTTTCGCCACGTCTTTGTGAGCGGGCGTGCCGTTCTGCTGCACGGCAGAATGACGGGCACTCGCCCCGGCAAGGTCCTGTACGGTCCGGCCTACGTGCCTACCGCACGGCAATAACGGAGATCTGCTCGAGCATCGGCCAGCGGTCGCGCTCATCCTTGCGGCGTTCCACCGGAGGCAGGGGCTGCACCGTGGTGCGGGTCGGCGGAGCAGCTTTGTAGAACGAACCGTAGACCCGGTTCATGCGGGGAAACTCTTCCAGGTCGTCCAGATAGACGTTGGCCTTCACGACGTGGGAGAAATCCAAACCGGCTTCTTCCAACCCGTCGAGCAGATTGCGCATGGTCTGCCGCACCTGCAATTCGACGTTGTCGGCGTAGATGCCAGCGTTCGGGCCAGGGATAAAGCCGGACTTGGCTGAGCAGAACAGCGTGTCACCAGCGAAAACGCAAGGACTGGCTGTCGGGCTGGGCGCCATGTTGCGGGGACGGATGACTCTGCGATGGTTGAGGCCGCGCACGGCAACGCCCGTGATCGATATCGACTTGCCCGCGGGTAAAGCCGGCACCCGGATGGCCGCGCGCGCCGGCGCGTAGCCTGGCTCGAAGCGCGGCGCGTAGTCCTTGTTCATGCTTTCGATCGAGATCTTCGGATCCAGGTACACGTTCAGGAAGACCACGTGCGAGAAGCTGAGTCCGTTTTGCGACAGCAGTTTGCCCAACGCGTTGAGAGCTTCAGGCGCGTTATCGCCTTCCAGCCCTGGAATGTAGAGCCGGTCATGGGTCAGATTCGCGCCACCCTCCAGCACTCGCTTGCGGGCAAGATCACGCACCGCCACTGCGTTGATTTCCACGGGCGTGTCCGTGGGCATGCGCTTGACGGCGAGCGTCGCGCGAGCCGGCGGGTTCTTGGGAAAGTACTGTTGCCAGACGCGCTCCACCACCGGCATCCCCGCCAGGTCCTCGAGATAGACCTGCGAGTAGACAACGTGCTCCATGGTCAGTCCGGCTGCCTCCACGATTTCCTTCACGTTGTCGAGGCATTGCCTGACTTTCTGCTCGTAAGTCTCCGGTACGCGGTTCTGCTTGTCGCGCACGCCTTGTCCGGAAACGTACAGGTAATCTCCCGCCAGAATGCCCGGACTGTATGGACCCACGGGTTTTACGCCCTCGGGAAAAATGACACGCCTCTCCGCCGCCGCGGGCAGCAGCAGGGCAAGCAGACAAAACAGGGTACGGAAGGCTCGCAAGTTCATGGGAATTCCTCCTGAGTCTACCAGCCGGCGCCTCTTGTGCGCGTCTTAACCCGGCACAGATACATGTCGCTGGTGATGTACAGCACTGAGCCATCGTCACCCCAAGCGCAGTTGGCGGTTCTTTCGCCCGTGTCGATGCGTCCCAACCGCGTCCCGTCCGGCGCGATGACGTGCACGCCGCCGGGACCGGTGGCGAACAGGTTGCCTTCGCGGTCCACCTTCAGCCCGTCCGGCGAGCCGCGCAGTTTGCCGGTGAGCGGCGTGGCGTCGTTGAACACCTTGCCCGGACCCAGAGTGCCGTCCTCAAGGACTGGAAACGCCATCCAGACGGCGCGCTTGGCTTCCGAGTTCGCCACGTACAACGTCTTCTCATCCGCCGAGAACGCAATCCCATTCGGGCGCGGAAGTTCTTTGCTGAGTAGAGTGACCTTCCCATCCCGGGAGAGCCGGTAGACGCCACAGAAATCAAGCTCGCGGCGCGGGTCTTCCCAGCGCTTTGGCAGACCGTAAGGTGGATCCGTGAAATAAAGGTCGCCGTTGGAGCGGTAGACAGCGTCGTTGGGGCTGTTCAGGCGCTTGCCCTGGTAGTTGTCCACCAGGGTGCGCTTGCCGCCGTTCCATTCCATCACGGAGACGCGGCGGTCGCCGTGCTCGCAGGATACCAGCCGTCCCTGCGCGTCGAGCAGCAGCCCATTGCTCCCAGGCTCGGCGCCGTAGTCGGAAGCGCCGCTGTAGCCGGACGGCTTGAGGAAGACGCTGATGCCAACGCCTTCCTTCCACTTCATCACCGAATTGCGCGGGATGTCCGAAAACAGCAGGTAGCCTCCGTCCTTGATCCAGACAGGTCCCTCAGACCATTCAAAGCCGGACGCCAGCACTTCAATTTGCGCCCCGGGCGCGATCAGCTTATCCAGGCGGGGATCCTCGCGAACGATCTGCCCGATCACGGGGAAGTTAGTCGTATCTTGGGCCATAATGACGGTGGCGGCCGAAAGGGCCAACAACAGGTGTCTCATAATGTCACCGGTGACTCATGATACCGCGGCGGCGATCTAGGAGGCTGCTGAACAAGCCGTTGGGCAAGCTGAAGCTCGCCCTACGTGGGTCCGCAACTGGTTGGTTTGCAGCGTAGCATAAGCTTCAGCTTGTGTGCCCCGGACCCACCGGAAGGCTTTTTCAGCAGTCTGCTAGACAGTTACACGTTCTCGGGTGCGGAGGCCCGAAGCCGGGATGAAACCGAAACGGAAGCTGGTGGTGGCGGCGCTCGCGTTAGTGCTGCTGATTACGCTATGGTTCTTCTTACGCGGTGACGGCCCGCCGGGCCATACGTTGCGTGTTTCGGGAAACATCGAGCTGACGGAAGTGCGCGTAGCCTTCAAGATGCCCGGCAAACTGGCCGAATGCCCTCTGGAGGAAGGCGACCGGGTCCAGCGTGGAGCCGTGGTGGCGCGCCTGGACTCCGAACAACTTCTCCTGCAGCGGGACCGCGAACGCGCTGGACTCGAGGCGGCCGAGGCGCACCTGGCGCAATTGCTGACAGCACTCGAGTTCCAGAAAGAGACGACTGAAGGGCAAATCGCTCAGAGAACGGCTGAAGTGAGCCAGGCCGAAGCGCAGTTGCGGGAGTTGATCACCGGTTCCCGCAAGCAGGAGGTAGCCCGCGCGCGGGCGCTGGCGGATGAAGCCCGCAGCGGCTACGAACGTGCCGTGGCGGACTGGGAGCGCGCACGCAAACTGTTTGAAGCCCAGGATATCCCGCGCTCACGGCGTGACGAGGCGTTCGCCGGGCGGGACGCCGCCGCAGCCCGGCTCAAGCAGGCAGAGGAGACCCTTGCCCTGGTGGAAGAAGGGCCTCGCGCGGAGACCATTCAGCTCGCCCGTGCAGGGCTGGACAAAGCCCGGGCAGGGCTGCGCCAGGCTGAGGCATTGCGGCTCGAAGTGAAACGCCGGCAACAGGAAATCGACGCCCGCCGGGCCGATGTGGAACGAGCCCGTTCGCAACTGGCCCTGGTGGAATCGCAGCTTCAGGACGCCACCGCCGTCACGCCCATCGATGGCGTGGTGCTGGCCAAGCTGGCCGAACCCGGTGAAGTGCTGGCCGCAGGCACAGCCGTGGTGACGCTAGGGGACATGGAGCGGCCCTGGTTGCGAGCTTACATTACCGAAGAAGATCTCGGGCGGGTGGCCCTCGGCGCCAGCGCAACCGTGACGACAGACTCCTATCCGGGTAAGACGTACACCGGCCGCGTAGGCTACATCGCTTCCGAAGCCGAGTTCACTCCGAAGCAGATACAGACCAGCCGGGAGCGTGTGAAGCTTGTCTACCGCGTCAAGGTGTTCGTCGAGAATCCGCAGGGCGAACTCAAACTCAACATGCCCGCCGACGTGGAAATTGCGCTGAAGAATTAGGTGACCGGCATGGTCCGCATGCGCAACCTCACGCGACGCTTCGGCTCCCTCACCGCAGTGGACGGCCTCGACCTGGAGGTAGAAGCAGGCGAGGTTTTCGGGCTGGCAGGTCCGGACGGCGCGGGGAAGACCACCTTGCTTCGGATGCTCTGCGGCTTGCTGGATGCCGATGCCGGGGAGGCAACGGTGGCCGGCTGTAACGTAGCCGGCGATTCCGGCCGCTTGCGCGAACAGATAGGCTACATGGCGCAACGTTTCGGCCTGTACTCCGATCTCACCGTAGAGGAAAACATACGTTTCTACGCGGACTTGTTCGGCGTGCCCGCCGCCGAGCGGGACGCGCGCGCTTCAGCCCTGCTTGCCACGGCGCGCATTGAGGAGTTCCGCTCCAGACACGCCGGCCGCCTTTCCGGCGGCATGAAGCAGAAACTGTCGCTGATTTGCACGCTGCTGCACCGGCCCCGCGTGCTGCTCCTCGATGAGCCAACCACGGGTGTTGACCCGGTCTCCCGGAAGGAGTTCTGGGGACTGCTGCGCGGCCTGGCCGCCGAAGGCATCACCATCCTGCTGGCCACCGCCTACATGGATGAAGCGGCGCGCTGTGACCGGATTGGACTCCTGTACAACGGGCGCCTGCTGTGCTGCGACACACCCTCCGGTCTGTTGGCGCGGGCGGGTGTAGAGGACCACGAGGAGGCTTATCTCGCACTCATACGGCAAGCCAAGGAGTCTGAAGGTGCTGCCTGAAACGCTCCCGGTTGTGCTGGATAACCTGGTGAAGCGGTTCGGCGACTTCGTGGCGGTGGACCACGTTTCCTGTGAGGTGCGCCCGGGCGAGATTTTCGGTTTTCTCGGTCCGAACGGAGCGGGCAAGTCCACCACCATCCGCATTCTCTGCGGCCTGCTTCGGCCGAGCGGCGGACGAGCCTGGGTAGGCGGCCTGGATGTCGCTAAGAAGCCCGACGAAGTGCGCCAGAACATCGGCTACATGTCGCAGCGCTTCTCCCTCTATGACGACCTCACGGTGGAGGAGAATATCGACTTCTTCAGCGGCATCTACGGCGTCGAAGCTGGCCGCGCCCGCAGCCGCAAGGAGCATGTGCTTGGCATGGCGGGGCTGGGCGAGCGGCGCCGGACGCTGGCCCGGCTGCTTCCGGGAGGCTGGAAGCAGCGCCTGGCGCTGGGGTGCGCGCTGCTGCATGAGCCGCCCATTCTGTTCCTCGACGAACCGACCTCTGGAGTTGACCCGCTGGCGCGGCGCGCCTTCTGGGATTCGATCCGCGACATGGCGGCGTCCGGGCGTACCGTCTTCGTCACCACGCATTACATGGAAGAAGCCGAGAACTGCCATCGGCTGGCCATGATGCACCGAGGACGGATCGTCGCCGTTGGCTCCCCGGCTGAATTGAAAGCACGCCTGGGATTGCGGTCCATGGAGGAAGTGTTTGTTTCCCTGATGGAATCGGGCGAGGGGGAAGCGAGATGAGCTTGCGCCGGTTGCGGGCCATGGCGGTGAAGGAACTGCTGCATGTCGTCCGCGATGTCCGCAGCCTGATCCTGGCGCTGGCTCTGCCCCTGCTTCTGCTGCTGTTGTTCGGCTATGCGCTGACGCTCGACGTGGACCGCGTGCCTGCGGTGATCCTGGATGCCGACAGGACACCCCAAAGCAGGGCGCTGATTGCCCGCTTTGAGGGCTCGCGGTTCTTTGAGGTGTTGGGCATGGCCTCGGACTACGCGGAGATCGAGCGCTCAATCGATAGCGGCCGCTGCCTGCTGGGCCTGGTCATCCCCGCCGGCCTGGCGCGTGACCTGTTGCAAGGACGGGAAGCCGAGGTCCAACTGCTGCTCGATGGCAGCGACTCCAACACCGCCGGCATCGCCTTGGGCTACGCCGAAGCAGCGCTGGCTTCGTTCACTTATGAGATAAGGCTGGAAGCCCAGAACCGGCGGATGGGGCGGCAAGTGGAGCCTCCCATCGAAGCCCGGCCGCGTGTGCTCTACAACAGCGGGTTGGAGTCGAAAAACTACATCGTGCCCGGCCTCATCGCGGTCATCCTGATGATCATTGCCGCGCTGTTGACGTCACTCACAATCGCGCGCGAATGGGAAAACGGGACGATGGAGCAGTTGCTGTCAACGCCTGTCAGGCCGGGGGAACTGGTGCTGGGCAAAATGACTGCTTACTTCCTCATCGGGGCGATAGATACGCTGCTCGCTGTATGCGCCGGCGTGTTCATTTTTGACGTGCCTTTGCGCGGGCCGGTATGGCTGCTGGCGGTCAGTAGCGGAGTGTTCCTTTGTGGCGCGCTGTTCTGGGGGATTCTGCTTTCGGCGCTGGCACGCTCGCAGTTGCTCGCCTACCAGATGGGTGTCGTTACGTCCTTCCTGCCGGCGTTCCTGCTCTCCGGTTTCATCTTCGCGATTGAGAACATGCCGGCTCCCATTCAGGCGGTCACTCACATCGTCCCGGCGCGGTATTTCATCACGATTTCCAAGGACGTTTTCCTGAAAGGCGCCGGGCTGGAAGCGGCACTGGCGGAACTCGCGCTGCTGGCGGCGTTTGCAGGAATCGTCTACCTGGCGGCCACGCGCAGGCTGAGGCGGAAGCTGGCATGAAGCTGAGTTGGCGGCGCATCCGGGAAATCGTGCGGAAAGAGATCCGCCAGACGTTGCGCGAGCCGCGCATGAGGATGCTGCTTCTCGGCCCGCCGATGATTCAGTTGATCATCTTCGGCTACGCTGTGAACCTCGATGTGCAACACAGCCGTCTCGCCTGGATGGACGGCGACTGCACGCCTGCCAGCCGCGAGTTGCTGGCGAGCTTTCAGGGCTCGACGTATTTTGAGATTGTCTCCGCGCCTTCCAACGAAGCCGAGGCGCAGCGCCTGTTGGACAGGGGCGAAGCCGTGGCGGTGCTGCGCGTGCTTCCCGGCTTCGCCCGCCGCATCGAGCGGGGAGAGCGCGCCACGGTGCAGGTGCTCATCGACGGCGCCAACTCCAATACCGCTGCGATAGTATCCGGCTACATTCAGAGGACTGTGGCGGCCCACGCCGCCCGGCTGGCAGGCGAGCGCCAGAGGGTTCTTCTGGCCGCCGGTGTGGCCACGGGCGCGCCACCCGTCGAAGTGGCCATGCCCGCGGTGCGCCTGAGCAGCCGTGTCTGGTTCAATCCCGAGTTGGAGAGCCGGCAATTCTTCGTCCCGGGCGTGGTGGTGAACATCATCACTCTGGTGACGATGATGCTCACCGCTTTAGCGGTGGTGCGGGAGAAGGAGCTCGGCACGATTGAGCAACTGATGGTCACTCCCATACGACCCATTGAGCTGATGCTCGGCAAAACGCTGCCGTTCGCGGCCGTAGGTTTAATCCAGATGGCGCTGGTGACTCTGGCGGCGTTGGTTATCTTCAACGTCCCTCTGCGCGGCAGCCCCTTGCTGCTCGTCTCCTGCGCGGCGCTTTTCCTGCTGACAACGTTGGGTTCGGGTCTCCTGGTTTCCACCATCTCCGGGACACAGCAGCAGGCCATGATGGTGTCGTTCTTCTTCTTCATGCCGTCTCTCATGTTGAGCGGCTTCGCTTTCCCCATCCGCAACATGCCCGTGGCCGTGCAGTGGCTCACGTATCTGAACCCGGTGCGTTACTTCATGGAAGTCGTCAGGGGCTTGTTCCTGAAGGGCGTCGGCGTGGGGGTGCTTTGGCCGCAGATGCTCTGCATGCTGGCGTTCGGCGTGGCAGTGCTTTGGCTGAGCGCCGCGCGCTTCCACAAACGGCTGGACTAGCGCCGCTCGAAGCAACGCCCCACCGGACGCGATGGCGCCTGCTTAACTTCCTGAGACGTCCGCGGGGACGGGACCTGCCAGCAGCTTGCTCACGAGTTGCGCGTTCTGAGCTACTTCATCCTTGAAGCGCGGGTACATGCCCACAATCACGGCGTCCTGCGGCTTGATGTTGTCGAATGCGAAACGATAGGCCTTTTCGAGCGCTTGCGGCGTTTCCGCCAACCTGCCTGCGGCAAGAATCTTGTAAGCCAAACAGGTCTTCCTGGTCTGGCGGATGACGCGGCACATGCGCGCCGGGTCACCCTCCAGGAAGACCGTGCCCAAAGGGAGCTCGCCGGTGATCTTGCGGACTTCGTCGGCGGACCTGCCGAACTGATAGAAGCAGGTCATGTAGAAGTCCGCCGGCCAGTCGCGCTGCTCCACCCAGTCAATGACGTCCGGCTGATGAGTGGAGAGCCCCGCCAGCACGCCGGCGTCCCGCACTGTCTTGAGGAAGTCGTGAACGCGGTCCATTTGGCCGGCACGAAAACGCCGGTCTGTGACGCCGCCGTGATGCACGATGGCCAGCGGTTTGCGCTGCGCGATTTTCTTCAGCGTGGCGGGGTCGTCACCCAACGGGCCGCTGGCCAACAGAATCCACTGCAGTTGGCCGCCCTCCGCCTGGTGCAGATCGAGCGCCTCCATGCAGCGGTCCGAGTAGCCGAACTGCCACGTGTTGATGCCCTGGCTCCAAGCCTGCCGGAGCACGCCGGCGATGGTGCGAGGCGTGGACCACTCGCGCATGTGCTCACTCAACGATGGCAGAGAGTAGCAATACCCGTTGAACGGGTTCGAACCCATGATGAGCCGCGTTACACGGTGTGCGCCGAGCTGGACGGCGGGCAAACTCCCGCCCGCGGGCATCGCGGCGCGGGCAACCGCCAACCCTGCCGCGGATTGCAGCAGACGGCGGCGAGATGCGGAGACAGGTCCTTGGTCTTTCACAGCCAGCAGTTTACACCATCGCAGCCGGCAAATGAGCGGCCTGGCGAACATCTCACCGCCTGGCAGCATCTCCAGCCCCTCAGACCCAATGCAGTCTGCCTCCCCATGCGCCTGGAATCCCTGGAGTCAATTGAGCTTGCCGGTTCGAGATTGGCCAGCGCCAAGACGAGCGATTGCATAGCCTGTCCCCGAGAATGGACTGCATCGGCGCGCCGGGACGGGCTGCGGAAGTATCAACGCTCGATCCCTCCGAAAAGACCTCGTGCATCCGGCAATGATGCAGCGGCAATGCATATTCCGCAGTTCGGTTTCCGGCTATTTGATGCCGCGGTACACTTCTTTGCGGTCTCCCACTCTTACTACGAGAATGAGCAGAGCTTTGTCTCGAACCTGATAAATGGCGCCGTAGTTCTTTCCGGGGCCCAGATGGACGCGAAAGAGCTTCTCGCCCGCTTTCAGCCTCTCCGCCCCACGAGGACGCGGATTCTGTTCCAGGAGGAGAAGGTCCCGGACCACTTCCTTTCGGATGTGAGGATCGAGCCCGCGGAGGTCCCGCCCGGCGGCGGGGGTAACTTCAACGCTGTAGGCCAGGACTCAGTCTCCCAATTCCCGCATGAGGTCCCGGAGAGGGACTGTTCCCTCTTCTTCCGCCTCCTTCAGGGCAGCGCGGGCCTCTTCCAGATCGATTCTGTCCCTTTCCTCCCGGGCCAAGCGCTCCAGGAGCCGGAGGTCATCCATAGGGATGACGGCGGCCAAATCCTTGCCGCGACGGGAGACAATCGTCCGCTCCTTCCCGTAGGCGGCGCGGTTCACGATTTCGGAGAACTCTTCGCGCGCTTTCGAGACATTGAGGCGTGCCATTTGTTCCTGCCCTATTCGTACGAGCTGTACAAGTCCATCACCAGTATCGGGCAGGGGTGGCGGGTTTTGCAAGGGCTGGAAAACGCGGGCGCGCTGTGGTCCCGCCAGTGGGATGCGATCGGGTAGCCACGTCCTGACTCCCTAATCCCGTCTTCAGCGGTAGGGCAAGAAACAAGAAACTGTGCACAAGAAACTGTGCGGTTTGACACCCCTTCCGCGCAGCCTTTATACTGAAACTTTGGGGCATTCCCTAGTAGGCAAGTAGTGTGCCGTCTCGGAGAATCATGTCTGGTCGGCGCGGATAAGCGAAGAAAATCAGTATGCCAAAACGCACATTCCAACCGAACAATCGCAAGAGGGCCAAGACGCACGGATTCCGGGCGCGCATGAAGAGCAAGGACGGGCAGGCAGTTCTGGCCCGCCGCCGGGCCAAGGGGCGTCATAAGCTGACGGTCAGTGACGAGAAGGCCGTCCGATACGCGAACTGAAGCTATCGACACCGGGAAACCGAACTCCTCATTTCCCAAGCAGAACCGGATTTTGCGGCGCAGCGAGTATGCCACCGTCTACCAGGCCGGTTTTCGCGTGCCCGGTCCTCACTTCGTGGCGTTCTGTTTCGCTCGCGATCAGGCGACCGGGCCAAGGTTCGGATTCACGGTGCCGCGCGCGATCGGCAAAGCCGTTGTCCGGAACCGGATCAAACGTCGGCTCCGCGAGGTGGTCCGCCGGCGGTTGGGTCTCTGGGGTTCGGAATGGGATGTCGTATTCAACGCCCGGCGAACCGCGAGCGAAGCGGCGCCGGCTGAATTGGAGCGGGAAGTTGAAAGGGTGATCCGCCGATGCAAAGCTGCCTGATCGTGCTGCTGAGCTTCTACAAGCGGTGGATATCTCCGCTTTTGCCTTCCGCCTGCCGCTTTTATCCTACTTGTTCCGACTACATGCGCATGGCCATTGAAAAGCACGGCGCTTTGCGCGGCATCTGGCTAGGCCTGAGGCGCCTCTCCCGGTGCCATCCGCTGCATGAGGGAGGGTTCGACCCCGTGCGTTAACGCATCCGGCGTGTTCGCAGGCGAGTATCCATGAGTGATTCACCCCAGGGCATAAATCCCGGACAGCCACCCAAACAAAAGAAGGAGCTTTCCATGGAGCTCCGCATGCTCGTTGCCTTCCTGTTGATGGGCGGTGTGCTGTTCCTGACTCCATATTTCTATAAACCGTCGCAGCCGCCGGTGGAGGAGAAAGCCGGCGAAGCCAAGCCGGCGGCGGTTGAGACTCCCGCAGCGCCGGCGCCGGCGCCGCAGCAGAGCCAAAAGGCTGAAAAGTCCACGCCCCCCGCCGCCGTCCCTGAAGCCATCTCCGGCACACAGGAGGAGAGCTTCATTACCGATACGGACCTGCACCGCGTGGTCTTTTCGAACCATGGGGCGGTAGTGCATAGCTGGATTCTCAAGAAGTACACCGACAATTCCGGCAAACTCCTCGACCTGATCAACGCCACCGGAGCGGACAAGGCCGGGAGGCCATTCTCGTTCGAGTTCCCGGACCGCAAGCCGAGCGTGGATCCCAACAAGGTCCTGTTTGCGGCCCAAGTTAGTGAGGACCGGCTCTCGGTGGATTACACCTTCTCCGACGGCACGAACTACTTCCGCAAGTCGTTCCGCTTTCAGAGCGGCCGCTACCTCGTAGAAGTTTCCTCCGAGGTGGTGGAAAACGGAGTGCCGCTGCGCCATTTCCTCTGCTGGCGGGGCGGCTTCGGCGATAACACGCTGGAAGATCACTCCTCCCGGATCCGGACGCTCTACTACGACGCGCAGGAAGCCACGCTGGAAGTGAACGAGGGCAAGATCGCCAACGACGGTCCGGTCACTCACCGCGGGACGTTTTCTTTCGCCGGTCTCGAAGATACTTATTTCGCGGCCGTGGCGCTGCCGGAATCGGGCTCCGCTTTTGAACTCCGTACCTTCAACGACACCGTCCCGGCGATCCTCACCGGCAAGGAATCAGCCCACGCCGGAGCGGGATTCGGTGGAGAAGGTTCGAACAAGTTCCAGCTCTTCGTGGGTCCGAAAGACGTGGACCTCCTGCGTCGGCTCGACCCCAAGCTCGAAAACGTGGTTGACTTCGGCTGGTTTGGCTTCCTTGCCAAGCCGTTGTTCCTTAGCCTGAACTACGTCAACGACCGTTGGGTGCACAACTACGGCTGGTCCATCGTGCTGGTCACGGTGATCATCAACTTCCTGCTGCTCCCGTTGAAGTTCACCAGCCTCCGCTCGATGAAGAGGATGTCCGTGCTGCAGCCGCAGATCGCCGCCATCAACGCCAAGTACAAGGGCGTGGGGTTGCGCGATCCGCGCCGCAACCAGCAGAACCAGGAGGTGATGGACCTCTACAAGAAGCATGGCGTGAACCCGCTAGGCGGTTGCGTGCCCATGCTTCTGCAGATTCCGTTCTTCTTCGCGTTCTTCAAGGTGCTGAGCGTGGCCATCGAGATGCGCAGCGCGAAGTGGCTCTGGGTGCAGGACCTTTCGCAACCTGAGCACCTGGCTATTCGCGTTCTGCCCATCGCGATGATCGTCTCGCAGTTCATCATGCAAAAGATGACGCCGACTACGACGGCGGATCCCATGCAGCAACGCATCATGCTGCTGATGCCGCTGTTTCTCGGCTTCATGTTCTACGGCTTCTCGAGCGGCCTGGTGCTATACTGGTTGACCGGCAACGTGGTGGGCATCGCCCAGCAGTTGATCTTCAACCGCATTTTCCACGTGCCCGCACCCGCTGTGGAATCAAAGAAGACTGCCAAGAAGAAGGTCGCCAGGAACTAGCCGGTGGTGGAAAAGAAATATCAAGCCAGTGTGATCGCTCCGCGCATCGGGAGTTTTTTGGGCGCCGTCCTGAAACACTCCGGTTTGCAGCTCACGCCCACGGTGGGGGAGATGGAGAATCCTCACCAGGATTTCGAGAACCCGGACGTGGTGGTCCGCTTCGCCGGTCCCGATGTTCCGGAACTGCTCGCCAACAAAGCCGAGCTGCTGCTCGCGCTCGAGCACCTCACCATGGAGGTGCTCCGCATGCCTTCAGAGGACCATTCGCGCCTGTGCTTCGACGCGCAGGACTACCGCATGCTGCGCATCGAAGAGCTTCGCCTCAGCGCGCAGACAGCCGCTGAGAAAGTGATGGCCAGCGGCGTGCCCTTCCAGTTCAATCCGATGAACAGCCGCGAACGCCGCATCATCCACCTCGCACTGCGGAATGAGACTGAAGTTCGCAGCGAGAGTTCCGGCAGCGGTCCCTTCCGGCACGTCGTCATCTATCCGGCGGGCATGCCCTCGCCTCCCGAGGGCGCCCTGCCACCCAAGCCTTCCTTCAGGCGCCGCCGCTGAGCTTTGCACCTTCGCGATACCATCGCCGCCGTCTCCACACCGCCGGGACGTGGCGGGTTGAGCGTCGTTCGATTATCCGGAACACAAGCGCGCCCGATTGCCGCCACAATGCTGGAATTCCCCGGCGGCGAACCATCCTGGCGCCCCTGGCACTGCTCCCTGGCGGGACTCCAAACTCCGGATGGCCTGCTGGTGGACCGGGCCGTCGTGTCGTTCTTCGAAGCGCCGCACTCGTATACGGCAGAGGATGTAGTCGAGATTTCCCTGCACGGTTCGCCGGTGGTTCTGCAGTACGCGCTGGAGCGCGCCTGCGAGGCGGGCGCCCGGCTGGCTGAACCGGGCGAGTTCACGCTGCGCGCCTTCCTCAACGGACGCATCGACCTTGTCCAGGCAGAAGCCGTCAACGACCTGATCCAGGCCACTACGCTCTACCAGGCGCGTATCGCCGCCCAGCAATCCGAGGGCAGCCTGAGCCGCCGCGTTGCCCCCATTAAGGAACACCTACTCGAACTGATTGCGCTGCTCGAAGCCGGCATTGACTTCGCAGACGATGACGTGCCCGTGGCTGGTCCCGAAGAGATCACCCGCCGCATCCGCCAAGTGGAACTCCCTCTGTCGGAACTGCTCACCAGCTACGACTATGGAAGGCTCGTGCATGAGGGTTTGATGCTGGCCATCGTCGGGCGCCCGAACGTCGGCAAGAGCAGCCTGTTCAACCGCCTGTTGGAGCGCGATCGCTCGATTGTCACCGAAATCGCCGGAACTACCCGCGATGTTGTGTCGGAGACCGCATCGATCGAGGGCATACCGGTGAAGTTCCTGGACACGGCCGGCATTCGCAGTTCGCAGGATCTCGTCGAGGGCCTTGGCGTACAGCGCACCTACCAGGCGATGGCCGACGCCGACGTCACCGTGGTGGTGTTCGACTTGTCGCAGCCTTTGGAAGCTGCGGATGCCGGCCTGCTGGAGCACGCGCGCTCGAGCGGCAAGTACTTGTTGGCCGGCAACAAGAGCGATCTCGAGCGCCGCGCCGTCACCGCCGAGCCGCTCACCCCGGTCTCCGCGCTCACCGGGGACGGGATTGACATTCTGCGCGCTCAACTGGTGAGCCTGCTGGCGCCTCCCGGCCGCCTCGAGCAGGAGGGTAGTTTTCTCACCAACCTGCGCCACCGGCAGGCTCTTCAGGAGAGTCTTACTGCGTTGCAGCATGCTGCCGTGGCGGTCGACTCAGGCTTGCCTCACGAGTTGCTTTTGTTGGATTTGTACGCCGCCCTGCAACCGATTGACACGCTCACCGGCGCCACCACCGCCGACGACATCCTGAACCGTATCTTCGCCACCTTCTGCATAGGCAAGTAGAGAACGTCCGTGGCCGAAGCCGTGCCGATGTCAATTTGTGCCGTGTTAGCCCGCCGGCTTGGAAGCCTACGCGATAATACAAGTTCATGAGACGCGACCCCGATTTCTACGGAGACCAGGAATTGGTTCTGATCTACGTTGCCAAGCGATTGAAGGAAGCCCTGGCGCTGGAACAACTTCTGACCGAGCACGGGGTCGACTACCTTGTCGAGCCGGACACCTATACCGGAGGCGTCATTTTCCGCACGGCTCGCACCGGCGCCTTCTTCTACGTCGCCGAGGACGTTCAGCAAATTGCGGTGCAACTTCTCAGCCGTTCCGGCTACCGCCCGATAGAGGATTCGCTCGAAGGCTGACTCGCCACCATGGGCGCCCGCCAGGCGTCCAGCCGCTCTTTGAGTTGCGCCGCGACGCGTTGTCCCCCTTTCTCTCCCGCCAGGTTCTTCAACTCGTGCGGATCCTGTTGAAGATCATAAAGTTCGCGGTTTCCCCTGTCGTAACAATTCAGTTTCCAGCGGCGCGTGCGGATAGTGCGGATGGGATTGACCGCCTTCTGTTTGGCGTAGTACTCGAGGAAGACCGCATCCCGGGTCAACGCGGAACCGGTTAGGGGCGTACCGCTGAGTTGTCCGGGCCAACTCAGTCTCGCGAGCGAGGCCAACGTAGGGGCGAGGTCGGCGGAAGTGACCATATCATTGCGGCGTTTCACAGACGCAAACTCACCAGGGGCGCGGATGATGAGAGGGACGCGGATCAACTCTTCATACATGAACGGACCTTTGTAAGGCAGACCGTGTTCGCCGAGAGCGTCTCCGTGATCGCTGGTGTAGGCGATGATTGTGCCGTCGGCGTCACTCAGCGATTCCATCACGGTTCCGAAACAGGTGTCCGCTTTCTCGAGCAACTCGCAGTAGAAACTCCGATACCTTAACCAGTCCTCGGGCGTGAAGTTGAGAGTTTGCCGGCCCTGGTCCCGCTCGGAAAACCAACGCTGCTCGGAGGGCTTGTCCCGCAAATTGTCGAGTCCGGAGGCGGTGGGCCTCACTCCGGGGCGTATCTGGACGGTTTTCAGGCGCTTCGGAATCTCGTAAATGTCGTGCGGGTTGAGGATCGAAACCCAAGCCACCCAGGGCTCGCGCCGGGATCGGATCCAGTTAGCCGCAGCGCGAGTGACGGTTTCGTCGGAGCCCCGCACGTATTCCGCAAAGCCGTACCGTTGCAGCCCGTCCGAATCGTTGCCGAGGTGCCACTTGCCAAAGTAAGCCGTGTGGTAACCCGCCTCGCGAAACACGGACCCCACCGTGGGAAGATTCTCCGGCAGCGCGCGGCCCAACGAGGAAGCGTCGACGTTGGTGAGCACGCCCGTCCGGTGCGGTTCCAGGCCCGTGAGCAAGGCGGAGCGCGTGGCCGAACACTGTGGCGTGTTGCAGAAAGCGTTGGCGAAACTGACGCCGCTCTGCTCCAGACGCTGGCGATGAGGCGTGTGGGCGGGTCCCGGCCGCACGGCGGATTCCTGGTCAGTCATGAAGACAAGCACGTTCGGACGCCGGCTCGCCCGGGCAGGCAAGGCGAGTGTGCTGGCCAGCATGGCCCGGCGGCTTATGGCGTTTCCCGGGAAACTCCGTCCGGCCGTTGGTGAGTTCATGGCTGCCAAGGTCTCCTATTCCGGGTAGATCGTAATGACGGCGCGGCGGTAGGCGTACAGTCGCGGCTGTCCATCGTCGCTCACGCTCAACACCACGTGAACCTCCGCCGGGGCGCGCACGCGCGGCGCCGTGAATGTGACTTTGGCCGTTCGCGCTCCATCCAGCAGAATCTCCGGCGAGCCGCGTCCGCCCGCTTCCCTGTATTGAAACCACTGGAATGCGATGGTGTCACCGTCAGGGTCGCTCGACCCTTCCGCGCTGAGTTCCACCTGTTGGCCGGGGCGGGCATTAATGTAGATCGGCTCCAGCCCTTCCACTGCATTCAGGATGGCGACGGGGCGGTGGTTGGCCTTGGCTCGCTCGGCGGTGACAGTCCAGTCCATGCGGGCAGCGAAGTCATTCTGATAGGCTTCACGCCAGCGCCACACCGTGGCGTGGTTGGAGACATAGCGTAGGCCATCCGCGCCGATTACGCCATCCACGGTATCGGCGTAGTGCCGCGCGCCCGGATAGACCGGCTCGTAGCGGCCGCCCCAACTGCCCCATTCCGGCCGCTCGGAGATTCCCAGCCCGTTCGGGATGAGATAGAGAAACGAAGGCGTGTCCCCTTCCATGATGTACTCGGTGCGCGGGTACAGTTTGCCCAACGGGCCGTGGTTTTCCCGGACGTTGCGATCCAGCCAATCGTTCGAAACCAGCGAGAAATCAGGCCCACGAAACTCGTACCAGCGGTCGCCTGAGATGCCCGCCCAAGTGGCCGTCGCATAGCGGCTGTAGGCGTGGATGCTGCAAATGTAGAAGAGTTCAGGAAATTCACGGCGCATCCATGGGCCGGTGTTGTCCTGATCGGATATCGTGTAGACGCGCAGCTTGTCTATGAACGCCCGGAGTTGTTCGGGCGTGCGCGTGCGGCGCACTTTGGATAAGGCTTGGGCCAGATCCACCGCGCCGCCCCATACCGTGATCCACAAGGGCCGCGGGTCGGGCAAGTCCACGGTGCGGATAATCCACTCCGACGCCTCCGTGTCCTTGCCCTCGCCGACGCCTCCTAGTCCGAACTCGGGACGCCCCGACTTCACTTTGGCAAGCAGGCCGGCAGCGGGTGGATAGCCCGAAGCGTGCTTCAGCAGATTCTCGCGAACCTGTCCGTAGGCCTCGATGCGCTCACGGATCATCTCCGGAAGCACGCGGTTCTGCAGCCAGTTCGAAGTAGTAGCGACGATGCCCTCTATGTCAAACTCGTTCGAGTACACCAGCAGCCGGACCAGAGACTGCGCGTCGTCAGGTTCATTGCCTATATCCGTCAGTACCAGCAAACGCGGCTTGCTGGCGTAGACCGGTGAGGCGATCAGAATCAGCAGCAGAAGCAGGCTAAGCAGGGCGGGAAAACAGCATTTTGGGGAATAGCGGCCGTGTTTCACGGCTGCTATTGTCTCACGCAAGGTGCTGCTTGGGCGATGGCCGGACCGCGCTATGGAAACGCGCCGGACGCAGCCCCGCGACCACTTAGTCCTGTCTCCGGACAGGGCTTGGCCGGTTCAGACCGCGCACCTCGTCCGCGCACAGCTCTCACGATCCCATGGCTGACTCAGGAGCAGGGACGCAGCGCGCCCCGGGCCGCAAAGGTCCCAAACCATACCAGGATGCCGCTTAGAACCCGGGCGGCAGTGCTACCGGGGCAGGGTTCAGGACCGGAATCGTTACGATGTTGCTGACAAAGAAGCTTTGCGCGATCGTGAGCTGCGTCTTGGAATTCGTCGGCAGGTCCGAGTTGAGTTCCAGGTGAACCTCGTACAGCCCGACTGTGCCCTGTCTCAACCCGGCGAAAAGCACGTTAGCCGTCTTGCCGCCGGCGAGAGAGGAGACAAACTCGTTCGGCTCGTTGAGTTCGGGCCCGTTGTAGGCTACGCCCGTCAGTTGGTGCCAGCGAGCCTCGTCCGGCCGGACTAGCCCCAAGCCGGTGGCGTAAACGACGATGGTGGAACCGGGCAGTGCAGGGTTGTCCGCAGTAACCGGTGCGCCGGCCTCGTTGGCGCAGCACAGTTTCGGCGTGGTTGGTGTCAGAATGACTTGGCCGCCTTCGACGACCGAGCCGCCGTAAACGATCCCATTGCCCTCCGGTCCGCGGACGCGCGCCCGCAGCCGGATTCGGGTAAACTTGCCCGCAGCGAATGCTTCCACTTTAGGATCGTTGTTGATCGCCTCGATCAACCCGTCCCGAATGGAGGCCAGAGTATCGCCTTCCTTGACCCTGTAAGAATAGGCGCGGTCTTCAATCGTAACCGTGGCGACGTCTCCGGGCTGAGCCGTGCCGTCTACAGAGACGGTGCCGGTTGCGGAACTGCTGAAATGGAGCGCGATAGCCGAGCGAGGATCGGTGCCCGGCTGAGCGAAAATGCCGGGGTTTTCCGGGATCACGGGCACGGCGATGGCCGTTGTCACGGAGACGCTGCCGTCTGCTTTGGAGGTGCGGACGTAAGCGTTCACGCCATTGGAATCCAACACCTCGAGCGGCACCTGAGCGGTGACCTCAGTGGGTGAGACGCTGAACAACGGCGAACGAATGCCGTCGAAATACACTTGCACGCCGCCGAGTTCACGCGGCAGTTCAGCTTCGCCCGTCGGCGCGCTCTCGACGAAATCGCTCAGACCTTCGCCGAAAATCTTCACGATGGTTCCCGGTGCAATCTTGGCAGCGTCACCGCCGCCAGCCAACCTGACGCCTCCGGTTGAAAGCACAATCTCGGCTCCGCTCGAAGTGGCAGTGGAGTACTCGATCGCGTTACCGTCCTCGCCCCCGATGCGCGAAGTCAGCAGGATGGTTTTGAAATCGAGGTTCGGGCTGGCGAACACGGCTGGGTCTCCATCCCCAGCGTTGATGAGGTTAGCCAAGGCGTTGAGCAGAGTGGTGAACGTCTCGTCCTTGCGGATCGTGTGCTTATACTCGCGGTCCACGATCTTGATGGTGACCTCGTCGCCTTCCTTGACGCGTCCTTCAAAACTGATTGAGCCGACGGCATAAACGTCGATACTGGCGGCGTTGCGCACGCCCGTATTGGGAACGCGCGGCTCGCCCATCGTGAACACCATCACGCGGCGGTTGAACGGGTCACTGACGTACAGGTCGCGTCCGTCCCAGGCAAGAGACTGAGGTGAGCGCACGCTGCTGGCGCTGGCGGTATTCAATGGGTGAGCCGAGTCCGAGATGAGGTTCAACTCGGTGTTCAACTGCCCTAGAATCACGTCGGCGGATGCTGCGCTGTCGGTGGGGACGCGATTGAAGATCAGCACGCGGTCATTGCCGGTGTCGGCGATGAAAAGCCGGGTGCCGTCGCTCAGCGCATACCGCGGGAAGTCCAGCGTGGCGCCGCAACGGAACGGGAAAATGTCTTTCTCCTCCTCGTCCTTGCCTGTGGGCGCGCAGAGCTTTTCGGAATTGTTTGCCACCGCCATTGTCATGTCGGGCTGTCCGATGACGACGTCGGCGGGTGTCTGATTCCGGGCCGGGATGGAATTCCAGATCAACACACGGTTGTGCCCGAGATCAGCCACAAACAGGCGGATGCCGTCGCTCGTGACCGAAACCGGCGTGAGCAGCGTGGTGGACTTGGCTTCGATGACGGTCTTGGTGAGGTCCGGCTGCACAAAAGTGCGAAAGTCGGGTTGGCCGAGGACCAGGTCGGCGGGCTGGTTGCTTTGCCGGGGAATGTTGTTCCAGATCAGGATGCGGTTGTTGCCGGTGTCGGCCACGAACAGGCGGTTGCCCTGTATCCAAACACCCTGAGGCCCTTTGAGGCTGCGCTCGGAAGGAGTGAAACCCTGCCCGTTGTTGGCAGCAGACTTGGTGAAGTCGGGCTGACCGAGAACAACGTCAGCCGGCGCCCCGTTGCTGTTGGGGATGCTGTTCCAAATGAGGACGCGATTGTTGTCCGTGTCCGCTACGGCGAGGATGCGGCCGTCCGTAGCCACCGCCGTGGGCAGCCGCAGACTGTTCTGTGCCGGAGCTTTCAGTTCGCCTTTGTCAAATGCCGGCTGTCCGAGGACAATGTCGGCCACGCCGGTGCACACCGGGCAGCGGCTCTCCCCGTAGAAAAACTCCGCCGTCGGGGCAGGCAGTTTGCGGGAAAGATCCCGGAAGACGAGAACCCGATGGTTGAGGGGCGTGGCGCCAACGCGGTTGGAATCGGCAACAATCAACATGTCGTTGGCATAGGCCAACCCGCCCACAGCGCCGAGGATACGCTCGCTCGTTCCGCTCTCCTGCGCGGTAAATGTACGCTGCCCGATGACTAACCGCGCAGCCTGACCGGTGGCAAATCGTTCGGCCCCGAACAGACTGGCCGACAAAAGGAAAAACGCAAGATACCTCATGTTTTGGAAGCAGTTCCGTGAGCGAAATTACAGTATATCAGGGTTCATTGACGCATCCGGAGGAGCCCCGGTTTCAACGGGCTGCCAAGCGTATGGCCAGGCTGGCCAAGTCTGCTGGTTTCCACCGGTTCCCGGAACTCATCGCGAGGCAGATGGCAGTCCGGGCAACAGAATCTTGCCCCGGATGATCTGATAGGCTTCCACTTCACCGGCAATGCCGCGCCCGGCGCGGACGAAGACCATCACATTCGGCTCCAGCATGGAAGCGTCGGCTTCACGGCCGTCCCAGGCATACCTCGTGTCGCGGCGCAGCCTGAGCGTCTTCTGGCCCTGTTGGCGTGTCCTGACCTGAAGCAGATCTCCGTCCAACCGGAGGACGATGGCGGACAGCGTAAGGTCCCCGCGGGGGGCAGTGGCATCCAGCACACGGCGAGGCAGGCTCCAGGCAGGGGGCGTCTTTCCATAGGCTTCCGGGGCTGAGGCCAGGAGGTTGAACAACAGCGTGCGGCAACGGCCCGGCTCTCCGCGTTCAGACGTCACCGCCTCGACCCGGCTGCCGGCATGCACCTCCGCTGGAGGTATCCGATCGCCATTTCGTTCGAAGTAGGTCTGATCGTCGAAAGTGCAGCGGTGGACGCGGTGCTGCGGGTCCCGAACGCTGTATTCGCCCGCGGGTCCTGAGTTCCACTCAAGCAGCACGCCCCTCAGAATCCGTACAGGGGGCCCTTCCTGCGCCCAGACGGCGGAAACCGACACGAAAATAAGGAGAAACCTCACGCCGCCTCCCTCTTCCGCCAGTATAGCCCGCATCGCGCACAATCCAACCTTCTTTCTTTGTGGATCCTGCGTAGACAGACCGTTGGGCCAAACCAGAAAGACGCCCTCTCAAGCCGCTATCGTTTCAGGCAGTTAGCTCCCGGCGCCGCCTGGTCTGCTCACCGGGTGGAGCGCGGCTGGTATGCTATCCCCATGCCACAGCGGAGAACTGGATCATGACAAGCCGATTTGGGCGTGCTGGAGTGCGGCTTTTTGCGCTGTTTGTAGCGGTCTTGCCGTGCCGCGGTCTTTGCCAGGAAATGCCGGCAGCGTCGGTGAATGTTCCTGAGCCTTTCGATGCCGGTGTGACCTATGAACGGACGCTCTACGTTGAAACCGGCGGAAGCCCCGCCGGGGACGGCTCGCCGGAAGCTCCGTTCGATTCCATTCGCTCGGCGGTGAGGGTGGCAAAGCCCGGGACGCGCATCCTGGTCCAACCGGGAGTCTATCGCGGGAACACGAGCTTGAGCGGTCTGCGCGGCGAACCGGGACGCCCCATTGCCATCGTCGCCAACGGCGATGTAGTGCTGGAAGCAGCAGGGGTCTCTACAATCCTCTCCGGCAGTGACCTGAGATACGTCGTCATCGAAGGCTTCACGCTGCGCGGCGCCGTCACTCACGCCATCAACTTCGATGACGGCGGCTCCTACCAGACACCGGCGGAGTTCCTGGTGCTGCGGCGGCTCACCATCACGGGCTCAGGCTCCGGAGGGAATAACGACTGCGTCAAGCTTTCCGGCGTGGATCGCTTCTTCGTGCTCGAGAGTGACATTTCCGGCTGCAACCGAGGCGAAATCATTGACATGGTGGGCTGCCACGAAGGACTCATCGCGGGCAACTACCTGCACGACACGGTCGCGGCGGGAGTTCAGGCCAAGGGCGGCAGCGCGGATATCCTCATCCACGGCAATGTCTTCGAGAACATCCCGGGGCGCGCGGTCAACGCCGGCGGATCCACAGGGCTGGAATTTTTCCGGCCCCTCGACGCACCCTATGAAGCCGCGCGCATCCGCGTGATTTCCAATGTCTTCCTCCGCAACGGCGCGGAAAGCGGCGCCACCGTCGCTTACGTGGGGTGCGACGCCTGCGTGTTTGCGCACAACACCATCTTCGAGCCGCGCACATGGGTAGCCAGGATTTTGCAGGAGTCCACCTCTCCGAGGTTTGTTCCGTCGCGCCAGGGACTGTTTGTCAACAACATCATCGTGCTGAATCAGGCGGACCTTCGGGCATTCGTCAATGTGGGAGCAGGCACGGCGCCGCAGACCTTCGTGTTCGGCTCAAACCTCTGGTACGCGCTTGACCGCCCTGAGAATTGGTCCGGACCGGTGCTGTCCGGCGGCGTTCCGGCGGAGACCGGCTCGATCATTCAGCGTGACCCGGGCTTTCTGAACCCTTCGGCGGGGGACTACCGCATCCGTCGAGGCAGTCCGGCTCAGGGTGCGGGGCGCGCAACGGATGTTGGTTTTGTCCCCGATTACGATGGCCGCTGTTGGGGCGATCCGCCTTCCATCGGGGCTTTCGAAGCGGGAGTTCCGTTGCAGGGTTGGCGGCCTGTTCCGCAAACCCGGCGCTGAGCAAAGCAGGACGCGAGTTGCGCGGACACGGCTCCGGCGCGGCTGCTTACTTCGCCGGACCAATCCGGTTGCGCGAAATCACAACGTTGTCGATGTACAGGTGATCCTCTGATGGAGCTGGCCGGGTGCCTCCCTGATAGACGTTCAGCCAGACCATCTCGATTTTGAGATCCGTCGTGTCACGCATCCTCACGTCGGTCTTCTCGAAGGCCAGCCGGCCGTCGATCCAACCGCGCAGGACTCCGTCGTTCACCCCCGGGTGGTTCAACTTCAACTGCTGCTCCACGGCGTACCAGCGGTTGTTCTCCAGGTAGCCCAGCCGGTCTCTGCCCCAAACCCAATTGGAGCCGTACTTGCCCTTCATGTCGACGTGATAGCAGTAGAACCCGATGGCGGTGAGCCCATCTCTCTGCCGCTCAAACAGCCCTCTGGCCGACCATCCGTCATGACCGTTCACGGGCCTTCCGCCCCATCCCGCGCGGTTGTAGGTTCCACTGATTCCGGGCAGTTTCCCGCCCTGAATGGTAGGGTTCCAGTCGTCCGCGAAACGAAGGTAGTAGCGGAAAAAGATCTCCTCCGGTTCAGCCTGCGTTCGCTCGGCGAACTTGTAGCGCAGGTTGGACCCGAGGTTGCTGCCCTCACGGATGCGAACCCTCAGTGCCCTGCCCTGAAGCGGCTCGAACTTCAGAGCCGGATCCTCGGCCACGGTTTCCGTGCCCGCTTCCGGCTGCTTGAGTCCCCACTCCCGCCACCATTCGGGCGATTCGAAGCCGCAGGCGAAAATGACGCCGTCACGGCCTGCCGGCGCTGGTTCGGCCTGCTGTGGAGGCCACATGGAGAACGCTGCTACTGCGAGCACGAGAACCGCACAGTTGCCGGCAGCGGTGATGGATCGGACGGTCGGTTTCCGCATGGTCAGATTCTGGTTCTCCACATTGTATGCGGGATGCGGCATGGGTGCAGGAAGGTCCACGCCGGCTCTTCGCGCGCCGAATGGCCTTCACAGAGGGCGCGAGGTCACACGGGCCCAGCACCAGCAGACGAACCAAACGGAAACGGGCCACCTTTCGGTGGCCCGTGATGGAATCAAAAATGTGGTGCGGAGGGGGGGACTTGAACCCCCACGGTGTTACCCACTAGCACCTCAAGCTAGCGCGTCTGCCAATTCCGCCACCTCCGCGTGGCCGCTCCCGCCTATGGTTTCGGGGGAGCCGGTTGTGTACCCGGAGCCGGCTGCTGACCCTGCTGCGGCGGGCGCTCAGGAATATCGAGCGGAACCGTAATAGAGCTTTCGCTGCCCTCGGGCGTGATCGTCACTTGCGGCTGAATGGGACCCGTGGGAGGCTTGACTTCCTTCGCCTCTTTGGTTTCAAGCACGGTCTTGGCCGCACCGCCCTGGCGTGTCGACATGATCGCCAGCGACAACGAAGTCACCATGAACATGGCAGCAGCAATAGTCGTAGCCTTGGACAGCACGGTCGCGGAGCCTCTCGGCCCGAAAGCCGTCTGGGAGCCCATGCCGCCAAAGGCTCCGGCCAGGTCCGCCGCCTTGCCGCTCTGCAGCAGCACTACCATGACGAGGAAAAGACAAATCAATACGTGAATTGCAGTCAGCAGAATAATCATTACGCTGTCCTAGGCGAAACGGACAATATACTTGGCCTGCCTATTGAATAGTATAGAGGTGCGTCGGCCCGCCGGTCAATCAACCGTGCCGGTCTGGCTCACCCTGGTTTCCGCCGTCGGTTCCGTTGCCTGTCCGCGGGTCCGCAATCGCGGAACAGACCCTTTAAGAGCCTGACAACAAGGACAATCGTCTCCGAACCTGCACTCACGTGCAGCGCGGCACATGACCGCGGAATTCCATCGCTTGTACCCGAACGCCCGCGCTCGGACACGTCGTAAAATTGTCCCCAGATGGGAACACAGGACACGGCGCGTCTCAACGAGCAGCACATGCGTGATCTTGTCCAGCGGTTGCACCAACTCGAAGACCGGCTGCGCGCGGGTGGCGGCAAAGCCAGGATCGACAAACAGCACCGCGCGGGCAAACTCACCGCGCGCGAGCGCATCGCCGGGTTACTGGACGAGCGCTCGCCATTCTTCGAAGCCGGACTGCTGGTGGCTTTTGATCTCTATGACGGCAACGCCCCCGCCGCGGGCGTCATCACCGGCATCGGCCGCATCGAGGGGCGTCCCGCCGTGCTCGTCGCCAACGACGCCACCGTGAAAGCGGGCGCCTGGTGGCCGGAAACCATCACCAAAATCCTGCGCGCTCAGGAAATCGCGATGCGCAACCGGATCCCCATCGTCTACCTAGTGGATTCGGCGGGAGTGAACCTGCCCTACCAGGACGGCATCTTCCCCGGGCAGTATGGAGCAGGCCGGATCTTCTACTACAACTCCCTGATGCGCAGACGATTGCGCGTTCCGCAGGTGTCCGCCGTAATGGGCCCGTGCATCGCCGGAGGAGCGTATCTGCCCGCCTTGAGCGACGTCATCATCATGGTGCGCGGCACCAGCTTCATGGGCTTGGGCGGCCCCAACCTGGTGAAGGGCGCGACCGGAGAAACCGTCGATGCCGACGAACTCGGCGGCGCCGCCTTGCACACCGAAACGAGCGGCGTAGCTCACTACATGGCGGAAAGCGACAAGGATTGCCTCTCGCGTATCCGCCAGATCTTCCGGTCCTTCCCGGAGCCTCCGCCACAGCCGCTTGATGAATCCTCTGCGAGCGAGGCCCCTGATCTGTATGCTTTGATCCCCGCGGATCACCGTCTCCCGTACGAAGCGGAAGCCGTGCTGTCGGCCCTGCTCGACCCGGACGAGTACCTCGAGTTCCAGCCTGGTTTCGCGCCTGAATTGTTCTGCGCGCATGCCCGGTTGGCGGGACGGCAAGTGGCAGTGATCGCCAACCGGAGAGGCCTTATCAAGGCTGCCTCCGGTCCGCGCATCGGCGGTGTGATCTACGCCGAATCAGCCCGAAAAGCAGCTTATTTCGTCGAGACAGTGGAACGGCACGGGCTCCCGCTTATCTACTTTCAGGACGTAAGCGGCTTCATGGTCGGCACGGAGGCGGAGAGCGGGGGCATCATCCGAGCCGGCGCGGAGATGGTAGAGACCATGGCCTGCGCCACTGTGCCGAAGATCATCGTCACCCTGAATCACGCCAGCGGAGCAGGCTATTACGCCATGGCCGGTCAAGGCTTCGACCCTCATTTCACGCTGAGCTGGCCAACGGCGCGCATCGGTGTGATGGAAGGGGACTCGGCCATCCAGGCTGTCTACGGTCCGGAATTGGACAAGTACAAGGAATCCGGTGAACCCTTGCCGGAGAGCCTCCGTCAGTCCGTAGAACAGACACGCGCTGACTACGAACGCTGGTTGGAGGCAACCTTCGCCGCCGCGCGCGGACACGTCGACGCGGTCATTGACCCGCGGGAAACGCGGAATGTGCTGGCATTCCTGGTAGACGTAACCACTGCCTCGCGCTCCCGTTCCCACCTCCCGCTGGAATTCCTCAAATGATCCGTATCGCGAACGGGCAAGGCTTCTGGGGAGATTGGCTGGATGCCCCGGTGCGCCTGCTCGAGCAGGGGCCGCTCGATTACCTCACGCTCGACTACCTGGCCGAGGTAACCATGGCCATCCTCCAGAAGCAGAAGCAGCGCGATCCTTCACTCGGCTACGCCAAGGACTTCCCTCCCCTGGTTGCGAGGCTGGCGCCGCTGGCGCGCCGCGGCGGAGTGCGCATTGTGGCGAACGCCGGGGGGCTGAATCCGCACGCCTGCGCGGCCGAGGTGCGCCGCCTCGCGCCGGATATGCGCGTTGCCGTAGTGACCGGTGATGACGTGGCGGGACGCATCGATGAGTTTCTCGCCAAGGGTCACGTGATGGCGAATCTGGATACGGGCGCGCCGCTCGCGGAGATTCGCGAAAGTATCCTCAGCGCAAACGCCTATATGGGAGCTTTCCCCCTGGCGGAGGCGCTGGATACGGGAGCCGACGTGGTGGTGTGCGGCCGCTGCGCGGACGCCTCGCTCGCCATGGCGCCGGCCATCCATCATTACGGCTGGAAGCCCGATGACTTGCACCTGCTGGCCGCCGCCGCGGTGGCCGGTCACATAATCGAGTGCGGGGCCCAGACCACGGGTGGAAACTCGCAGGTCGAGTGGGAGACTTTGGAGAACCTGGAAGACATCGGCTACCCCATCGTCGAAATGCAGCCGGACGGATCGTTTGACGTTACCAAGCATCCCGGCACTGGTGGAAGGGTGGATTCGCACACCGTTAAGGAACAATTGCTGTATGAAATCGGCGATCCGCGGCGCTATGTCACGCCGGACTGCGTAGTGGACTTCACGGCGTTGCGCGTGGAGGACTCCGGCAGGGACCGCGTGCGCGTCAACGGCGCCGCCGCCGCTCCGGCTCCCCGCGACCTGAAGCTCTCCATCAATTACAGTGCGGGCTGGAAGGCCATCGGCACGCTCGTCTACTGCTGGCCGCAAGCGCTCGAGAAAGCCCGCGAGGCGGACCGCATCGTCCGCAGCCGTTTGGCGTGCCTGGGTCTGGCCTTCGATGAAATCTACACCGAGTTCTTCGGCGTGAACGCCTGCCACGGCGCGGCGGCGCCTGCCCTGGAAGACCCGCCGGAAGTGCAATTGCGCATCGGCGTGCGCGGCAGGGACGGCGGCGCGGTGGAGCGTTTCACGCGTGAGTTAGTCCCCCTGGTGCTGAGCGGGCCACCGGGAGCCACAGGTTACGGTGAAGGCCGCCCGGCGGTGCGCGAGGTCATCGCCTATTGGCCCGCCCTGGTGCCGCGCTCGGAGATAACTCACCGGGTGGAGGTGTGCTCATGAGAGTCCCGCTGGCCCGGCTGGCCCACACACGGTCCGGCGACAAGGGCGACACGGCCAACATCGGCGTCATCGCCTGGCGCGAGCAAGACTACCCCGTGCTGGCGCGTGAACTCACTGCGGAGCGCGTGCGGGAGTTCTTCGCCGGGCTGGTTGAGGGTCCAGTGGAACGGTACGAACTGCCGAACCTGGCCGCGCTCAATTTTGTGCTGAAAAAAGCCCTGGGTGGAGGCGGCACGGTTTCGCTGCGAACGGACGCTCAAGGGAAGACGCTGGGAGCGGCGCTGCTGCGCATGGAGGTGGAAGTCGATGAGCGAGATTCTGCTGATTAGCCGCGAAAAGAGACTGGCGAGGCTGACGCTGAACCGCCCGGAAAAGCGGAACGCGTTGAACCTGGAGTTGTGCCGTCTTCTCGTGGAGGCCATCCTTGCGGCGGAAGCCGACCGGGGTGTGGGCGCCATCCTCCTCGAAGGCAACGGCCCGGTGTTCTGCGCCGGAATGGACCTGGACGAAGCTACAGAGGTTGACCCGGAAACAGCCGCGACGTTGCACGTGGAACTGTTCTCCCTGGGGGCCAAGCTGAGCAAGCCGCTCATCGCCGCCGTGCAGGGTTCCGCGCTGGCCGGCGGCCTGGGACTCGTAGCCAACGCGCACGTCGCTTTGGCCTCCGACGACGCGCACTTCGGGCTGACAGAAACGCGCATCGGCCTGTGGCCCTACACGATTTTCCGGGCCGTGGCCGCTTCCACTGGCCAAAAGCGTGCCGTCGAGATGGCCATCACCGGCCGCCTGCTGTCAGCACAGGAGGCGCTGGCGGTTGGCCTGGTTCACCACCTCGCACCCACCGGGCAACTCTCCCAAAAAGCCAGGTTGCTGGCCGGCCACCTGGCCGATGGCAGCGCTTCGGCCGTGGCCGAAGGGTTGGCTTTTGTGCGTGAAACCAGCCATCAGGACGAGCAAACCGCCGGGCGGACGGCACTTAAGTACAGATGCAAAGCGCAAAATTCGGCGGACTTCCTCGAAGGTGTCCGGGCCTGGCGCCAGAAGCGCAACCCTGCCTGGCCATCGCATGGGATGTGAGGCCAAATCCGGAGGACGACCGGAGAGCCACCATCGCCTCGTGGAGGCCGAAGGCGCGAATCGAACGGAGGGACCATGAAGGCTGACGAGCCGCTGCACGCGGGACAAACCTATCCGTATTTCGCGGACGAGCACGAGATGATACGCGCCACGGTCAAGCGGTTCTGCCTGGAAGAAGTGGCGCCGAATGCGCAGCAGTGGGAGGACGAGGGCCATTACCCAATCGAGCTTTTCAAGAAAGCCGCGCGCATAGGTCTTTTCGGCATTCGCACCGATCCGCAATGGGGCGGAGTGGGCATGGATTGGTGGGCCACCGCAGCGGCCTATGACGCTCTGCGCTATACCGATTTTCCTAGCCTCAACATCGGCCTGATGGTTCAGGCCGATCTCACCATCCCTCTCATCGAGGACTTGGGCACGGATGAGCACAAGCGCGAATTCATGCAACCCGCGGTGGCGGGTGACCGCATTCTCGCCTTGGGCATCAGTGAGCCGGATTGCGGCTCCGACGTGGCTTCCATCCGCACCACCGCCCGCGAAGAGGGCGGTGATTTCGTCCTCAATGGACAGAAACTCTGGATCACCAACGGCGCCATCGCCGATACCATCCTGCTCGTCGTGCGCACCGCCGATGAGCGGCATCGTGGCCTGTCTTTGGTGTTGTTTCCGACCGATACGGCGGGCTTCTCAGTCGGCAAGAAAGTCAGCAAAGTCGGCCATGTCGCCTCGGATACGGCGCATCTATTCTTCGACGACTGCCGCATCCCGAAACGCTATTTGCTGGGCCGCAAGAACCGGGGTTTCTACTACATCATGGGGCACTTCCAGGGTGAGCGGCTGGCCACGTCCCTGCTCGTGCTGGCCTTCATCGACAGAGCCATGGAACTGGCCATACGCTATGCCAGAGAACGCGTAGCCTTCGGACATCCCATCATCCGCAACCAGGTTTGGCGGCACCTGTTTGCCGAGCATAGGGCCAACACTGAAGCCGCCCGCTGGCTTGTCTACAGGGCACTGGATTTGTTGAACCGCGACAAGAAGGCGGACAGGGAAATCAGCATGGCCAAGCTGTTTGTGACGGACCTGGCGCAGCGTATCACTTACGACTGCATGCAGGCGTTTGGCGGTTTCGGCTACACGACGGAATACCCCATCGGCCGCATCTGGCGCGACATGCGCCTCTACACCATCGGCGCGGGAACGTCGGAAATCATGAAGGAGATCCTGGCAAAACAGGAGCGCTGGTAGGCGGGTCCTCATCCGGACCCGCCCGCCAGCACTTGCCTAAGCTCGAACCAGTTGGCGCAACACAAAAGGCAGGATGCCGCCGTTGCGGTAGTATTCGGCTTCCTGAGGCGTGTCGATACGCACCTTCACCGCGAAGCGCTTCTCGGCGCCGTCGCTGGCAACGGCACGCACGGTCGCCTGTGGCCCGCCTTCCAGAGATTCCTGGATGCCTTCCACGCTGAACGTCTCCGTCCCCGTCAGCCCATGGGTTTCACGGTTTTCGCCCGGCAGGAATTGAAGCGGAAGAACGCCCATGCCCACCAGGTTGGTACGGTGGATGCGCTCAAAGCTCTCCGCCAGCACCGCGCGCACACCGAGCAGCACGACGCCCTTGGCAGCCCAGTCCCGTGATGAACCTGAACCGTATTCTTTGCCGGCCAGGATCATCAGACCGACGCCTTCCTCCTTGTAGCGCATCGAGGCGTCGTAGATGGTCATCTGTTCGTTCGACGGCTGGTGCCTCGTCCAGCCGCCTTCCGTTCCGGGAGCCAGTTGATTCCGCAGGCGGATGTTGGCGAGCGTGCCGCGAACCATCACCTCATGATTGCCTCGCCGCGCGCCGTAGGAGTTGAAATCCGCGGGAGTGACGCCCCGTTCGATGAGGTACTTGCCCGCCGGGCTGTCAGCGGGAATCGATCCGGCCGGCGAAATATGGTCCGTGGTAACCGAATCACCCAGCACGGCCAACGCGCGCAAACCGGCCAGGTCGGAGATGGTGGCCGCCGGTTCGGGCATGTCATCAAAATAAGGTGGACGGCGGATGTAAGTGGATTCCTCATCCCATTGGTACAGATCGCCTTCGGGCACCTCTATCGCGTTCCACTGGTCGATGCCGCGCAAGACGTCTGCGTAGGTTGTCTTGAACATCTCCGCGCTAACTGCCTTTTCGAGGACCTCCAGGACTTCCTTCGCCGAAGGCCAGATGTCACGCAGGTACACGTCAGCGCCCTGACCGTCCTGACCCAGCGGTTCGTTCTGAAGATCGATGTCCATCCTGCCGGCAAGCGCGTACGCCACAACGAGCGGCGGCGAAGCCAGGTAGTTCGACCGCACCAGCGGACTGATGCGTCCCTCGAAGTTGCGGTTCCCGCTCAGCACGGAAGCCACATTCAACTTCTGTTCGCGCACGGCGGCAGCCACGGCATCCGGCAGAGGACCGCTGTTGCCGATGCAAGTGGTGCAGCCATACCCGACGAGGTGGAACTTCTGCTCTTCTAGATACGGCAGCAGTCCCGCCTCGGACAGGTAGGCAGTCACAACCTGCGAACCGGGGGCCAGGCTGGTTTTCACCCACGGCTTAACCTTCAAGCCCCTTTCGGAGGCTTTCCTGGCTACCAAACCGGCAGCCACCATCACGGAAGGATTCGATGTGTTCGTGCAGCTCGTGATGGCGGCAATCACCACGGAGCCGTCTCGCAAGGTGGCCTTCTGCCCTTCGATTTCAATGTCCACCTGCTTCGGCTCCGCGCCAAGCGTGGCCTGGAAACTGGACTTCACGTCCGGCAGAGGAATGCGGTCCTGCGGACGCTTCGGACCAGCCAGTGACGGCACCACGGTGGAGAGATCCAGTTCCAGCGTCTCCGAGAACACCGGCTCCGGAGAGTCCTTTGTGCGGAACATGCCCTGTTCCTTCAGGTAAGCCTCCACGAGCGCGATCAGGTCGGCGGGGCGGTTGGTGAGCCTCAGGAAATCCAGGGTCAGATCATCGACCGGGAAGAAGCCGACTGTGGCTCCGTACTCGGGGGACATGTTGGCAATCGTGGCGCGGTCCGCCAGGCTGAGCGAATCCAAACCGGGACCGTAGTATTCGACAAACTTGCCCACCACGCCCTTCTTGCGCAGCATTTGCGTGATGGTGAGCACGGCGTCGGTCGCCGTGGCGCCTTCCGCCAGACGCCCATGTA
The DNA here is from genome assembly GCA_037444075.1 of Acidobacteriota bacterium. Taxonomy (GTDB): domain Bacteria; phylum Acidobacteriota; class Terriglobia; order Bryobacterales; family Bryobacteraceae; genus JBBIND01. The sequence goes on along the minus strand of JBBIND010000018.1, from coordinate 13,443 downwards.
GCCGGAACCCGACCACCGGCGGCAGCAGCATGGAAATCGGTTGGCCCAGCATGCACGCCTCTGCTTCAATGCCGCCGACGCCCCAGCCCACCACGCCGAGACCGTTGATCATGGTGGTGTGCGAGTCCGTGCCCACCAGGGTGTCGGGATACGCCGACCACTCCCCTCCGTTCTGGCGCCGGAAGACCACTGAAGCGAGATATTCCAAATTCACCTGGTGAACAATGCCCGTCTCCGGAGGGACAACGCGGAAATTGCGGAACGCCGTCTGCCCCCAACGCAGAAACGCGTAACGTTCCTGGTTGCGCTGGAACTCAAGCAGAGTATTGACTTCGAGCGCGTCCGGCGCGCCGAACCGGTCCACTTGCACGGAATGGTCGATGACCAAGTCCGCCGGCAGCAACGGGTTGGCCCGCCCCGGCTCGGCGCCTGATTTCAGCAGCGCGTCGCGCATGGCGGCCAAATCGACCACCGCCGGCACGCCGGTGAAGTCCTGCAGCAGCACGCGCGCCGGCATGAAGCTGATTTCCTTCTCGGTGGGTGAACCGTCCCAACGCGCAACGAATTCGATATCGGAAGCCTTGACGCTGGCCCCATCCTCGTGGCGAAGGAGATTCTCCAGAAGCACCTTCACCGAAAAAGGGAGCCGCGTTGCGCCGGTGAGTCCCGCCCTTTCCAGCGCGTCCAGGCGGTAAATGGCGTAGTTCTGGCCGCCAGCCTGCAGAGTGGCTGCGGCCCCAAAGGAATTCTTGTTGGGCATGATCACCTTGATTCTACACTCCGGGGCCGGAACCGGACGAAAAACAGCTCTTTTCCTCTGAATATCCCGAACTCGGGCGAGCGGTGAGCCAGGACGGCAGCGGCGACGTAGAGATCGTGGAGGGCGACCCGGCGGCCCCCTGTCAGCCGCCACGTAAGACTCAGCCGAACGCCGCGCGCAGTTCCGCGTAACTCTTTGGCACGGCGGTCGCCGGATCCTCCTTGCCTTCCATCTCGAGCGATACGTAGCCCTTGAATCCGGCTTTACGGAGAATACCGGCGATGCGCGGATAGTCCAGGTCTAACGTGTACCAGTTTCCGCCGCCGTAATACGTCTTGGCCTGCACGATAGTGGCGTGAGGCGCCATCAGTTCAATCTGCGGATAGGGATCGCCGGCGAAGTTACCCGTATCGAGGTTGACGCCCAGCCAGGGTGAGCGAACCGCCTGATGGATCCGCAGCACACCCTCGGGCCGGGTGGTGAGGCCCCAGTGGTTTTCCAGCGCCATCATCACGCCGGTGCGCTCCGCCACCGGCACGCACTTTTCGATGGAGTCGATGCACCAGCCGAACGCATCATCGTCCGTGTAGCCTTCGAGCGGCGGTTCAGCCCCTCGCACCTTCATCAGGTCATCGAAGGACTTGATCGTGCCCCAGCGGCCGGAATTGAGGCGAATGCAGGGAATCCCCAGCGCAGCCGCCAGCTCCAGGCAGTGGCAGGTGTGGTCAATCGCCTTCTTCCGCATCTCAGGTTGGGGCGAAACGAAGTTCTGGTGAATGGACAGCATCACCAGCCCCATGCCGTTGGCGAAGGCCGCCCGCTTCAGCCGGTTGAGATAGGCGGGCGACTCCTCGGCCATTTGCCGGTGCAGGATTTCGACCCCGTCAAAACCGATGCCGGCGGCGTTTTCGATCACCTTTTCGATGGGGTATCGTTCACCGCGGAAGTGCCAATACGAGTATGTGGAAACGGCCAGCCGGATGCGCCGCTTCTCCGCCGCTTCGGCCGGCTTCGCAAATGCGCCGGGCAGCGCCAGGCCGCCCGCGCAGGTTAACGCCTCGCGTCGAGTGATTCGCATATCCTCTTCCGTTTCTTCGTTGACAGTCCGTCGGATGCCGCCCTAGCGCTGAACCCGCCCGGATCCGCCGCCCTTCAGCAAGCCATTGACCTCCTCAACCGTGAAGCGGTTGAAATCGCCGGGGATCGAATGCTTCAAACAGGAGGCGGCCACGGCGAACTCCAGAGCTTCACTGTGCCCGGCCAAATTGTTAAGCCCGTAGATCAGTCCTCCGGCGAAACAATCTCCTCCGCCAACCCGGTCGACGATGTGCGTGACCTCATAATGCCTGCTCACCAGAAACTCCTTGCGGTCATTCAGGCACGCTGACCAGCCGTTGTGTGAAGCGCTGTGCGACTCGCGCAGCGTTACGGCCAGCATTTTCAGGTTGGGGTAAGTCTCGAGCACCGTTTCCGTGAGCTTCTGGTACTGCGCCCTCTCCAGTTTGCCGGATTCGACGTCGACGTCCACCTGAATGCCCAGTGACTTCTGGCAGTCCTCCTCGTTGGCGATGCCGATATCGACGTGCCGCATGAGTTCCGTCATCACCTCCCTGGCGCTCTTGCCGTACTTCCAGAGGTTCTTGCGGTAGTTCAGGTCGCAGGACACGGTGAGTCCCAGGTCCTTCGCCGCGCGGACGCTTTCGAGCGCCAGATCCGCGGCACTCTGACTGAGGGCCGGTGTGATGCCCGTGATGTGGAACCAGCCTGCCCCGGCAAACGCCTGGCTCCAGTCCACGTCCCCCGGCTTGGCTTGGGCGATGGCGCTGTGAGCCCTGTCATAGACCACCTTCGAGGGCCTCTGGTTGGCGCCTGGTTCCACAAAGTAGATGCCCAGCCTGCCAGGACCGCGGACAATGGCCGAAGGGTCCACGCCAAACCGCCGCATCTCCCCGATGAAGGCGTCAGCCAGCGGATTGTTGGCGGGCAGCACCGTCACGTAACGTGCCGGCACGCCAAAGCCTGCCAAGGCAACCGCCACGTTGGCTTCCCCGCCCCCCCACGTAGCCAAAAATTGGGGCGATTGCAGAAAGCGCTCGAAGCCCGGGGGCGCCAGGCGCAACATGATCTCTCCGAAAGTGACGACTGGTTTATTCATGGTGATTTCGCAGATGATTGTACCAAAACGGTTTTCAGCGCACCTCGCGGCTGGTGCCCTCCAGGACGTTCAGCGTGCGGTTGACGACGCGCGCCACGTAGCGGTTGGCGTCCTTCAAGGCGGCCCGCAAAATCTCCGCGGCGGGCCTCGCCGTTTCGCCGAGTTCGTCCAGCGCGTTGGCCGCCATGAGGCGCTCCCACTCAGCGCCGCTTTGAAGAATGCCCGTCAGCACCGGCAGCCCTTGCTCCGCACGGCCCGCCAGGCACATAGCCCGGCCCGCGGCGACGCGCACACTCGCGGATTCGTCCTTCAGCGCCGCAGTGAGAGCCTTCACCGCCGCCTCGGAATCCGCGCGCGCATTGCCCGCTCCCACGGCGCCCCAATACCTCACGCCTGCATCGGCGTCCCGCAGGGCGCTCATCATGCGCGGCAGGCTGGCTCGCCCCTGTCCCGCCAGGGAAGCTGTGTCCCGCAGCCTTGCCAGTAGCCCAGGTCCTCCCGGCTGCCGAAGAATCGCCCACCGCGAGCCCAGCTTCTCTTCGCGCACCGCGATTTCGCCTTCCGGCATCATACCCAGGTCCCGCGTCTCGTCCGACCAGGCCAAATGAGCCCGCCGCATCCGCTCCAACACGTCGCGGTGAGCCGCGGACCCGGCCAGGTTCCGGATCTCGTGCGGGTCCGCGGAAACGTCGTAGAGTTCCTCGACCGGCTTGCGGTCCGCCATGAAGCGCCGCGCCGCCGTGGGCAGATTGTTCTCCGCTTCCAACCGCCGCAGTTCCCGCATCGTATTGCCCCCTTCCGGCGTGTTCATGTACTGGTAGTAGGGCTTGAAATTCTCATAGTTGCGGACATAGCGCCAGCGGCGGTCCCGTACGGCGCGGATAATGTCGTAGCGCTCGTCCATGCGGTCACGGGCGCCATAGACGTACTGCCGCGGAGGTTTCAGATTCGCTCCCAGAAATGGCCTGCCCTGCATGTGTCCGGGTACGGGGACGCCTGCCAGGTTGAGCACCGTAGGGGCCAGATCGATCAGGCTTACCAACTCGGTACAAACACTCCCCGGTCTGCCTTGCTCTGCCAGACGCAAGCCTTCGGGAATGCGTACGAGGAGTGGCACCCTCACGCCCGAATCGTAAAGCCAGCGTTTGGCGCGAGGCAGACCCGTGCCATGATCGGACCAGAAGAACACGATGGTGTCATTCGCCAGGCCATCTTGCTCCAGCTGGTGCAAGACACCGGCCACCTCGTAATCCAGCGCCGTGATCAGTTCCAGCACGTTGGCCCAGTCACGGCGCGTTTCCGCTGTGTCGGCGTAATAGGGTGGAAGCTGCAAACGGCTGGGATCCTGACGCTGGCTCGCGGTCAGCCGGGCGACCGCCTTTTCATGCGCTGCGCCGCGCATTTCAACGCGGCTCTCATGCGTCAGCGTGAAATTGAATACGGAAAAGAACGGCGCTCCCTTGGGCCGCTTGCGCCAATGCGCCTGTGCGCTGGACTCATGCCACGCCCCGCCTGGCGGGGTGAAGTTATAGTCCGTCTTCACGTTGTTCGTGCAGTAGTAGCCTTCCGTCCGGAGGTACTCAGGGAAGCACTTCACGTGGTCGGGCAACCGGGCCTGACAACGCATGTGGTGCGTTCCCAGGGTGGTAGGGTACATGCCGGTGATAATGCCGGAGCGGCTGGGAGCGCACACTCCCGCTACCGTAAAGGCGTGCGTGTAACGGACGCCTTCCTCGGCGAACCGGTCGAGCGCCGGTGTGATGGCGCGAGGGTAGCCGTAGCAGCCCAGATGCGGGCTAATGTCTTCGCAGGAGATCCAGAGAATGTTGGGCTTGCGTCCAGGCGCTGCGGCTTGTGCAAACGCCCGGCTCGGGTCCAGCGCTGCGGCTCCGGCAACCCCGAGGCCGAGTGCCTGCCTCCGCGTTAACATGGGGCGGGTATCGTCCAGAGTTGGCATGATTCAGCCATACTACCAGCAGGCAGGAAAACACGCCATGCCGTGGAAGAGTGGAAGATAGGTCCAGAAGTAGGGAGCGACAGGCCACGCAGGCCTTTTACTCCAGGGCGTTCACCTTGGTGGTGACTTTTTGCCTGAGTTGATCGATCTCATACGGTCCGTACCGCTTGGCCTGCTTGGGTAAACTCTGCAGAGCCTGCTCCCAATTCCAGGCCTCGCTCGGCTCGGTAACGGAGAAACCGAAGCAGTCAGCCATACTGCAGCCGGCCTGCACGAGCCGCAGCACGGGGCCGTGAGAGGGGTCCGGCGCATCGTGGTGCCTGGCAATGACGTTCAGCAGGTCCGCGGGGAAACCCCACTCGGCGGCCAGAAACTCGCCCGCTGCACAGTGATCCACTTCGAACAGGTCGCACTCGCATTCCACCAGGCTGAGTTGATTCTCCAGGACGACGCTCAGCAGATCCGCGTAGGACTGGGGGTAATTCACCAGGAGCGCCAATCTCCCGATGTCATGCAGCAGGCCCGCCGTATAGGCCTGGTCCGGACGCACTTCCGTTCCAGCGGCCAACTCCTCACAGATCATGGCGCAAGCGAGCGTATGCCGCCAGCAGCGCCGCAGCACGGCCACCTTCAGGGGTTTCTGCAGATACGTACCCATGCTGAGGGTCGCGGCGAGGGATTTCACCTGGCCCAGGCCGATCATGGTGATGGCCCTTTCCAGACTCGAAACCTGTGACCGCAAGCCATACAGCGGAGAGTTCGCCCGCCGGATCAATTCTGAAGAGAGCGTCGCATCGGCGCGTATCAAATCCACCAGTTTCTTGACTTCGACCTCATCCGACTGGGCTGAGAACAACTGCAGAACCTTGGTGGTGATCCAGGGGAACGGAGGCAGGTTCTGAAGTGCCCAGGGCCGGCCGTCCGTTGTCGTATCCGTGATGTGCGGGCTCATTATCGTTCCCCTGTCCTGTCATATCGGGCAACGGGGCGTAAGACTTTACCCTCCGCACTCGGCCTGGGTGTAGAATCAACACCATGCCGACTTCGGACCGGCGCGGTTTTCTTACAACTCTCTTAGGCGGAACGATTACTCCCCTGGCCACCAGCCGGTTGGCCGCCAGCCAGCCTGCTGCCCGCCGCCCCAACATCGTCTTCATCATGGCCGATGACCTCGGCTACGGTGACCTCGGCTCCTACGGCCAGAAGCGCTTCCGTACGCCCCACCTGGACCGGCTGGCTTCTGAAGGCATGCGCTTTACCGAAGCTTACTCCGGCTGCACCGTCTGCGCTCCGTCGAGGAGCGTGCTCATGACGGGCTACCACATGGGCCACACCTCCGTGCGCAGCAACCCCGGCGGCGTGCCCCTGCTGCCGGAAGATGTCACCGTCGCCGAACTCCTCCGCGAGGCGGGCTACGCCACGGGCGCCTTCGGCAAGTGGGGTCTAGGCGACATAGGCACCGAGGGAGTGCCCTGGAAGCAGGGCTTTGACGAGTTCTTTGGCTACCTGCACCAGGTCCACGCGCACTTCTTCTATCCGCCTTACCTTTATAAGAACGAGAAGCAGTACCCGCTGGCCGGCAACGGCGTCGGGCAACGCACGACTTACTCGCACGACGTCATCGCCGATCACACTCTGGATTTCATCCGCCGGAACCGGAACAACCCGTTCTTCTGCTACGTCCCCTTCACCATCCCTCACCTCGAACTGCTGGTACCCGAGGATTCCATGGCGGAGTACCGCGGCCAATTCCCCGAGCCGCAGCCTTACGTGGACCGTAACAACCATTACGCCCGCCAGGAAGAGCCGCGCACGGCGCTCGCCGGCATGATCACGCGCATGGACCGCGACGTGGGCCGCATCATGGCGCTCCTGAAGGAGCTGGGCCTCGACGACAACACCATCGTCTTCTTCACGAGCGACAACGGCGCCGCGTCACCGCTGTGGAAAGACGGCTACTTCCAGAGCACGGCCGGGCTGCGCGGCCACAAGCAGAACTTTTACGAAGGGGGCATTCGCGTCCCGAGTATCGCGCGCTGGCCAGGACGTATCCCCGCCAACTCGACCAGCGATCTGCCATGGGGTTTCTGGGACTTCCTGCCGACGGCGACGGAACTCGCAGGCGTCGCCACGCCCAAGGGTATCGACGGCATGAGCATCGTGCCCACCCTGCTGCGCTCCGGGCGGGGCCAGAGGCGGCACGAGTTCATGTACTGGGAACTGCCGCGCCATGACGCCAAGACAGGCCTGTTCCGCAAGGAAGTGCCCATGCAGGCGGTGCGCATGGGACACTGGAAAGCAGTGCGGCCCGCTCCTGACGGGGCCCTGGAACTCTACAACCTCAAGGATGACCCGGGCGAGACGACGGATGTGTCCGCCCGTCAACCTGCCGTCATGGCCAGAATCGAGGCCTACCTGAAAACGGCGCGCACCGAGCCGCGCCCGCAAACGCACCCCGACCATCCCTGGTACACGTGGTACAAACGCTAGCGCTTAGCGCGGCATCACCGCGACGACGTCTAACGCAAAACTGGCGTCCAATGACGGCAGTCCTTCGAACTCAACCATCGTGCCGGCAGGCGGCCGCTCCTGGTCAAAGAAATCCCGGCTCTGATGGCGGATCTTCTCCGTGATCAAGCCGGACAAGGGATAGATGTTGGCTTGGGCCACGTGCCGGAACGAAGTTCTGGCTTCCTCCAGCGTCCTGCCCAGCCGCTCGAACGCCAGCCTCACGTCGCTGTCCTGATACCGGAAAGCCAGTTGCGCGCCGCTGAGCGCCACGCGGGGAGCCGCCACCAGTGCCGCCTGTGAGTAACCCGGCGAAGCCTCCAACCCAGGCGGGTTCAGGAACCTGAGATCCGCCCCCACAGGCGTACGCATCCGCGCCACGCCTTCGCACTCGGCCAGACCCGGCGTGTAGGCGCGCCGCAATTGCACATAGTTGTGGACCGCCGCCGGAAAGGCCTCGCGCATGGCCCGGCGCCCATCCAGCGCGTCCTCCATGGAACTGACAAAGCACGTCAGGCGCACGACGTCCTGAGCGTTGGAGCCCGCTGCTTCGACCACCACGCGCACGCGCCGCAGGGACTCCTTCACAAGGGGCGCCACCCGCAGCTCGGGTTCACGGATGCGTACCGGTTGGCCGGAAATGAGAACCAGGCCGGCCGGATTGACGGGTTTGCGGGCGGCTGCCACGGCTTCCAGCACCACCTGCGCGCCCTCCATGCCGAGGTCTCCGGCTTGCACCACGCTGAGGGCGGGCAGCGGCAACCGCCGGTCGGTGAACACTTCGCTCACAATCGTCTGAACGCGGCGGACATCCCCGCTGCCAACGACAAAAGCCCGCAACTTGACGATTCCCGCCCCCCGGCTCTGCCGTATCAGCCATTTCAGCCCGTCCCGCACCTGCTGCGAGAGCAAGCCTTTACTGGACAAAGGCGACACGCTGAAGACGAGTCTCGACGTATCGGCAACGACGACGGGCGGCGGGTCCTTGAGGACTTCGAGCGTCTGCGTCAGTTCCTCTTCGGTCTTCTTCTTTCTTTGCGCGGGCCAAAGGCAGGCTGCGCCCGCGACGAGCAAGGTCATTGTTAGCGCCACAATGCGGCTGGTCCGCGCCATGGTGGTCCCGATTGTATCAGAGTCTCTAACCTCCGGAATGAAGGCGGCTAAAGGCGGCCGGATCAACGCGGTTCGGGCGGAAACGGCGAGGCGTTTTCGGGCAGCGAGCGGAATCGCTGCGCTCAGCTCGAGGGTTGCTGGAACCGTGCCAATATGGTAGCTTTAGCGTAGGATTGGCATGCTTCCACAGGTAGAATTGAACACTGACTCAAACACACCGCTCTACCTGCAACTGTATGAAAAGATTAAGGAATCAATCCTTTCCGGCAGGCTGCAGAGCGGTGATCGCCTCCCGCCAACCCGGCAATTGGCTGGCTCGCTTGGCCTAAACCGGGCCACCGTGGCGGCCGCCTACCAGATGCTGGGGTCCGAAGGACTGATGGAAGCCCATGTCGGACGCGGCAGCTTCGTCGCCGGCAGCGTCCGCGAAGATGCCGCCAATCTCCGCTGGGATCAACTCCTCGGCGGGACTTCTCTTCCTGCGCCCGCGCCGCCTGCCTGGGCCAAAACGGGCGAAGGCATCAGTTTCTCCAACTCCCGCCCTTCTGAGGACCTGTTCCCCATCGACGCGTTCCGGCTTACTTGCGAGGAGGTGCTCTCCTCGCCGCAAGCGCGCCGGATACTTCAGCTGGGCTCACCTTACGGCTACGCTCCGCTGCGGAGCTATCTGCTGGACCAGGCGAGACAAGCAGGGCTGGCGCGTCCGGACGACGATGTGGCCGTCACCAGCGGCTGCCAGCAGGCGATTGACCTGCTGCGGCGCGTTCTCATAAGGCCGGGCGACACCGTGCTGCTCGAAGACCCCGTCTACGCGGGCTTGCGGCAGGTCTTCTCGCTGGGCGGAGCAAGGCTGGTGGGGATCCCCGTCGGTGTGGGCGGTCTGGATGCCGGGTACCTGGAGCGGGTGCTCCAGCAGGAAAGCGCCAGGCTGCTGGTCCTGACGCCCAGTTTCCAGAATCCCACCGGCACCACGCTGCCGCGCCCGGACCGCGAAACGATCCTGGCTCTGGCGCGCGCGCGGGGAGTCGTCGTGGTGGAGAATGACATTTATGGAGAACTGCGCTATCAGGGAGCCCCGGCGCCGACGCTCAAGGAACTGGATGACGCTGGCCACGTGATCCTTTTGCGCAGTTTCTCGAAGGTTGCTTTTCCCGGCCTGCGGGTTGGCTGGGTGACGGGGCCGCGGCCCGTGATCGCCCGTCTGGCCGAAGCCAAACAGTGGGCGGACCTGCACTCGGACCAGCTTTCCCAGGCGCTGCTGCTGCGCTTTGCCCAAAGCGGACGGCTGGAATCCCACCGGCGCAACATGGTGGCTGCCGGCGCCGAGCGGCTCGAGGCGGCGTTGCAGGCTTGTGCAACGCACCTGCCCGTGGGCACGAGGTTCAGCCGGCCGGCGGGTGGCATGAACATCTGGCTTCAGCTGCCGGAACCGCTCGACGCGGCCGAATTGCTGCCCCGGGCCGAGCGCGAAAACGTAACGTACATGCCCGGCAAATATTTTTCGGTGAGCCGGACACATGCGGGCTGCCTGAGGCTTTGCTTCGCCGGCCTGCCTCCGGACAAGATTCGCCATGGGATTGCCACCCTGGGCGGTATCTTCAGCAATGAATTGGAAAGCGCGCGGAGAATCCGCACCCAGGACTCCGCGCCGGCCATCGTGTGATGGCGGAATGGGGACTTTGAAGAGCGAGCCAGCGGGCGCAAACCGCGGAGCGGGAAGGCCGCTGGCCGGAGGAGGAACTTAGATGTATTTGGATGAGACCTTTCGAGTGAAAGTCGGCCTGGCGGAAATGCTCAAGGGCGGCGTCATCATGGACGTTACCAACGCCGAGCAGGCCGTCATCGCCGAAAAAGCCGGAGCCTCGGCGGTGATGGCGCTGGAGCGCGTTCCGGCCGACATCCGCAAGGAAGGCGGCGTGGCGCGCATGGCGCCCATCAGCAAGATTCGCGAAATCATTGAAGCGGTCAGCATCCCCGTGATGGCCAAGGCACGCATCGGGCATTTCATGGAAGCCCGCATCCTGGAAGCCCTGGATGTCGACTACATCGACGAGAGCGAAGTCCTGACGCCGGCTGACGAGGAGCACCACATCGACAAGCGCTCGTTCCGTGTGCCTTTCGTCTGCGGCGCGCGCAACCTGGGCGAAGCTTTGCGGCGCATCGCGGAAGGCGCGGCCATGATCCGCACCAAAGGCGAGGCCGGCTCCGGGAACATCGTCGAGGCAGTGCGTCACATGCGCACCATCATGAAGGAGATGAAGCAGCTCACCGTGCTCGGCAAGGAGGAACTGGTGGCCGAGTCCAAGCGCCACCAGGCGCCGCTCGAGTTGATCGAATACGTGGCCAAGCACGGCAAATTGCCGGTGCCGAACTTCTCGGCCGGCGGAATTGCCACACCGGCGGACGCCGCCCTGGTGATGCAGCTGGGCGCGGAAGCCGTCTTCGTCGGCAGCGGCATCTTCAAGTCCGAGGATCCCGATGTCCGGGCGCGCGCCATTGTCAAGGCTGCCACTTACTGCAACGACCCCGCCAAGCTGCTGGAAGCCAGCCAGGAATTAGGCATGGCTATGCCTGGCCTGGACATGGCGAAGCTTCAGGAATCCGATTTGCTCCAAACGCGCGGGTGGTAAGTGGGCACGATAGGCGTACTGGCGCTTCAAGGCGGCTTTGAGGCGCACCAGAAGGCGTTGCAGCAGGCTGGTGCGGACAGCGTACAGGTCCGCACCAGAACCGAACTGGAAAGCGTTTCCGCGCTCATCATCCCGGGTGGGGAAAGCACGACGATGCTGAAAATCCTCCTTACGGAAGATCTGCTGGAGCCGCTGCGCCGGTTCGGGGCTGAACGGCCTGTCTTCGGCACGTGTGCGGGAGCGATCCTGCTGGCAAAGGAAGTAACCAGCCCCGCGCAGGAGTCGCTTGGCCTCGTGGATATGACCATCGAGAGGAACGCTTACGGGCGGCAACTCGACAGCCACGTGGCCTCTCTCCAAATCGAAACCGGGCTCAACGGCAGCGGACTGAAAGCGCCCGTCGAAGCGGTCTTTATCAGGGCGCCCATCATCCGGCGCATTGGGCCCGCAGTGAAGATGCTGCTGAGCTACCGTGGCGACCCGGTCCTGGTGGAACAGGGACGGCATCTGGCAGCCACCTTCCACCCGGAGCTTTCGCCTTCGGCGCAAATCCATCGCCTGTTTCTGGAGAAACTCGTCTGATGCCCCGCAAATCGCGTGTGCTCTTTGTCTGCCTAGGGAACGCCTGCCGCAGTCCGATGGCCGAGGGCTTCGCCCGCGCCCATGGCGCCGACGTCATGGAGGCCGAAAGCGCCGGTCTGGCTCCCGCCATCCGCATTCCGGAACCTACCGTACAGGTGATGCACGAGCGGAACATCGATGTTTCCGAGCACGAACCGCGCGAGATTCTCTCGGTACAGCCGGAACGCTTTGACCTGATTGTCAACATGAGCGGCTATCCCATTCCTCCGCTTGGAGATGCCTTGATCCACGAGTGGACAATCCGCGATCCAATCGGGTGCAACATGGGTATGTATCGCGAAGTGGCGGACGCTATTGAAAGGCGGGTTATGGACCTGATACATGCCCTGCGAGGCGGTTTGACAACGGCTGCTCCCCCCAAGCACAATGGTTGAGGTAGCTCATCCGTGCGGATGTGGCGGAACTGGCAGACGCGCATGGTTCAGGTCCATGTGACCGCAAGGTCGTGGAGGTTCAAGTCCTCTCATCCGCACCACGGAGACCTTCCTTCCGGTTCAATCCCCGAACCAAACTCGCGGATCTTCTTGAAGTTCTTCACGTAGTGACTTCGTCCGCGGAGGCATCAAGGCGCATCGATTCAGGCTTTCTTCTTCCAGTACTCCAGAGTGGGTCCCGTGTAGACTCCTGCGCCCGTGATGGCCCGCTTCCGGGTGTCTGCGATCTCTTCCCTCGTCATCGGTTGGAAGCTCTGCACTGTCCGGATGTTGTCTTCCATCTGCCCCTGTGTGCCCGCGCCACAAATCGCAACGTGCACGCCGGGTTGGCTCAGCGCATATCTGAGGCACTCCGTGGGGTTGAGAGAGCGCAAGAGATTGGCCTTACAGAAGATCTTGATGGCCTGGACACCGAGGCCCAACGCCTTCGCCGGTGGGAGAGCCGTCTTCTCGAAACTAAGATAGGCGTGATCGGCAGCATGCACCGGCATCATGGTGGTGTCCCACTTGTCATAGGCCTTCAGCATCGCGGCCAGGACATCGGGGTCGAAATGCCCGGTGAAGCCGATCAAACGGCATTTCCCCGCCTTCTTCGCAGCTTCGAACGCCTCCATCGCCCCGCCCGGCGCAAAAATCCGGTCGATGTCGCTCTGGTCCCCCACCGCGTGCAGCTGCCAGAGGTCGACGTAATCTGTCTTCAGCAACCGCAGCGATGTCTCCAGATCCGTTTGCGCTTCCCGAGCCGTGCGCCCCGTTGACTTCGTCGTCAGAAAGACATTCTTGCGGACACCCTGGAGGCCTATGCCATACGCTTCTTCCGCACGCCCTTGCCAGTACGAGCGCGCGCAGTCGAAGTTGGTCAGGCCGAGATCGTAGACTTTACGCACATACGCCGCCGCAGCCGCCACGGTCGGATGGAGATCCATACAGGCTCCACCTTGCGCGATGACGCTCACTTTCACACCCGTCTTACCCAGGGCCGTGACCGGGATGCCGCCGATTGTGCCCTGCGTGTTCTCCAGGCAGATCAGGCGAGTACGCGGGAAGTGCTCATTATCGCCCCGAATAGCGCGGCGGATCGCATCCAACTTCAATGTGCCATCAGGCTGCACATCCAGGATATGGGGATGGATGCCGCCCAGCGCGGCGGAGCCGCCGGCCTCATAGCGGAACATATGCGCCTCTCGCCCGACGATCATCTCGTCGCCGCGCCCGCAGTGGGTGAGCGCCGCCGTCAGATTACC
>JBBIND010000017.1:0-57389 GCA_037444075.1 Acidobacteriota bacterium | reverse complement strand
CGCCGTGGAGGTTTGTCGCCGCGAGGACTCTCTGCTGCTCATCGTGGATGTGCAGGAGCGCCTTGCGGCAGCTATGGAGCACACCTCACGGGAGTCAGTGTTCCGCAACATCGGCATCCTTCTGCAAGCGGCTGAACATCTCGGAGTCCCTACGGTCATCACGGAGCAGTATCCGAAGGGTCTGGGTCACACACACCCGGCAGTGCTCCAACACGCTAGCGAGAGATGCCGTAAGTTCGAGAAGTCGACTTTTTCCTGCTGCGCCCAGCGCGGATTTCTGGGACTCCTGCGGGAGACCGGCCGGCGCCAGGTGGTTCTTGCGGGGATGGAGGCACACGTCTGTGTGCTGCAAACCGCACTCGACCTGCTGGACGCCGGTTTCGAGGTTTACGTGGCGGAGGATGGCATTTGCTCGCGCAGCCCCCGCAACTGGCAGAATGCCGCACACCGCATGCGGGAATCCGGCGTTGTGGTCACCAACACCGAGTCCGTGGTTTTCGAGTGGTTGCGCGATTCGAGCCACCCGCACTTCAAGTTGATTTCGGCGCTTATCCGCTAGTCTTGGCAGGCGGCGATTGCTGCGCCGCCACGCTTCCGTCCCCTTCCTCTAACCGCCCGTGCATCCATATTCCTGAACGGCATCGTAGAGCGCCACTACGTTGGACGTCGGTGTATTGGCCTGAAGGTTGTGGCAAGGCGCCACGACATAACCCTTGGTCTCTCGAAGAAGGCCGAGGTTCATGCGCACCTCTTCGCGCACGTCCGCCTCGCTGCCGAAGGGCAGCGTTCGCTGGTTATCCACTCCTCCATGAAAGACGATCTGCTTCCCGAAATCGCGCGCCAACGCGGCGCGGTCCATGCCTCGGCAACGCCACTGAATCGGGTTGAGCAGGTCGATACCCATCTGGATGAGTTCGGGCAGCAGGGGCCGGATGGCCCCGTCGTTATGGTGAAAGACCTTGACGCCACGCGAGTGCACCAGCTCGATCATCCGCGCCATGTGCGGTTTCAGGAACCGCCGGAACAGGCTCGGGCTCATGATCAGCGATTCCTGCGTGCCTAAGTCCTCCGCTACGTAACAGAACAAGAGAGCGTCTCCAACTTCGTCCAGGATACGCCCGGTCAGAGACAGGTCAAACCACGCAATATGCTCCAAAATGGCTTCAGCGATCTTGGGATTCTCCAGAAGGTCGCTTAGCGCCTGTTCCATCCCGCGCAGGCGACAGTAGAGGTAGAACATCTCGCAACCGCCTGCAAGCAACGGGTAATCACGCCATTCCTCACATTGCTTCCGCAGACCGGAAAGGTCCCACTCACCGGCTTCCGGCCAATCAAACCGTTCCACGTCACGCACGCTCGTTGCGGATCCCAGCGGGTGCTCTACGGCTTCTTCATACGTGCCGAGCCCGTCCCCGTAAGGCACCAACCGCGTGCCGATATGCCAGAGGCTGAAGTAGGACTGAACGTGCCAGGTTTCTTCCACCGCTCTCGGATGGCGCGGCACCAGGTGAATCAGCTTGTCGATTCCGAGCCTCTCATAGAATTCGCGGTCAGTGGCGCATCCCAGGTCCGCTTTCAAACGCGTGGTGATTTCCTCGGTTCCCCAGTAGTCGCAGGGTGTGCGGTCCGGGCGCTCGCCCCTCAAAACGGCCTCCCAGCGCTCGCGTGGCGTCACGACTCGGCGCTCCCCCGCCCGGAGCGTCCCTCGAAAATATTCTCAGCACGCCACGCCGCAACTGCGGAAACGCCGCATGGGAAAGGCTGCCGCCATTTCATGGCAACGGCAAACTCACCGGCCGTGATTCCAGCCTGGAGATTTCGGCGGCCAGACAAATTTCATGAGTCTTCACCGTGTCCGCCACGCTGCAGTGCGATTCGACGCCGCTCAGAACGCAATCGACGAAATGGGCTATCTGAGGAACGAACGGATGGTGGGTCACGGCGCCGCTATCCGGCAGGATGGTTGGGATTGTCGCCCAACCCGTTTGGCCCGGCCAGCGTTTGGTGTACAGCCGGTTGTCGCGGATTGTGCCGCCATTGCCCATGAGTACGATGGGGAACGTGTACGGCGCCACGTATTCGATTGAAGTGGCTACTTTGCCCGTAGTTCCGTCTTCGAAACGCACCAGAGTTACGCTGTTGGGTTCGTACTCATAGTCGAGCGGATTGCCCCGGCTGAAATTGGCGTAACCAAATACCTCCACCGCCTCCTTGCCGATGAACCACCGTAGAGCGTCCACTGCATGGCAGCCTGCCGTAAGGAGTGCCGTGCCGCCGTAGGCTCGCTTGCTGACCCACGGGTAGAGGCCATACTGCTTCGTGATGCCGTGCAGGTAGTCAACCTCGCCATGGAACACGTCGCCGATGACACCGTCCGCCAGCATCGCCCGAATCACTTGAAACAAAGGGTTCCAGCGCAACACGAAGCTGACCACGCTCCGCACGTTGTGCGCTTTCACTTCCGCGTCCAGTTTTCTCAAGCCTTCCAGGTCCAGGGCAACAGGCTTTTCGACGATCACGTGCTTGCCGGCCTGCGCACAGGCTATGCCCTGTTCGACGTGCAGATGGTGCGGCGTACAGATCGATACGAGGTGGATATCGTCCGACTGCAGCAGCGTCTCGAGATCGGTGTATGCCGTGCAATTCTCCAAGCCGTATTCGCGTGCCTTGGCCTTGGCTCGCTCCAGGTCGCGGCTCAGGATGGCCCGGACCTCCGTTTGGGAGTTGGCTTCATAAGCTCTGATGTGTTCGCCGGACACATCGCCTGTTCCGAGGATGGCAGCACCCAGTGGCTTGTTCATTTCGTCTTCTTACTCCAGGCTTGAAAATGTTGGTGGAGCGTATCCGCGACAGGCTCTCCGGAGAAAGCC
This sequence comes from Acidobacteriota bacterium, assembly GCA_037444075.1. GTDB lineage: Bacteria > Acidobacteriota > Terriglobia > Bryobacterales > Bryobacteraceae > JBBIND01. The sequence goes on along the minus strand of JBBIND010000017.1, from coordinate 54,519 downwards.
AGCACACCCCAGCGGAAGCGTATCGATTCGTTCACGGCCAGGTCAAACGCCTCCTGATAGGTCGGCGCAGCACTCATATAACCGAAGGCTTTGTTCATCACGAAGAAGGCGTTGGGATGCCGCGGGTTGGCGGGATGATCGAACATTGCCACCCCGGCGCCCGCGCCGTAGTAAGCACACCAGTTAGCCGCTTCACCATTGGCCTTCTCGATGGTGGCCGTACCTTTCGAGTTCAGCACCCTGCCCCCGTCCATTTCCGGCGTCACGCGGATGCCCAATCCGTTGTAGACGTGCTTGCCGGCGGCCAGCTTGACCGGCTCGGTAACCGCCCTCAATTCGGTAATCCACTCCACCCACAAGGAGCCCGCCGCAGGCGGCGAAACGGTGATTGTGCGGCGTTCAGCCAGTAGCGCCTTGCCTTCAGCCTTCCAGAGGTTGACAGCGGCTATCTGGGCCTCGGCTCCGTCCCGCAACCGCTCGAACTTCTGGTGGACGATCTCTCCGTGTCTCGCCGGATTGATTTCGCCCCAGAAATCGATCCCATTCACCTCGGACCACGCCACCATGAGCCCACGATGATGCACATGGTCCTTCGGCCCGTCCAAAGTGATCGCTCGTCCGTCAGGCAGGCAGAGCGGGTGGACGTACGTCTTTGGCCGCGAGGCGCTGTAGCGGTATTCGAGCAACGTCGTGCCGCCGTAAAGCACTGCCACTTTCTCACCTTTACTGTCTGCCAGGCGCAAGCGCGGCTCGGCCGCGGAAACGCCGGCGGCTGCGGCGCCGGCTGCTACCAGGAAATCTCTTCTGCTCGGCATTTCCTTATCCCTTCCAGCCCGTGGCTCCGGGCCGGAGGAAGCCTCCTTCCAGGCACTCGGCGTAGCACATCATCGCCATGATAATAAGGTTTTGGATGCCGCGATCAACATCTTCAAGCCTACCGCCTTGCGGCGCGCTGCTTGACTCTCCACGGTGAGGCGCGGTTGTTCAGGAGGCATTCGCAGTTGTTGAGGAACCTGCCTGGCGCCTCAGCGCCTCGACGAGGATCTATAGGAGTGCCGTGAACGGATACCAGAGAATCGACGCTGCCCTCTGCGGTCAGCAGCCCGACGCCGTTCCCATCATGCTGCACAACTTCATGCCCGCCGCCGCCGAGGCGGGCGTACCCATGAGCCGTTATCGGAGCGATCCCCAGGCGATCGCGCGCTGTTTCATCCAGGCTGTCGAAACATACGGCTACGACGCCATTGTGGTCGACGTCGATACTGCCACTCTCGCGGGAGCTGTCGGTGTGCCGGTCCTCTTCCCCGGCGATGAACCGGCCATCTGCACCGGGCAGCGCCTTTCCTCTCTGGCAGAGGCTAGCGAACTCGAGCCGCCGTCCGTCGCCGCCTATTCCGGTATTCAGGTTTGGCTGGAAGCGGTCCGGATCCTCAGACGCTACTTTAAAGACGAAATCTTCATCCGCGGGAACTGTGATCAGGCTCCGTTCTCTTTGGCTAGCGCCATGCGGGGCAGCGCCAACTGGATGATGGATCTGATGGAGCCGGCCCAACATGAGGATGCGCTCCGCCTTCTCGAGTACTGCACGGCTGCTGCGATCCAGTTCATGCGCCTCATGGCCTCCGCCGGCGCCCACATGATTTCGAACGGCGACAGCCCGGCAGGCCCGAGTGTCGTATCTCCACGGCTCTACCTGACCTTCGCGCATCCTTACGAAAAGCGCCTGGCCGAAGCCAGCCACAGCCTTGGCCTCCCCTACGCCTTACACATCTGTGGAAAGACCGAACCCATTCTGGAGCAGATGGTGGCAACGGGAGCCGATGTCCTCGAGATGGACCACAAGACCGATGCAGCGCTCGCCCGCGACGTCCTCGCCGGGCGCGCCGTTTTCGCCGGCAATATCGATCCGAGCGCCGTGCTCGCTCTCGGCACACCGGCGGACGTGGAAGACAGCACACGAGAGTTGCTGGAACTCTTCGCCGGCACCTCGCGCTTCATTCTGAACGCCGGTTGCGCCATGGCTGCCACGACGCCCGCGGAGAACGTCAGAGCAATGATCCGTACAGCCCGCGCACGAGCTTAGTCCCTGCTATCGCATCGCCAGAGCGCACCTCACCCCGTCCGTTAGTACGCTTCCAGCAGCGGCGCCATTGTAGAACCGCTGCTGGAAGGTGGCCTTTGGTTCAGCGATGAGCGCTACTTGCCGGGTGTACGCGGGAACGCGCTCGTGTGCAATATCTTCTGAATGATCGCGTCCATTTCGCTGGTGTCCGTGGCTATGGCTGCGGCGATCTTCAGAGGCACATCGGTTTGGTCATAGTAGCCCGTGAACAGGAGCGCTCCGGGACCTTCAGCGGAGAGCGGCAAGGTCTCGTAGGTGTGGTTGCCCGTCCTGAAACCGACGGCGATTCGCCTGCGCCCTTTCCCGCCTGATTCGCGGTTTTCCGGGTAACCATCTCCATTGGCGTCCACGTAATCGGGGAAGCCCATGGCGCCGTAGATATCCTGGTGAGCCTCGGCCGGCGGTCCGGTTCTGCCGCTGCCCGCCGAGCCCCAAGGGATCATGCCGCGCACATTCGTGTGGACGTCTTTGAAGATTCGGGTAGTGTGCGTCCCAATGGGAGACGTCACCGTCATCGTAAGGTTGCCAGTGCGGTCATAATAGTCGGCGTCGGACATCTCCGCCAGGCCGATGATGACCATCGGCTGGCCATGGTCCGAGGTGGCTACCATCAAGGTGTCTTGCGGTTTGCGTTTCGCAGCCCAGGCCCGGCCCACACCCACGGCGTTGTCAAATTCGATCACGTCCCAGGCAGATCCGGCCAGGTGATTCGAATGAGACTGCTTGTCGATGGAGGCTGCCTCCACCATCAGGAAGAACGGCTGGTTGCCTTCAGGTCCCGCCAACAATTCAATGGCCTTCTCGGTCATCTGCTCGAGCATGGGCTGATCGTTCCAGCCGCCAAAGGAAGGCAGGGACTCGCTGCCGGGGCGCGTCAGCCCGAGCTTGTCGTAAGCGACATTCATGTGAGAGGCGGAACTCACGCGCACGCCGCTGGAATGTACTGTGGTGACGGACGTCTTGAAGATACCCAGCAGGCGTGACGTGGCGCGGTGTACGCCCCTCATCTCGGTGGCCGTGCGAACGATGGTGTAGCCCTTGCCTGCGAATTCCCCGTACAGGTTGCGCTTGTCAGGGCGTAGGGCAGGATCGAAATTCTCGCCGCCGCCTCCCATCAGGACATCGGCAATGGGCGCTCCACCGAGAAATGGGTTTTCAAGGTACTGACGGACAATCTCGAAACCTGTGTCTCGATCTCCCGTGTGGGCGCCAAAGCCAGCCGGCGTGGCATCGACGACGGAGGCAGTCGTGACAATACCTACTCTGTATCCAAAACGCCGTTTCAGGTACTCGGCAATGTTCTCTATGCGCGGGTTGTCCAGCGCGAATGGGATGGTTCTGTCGTCCGCAGCTGCGCCGAACCTACAGTCCGTACCGTCTGGAAACACTCCCAGAGCGCCGTCGAATGTCTTGTTCCCGGTAGCCAGCATGTGTGCTGTAGGGGCTGAATCAGGAATGACTCTGTCCATGCTGTGGTGCATGATGGCGCCCGCCACCGGCATACGGTCCATTTCCAGCAGCCGGTCGTAAAAACCTTCACGCAGGCCCGGCACACCCGGCACGGTTTCCACGCTCCTGCCGATGATGCGCCCCACATCCCGCCAAGCCTCCGTCATGCCATCGCCGATGTACAGCATGACGTTCTTGAGCCGCGCGGGCCGCGCGAATGGCTGCACGCTGATGTCCTTGACAGCCCGGAAGTTGCCCTGCGGAGCGGTCAGCCTCACTTCCAGCCGAACCCACCCGGGTGTCTGAAAGCCCACCATGTCGGCTCTCCAGACCGCATCGGCGGCTGAATCGCAGTCCAAATCCACCGGCCTCGGACCGGTGAATTGCCCGGTTATGTCGGCGCCGTTGGCCGTAACTGCCAGGACGCCGCCAGTTAAGTTTCGCGCCTCGATCACTATGTCCAGACGTTGGTCTTCAAGCACGCGAGTGCGCTCAGGCAGCACTATCTCTACACGCGGTTGCGCCCAGGCGCCAACCGCCAGAAAAGCCGGAAACAAAATAGATTATAATGTTTGAGTGGTCATGGAATCTGACTCCCGGACAGTTCTATCTATATCCCGCCTTGGATGTCAAGTCTTCTTGCGGAGTCCTGCTTGCGGAGTCACAGTCTTCTTGCGGAAAAACGGACCCCCAAAGCGCGCTACTCGACGACTCCGATTCCCTTCCCCGGGCGTGCCTTTCTAGCTCCCGTATGCCCGCCGCCACGCACCACGCCGGGTCAGCCGGAGGGACCGGGGATACATATAATCGTGGGCTTGAGACCTTCTTATAAGCGATGGGCGGCAGCGGGCTATCTGGCGGTGCTGCTTTCGGTGAACGCCTACATTGGCCGCGATCTCTTTCTTGTTGAGTACACCGGGCGCACCAACTCTATTCAGGGACTTTGGATTACGATGGCGCGCCTGGCAGAGGAGCATTGGTTCCAGCCTGCCTGGTGGGCTGTCCACGACGGTGGGATGCCGTTCGAGCACACCTACATGCCCTTGGTGCCGGGCTCCACCGCGTTCGTCGCGAAACTGGCACAGTGGTCGCCGCCGCGCGCCTTCAACGCAGTTACGGGAGTCGTCTACTGCCTGGGTCCGCTGACTCTGTTTCTCCTGGCTTGGTGGGCGACGCGTGCTCCCGGCTACAGCTTTTCCGCCGCACTCGTCTACTCGCTGACATCGCCAGCCCGGGCGGTGCTTGCAGAAACCGGTTTCAATCCGGACTTGCTTTGGACCAATCATCGCCTGTACACGATGGCTGTTTGGGACGACACGCCTCACGAGGCGGCTTTGTGCTTTCTCCCACTGGTCATTTTGTTTCTGTGGCTGTCACTCGAAAGGCGCCGGCCTATTTACTATCTGGGCGCAGGTGTTTCCATGGTGTTGACCGTGTCCGCCAGCGTTTTCGGGGCTGTAGCCATTGCGTTGAGCGTCGTGTGTCTCCTCTTTGTTCTTCCCGTCCAGAGGCTGAGGTCCAACATACTCATCACGGGAGCCATAGGCTGCCTTTCCTACCTTGTGATCTCGCCGTTCCTTCCCCCGTCCATGATAGCGACTATTCGGGCGAACCAGCAAGCCTATCCTGAGGACCAATGGTCCTGGGGCTCGCTTGCGGCGGTGCTCATCGTGGCTGTGGGATGGTCCATCCTATGGTTTATCCTGCGCCGATGGACACAGGACCGGGCACTGCGCTTCTTCGTGCTGTTCGCCTATATAGCCAGCATGATTCCGCTCCTCGAAGTATTTGCAGGGCTGCACTTTCTTCCCCAGGCAAGGCGCTATCAACCCGAAATGGCCATGGGGCTCGCGTTGGCCTTCGTCTTTCTGGCGCGGCCGATTGTCGAAAGCCTGCCCCGCAGCGCCAAACTCATCACGTGCATCGTCCTCCTCTCCGCTGCCGCCTGGCTGGTGGTGAACCACAGGCGTGACGCCAGGCTGACCGTCTATCCGGTGGACATCACGCGGCACATCGAATACCGCGTGGCAAAGTGGGTGGATCTCAACATGCCCGGGCTGCGCGTGATGGTGCCCGGTTCCATCGCGCAATGGTTCAACGTCTTCAGCGATACGCCGCAGCTTTCCGGCGCCTCTTACTCCACCACGCCCAACCCGAACCAACAAGCCGCCATGAACAACGTTCTTACGAGCCGAGGGCCAGACGAAGCAGCCATCTCGGTCCTTTGGTTGAAGGCTTTCGGCGTCCACGCGGTTACCGTGTGCGGCCCCAGAAGCTCGGAGTTCTGGAAGCCATACTCCGACCCGCGGAAGTTCGAAGGCCTGCTCCCGGTCGCCTGGCGGGAAGACGATGTGACCATTTACCGTGTACCCCAACGCAGCACCTCGCTCGCCCGCGTGATTCCCGAGGCAGCCGTGCCTGACCCGGGTTCAGGTCCGTCTTTACCGCTGCATGAACTGCGTAAGTACGTGAGCGCGCTCGATGATCCGGGTATGCCAGAGGCGTCAATGCACTGGAAGGGATCGCGCCGCATCCACATCGAAACCACGGTGCATGAAGGCCAGGTGGTTTCGCTGCAAACCGCCTATCACCGCGGCTGGCATGCACAAGCCAATGGTCTGCCGGCCAAAGTATCCCGCGACGGCCTCGGCTTCCTCGTGGTCCGGCCGGAGTGCGACGGACATTGCGCTATTGAGATGACCTACGATGGCGGCTGGGAATACCGCCTCGCCCGGCTGCTGAGCCTGCTGACTTTGCTCGGTGTTCTCAGTTACTCGGCCTTGCGCCTGGCGAGGCAGCCTTCCTTCCGCCTCTTCTGGCGCGCGGAATAGCGTGGTTTCACTCGGGTCGGCCACTTCGAGCGCAGGCTTTCGCCGGGCGGGCCGCCTCGCTGGTGCAGAGTCTCGCGTTCGAGGCCCTGCACCAGGAAGCCCGGATCGACTCCGCCAGCTTCCGTGAAAGCGTCCCTGTGCGCGTCCGCGTCGCTTGAGCCGGGCTCCTATTGGATACTCAGGTTGACCGTGTTGGCACGGTCGCTCTCGACGGTGACCAGCACGGCGACCTCGCCCCTCCCGGCGAGCGAGCGGGGCAGCGGGCCGATGTTGAGTTGGTCAAAACCGGCAAATTCGCTCTGCGCCCCAGCATAGGTCACTGGAACGCTGACGCCGCCCACTTGCACCGTGACATTGGCCAACGCTCGCGTGTTGCGCACACCTGTCGCGTAAGCAACCAGGAACACCTGGTCATTCTCGCCGCCCAAGCTTATTGGAACGGCTACGGTCTTCCGCGAAGCAGTGTCGTACTGATACACGGGCGCCCAAGTTTGCCTGCCCTGAGCGTCGGAACGTACTGCGGCGATCAAACCAACACCGGCGCCGTCTGCGTTCGCTGAGAACAGCCCCGCCGCAGTTCTGGTGATCAGCAAGTCGCCCGTCACCGTGCTGCCGTCCTGACGGCGGGCGCCGAAACGGGCCTTCCCGGTCGCGGTGTCTGCGGGGACAACGAAATTGAGCTGGTTCGGCGAAACGAAGTACAGCGCCGCCGGGCGCCCCACCCCGCGGCTGTCTGTTACCGTCACGCTGACGCCGCCGAGTGAGGTGGGCAGTGCACCGGACGGCGCCACTGTAGTGCCGGTGGCAATGCCTTGGATGAAAGCGCTCGCGATGGAATCCGGCGCGAGCGGGGCCACCTGGAAACCGGCTGCGTTGGTCACCCAATTGGCCACCGGGTTGGCGTTCGGCGCGCCGGGCGTGGGCGGCGTGAACAGGCTCCACGTGGCGCCGCCGTCGGTGGTGCGCCCCATCGCGACGTCGGTACGCTGCGGACCAAAGACGATCGAGTCGACAAGGGTCCTGCCGTCGCTCTCATAGATGCTGATGCTCTCGCCGTCGCGGCTCAGAGACCAACTCGTGTGGCGGCTGCCTTGCGCGGTCTCCCCGTCGGCCATGAATACCAGGTATCCCCTGGCGGGGATGACGACGCCCGCGGGGACTTGCCACTTGGTAGGGTTATTCAGGCTGTCGCTGATGTACATACCGCTCATGTCGACGGCCGCGGATCCCGGGTTGTAGACCTCGAACCAGTCTTCAAAGGCCCCTTTCTCGTCGGGATCTTCAAAAGCACTGTCGTTATCCGCCATGAACTCATTGACCAGCAGCCTGCCGTTGCCGCTGCTGACTGCCGGAGTCGCAGCGGCTGCCGTCACGACGTTCGCCGCACCCGGCGTAGCTGTGGCGCTGAGGCTCCACTCGTTGCCGTAGTAGCCGGTCCTGGAGTAGGAGACGCCCGTGGCCAGCGCCCCGTAACGCACGCTGTCCAACGGGGTTTGCGTGCCTACCACGCTCGAAAACAAGTACAGCGTGCCGCCGCCCGCTGCGGGGCGAAAGGTCGCGTGGTTCGGGCCCTCACCCGGCTCAGCGTCCAGCCAGATGACCATGAAGTCTCCGTCCGCCAGCGTCCGCGCCGGCAGCGCCCACTTGGTGGGGTTGGCCGGGTCGTCGGAGAGATAGCAACCGTTGGTGGCCACCGGTCCGGGTCCCAGGTTGTGCAGCTCCACCCAGGGGTCGGCGTCGCCGGCTTCGTCTCTCTGCGCGCCGCTGTTGGCCGTCACCAACTCATTCAAGCGGACGTCGGAAGCTCGTGCCTGCGCGTTCAACAGCGGGCGCAGGTAGGCGTTGCGCTCGCGCACGAATTGGCGCAAGGCGTACACCGTCACATTGCTGACGTTCATTTGGTCGTTCAGCGAGTTTTCAAACTGAGCCATGGTGAACGCCTTGTTGGGGTCGGCGGCGAAGTCCGCACGGATTCTTCCTGCTACCTCCTGCGCGCGAGAAGCGAATGTCCGCTCGTCAAATCCTTCGCGCAGGAAGCGCGCCAGCATGCGCAGGTACACCCGCTTATAGATGTCGACTGCCCATAGCTTCTCCAGCAGCGGGCGGGCATTTGAGGCCGCGCCGCCGCCGCCCGGCCCCCCGCCCGGGGCAGCCGTGGGCAGCCAGAACGGATCCATAGTGAACGGATTAGCTAGGCGCGTCGTCCCGTCTCCGGTGCTGCCGAAAGTCTCGTTGGTGTCCCAGTGGATATGCACAAAGCGGTTGTCGCGGGAGCGCTGGTAGAGGAAATACTCGCCGGCAGAGCCCAGGTAGGATTCAAGGTTGGTGAACAACGCGTTCAGCGCCATGCCATGCAACACGTTTTCGATGTCCATGAGCGGCTCAAGCCGTGCCGGTAATTCCGCCGTGGGCGAGTTGTTGAGCACATCCAGCATTCTAATCAGCCCGGAGTAATCATTGGCGCTTTCATTCGTCTTCAGTTCGTAACGTGTGTAGTAAGAAGCCGGGTTTGTTCCCAAGTAACTCATGTTTGCCTGCACGCTTTCACCCGCTTCGTACAGGTTGCCGTCTTCGTCGCTCCCGAACCGGCTTTGCATCATGGTCTTATCGGGCTGTTCCACGGCCAGATATAGGCCGTAGTAGACATCATTGACGTACAGGCGGACGTGCACGGACCGCAAAGCCGCCACATATTTCCCGGCGAACTCGAGAAACATCTTTTCGTGCAGCATGGCCGGTTGAATGTCGCCGTTGTGCAGGTTCAGCTTCTTGAGCCCCAAAAAGTGAGCGTTGCGGTCGTACTTATTGAAATCGAGTTTGAAGGGCTTCTTCACGCCGTTGCGCCGAAACGACGAGTTACCCTTGAAGCGGGCGCCGATCTGAGGCAGCACGCTTGAGCCATACTGAAAGCGCGCCGGAAAGTAAGGATCCTCCGGATCGCGACTGTGGGATTGGAACAGGACGTTGTACCAGTTCGGGTCGTTGAAATACAGGCGAATTTCTCGCACCGCCGAGTCATCGAAGAACGAGGCTGCTTGATCCGCTGCGGACGCCGGAACCAGTAGGCAGACTGTGCCGAGCAGAAGGAAGATTGACCTCATACTCGCAAAACCCGCTGCCGGGAGGGAAGTTGCGGTATGAACTCTCTGCGGAATTGACCGTGCCCGCCCGTGTGTTCGAGCAGGAGCCATCGCGCTGAGCGTCGCCCGCCGACTGTTTGTCCTTCCAGCCCAACGGCTTAAGTCGAACATACTCCGCATGGGAATAAGATGTTCGACTTTAATTCCCTTCCGACGTCCCCGATGTTCCCTATTTCAGCGAACCAGCAGGCTTATCCCTGATATCAGGAATCCTGTGGCTTGCTCGCGGCAGTGTTCACCGAAAGGCGGCCTTCCTTCCGCCTCTTCTGGCGCGCGGAATAGCCGTGTTGCACTCCGCGGTCTGCGGCTATAAGCGCGGACTGATCTTACTTCGCTTTCGGCTTGGCGGCAGCGGCCTTGATGTCCGCACTCAGGACTTCCACGGCCTTCTCGATCTGCCGGTCACGTCCGGCCAGGAAATCTTCCGGCGTGTTGTCCACGTAGATATCCGGCGGCACACCGAAGTTCTCCATGTTCTCGCCCTGTGCCGTGTACACGCCCACTCCGGGCGTGCGGATCGTTGAGCCGTCCATCAGCCTGTAGGAACCCGTCCCGATCACCGCGCCCAGCGTCGGCACGCCGATCACCTTGCCGAGTCCCAACCTGCGGAAGCCATCCGGGAACATCTCGGCGTTGCTGGCAGACCGCTCATTTTGCAGGACGACCATAGGTCCGTAGAAGGTATGCACCGGCCGCGGCATTTCGATGGAATCACGGCGCCGGTAGGTTTGATATCGAATCCTCTGGTTCAGGATTTGCAGCAGTTCCTGGTCGATCCCGCCGCCTCCGTTGAAGCGCTGGTCGATGATGAGCGCCTGCTTGTCCTGGTTCTCCACCAGGTCCCTCTGGAAGCGCTGTAGCGACGGGGCATTCATCGCCCGGATGTGCAGATAACCGATCTTCCCGCCGGACAGGCGGTCCACCATGGCCTTGCGGCTAGCCACCCAGCGTTCATAGTCCAGGTCGGCTTGCGCGCCGGCGCTGATGGGTTCCACGGTAGCCGTCCAGGCGCCTTCCGTGCGCGGTTGCGAGTTCACCTGGAATTCAAGCTTGCGGCCCGGAAGCAGGTTGAACAGCCTCCAGTAGTTCTCCGGCGTCTTGAGCTCTTTGCCGTTCACGGCCAATATGAAGTTCCCCGTTTCGATCTTCACGAAATCGCGGTCAGCCGGACCGCGCTTGTAGATGTGCGAAACGCGGTAGTAGCCCGACGCATCCGGTTCGAGATCAAAACCCGGGTAGCGCGTCTGCGCCGCGCGCGGCTCGCCCCCTCCACCTCCCGATACGCCCGTATGGGAAGCGTTCAACTCGCCGATCATCTGCATGATGACCGAGCGCAATTCCTCGGAGTCGCCTACATACGTCAGCAGAGGCTGATAGAGCTCCTTCATCGCAGGCCAGTCAACGCCATGCATGGCCTGGTCGTAGAAGCGGTACTTCATCACCCGCCACGCTTCCTCGAATACCTGCCTCCGTTCCAAAGCGCGATCCACTTCGAGGCGTATGGTGAAGGAAATGCGCCGCGGTGTGGCTGAGCCAGGGCTAGCTGTAGTGGCGGGCTCTCCCGTTGGACGCGCGCCCATTCGCGCGCCTGCGGCTGCGGCTCCACCGCCCTCTCCGGACGGTGGCGCAGGCACCGCTACCGTGTAGATACCCGGCCCCATCTGGTAATACAGGCTACGGCTGTCACGCGCCCACTGCGGTTCGAGCCCGCCGCCAAAACCTCCCATGCCGGGGGGCGGTCCCTGACCTCCGCCGGCTCCTCCCGCGCGAGCTACCAGCGTCAGGCGCGAACCGTCGTCGCCAATCGTGTAAAGCGCCGGACCACCGCCGCCTTCTTCGCCGCCGCCCATGGCAACCAGCGCATAGGTCCGGCTGTCCGGAGCCGGAACCACGGAGATCACTCCGCTCGCCAGGCGCGTAAGCTGCCTCATGCGCCGGTCGATGCCGTCCCAATCGATCTTGACGTCGACCTTGTCGGTGCCTGCGCCGGCGCCTCCCTGCCCGGGGCCTCGGCGCGCAGATTCGGTGGAAGCCTGCGCCTGTTCTTCGGTGTCCACGTCACGGTCATCCGGATCCTTCTCCTGACGGACGAGGGCCACGCTGTAGAGTTGCATCGGCGTGCGTGCCAGGGAAGCCATGGAGGCGACCCCTGTCCCGCCCAGCAGTAGCAGTTTCTTTCCATCCGCAGTCCAGCGGGCGCCGGTGGAAGTCAGAAAGCTCTCCATCTCCACCCGGCGTTCGGCGCCATTGGCCACTTCGCGCACGTAGACGTGCGAACGCAGCGCGGCGTCCGGTTTGGAGTAGGAAATCCACTTGCCATCGGGAGAAAACTGCGGGTTGGAAATCGGCCCGGCCTCGCCCGTAACGAGCACCCGGGTCTGGCCCGACTCCAGGTTCACCAGGCGAAGCTGCCGGTCCGAGCCTGACCAGGCGATGGACGTCGAATCCGGAGCCCACACGAAGGAACCCTTGTCGCAATCGGCATCACTGAGCTGCTTCAGATTGCGTCCGCGTTCATCGGCAATCCAGATCTCCTCGCGCCCGCTGCGGTCTGAGATAAAAGCAATCCATTTCCCGTTAGGAGACCAGCGCGGATTCTGGTCGCGCCAGAAGGACTCCGTAACACGCTGCACTTCGCCGCGGTCCGTGGCAATTGTGAAGATCTCTCCTTGGGCAGAGATGGCAGCGCGCCGCGTGGATGGGGAGAGGTGAAAGCTCTCCGCCTCGCTTTGTACCGCACGCAATTCCACCTCGTTTTCCTTCAGGTCCGAGTGGATCTCGACGCGGATTTGCGTGCTGCGCCCGGAGGCGGTGTCGAGCTTCCACAAGCCGAAGTTCTCCTCGTAGACAATCGTCCGCCCGTCAGCCGAGATGCTGGGGAAGAACAGCCTGCCGGACGTGTGCCGCGTCACCTGCACAGGCGCCCCGCCGCGTTCAGAGATCTTCCAGATGTTGTTGACGCTCTTCATCACCTCCGGACCGCCGAACTTGATGTTCTTCTCATTCGGCAGGCGGTCGGCGACGAAGTAAATCTCGCCGCTGCGCCCATACATGGGCCAGAGGTAGTTGCCTTTGTATTCGCCGTCTCCGATATGCCGCGACTTCCTGGTGGCGATGTCCATCACCCAGAGGTCCGCCGCGTAGCTGCCGCGATAGTGTTGCCGTGACCAGGTCGCCGGATGCCGCGTGAACGCCAGCCGGGCTCCGTCCGGCGAGAAGCTCCCTCCGGAACCCCAGTCCGTTTCGACGGGCTGTTCGAGCCCGCCGTCCACCGGGACCAGGAACAGCGTCGCCACCGTGGGGAAAGCGCCCTTGGCTCGCGTGGAGTAGAAGAGGATGTTGCGCCCGTCCGGCGTCCAGCCCACCACCACGTCATCGGAGCTCTTGTACGTAAGCTGCCGCGGCTTGCCCCCGCGCGCAGGCATCACGTAAACGTCATGGTTGCCCTGACGGTCCGAGGAGAACGCAATCCACTCTCCGTCCGGAGAGAAGCGCGGGTAGACGTCGCGCGCCCGGTGAACGGTGAGCCGGTCGACGTTGGCGCCGTTCTCGTTCGCCACCCAGATATCCCCCAGGTAGCTGAAAGCCACCTTGCCTTTGGAATAGCTGGGATGCCGCAGCAGGCGCGCCTCGGACTGCGCCACGGCGGGCAGCACCAGCGCCAAACTGACGAGCAAGAATCGAAGCGTTTTCATACGGAATCCTCTCCAACTGATAATCCGGCGGCTTCCCCCGCGCGGATGGCCCGAGGCAGCGGCTGGAAACCGCTGACGGTGACTTCTCTGGCGGCTATCCTTCACGAGGGCATAGAGGCCAATCGTACCGGCTTACGGCTGGTCGATGCAACGCCACGGCCGGCGTCCGCGACCCCGGCTACTGCTCCGCTGCACGCAGCCGCTCGACCACCTCGCGCGGCGCTCGAAACACCGTGCCGTGCCGGGCACCCTCCGGAAAGACGACTTTATCGGTAATGTCTTCCCAATTCCTCAAGTTCTGCGAGCGGATGGCGCCGTAGCGCTTTTGCCGGTACTTGTCGAAGTAGATGTGCCAGAACTCACCTATCCGGATGGGACTCGCACCCTCGGCCCATTCCGGACCCGAAATCGAAGGGCCTGGAGGACTCCAGGGTCCATCCAACGCAGGAGCCGAAGTGAGGAACAGGTACTTCGCCGGTGGCTTCAGAGTTTCGTTCTTCACCACCATGAAGAAGCTCCCCCCGGAGCGGAAAAGCGCCGCGTCGATCACTTGGAAGCCCGGGTCATAGAACAACTTCGCTTTCGAAAAGGTATTGAAGTCTCGCGTGCGAATCACATACTGGCGGTGGTTGTAGTCCCCTGAGCCTGCGCCCTGCGTCTCCGGAAAGCGGCCCTGAATCGTGGAAGCCCAGACGATGACGAACTCGCCTGACGGATCATCGTAGTAAATCTCTGGAGCCCAACAGTTTACGACCCCTGGCTCATCCGGCAGCACCTCGATGGCGCGCTGGGTCGACCACCGCCGCAAGTCGGTCGAACTGGCATACCCAATTGTCTTTCCCCGCCAGGAAGTGGTCCACACCATGCGAAACACTCCATCCGGTCCGCGCGTGATGGACGGGTCGCGCATGAGCTGGGATTCGCCTACCACAGGCTTCACGAGCGGCCGGTCCCCGTTGAGTGCCTCCCACCTCAACCCGTCTGCGCTGGTGGCCAGAAAAAGACCGTCCTCGCCGTTGTTGCGGAAGAAGGAGAACAGCAGAGCCTCGTCAGCGAGCGAAGCCAGACAAGCGAGGCAAAGCAGGGCTGCCAGACGTACAAGCAAGCGTGATTTCAGCATATGATTTTCAGCATATCAATCCCTGCCCGCTCTACACCGGCTGCGCCGATAAGCCGAATGTACTTGATAGAGTCTTTAAGCGGCGTTTATACTGACAATTAATAGACTTAGCTTTGAATGGTTGTCTGTCATGGTTGGGGATTATGACTTCGATCCGGCTGCCCTGAAGAAGGAAGCCGCCATGTTTTACGGCCTTTTCCTGCGTGGCCACTCGCTGGAGGCCATCCGGAGAGACATTGACGTGCCTCTGGCCACGCTCCAGAAGTGGTTGCGCCCCAACCGGTTCGAGCAGTCGTTTCGCGAGAATCTTCACCGCATGTATCGCTATCGCAAGCAGGTACTCGCCATTTTCGAGGAACTTGTGACGAGCGAAAAGAACCGCGTCCGCTTGCAGTAGGACGCGCACCGCCAGCCAAAACCAGGATGAAAAAGACTCACACCGCCATCGGCAAGGAACAGATCCTTGCCAATCCCACCCGCCCGTTTGAGCCGACAGGCGCCCGCTCGGTCTCTCTCATCCTGGAACGTATGCAGGGTACCGCGTTTCAGGGCAAACAACTCGGCCTCGCGTTCGAAGTTTGGAAGAAGATGATGGCGGACCACTGCACCATCATGATGGGGCTGTCCGGGGCCATGGTTCCGGCGGGCATGCGCCAGTTGGTGGTAAGGATGATCGAGCACCGGCTGATTGACTGCCTGGTCGCCACCGGGGCCAATTTCTTCCACGACTTGCACGAAACGCTCGGCCACTACCACTTCCAGGGATCCCCGCACATGGATGACGTGCTTCTGGCCGAGAACATGGTGGACCGCATGTACGACGTGCTGGCGGACGAGGAGCAGTTCCGCGGGCACGACATGTGGATCGGACGCTTCGCAGCCTCGCTCGACCAATCGCGCCCTTACACCACGCGCGAGTTCCTGTACCTTCTGGGAAGGGATCTCTCGAAACGCGCCAGCCAGGACGGTATTCTGACGGCCGCGGCGAAGGCAGGCGTGCCGCTATACTGCCCCGCCATTGGCGACAGTTCCATAGGCATCGGCATTGCCTGTCACCGCAGCACGACGGGCAACAGCTTCACGTTTGACATCGTCGGTGACGTCATCGAAACCGCGGCAATCGCCGGAAGCCGGCCTGCTTCCGGAGTGATCTACTTCGGTGGCGGCACTCCCAAGAACTTCGTCCAGCAGACCGAGGTCACGGGCTTGATCATCAACAGCGGCGTCAGCGGGCACAAATACGCCCTGCAATGCGTTACGGACGCCCCACATTGGGGCGGATTATCCGGCTGCACCTTCGAGGAAGCGCAAAGCTGGGGCAAAATCGCCAAGGATGCCACCATGGTGACTTGCCACTGCGACTCCACGATTGCCATGCCGCTGCTGGTCAGCGCCATGCTCGAACAGGAAGAGCTGTTAGCCAGCCGCAAGGCGCCCCGGTTCACACTCGAAGGGGAATTAGCCGTCGAAGGCTGAGGACGGCTCCCGCACCCGCTCAGCCCGGTCCTTTCGAATCAATAGATTGGCTCTTCGCCCGGGGGCCTGGTCTTCCAGCGGCGGTGAATCCAAAGCCATTGATCCGGATACTCCCGGATCACGCCTTCAAGATGGCGTTGCAGCGCGGCAGTGTCCGCCGCTGTGTCACCCGTCATTTCGAGCGGCTCATAGAACCGGAGCACGTACCGCTTTTCCCGCTCAGACCAGAGGGCGTAACCGGGGATGACGGTCGTGCCGCTGTGATGAGCCAATTTGGCGAACCCCGTCGTGGCGCAAGCCGGAACCCCAAAGAAATCCACGAACACACCCTGATCCAGGCTCGCGTTCTGGTCAATGAGGATTCCCACCGCTTCGTTGGAAGACAGTGCCCGCAGGATGCCTCGCGCAAAGTCGCGCTTCTCTATCAGCCGGTTGCCGGACAGCGTGCGGAGCGTGGCTACCAGGTTGTCAATGCGGGGATTATCCAACGGCCGCACTACGACGTGCATTGGAGCCGTCATCAGGCAATGGGAAAATGCGCTCAATTCCCAATTACCCAGGTGTGCCGTGGCGAACAGCACTCCCTTACCTCGCTTGATGGCGTGTTCGTAGTGCTCGAAACCCTCATAGCGTATCCACTGGCGCACGTTGTCCGCATTCATCCGAGGGAATCGCGACAGCGTCACCAACAGGCGGGCGATGGAGGCGAACACACCGTTCAGGATCCTGCGCCGCTCCGAAACAGGGAGCTCCGGGAACGCCATACTCAGGTTGCGCATCCCGACGCGCCGGAGTTTCGGAAGGCTGAGGTCCAGGACGCTCGCGTAAATCCTTGCAAGCCGCAAGGCTGCTCCGCGCGGCAGCAGAGCGAGCGAAGCGAGCACTCCACGCGCGGCAGCGTACTCGAACAGGTTGCGGAATTCGGAACGTTGCGCCAAGCAGCTATTCTATCCAGCCGCCGCCCAGCACCAACTCGCCGTCGTAAAAGACGGCAGCCTGCCCCGGTGCAATAGCCTTTTGCGGTTCATCAAAGACGACCTGTGCCCGGCGCTCTCCTTTCACAGCAAGAACATTAGCCGCCGCCGGCGTGTGCTGATGGCGTATGCGCACTGACGCGCGCACGGGATGGTCAGGTTCCGGTATCGAGAGCCAGTTGACCTCGCCCACGCTCATCTCCTTGCGGAATAGCTCCCGCTCAGTTCCGACAATCACCTGGCGTGTTTCCGGGTTGGTTCCGATGACGTACAGTGGTTCGGGAGCAGCCACGCCCAACCCTTTGCGCTGCCCCACCGTGAAGCCGTAATAGCTGTTGTGCCTGCCAAGCCGTTTCCCGGTTGAATCCACGATCTCGCCTCCGCCGGGGGGCAATGCCCTGCCCTGTTCCTTCAAGTAAGCTCGGATGAACTCCTCGTGGTCCCCGCCCGGGACAAAACAGATTTCCTGGCTGTCGCTTTTGGCGGCAACGGGCACATTCGCCAGCCGCGCGATTTCCCGTACCTGCTCCTTGGTGTACTCGCCGAGCGGAAACAGGGTCCGTTCCATCTGCTCCTGCGTCAAACCAAAAAGGAAGTATGTCTGGTCCTTGCCGGTGTCTACGCCGCGGCGAAGCTGCCAGCGTCCGCTGTCGGCATCATGGCTGAGGCGGGCGTAATGCCCGGTGGCGATGCGGTCCGCTCCGAGCCCTGCGGACAGTTCAAGAAGCAGATCAAATTTCAGGTAGATGTTGCAGAAAGTACATGGGATAGGAGTCTTGCCTTCGAGGTATTCCTGTACGAATGGCTGGACCACTTGGTGTTCGAAGCGTTCCTCGAAGTTGACCACGTAATGCCTGATGCCCAGAGCCTGCGCCACGGCGCGGGCATCGTGGACGTCCGTCAGCGAACAGCACCGCCCGGAGGGTTTAGCCGGGGTCAGCTCCGGCATCCGGCGCTGATCCCATAGCTGCATGGTGAGACCGATGACAGGAACCCCACGCGAAGCAAGCAAGGCGGCTACCGTGGAGCTGTCCACTCCGCCGGACATGGCCACGGCCACGAGTCCTTCAGTCATCGTCCTCGTCGATGTCCGAGGGCGCTAGCCCTTGCAGGCGAGCCGCCGAGGCGGCAACCGCCTCGATCAGAGCATCCACCTGCTCGACCGTATTGCTCCGCCCGAGCGATATCCTCACCGCAGAGCGGCCTTCCGCCCGCTTCAACCCCATGGCTGTCAGGACATGGGAAGGCTGCATGGCGCCGCTCGAACAGGCTGCGCCCGTCGACACCGCAAAGCCCTTCAGATCAAGAGCGATCACCACGGCTTCCCCTTCAACGCCCGCGATACGGATGTTGGTTGTGTTGGGAAGCCGTCGGGCGCCCTTGCCGTTCACGAAACTGCCCTGAACGCGTTCCAGAATCCCCTGCTCCAGGCGGTCTCGCAGCGTTTCAAGACGGGCTGCCTCAGCCGCCATGTTCACTTTGGCCCAACGCGCAGCCTCGCCCAAGGCGACGGCGCCCGCCACGTTTTCGGTGCCGGCTCGCATCCCTCGCTCCTGCCGACCGCCGAAGAGCAGCGGCTGCACCCCCAGGTCACGGCGCACGAACAAAGCGCCTATCCCCTTAGGCGCGTAGAACTTATGGCCACTCAACGAGTACAGATCGAACTCCGAAGCGGTTACGTCCACGGGGATTTTGCCAGCAGCCTGTACGCCGTCCGAATGGAAGGGTACACCAGCTTGCCGGGCAATCCGCGCAAATTCCTCGACCGGCTGAATCACGCCGGTCTCGTTGTTGGCGTGCATGATGGACACCAGCACCGTGTGGGGGCGTATGTTCCGGCGCAGTTCGTCCGGGTCCACCAGTCCCATTCCATCCACGGGGAGATAGGTGACCTCGACGCCCTGCGTTTCCAGGTGGGCACAGGTCTTCAGCACGCCCGGGTGCTCGACGGTGGAGGTGACCACGTGGCGCCGCTCTGCGGAATGCGCCCCAACCACGCCAGAGAGCGCAAGGTTGTCCGCTTCCGTGCCCCCGCTCAGGAAGACGATCTCCTCCGGCAGGCAGCCTACGAGGTCAGCAACCCGGGCCCGGGCTTCGTCCAGGATGCGTCGCGCCGTTTGCCCCCAGGCGTGGATGCTGGAAGGGTTGCCCGCAGGGCTCCTGAGCGCGCTCAGGTAAGCTCCCAGCACTTCCGCCGAAACGGGCGTGGTGGCATTATGGTCGAAGTAGCAGCGATTCGTGGCCCCTAGGGCCTGGATACCAACTACCATGCGTAATCCTATTATCACCTTGACCACTGACTTTGGCGCTTCAGACCACTTCGTGGGCGTCATGAAGGGCGTCATTCTGGGCGTCCAACCCGGAGTGCAAATCGTTGATATCAGCCACGAAGTGCCCCCGTTTGCGATTCAGGAGGGCGCCTTCGTGCTGGCTCAGGCTTACCGCTACTTTCCCCCAAAGACAGTGCACGTCGCCGTGGTCGACCCGGGCGTCGGAACCACACGCCGGCCATTATTGATGGAAGCGGCGGCCCAGTATTTCATCGCGCCGGACAACGGCGTTCTGGCATTGGTAATGGCTCGTGAGAAGCACAAGGTGCGTTGCATCACCGCGGATCGCTACTTCCTGAAGCCCGTCAGCCGGACCTTTCACGGGAGGGACGTGTTTGCGCCCGCCGCCGCGCAGCTTGCCAAGGGCGTGGCGCCGTCCCGGTTCGGCAAACTGATCCAGGATTACCTGCGGACTTCCTGGGACCAGCCTGTGCGCACCGGCAAGCGCTTCTGGACAGGCGCCGTGCTCAAGACGGACCGCTTCGGCAACCTCATCACGAACTTCCACGTTGCGGATTTCCCCGGCATCCTCGAGTCGCCTTTCGAAATGTGTGTTGGCATCCACGTCGTCCGCCGCCTCGCGAATACCTACGGGGATTGTCCGCCCGGCGAGCCGTGCGTGGTGTTGGGGAGTTCCAACTACTTCGAGGTGGTGGTTAACGAGGACTCCGCGTCCCGGAAGCTAGGCTGCTGTACCGGGTCTCCCGTGGAACTCCGATGGCCTGCCTGACTGTGCGAACCGCTTTCGCGCAGGGATGAAGCTGCTATCCTGAAAGCCGTCTAATGACCTCGCTGACGAGAGAGGAGTACCGCGCGTGAACGAATCAGCAGCACTGCTGACGAAGCCCGAGTTTCCGAAGTCGAACGGCTACGACGCCGAGTGGATGCTCGACAATCAGATGGGTCCGAACGCGCTCTGGCTGACCGAGTGGCTTTGCGAGGCCATGGAGATTGAGCCCGGCATGCGGGTCCTTGATCTGGGTTGCGGCAAAGCTCTGAGCAGCATCTTTCTGGCGCGGGAAATTGGCGCGTGCGTTTGGGCAGCGGATTGGTGGATAAGCCCCGAACACAACTGGAACCGCGTCGTCGAGGCAGGCCTCAGCCACATGGTCTACCCCTTGCGCGTCGAAGCCCACGCCCTGCCGTTCGCCCGGGACTTCTTTGATGCCGTGGTGTCATTCGACTCCTACCACCTCTATGGGACCGACGACCTCTACCTGGGTTACCTGAGTGGATTCGTCCGCCCCGGCGGTCTGATCGGGATCGTAGTTCCGGGGCTGACCCAGCCGATAGGGAACGCACCGCCTGAGCACTTGCTGGCCCCTCAAGAGAATGGCAAGGTATTTTGGGAGGACGAGTGCTGGTGCTTCCACACAGCCTCCTGGTGGCGTGAGCTTTGGCTTCGCAGTTCCCGGGTTACCAACGTCAGCGCCGACGTGCAGCCTGACGGATGGCGCCATTGGCGGGATTTTGAGCGTGCGCTTGAAATCACGGGCAAGAGCCTGTTCCCGTCAGACGTTGAGACGCTTGAGCGCGATCAAGGGCGTTACCTCGGGCTGGTGCGGGTCGTCGCCGAGCGTTGTGGCCCGGGCGCTATGAATCTATACGACCCCTCGCTCGGAATCCGCGCCGGCGTAGATTCCTGAGAACGCGCCAATCCTGCCAGCGGCTTAGCACCCTGCGCAGTCACGGCAAAGGCCACTGGATGTAAACTGCACCCGCATTCACCGCAAGTGTTTTTCGAGCCAGGAGAGCGTTTCCTTCCACATCTCCGGCGTGTAGACGTGTTCGACGCCCTCATAAAGCCTGCCGCGAAAGTCCTCGCGTCTTCCGTAGAGCGCGTAAAGCTTCTCCTGAAACGCGTTGATGATGCGGGCGCCATCGGCTGGCGAGCCGGCGTCGTTGTCGCCGGTGAGCGTCAGATGCGGGCGTGGCGCGATCAACCCGATCACGCTCTCGGTATCAATGCCTTCTTTGAGCATGTCCGGCACGAAGTAGTAAAAACCGTGCTGCCGGACTTCACCGTGCGCGATCAGGTTTTGATAGCGGGTCAGGCAGGCGACGCTGATCACGGCGCGGATACGCTCGTCCATGGCGGCAGCCCACCAGGATCGTGTGCTCCCCATGCTCATTCCCATGGCGGCTACGCGGCGCGCGTCCACCTCCGGGCGGCTCAGCAGGTAGTTCAGCGCCAGCAGGTCGTCGCGCACCATCATCCCCCACAGCGTGCGGCCCTGCCAGAGGAACGTCTTGAATAGCGACCATTCGGTGTTGCGGCCTTCCTCCTCCTTGCCCGCGGGTCCCTGAAAGCGCCGCTCGCCAAAAGCGTAAGCGTCTATCGCCAGAACGACATAGCCCCTTCTGGCGAGTTCCTCCCCGGTAGCAAAGTCGAGCGTCTGAAACGCCTTGGTGATGACTTCGTCCTTTCCGTTGAGGTACTTGCCGCCGTGATAGTGCTGATACAGAATCGCCGGTCCCGGTCCCGTCCGCCCGGCCGGAATCAGTACATACCCGTAGACCGTGTCACCCACGCCGTTATCGAAGGTGATCTTTTCGAGCGTGTAGCCTTCGCGCTGTTCCTTGCTCACAGTGACGGGCGTTGGAGTGAACAGCGGAGGCCAATCACCCAACAGCCGCCGCAGCGTGGTCCGCAGCAGGTGCTTGCGCGCTTCCCATTGGCCGGAGTCTTCGGGAAGCGGCGTCACGAACGGCTGGAAACCGCCCTTGAGTTCGCGAGGCAGGCCCGAATCCTGCGCCGGCAACTGTCCCGCCGCCAACACGAACAGGCACGAACAAAGCGCCACAGTCTTCAAAGTGTGCAAGTTGGGTTCGGTCAGCAGATCCATCAGCATGGCCTCAGCATATCGCACCGCCGCGCCTGCGGCTTGCGCGGCAGGTAAGGTTCTGCAAAACTCAGAAATCATGAAGCAGGCTATCAGCGCTGCGCTGGGGATGTTCTTCCTGGCCGGTCTCTTGATCACAGCGGCTTCGCCGCCGCAGCCCCAGCCAGAGGGCGCGGCGCCGGCAGTCAAGGACCGGCATGAGTTGCACTACCGCGCGGAATGGCGGCTGATGCGCGCCGGCAACGCCGCCCTGGCCTACCACCGGGCTGCGCATGCTGAGCGGCCGCGCTGGGAAGCAGCACTGCACCTGGAGACCACCGGATTTGTGGGCCGGCTCTACAAAGTGGACAACTTCTACACGGTGACTTACGGGGAAGGCTTCTGCGCGGACGCGACATTCCTCAAGTCCCACGAGGGCCGCAAGCGGAGGGAAACGCAGGTCTCCTTCCAGAAGCCCTATGGCAAGGCCACCTATGTCGAAAAGGATTTGATCAAAGACGCAGTCATCGACACCAAAGAAATCGACGTCCCGCCCTGCGTTCATGACGTCATCTCGGCGCTGGCAAGCCTGCGCACCATGAACCTGAAACTCCGGGAATCCACCGAGCTGCCCATCAGCGACGGCAAGAAGGCTGTTTCCGCCCGCATTGAAGCCCAGAAGCTGGAGACGGTAAAGACCCCGGCAGGAACTTTTCGCGCCATCCGCTATGAGGCGTTCCTGTTCAACAACGTGCTCTACAGGAGAAACGGGCGCCTCTACGTCTGGCTGACGGATGACGAACGCAGGCTCCCCGTGCAGATTCGCATACGCCTGCCCTTTTACATCGGAACCGTCACTCTCGAGTTGGAGAAAGAGGAAACCACTTGATGCGTAGTTTTATGCCTGCGCTGCGGCTGACCGCAGCCGGAGTGCTGTGCGCGGCTTTTGCCGCCGCGCAAACGAGCCCGTTGCTCAGCCCGGCGGAAGCCCAGAAGATCTACATGCGCTCCGTGCAACTGCTCGAATCCACGTCCGTCACTGTGCCGGGGCTGGTGCGCGCCGCAGCGCCCGTGCTCGAAAACGCCAACCAGACGCTGCAGACATTGCGGGCCCAGGGAGGGCAACAGCACGCCGGCTTGACATACTCATTCCTGAGCAGCTTGCGGGCTTACCTCCAGCTGGCCGATTCCCTGCCAAAACCGTTCCCTTTTCCTGAAGAGGGCCGCCGGCAATTCGCTGAATTGCGCGAGGCCGTCGACCGCATTGAAAGCCACTACCGCGCCCTGCTCGAGCGCAAAGAGTTCCTGCTCCGCAATCCGGACCGCGACAACCTGCAACGTTACGCGGAGGCGAACCGCAAGCTGCCGGCTCCTGTTCCCGGCTCCCCTCGAGTGGTGTTCCTGGGCGATTCGATTACCGACGGATGGCGCCTGAACGAGTACTTCCCCGACCGGGATTTCGTCAACCGGGGCATCAGCGGCCAGGTTACCGGTGAAATGCTGGGACGCATGAAAGCGGACGTGCTTGACCTGAGGCCGGCCTTAGTGGTGATTCTGGCAGGGACCAACGACATAGCCCGCCAGGTGCCCAACGAGACCATCCAGGCGAACCTTTACATGCTGGCGTCCCTGGCAGAGGCTCACCAGATCAAGGTGGTGCTGGCCTCCGTGTTGCCCATCAGCGATCACCATAAGGCCCAGAATCCTCAGTACGAACGCAGTCTGCAGCGGCCGCCGCAGACCATCCTGGCGCTGAACAGCTGGATCGAGTCTTTCTGCAAGAAGCACGGCTTCGCGTACCTGGACTACTTCTCGCACATGGTGGACACTGCGGGCCAACTCAAAGCGGAACTGGCCGACGACGGCTTGCATCCTAACGCCGCCGGCTACCGTGTGATGGCGCCGCTGGCTGCCGAAATCATCGGGAAGATGATTCCGCCTCCCGGACCTCAGCAGAAGAAGCGCCGCTGGCCGTTCTGACGCCGGGCATGCCCCGGTTCACACGCGCCGCGGATTCCCGAGCGACAATGAAGTTATGAAGGCTGCCTTGGCAGTTCTGGTGCTGTTATTGTGTCCTGCGGCCGAGGCACAGATGCGCATGACCGTTGAACAGCTCATCAAGTTCATCGGTTCCTCCATTGAACTCAAGCACCGGGACTCCCAAGTGGCGGATTACCTGAAACAGGTTCGCCTGACTCAGCAATTGGAGGACAGCGTCGTCGAGGACCTCCAACGCCGCGGAGCCGGACCCCGCACTGTTGAAGCGTTGCGTCGGCTGCGGGAGGCGTCGCGCGGACTGCCTCCACCGCACGCTGCCCCGCCGAAGCCTGCCGCCACGCCGATTCCGCCTCCCACATCCGCAGACCAGAAGGAGATTCTGGACCATGTGCGTGATTATGCGCTGAACTACACGCGCCGACTGCCGGACTTCATCTGCACGCAGGTGACACGCCGTTTCTATGACCCCTCAGGCATGGAGGTCTGGCATCCCATGGACACCGTCACAGCCAGGCTTTCCTACTTCGAGCAGAAGGAAAACTACCAGGTGGTTCTGGTGAACTCCCGCCCCACCGATGTTTCCTATGAACAGCTTGGGGGCGCTATCTCGAGCGGCGAGTTCGGGACCATGCTCAAAGAGGTGTTCGAACCGGAATCCCTGACTCGCTTTGAATGGGACCGTTGGGCCACGTTGCGCGGCAAGCTCGCCCACGTATTCACATACCGGGTGGCGCAGCCTCAGTCGAAGTGGCGCATCAGCTACCAAAGAACCATGGACGTGGTGCCCGCCTATCGAGGGCTGGTCTACGTCGACGCCGGCACGCGCATGGTGCTGAGGATCACCCTCGAAGCGATCAACCTGCCCGCGGCCTTCCCCATCCAGCAGGCAGGGACCGTGCTCGACTACGACTACGTCGAAATCGCCGGAGCGCCCTACCTTCTCCCGCTCCGCTACGTGATGCGGATGCGCGAAGGCAGGCTGCTCGTGAAAAACGAGGTGGAGTTCCGCCTGTACCGGAAGTTCGAAGCCGAGGCGGTCATCACCTTTGACACGCCGGACCCGCTGCCCGAAGAGCAGATTGGAGAAAAGCCCCCGGCGCCCAAGAACTAGCGCGCAGGCAGCCGGGCGAGACGCATGTTGCGGAAATCCAGGTTGGTGGTCGGATCATGCGCCTGCAGGCTGATTGTTCCGGCTTTCAGCACAGCTTCTTTCTTGCGTACTGACTGGCCTTCCGGGTTCGGGTCCTCCCAATCGGAGACCTGGTAACCGTCCACCCACACCGCCATGTGCCGGCCGTAAGCGACGATCGTCTTGGTGAAGAAGCGGTTATCGTCGCTGACCACCTTCCGGGCGGCCTGATTGCGGTAGATTCCGCCCGTACCGAAATCGACTGCCTGGGTCCGGTCGCCGTCCTTGTACTCGTTGCGGATCTGTGACTCGTAGCCGGTCCAATAACCGTCCGGATCTCCGCGGAGGAAGACGCCGCTGTTGGGGTGACGCTTGGGATCGCCGGAATTCGCCCGGATGTCGAGTTGGAACACGAAATCTGCGTAGGTGTCTTCGGTCTCCAGTTGCCCGGGGCCTTTTTCCACGTGAAGTTCGCCGTTAGCCACCGACCACACCGGAGGTTCCTTGGCGCGCGGCGATTCGACTTTGCGCCAGCCCGATAGATCCTTGCCGTTGAAGATCGGCGCTAATCCGGTCGGGCGCAGCCGGATATCGCGGAACTCGATGGGCTTGCCAGCGTTGTATTGCAGCCCGATGTGACCCACCGCAGATTTCGCCTGCCGTGCGTCCAACACCTGGGAGCCGTTCACGCGCACGATGAACCGGTCCCCACGAACTTCCATTTCGAGGAGATTCCATTCGTTGGGAAGAATGCGCGTCTTTCTGGCCGCAGCATGGTTCACGAGGCTGCCGGTAGGGAACTTCGGGTGCTGGTCCCAAATCTGGACTTCATAACCCGTTACATGCGGTTCCCCTTCCCGGGCGGAGCGCAGGAACACCCCGCTATTGCCGTCCGCAGCCGTTCGGAACTGGCACCGAAGCACGAAATCGTGGAAACTGGCGTTGGTCCGCAGCCAGCCACTCTCCCCGGCGTCGGCGACGATGGCGCCCCCGGAGACGCGCCAATTCGCCCCGCCGGTACCCGTCCACCCGAACAGCGTCTCGCCGTCGAAAAGCAATATCCACCCGGCGGCGGCATCCTGAGGAGTGAGTGCGTTGACCTGCGCGAAGGCCAGCAAAGGCATCAGAATCAGGGACAAGAGCCATTTCATGATGCCCTCATGGTAGCACCGGATACGAGCCCGGCTGGAGCAAAGCGCGTCCGCTCAGCCGTTCACCTGTTCCACCGAGCGGCTGCGCTGCCAGGCTATTTCGCCCCAGTGTTCCAGCAAATCGAACAACTTCCTGGCATCCACGGGTTTGGTGGCCCAATCGTCCATGCCTGCTTCCAGGCACCTCCGCTTGTCTTCGGGGTCGGTGTGGGCCGTAAGCGCAATGATGGGGATTCTGCCGCGCAACGCCAAGTCCTCCCCAGCGGACGAAGGCAGCGCAGGGAGTTCCCGCGCACGGATGCCGCTCTCCGCTTCCCGGATTTTTCGGGTGGCCTCGAAGCCATCCATTTCCGGCATTTGCACGTCCATCAGCACGACGTCATAGGAACGCCGGTTGAAGGCCTCTACCGCCTCCCTGCCGTTGGCCATGACATCCACTTCGTGTCCCCATTTCTTCATGAGGCCCACCAACAACTTCTGATTAACGAGGTTGTCTTCTGCCAGCAGTACCTTCAGCACTCGGGAGGCCTGCCACGCGCTCCTCCTGACAGGAAGCGGCCCCGGTGCGGGCCTGAGAACGGCGGGCAGCGGCTCCAAACCGAACCGGACCATGAAATGAAAGGCGCTCCCCTCACCGGGAGTGCTGTCAACCCAGATGCGCCCGCCCATCGCTTCAATTACCTGGTGGCAGATGGACAAGCCAAGGCCTACACCACCCTGTTTCCTGGCCAAGGCATTGTCCACTTGTTCAAAGGGCTCAAAAATGGCCTTCGTCTTTTCGGGCTCGATGCCGATGCCGCTGTCCCTCACCGTGAACAGCAGCACGCAGCCGGCGTCGTTTTTTTCCTCCAAGCCCACGATCACGTTCACCTGCCCCTGTTCGGTGAACTTGATGGCGTTCGCGATCAGGTTGACGAGGACTTGCCGCACACGCAGCCGGTCACCCGTTAACTGGTCCGGCACGTCCGGAGACACCAGCCAGGACAACTCCAGCCCCTTTACGTGCGCCTGAAATCCCAGCCCGCGTACTGTCTCCTCCAACAGTTTGCGCAGCGCAAAAGACTCCACGTTCAGGGTGAGTTTCCCGGCTTCCCCGCGGGTGAAATCTAAGATCTCGTCGATGATGCCGAGCAGTGAGTGCGCCGTGCCGAGGACTACCTCCAGGTATTCCCGCTGGTCCCGGCTCAACTGCGTAGTGAGCGCGAGTTCGGTCATCCCAATGATTCCGTTCATCGGCGTGCGGAACTCGTGGCTCATGTTGGCCAGGAACAGAGACCTGGCCTGACTGGCGCGGCGGGCTTGCTCCAACGCCTCTTCCGCCTGCCTGCGAGATACGCTGGCGCGCCGCGCCAGCCAACCCATGACAGCTGCCAGCGCCGACAACAGGAAAAGCCCGGCCACCGCGGAATAGAAATACTGCCTGGAACGGTTCAGGCGGTGAACCACAGCCGTTTCATTGACGTCCGTCCGGAACCAACGCATGAAGATGGCTCGCAGGGCGCCGTCTTCCGCCATCTCGGCGATGGCGGAACGCAGAGCCCGGGCCGCCCAAACAGCCGCGGCATCGTCTCTCCGTGCGCCGACCCCAAAGGGGGTTGCGCCGTCCGGTAATTGCGTAAATCGCAAGGACTCAGGGACGCAATTAGCGGGGTAGGCGGTAGCCGCGGCGTCCCCAATGGTGTCAGTCACCAGAGCCGCCTCTGCTTTTCCGGCGCACAGCGCGTCTATTGCATCCTGCTGGCGAGGCACAGCCACCAATTTGGCGGTTGATGGAAAGGTCCGCTTGGCAAGCCCGGTAATCAACGGTCTTCCCACATGGACAACCCGAAGTCCCGCTGTGTCTTCCGGTCCACGTATCGTGCTCTCCCGCCGGGCTATCAGCCAGTACCGGAACGTTATCCACGGAGCAGTGATGTACAGGCGTTCCCGCCCCGGCACTCTCCCCAGCATGCCCCATAGATCCACGGTTCGTCGCGCTTCCAGTTGCTCTGGAGCATCGTTCGAATGCACCCATTCAAGCCGGATGCCCCGCCGTCGCGCGGCTTCCGTGATTACTTCAAACACCGGGCCGCGCGGACCGCCTTCCGGTGGCACGGCCCCGTAGGGTCCGTTAGAAAAATAGACAATCCGGAAGACACGATTGGGCGCTGGCCGACTGTCGAGGGCCTTCATAGCACCCCAAACACCAACGGAGGTTCCAATGAGCAACACGACAGCAGCCGGGACCCAGTATCGCCGCGGCCACCTCAGGCTAAGGTTCAGGCGCACGCAAATTCCCTCACCCGCCTATCGGCAGTTCCGCCTGAAAGCGCTAATATGATGACCTGGAGGTTTCTCGACAAGTATGAACCGACGTCTTTTCCTCGCCACACCCGCCGGAGCAGGATTGCTACAGTCAGCCTTGCTCCAGGGCGCCCCACAGAGCCCCGCGGCCCGGGTTACGCCCGAGTATGAAGACCCGCTGTTTGATTTGCACAAGGTCTCCAGCACACCGGTGAGGATTGCCTCGCTAGAACTGCTGCGCAACGGCGGCAATTACTTCTTGCGCTCCACCTCCACCGAGGGCGTCACGGGCCTGGTGCAGACCAAACAGGTGGAAGATTTCATCCCCATCCTCTTGAGCAAGGTGATTCCTTTCTTCCTGGGGAAGGACGCCCGGGACCTGGAGACCCTCCTGGACGGGGTCTACGTGGCCAATTACAAGCTGGCCGGCCAAGCGTTCTGGTGCCCTGTGGCCTACGTCGAGCAGAGTCTGCTGGATCTTCTGGGGAAGGTGGCAGGCAAGCCCGTGGGGGCATTGCTCGGCGGCGTGGTGCGTAAGGAGATCCCCGTCTATCTTTCCGGCTCGGGAAGAGAGACCACTGCCGAGGAGGAGGTCGACGTCTACGTCAAAGCTGCCGAGGTGTGCGGCGGCAAGGCGGTGAAATTCAAAATCGGCGGGCGCATGAGCCGCAACGCGGACGCCTACCCCGGCCGTACGGAAACGATGATGGCGCTGGCGCGCAAGCGCCTCGGCGACAAGCTGATCATCTACGCCGACGCCAATGGCAGCTACAACGCAGCCAAAGCCATCCAGGTGGGCAGGATGCTCGAAGGGCTGGGCGTGAGCTTCTTTGAGGAACCCTGCCCGTGGGAGGAGTTGGGCGAAACCAAACGGGTGGCCGACGCTTTGACCATGCCCGTGGCCGCGGGCGAGCAGGACGCCAGCCTGTGGCGGTTCCAATGGATGATCGAAAACCGGGTGATGGACATTGTGCAGCCGGACCTCAACTACAACGGCGGCCTCATCCGCGCCGCCCGTGTGGCGCGCATGGCGAGGCGGGCGAAGATGAACATCGTCCCGCACAACACGCAGACGGGGGCAGCGTCGGTGAACATCCTTCAATTCGCCTCAGCCATTCCGAACATAGGCCCGTTCATGGAGTACCCGTTCCGCGGTCCGCGCAAGCCGGCGTCCTGGTACACGCCGCAATTCGATATCGTCAACGGCGTTCTCCAAGTCCCCACCGGACCCGGGATGGGCATTGAATTCGATTCCGCCTACATGCGCAAAGCAGTCAAAGTGGAAGGTTGTTGAGGGAGGCATTATGGGCGCCTGGAAGACTCTGCGGCCCGCTGCCGGAATGACTTTCCGCGCCGCTGCCACCGAAAGCGGGCTCTGCCGCCTGTCACTCGGTGGAAACGAAGACGGTTTCGTCAGTAGCCTGCGCCGTGATTTCCCGGACACGGAATGGCGGCGCGATGGGTCAAACGCGGTTCTCAACCTCGCGGAAGAACAGTTGAAAGCGTACTTCGCCGGCAGCCTGCAAAGGTTCGATCTGCCGCTGGACTTGCGAGGCACGCCCTTCCAGCGTAAGGTGTGGCGGGCGCTTGCCCGCATCCCGTACGGGCAGACGCGAAGCTACGGAGACGTGGCTAAGGCCATCGGCGCCCCGGAGGCGGCGCGGGCCGTGGGCGGAGCCAACCGCTCCAACCCGGTCGCCATCGTGGTTCCCTGTCACCGTGTGATTGCTTCGGGGGGCGGATTGGGCGGCTACGCCTGCGGAGTTGAGGTCAAGCGCCGCCTGCTGGATTTGGAGGCGGGCGTTGTGGCGCCTGCCCGCCCCCGGCGCGCCTGACGTTCAGTCCTGCCTTTTCCCGAATCAGGGCCAGCAGCACGTCCTCGCGCTCGATTTCCAGCCGGATCCGCAGCCACATCAGTCGCAGCGGCGCCACCAGTTTGTCGAACGCAGCCGGCAGGTTCATCAGGTCCTTCTCGGTCGTCAGCAGCACTTCGGCGCCCACGCTGCGCGCCCGGAGCGCCAGCCGCCGCAACTCCGCAGGGCGGTACTTGTGGTGATCGTCGAAAGTCCACCGGAACGCCGGATGGCATCCCGTGGCCGCCAGAGTTTGCCAAAACGCGGAGGGATTGGCCAAGCCGCAAAAAGCCGCCACGCGCGAACAGGCGGGCGCGCGTTCTCCGCAGATCTCGCCGGTGGCGGCGTCAACCCAAGTTTCCGGCACGACGGAGGAGCGGAACACTGGCGCCCGCGAGTTCAACTGCGCCAGGCGCGCCTCAATGCCGTCCAGATGAGCTCCCGATTCTGCCCGCGTGATCAGGAAGGCGTCCGCGCGTCCCAGCGCCTCCAAGGGTTCACGCAACCGCCCCAGCGGGAACAACTCGCCTCCCGCCCAGGGATCCAGAGCATCGATGAGCACCAGGTCGAAGGTCCGCTTGAGGCTCCAGTGCTGAAAGGCGTCGTCCAGCAAAATGACGTCGGGGCTGAACTTGGCTTCCAACAGCCGCCCCGTGCGATAGCGGTTCGCGCCAATGCCCACCGGCGCCTCGCCCGAACGCAGGAATAGCTGTCCCTCATCGCCGGTAAGCGCCCTGGGAGCCAAAGCGCCCGCCCCGAGGATGGTGGACTTCTGCGGCGAGTCGCGCTTGTAGCCCCGGGTGAGAATGGCGGGGCGCAGACCGTCCCTCCTGAGACAGGCTGCCAGGTGGAGCACGCAGGGCGTCTTGCCCGCGCCACCCATGCCTATGTTCCCGATGCTGACAGTGGGTGTATCGAGCGAGCGGCTGCGTGCCAGTGCCCTCGAACGCTTCAGCAGCACGCCGCCTTTCCAAAGCTGCGACAACGGCCACAACAGCCACCAGAGCGGAGCCGGGCGCCGGGGGAGCGGCGCCGCCGAGGCGTGCAACGCGACGACGCGCTCAAGAGCACGTTCGGTTGCCCCTCCTTGAGCCGATGCCAGTTCCTTCGCACGAACACCGACTTCAGCCCGGTGGTCCGGGTCGCGCAGGAGGCGCTCGACAGCCGGCGCCAATTCCCCGGCAGAGCTGATTTCGAGATACCCCCCTCCAGCACGGAATTCCTTCGCAATGGCCGGAAAATTCTCCATGTGTGGCCCGCAAAGGATGGCGCGGCTGAAGTGCGCTGGCTCGAGCACGTTATGGCCTCCACGCTTGGCCAGCGTTCCGCCCATGAAGACTACGTCGCCGCGCGGGAACAGCCCCGCCAGTTCTCCCATCGTGTCCATCAGGAGCACGCCGGGGAGCGGAAGGCCCGAGGCGCCGTGGAGCGCGGACCGCCGCACGTGGGATATGCCCCGGCGCTCCAGTTTCTCCGCGGCCGTGCGGAAGTGCTCCGGCCGCCGGGGCGCCAGCACGAGGAGAAGCTCCGGGAAGGCCGCGGCGAGCCTCCCGAATGCCTCCAGCACGGCATCGTCTTCATCCACATCCCCATCTTCGAGGGGCGGCATCGTGCTCGCTGCAATCCAGACGTGTGCCGGAGATAACCGCTCCAGAAAGCGCACAATGACGGCCGGCTGCTCAACCCGGCTGGGATCGAAGTCGTACTTCAGATTGCCCGCGGTGTGCACCAGGCCGGCGGGCGCGCCGATCGCCAGGTACCGCTCAGCAGCCACGCCATCCTGTACGAGGAGCGCGTCGGGCAATGTCAGCAGTTGCCGGAAGAACCAGCGCAAAGCGGCATAGCGCGGCATCGCCCGGTCCGAAATGCGCCCGTTGACTATAATCAGCCCCGCCTTGGTTCGCTTGGTTTCACGCCACAGGTTCGGCCAGATTTCGGTCTCCAGGATGACCACCACCGAAGGCTGCAGCGTCCGCAGGACACGCCGCACGGCGAAGCAATAGTCGAGCGGCGTGTGGAAGATCCCGTCCACCAAACCGCGCAGGCGTTCCTGGGCCACTGCCATGCCAGCCAAGGTCGTCGTTGAGACATAGATGGGCGCGAGCGGACGCCGGGCTCGCAGACCCTCCAGCAAACGCTGCGCAGAAAGGATCTCCCCTACCGAGACGGCGTGGACCCAAATGGCGCCCGGCGCCTTGCGGCGCATCGGCCGCGGCAGGAAACCAAAGCGTTCACCGAGGCGTCCGTAATAACGTCTGTCGCGCGCGCCCCTGAACAGAAGATAGACTACCAGGAGAGGGAATAAGAGCCACTGGACGAACCGATAGAGGATGAATATGCCCTTTTGCCGCAAATGTCTGATAATCCTTTTCTGCGGGCTCTCCGCTTATGTCGCGGCGCCGCATCCTCAGGAGAGTATAGCCGCCCGGGCGGCGGACAACAACGACGAGAAGTTCTCCGTTGCTCCCGCCGCCTCCTACCAGAGTCATCAGAAGATAGCCGGCGTGACGATCGCCGCGGTTGTTTATGAAACGGACAAGGCAACGCGGACGGCGTTCGGCAAGCTCAACCCGAACAAGCACGGCGTACTGCCGGTGCTCGTCGTGATGGAAAACAACTCCGGCCAGACCTTGAACCTGGAGAGCCTCAGGGTCGAGTACGTACGCCCGGACCGCCGGAGGATAGAGGCAACTCCCGCGCGCGAAATCCCCTATCTCCACGGACCGCAGAGGCCGAATATTCAAACCTCACCCCTGCCGCGCCGCGGGCGCAAGAACCCGCTGGACATCTGGGAAATACCCGGCCGCGCCTTTGCCGCGCGCATGTTGCCGCAGGGAGAATCCGCCAGTGGTTTCTTCTACTTCCAGACGGCGCACTCGCACGGCGCCAAGGCGTACATTACGCGGATTTTCGAAGCGCCCACCGGCAAGGAACTGTTCTACTTCGAAATCCCTCTTGAAAAGGCGCCCGAGCGCTAGAGGCGCCGGCAAATCCTATGGTTAGGTTTCGCTACCTCGTTCTTTTGCTTGCGGCGGCTCTGCTGCCTGGCCGGTTGCATCCGGCCGAGTCCACCACGCTGACCGTTCTGGCCACCACCGACCTGCACGGTTTCATCCAACCCTACGATTACTTCACCCGGCAGCCTGCCGAACGGGGGCTGGCCAAGATTGCCACGCTGATCCGCCGCGAACGGGCCGCGAACCCGGACGCCTTGCTGGTGGATTGCGGAGACACGATTCAGGGCTCTCCGCTCGCCAGCCTTTATTACTCCTATTTCCGCGCCGGCCGTCTGCCACTCGGCCTGGCGCCTCCCAAGCCCCCTTTCGCAGGCGACCCCATGATGCTAGCCATGAATGCGCTCGGCTACGACGCCATGGTGCTCGGCAATCATGAGTTCAACTTCGGGCTCAGGGCGCTTCAGATGGCGCGCAATCAGGCCAACTTCCCATGGCTTTCCGCCAACACGTCGGTTGAACCAGGAGCCGCCGTGACCCCGTTTGAACCCTATCTGGTGAAGAATGCCGGCGGCATCAAGGTGGCCATCCTCGGCGTCACCACCACCGCCATTCCGCTTTGGGAAAAGCAGGAGCATTACGCAGGCTACCGTTTCAACGACGGCGTTATGGCTGCACGCGAGGCCATGGCAAGATTGAAACGCGACCACAGGCCAGACTTGGTCATCGCCGCTGTCCATGGCGGGCTTGACCGTGACCTCAAGACCGGGGAGCGCCGCCCCCAAAGCATCGCAGGCGAGAACATGGCTTACCAGATAGCCACCGAGGTGGAAGGAATTCACGCCGTGGTGTTCGGACATAGCCACCAGGAGGTGGCCGGACACAAGCTGCCCAACGGGGTGCTGCTGTGCCAGCCGAGGCAGTGGGGCATGTCACTGGGCCGTATGGACTTCCGCCTGGAGCGCGGTCCTGAAGGCGGCTGGAAAGTGACGTCTTCTTCCAGCCGGCTCATCCCCGTGAATGCGGGCATCGCCGCCGACCAGCAGATATTGAGCCTCACCGCCGGGTACCATCAGGCCACTGAACGATACCTGGACACGCCGGTCGCCGAGGCGCGCGCTTCCCTGGATGGCGGCTTTGCGCGCATCGAGGATTCGCCTCTGGTGGACGCCATACACGCCGTGCAGTTGCACTATACCGGAGCGGACGTCTCCTTCACGGCTCTCTTCAACCCCCGCGTGAAGGTGCCCCAAGGTCCTGTGACGGCGCGCGCGCTGGCGGCGCTCTACATCTACGACAACGAGCTATATGTCATTCAAGGCACGGGCGCGATGGTGCGGCGGGCGCTCGAAAATGCCGCGCGCTATTTCCTCACCTGCCCGCAGCCGGACTGCGCCGTTGGTCCGCTCGTCAACTCGAAGGTGATGGGCTTCAACTACGACATGGCTCAGGGAGTCAGCTATGAGCTGGACCTGCGGCAGCCTGAAGGACAGCGTGTGCGGGATTTGCGCTGGAAAGGAAAGCCGCTCGCGGACGATCAGCCGCTAAGCATCGCGCTGAACAACTACCGGGCAGCGGGCAGCGCCGGCTATGAAATGTTCCGCGAAGCGCCCGTGTTGTCGCGGTCCACGCAGACGGTGCGCGATCTCATGGTGGAGTATTACATCGAGCGGAAAGCGCTGCCGGAGCGAGCGGACAACAACTGGCGCATCGTTCCGGAACAAGCGGTGGAGACCCTTCGCAAGGAGAATTTCCGCTAGGGCGCCCGTCGTAAAGATCAGTCCTGCGCGCCGCCAGCGCGTGAGCGAGCGGACATGGCGGCGGCAGGTCAGATTTCGAGGATCTCTTTTTCCTTGGTCTTGGACGCCTGGTCCAGATTCTGGATCATGCCGTCAGTGAGCTTCTGAATCTCATCCAAGGCTCGGCGCTCGTCGTCTTCGCCGATGAGCTTGTCCTTCAGGAGCTTCTTCACGGCATCATTCGCGTCGCGGCGGATATTGCGGACTGCCACGCGGTGCTCCTCGGTGAGATGGTGCAGGTGCTTCACCAACTCCTTGCGGCGCTCCTCGGTGAGAGCCGGAATGGGAACCCGGATGAGTTTGCCGTCGTTGGAGGGGTTCAGGCCGAGGTCCGAGCTTCGAATCGACTTCTCGATGCTCCCTATCTGGGAGACATCCCAGGGTTGCACGGTGATCATCGATGGCTCGGGGACGTGGAGCGTCGCCAGCTGGTTCAGCGGGGTGGGCGTGCCGTAATAGTCCACCTTGACGCTGTCCAGCAGACTGATGGAGGCGCGTCCGGTCCGTATGTGGGCCATGTTGTGCTGCAAATCCGTCAGCACCTTGTCCATGCGGGTCTTGGAGGCAGAGATGACTTCCTTCACGGTTGTGGCAGGCTGCATGGTGTTTTGCTCGCTAGTGAATCAAAGTCCCGATGGGTTCACCCATCGCAATACGCATTATATTGCCTGAAACGTTCAAGTTGAAAACCAGGACGGGCAGCTGGTTGTCGCGGCACATGGCGATCGAGGAGGCGTCCATCACCTGAAGCGACTTGCTCAGCACCTCGTCGTAAGAGATCTCCGAGTACATGACGGCGTCGGGATGCTTCAGGGGATCACGGTCGTAGACGCCGTCCACGCGCGTAGCCTTGGCCACCACCTGCGCGTGCAATTCCAGGGCGCGCAAAGTAGCCGCGGTGTCGGTGGAGAAGAAAGGATTGGACGTGCCGCCGGCCAAAATGACGACGCGGCCCTTTTCAAGGTGCCTCAAGGCGCGCCGGCGGATGTAGGGCTCCGCCACTTGCGGCATCTGAACGGCGGTCATCACACGCGTCGGGACGCCCAGTTTTTCCATGGCGTCCTGCATGGCAAGCGCATTGATGACCGTGGCCAGCATTCCCATATGGTCCGCGCTGACGCGGTCCATTTCCCGGGCGGCTGCGGACACTCCGCGGAAGAAATTGCCGCCGCCGACGACCATGCCCAACTGCACTCCGGCGCGAGCCACTTCCGCCACTTCACCGGCCAGAGCCTGGAGATGCGCGCCGTCAATGCCGAAAGAGGCGCCGCCGGCCAGCGCCTCTCCGCTCAGTTTGAGGACCATCCTCCCGTACTTGGGCATGATTCGGCGAGCCTCCTGAATCCCGCGCGCTACTCGGAGGCGGGGGCGGGCTTGGAATCGCCAGCCGTCTCACCAACCTTGAAGCGCACAAACCGGGCAATGGAGATGTTCTCACCCAGCTTGGCGATCTTGGTCTTGACCAGCTGGTCGATCGTCAGCGTGTTGTCCTTGATGTAAGGCTGCTCGTAAAGGCAGACTTCTTCGTAAAACTTCTCGAGGCGGCCTTCCACAATGCGGTCCAGGACCTTCTCGGGCTTGCCTTCCGCCAGGCCGCGCTCACGGGCGATTTCGCGCTCCTTGTCGAGCACCTCGGCCGTCACCTCTTCCCTGCGGACGAAGCGCGGATCGGTAGCAGCCACTTGCATGGCCACGTCGTGCGCGAGTTCCCGGAAGTCCTCCGTGCGGGCCACGAAGTCCGATTCGCAATTCAATTCAACGATCACGCCAAGCTGCGCGCCCGGATGAATGTAGGTCGAAACCATCCCCTGGCGCGTGGCCCGGGCGCTCTTTTTCGACGCCGAGGCAATCCCGCGCTTGCGCAGAACCACTTCGGCTTCGGTCACATCGCCCTGAGCTTCCACCAGAGCTGACCGGCAATCCATCATTCCGGCGCCGGTACGGTCCCTAAGCTGCTTCACTAATTGTGCGGTAATCTCCGCCATAACACTCCCCAACTGTAAGATCTCTTGCCCGCGTTTGGACAGGTTACGGCCGCTGTCGGGCGGCCCTTATCCGTCGGATTCTCCGGCTGACTCGCCCGGCTGTGTTTCGGGCTCTTTTTCCGGCGAGACCGCGGCAACTTGTGCTTCGCTCTGCAGGCTTTCCGACATTAGCTGTTCGGAATACTGCGGGTCCAGATAGCGGCTGTACTCGTCCGTTTCCTCCGCTTCCATTTCATCCGCTTCCACCCGCTCGGCGGCGAAATCCTGCTCGGTGGCCATCGTGCGGCCTTCCGCGACGGCGTCCGCAATCTTGGAAGTGAACAACCGGATGGCGCGCAAAGCGTCGTCGTTGCCGGGAATGACGTAATCCACCATATCCGGGTCGCAGTTGGTGTCCACCACTGCCACCACGGGGATGTTCAGTCTCCGGGCTTCCTTCACCGCGATGCTCTCGCGCTGTGAATCCACCACGAAGAGGATGTCCGGCAACCCCGGCAGGTCACGAATACCCGAGAGGTTCTTGGCGAGACTCTTGCGCTCCCGCTCCAGGCGGATGATCTCCTTCTTGGAGCGCCCTTCGTAGTTGCCTTGGGCAGCCATCGCCTCGAGTTCCTTGAAGCGCTTGATGGAGCGCTGGACAGTGGGGTTGTTCGTAAGCAACCCGCCCAGCCAACGCTGGTTCACGAAGAACATCCCGCAGCGCGCGGCTTCCTCGCTGATGGCGTCCTGCGCCTGCCGCTTGGTGCCCAGAAACAGGACCGTTTTGCCATTGGCGGCTGACTCAGCCACGAACCGTAGAGCGTCTTTGAACAGCTTCAGAGTCTTCTGAAGGTCAATGATGTAAATCCCGTTGCGTTCCCCGAAGATGTACTCTTTCATCTTCGGATTCCAGCGCCTGGTCTGGTGCCCGAAGTGAACGCCCGCTTCGAGCAATTCTTTCATTGAGATAGACGGCAAAATGCCTCCCTTGTCCTAGTCAATGTGATCTGGTGTTGATTTCCGTTCGGCGGGCAATATTATCCCGGCCTGCGGATTCCGGCGGCGGCCATCCCGCGCCGGTGTCGGTTTCTCCCCGAACGGTCCAAGACGAGATTTGCTCGGGAAGAATGCTCG
This sequence comes from Acidobacteriota bacterium, assembly GCA_037444075.1. GTDB lineage: Bacteria > Acidobacteriota > Terriglobia > Bryobacterales > Bryobacteraceae > JBBIND01. Next base: position 16,295 of record JBBIND010000017.1, on the reverse strand, counting down.
CTCTGTGAGAGCCGCTGCAACCAGACCTCCGGTGTGCAGCGTCCCTTCACCAGAGCAAAAACTTGCATTACGGGGTTAGCGCTTGGAGAACTGGAACCGCTTGCGGGCGCCTTTCTGGCCGTACTTCTTGCGCTCGTGCCCGCGAGGGTCTCTCGTCAACAATCCGAGCTGCTTCAGCTTGGGGCGCAGCTCGAGATTGAATTCACACAGCGCCCGGGCGATCCCCAGGCGGGCGGCTCCCGCCTGCCCTGCTCTGCCGCCACCGTTGGTGGTGATCAGAATGTCGAACTTGTCGGCCGTCTCAGTCGCCAGAAGCGGCTGCCTTACCGCAGCCCTCTCCGACTCGGTGGGAAAGTACTTCTCAATCGGCCTCTGATTGACGGTGATCTGGCCGCTGCCTGAGCGAAGGAAAATCCTCGCCACCGCTTCTTTTCTGCGGCCGGTCCCCATGTACTGTACTAACGTAGCTGCCACTCGCACATCCTCTTCTTTAATCCGGCGTTAGACCGCCAGCGGCTCCGGCTTCTGCGCCTGCTGCCGATGCTGGTTGCCGGCGTAGACTTTCAGTTTCCGGTACATCTGCTTGCCCAGCTTCGTCTTGGGCAGCATGCCGGAAATGGCCAATTCCACCATGCGCACGGGGCGCGTGGCGCGCATCTTCCGGGCGCTGACTTCCACCAAGCCGCCCGGATAGCCCGTATGACGGCGGTAGACCTTCTGCTCTTCCTTTTGCCCCGTAAGTCGAACCTTAGAGGCGTTGATCACGATCACGTGATCACCCATGTCGAGAAACGGAACGTACTCTGGCTTGTGCTTGCCCATCAACAGGGCGGCCGCCTTCGAGGCCACCCGGCCAAGCACAGCACCCTCAGCGTCGATCACATGCCAAGCCCGCTGAATCCGTTTCGCGGACGGCATAGGGGTATTCATAGACAGAAATTCTCCCTGCGTGTTTACCTGTTAATCTAGGTTAGCGAAGCTGTTGGCAGGCTGTCAAATACGCCCGGCGTTCCGCCTGCCTTCCCGCCTGAGAGGAAACCTCTCTAACATCTACAACTTTAGCATGAGCCAGACCCTCAGCGGCCATCCAGCTACTGAAGCCGGTTCACCATGCGTCTTTCCCATTTGTTCACCGACCTGCGGGAGCGCCTCCGCTGCCGACGCCTCCCCAACTCCCCGTCGCGGGACCTTGAATCACCCTGGCAGCCCCTGCCGAGAATCGCGGTTCTGAACCCCTGGTTCAAAGTGCGTGGAGGCGTCGAGGTGCACGCCGACAGAGATTGGCGTTCCCTCAAGACGTTCGAGCCGGAGGCTCTCGCCGCACCCGGGTCGGATTTGCTCCGTCTGGCAAACGCCATTCTGGCCGAGGACGGTGCGCTTCCGCTGCGATACGGCCTGGTTGCTTTTACCCGCCTGGGGGACCCGCTGCTCTGTCTGAACCAACGCGAAACGCTCTGGAAAGCCTTTGAAGTTCCCGTCTATGAACAACTTCGAGGACCGGACGGGGAACTGCTGGCGGCGGAATGCGACGCGCACCTCGGGCTCCATGTGCACGACGCCTGGGTGAACTCCGCTCCCTGCCCCCAGCGGAACGGTACGTCAAACCACGTCCACCGCGTCGATTTCAGCCCCTGCGAATGCGGTCAGCCAAGCGCCCGCCTCCTGAGAACGGATGCGTTTGAACCGCCGCGCCTTGCCATGGCCGCAGCCGCCGCCTCGTTCGCCGACTGACCGCCCACGCAGTGCTATGATGAACGTGGACAAGGGCTTCGGGCGAACGTGGCGGAATTGGCAGACGCACCAGACTTAGGATCTGGCGGGGCAACCCATGGGAGTTCGACTCTCCCCGTTCGCACCATCCTCTGAGCACCCCCTCTCAAACGAAACAATATAATTCCACCGGTTTTTTCGAGTTGACACCTGCAAGCATTATCTGGCTCAGGAGCACGCTGGCTTGGCTGGCTTGAGAAGCCCTCGCCTGGTCGTGGCTTGGAAGGGCAGGCGCTCGGCAAGTCCTTGCCAGCCAGCAGGGTTAACGTGAGCGTGCGCCTTCCAGCGGAGGCAACGTCCCCGTGACGCGCCCTAGACGGGGGGCGTTGGCAAACCTCATTCCGTCCGCGAACACGCTCAATCCCCGGCCCCGGTTGAACTTCCTGCCGGTCCGGTCCCACACAATGGTCAGCGTGCGGCCCCTGTAGGGGAGGTTGTCAAGGCAGAACCAATCCCAGACGCCGTCCGGCACGAGCGGGTGGACTTCGACTGTGTTGTCTGGCCGCGGGCGCAGGCCGGCCACCCCCGTAATCACGAGGTCGGCATAGCCCGAATGGTTGTAGTGGTCACCGCGCCCGTTGAACTTCCCTTTGCGGATCTTCATGGAACGCGCTTGCCACTCTCCGGTGAACGGATTCAGGTTTTCATCGATCCAGGGAATCACGCGCCCATCCGCCGTTTTCAGGCGCTGGCTGCGTGTGTAGATCATGAAGGTCTTGAAGTAATCCTCTTTGGAAACAACTTTTTGCGGGTATTGCTGGAGGACGTTGGCCAGGGCTTTGAGCGTCACGGTAGTTGAGAATGGCCAACTCGGGCCGTTCCACTGGCAGTCGTCGCCCTCTTCGGCGATGCGGAAGCCGGGGTGGCGCCGTTCCGCCGTGGTTGGCCCGTACGGCGCATAGAAGCCCCGGGGATCCATGAGCTGTCTCCACGCTTCCTCGTAGCCTTTGCCCGCCTCAGGCAGGCTGAAGTACCACGGCGTGTAGCCGATCAATTCCCGGACATCGGCCAACTCGCCGGATTCCATCCGCGGTTTGAAAAAGGCGGCCTCGCCATCCCAAAGCTGTTCCTGGACAAGCCGGCGCAGCCGGGCCGCCTTTCCTTCGTATTCACGCGCGACGGACAATCGCCCGGCTATGGAAGCAATCTGCACCATCGCGCGCGCATTCCCGTACATATAGCTGTTGATGGTCGGCCGGGCGTTCTTGTGCTTGCGCGAACCGCTGACGGATTCCTCCATTCCGTCCCGCACGTCGTATTGCCAGAACAGGCCGCTCGGGAGCAGGCGGTTCCTCTCCCAGGTGGTGTAGTCGAGCAGCAGCGCGTCGAGCAGCGACACCAGGAAACCGGCATTCGCGTCCGCCATCCAGCGCTCGTAAGCGGCGTGCGCCAGCCATCCGCTGTATTGGTGGAAGTGCCTTTGCAGACCGCCCCCTTCCCCGGAGCGCAGCCAGAATTGGATGTAGTCATCCAGGTAGCGGCGGTCACGGAGCCAGCGTCCCTCGGCGACGTGGTGGCCGAGCGCGCAACTGATGGCGTTGTGATCCGTGGCATGCCCGACAGGGCGTATGAACTCGGTGAGAATGAAACCCGCGGGCGTCTGTTTGATGTGCTTGCGCCAGGCCCACCAGCGGTAATAGTAGGTGCGCTCAACCTCCTCGTCCGGGCAAGTGAAGAACGGAACATTGCTCCGCAGCCATTCCCATGCCCGGACGTCAGGGACATGGTTGACCACGGTTTCCGGCGTCATGGCGTTGAAGAACTCGACCTGATGCCGGAAACTCTCCGGGTCAATGACGAAGAACTTGCTCCGGTCTTGCGCCGCACGAGCATTTGGCGCGGCAACCAGGAGCCAAGCCAGCGTGAACAGGAGCGCGGCAAGCTCCTGCGGGTAGCGGCCCCTTAGCGGGTGGAGACGAGTGCTCCCTGGTGGCTCTTGAGACGCGCGCATGGACTGATTGGCGAAACCAGCAGGTACAGTATACTCCGTGGCCGCAACAACGGCATCACCGAAGGCTTCCACAACAAAATGGAGCTCATCTCCAGGCAGGCCTATGGCTTCCGCAACTTTGAAAACTACAGGCAACGTGTGCAGGTGCTTTGTGCTTAACTGGTCTTCTTGGGATCGGGGCTGCCCCCGTTTTTGGCGTAGAGCCTGTGGAAAGGCGTGGTAGCGCTAAGGGGATTCGAACCCCTATTTGAGCCTTGAGAGGGCTCCGTCCTAACCCTTAGACGATAGCGCCGAACTTCAATGGCAGTATAGCATGGTCGCCCTCCAGTGGTCGGTGTACAATCGTGCCGATGAGACTCTCCGCATTGCTTGTCTTCCCCCTGGCGCTCTGTCTGGCGGCGCTGGCGCCATGCGCCGAACGCCCGAGCGGCATCCTGTTCGAAGGCCGGCTCCTCGACCCCGGCGCCAGCGAGACAGCCGCCCTTGCCGACGTCAATGGCGACGGGCGCCTCGATATCATCTCCGGCGAGGCCTGGTACGAAGCACCCGGCTGGAAACGCCACGCCTTCCGCAAACTCGGTTACTCGAATCAGTACGTGGACAATTTCAGTGACCTGACGCTTGACGTCGACGGGGATGGACACGTCGATATCGTCAGTTGCTCCTGGTTCAGCCGCCGCATTGCCTGGTACCGCAACCCCGGGCGCGGACAGGGAGAGTGGAAGGAGCAGGCCATCGACAGCGGCTTTTCCTCTGAATTCTGTTTCCTGGTGGACCTGGACAACGACGGACGGGCCCGCGAAATCCTCCCGCAGTTCGGCTCGCCAAAGGCTCCCCTGGCGTGGTTTGAGTTCAAAGACGGAGCCTTCCGCAAGCACGTCGTGAGCCCCACCAGCTATGGACACGGCATCGGAGTCGGCGACGTGGACGGCGACGGACGCAACGACATCCTCACCCCCAAAGGCTGGCTCCGCGCACCGGCCGACCCGCGCTCCGGCGAATGGAGCTTCCAGCCCGCGTTTGACCACAATCAGCTCGGCTTCATGCACGTCATCGACATCAACGGCGACGGACGCCGCGACATCCTGACGGCGCAGGCCCACGATTACGGCATCTTCTGGCTGGAGCAGGGCGAAGGGGGGCGCTGGACCCGGCACCTCATAGACGACACCTGGTCGCAAGCCCACGCGCTTACGCTGGTGGACCTGAACGGCGACGGACAGCCGGAGCTCCTCACCGGGAAACGTTACATGGCGCACAACGGGAAGGACCCTGGCGAACGCGAGCCCCTCGGCATTTACTGGTATCAGTTCCGCCGGTTGGGAGGAGGCAAGGTGGAATGGGTGAGGCACATCGCCGACTACGGCGGGCGCGCCGGAGGCGGTATGCAGTTACCCGTGGCGGACATTGACGGAGACGGCGATTTGGACTTCGTTGCCCCCGGAAAGAGCGGGCTCTTTCTTTACCTCAACCAGAGCCGACGTTAACCGGTCGCCGATTACGCGCTCAGAGTTAGCGTCCTTGCCGTGATTGGGGAAGTCCTCGCAAAGCGTCCCCAGTGCGGAGCGCTGCCCCGGACTTCCGCCGCTCAGGAGGCAGCCGTAGCGCCCTGCTGCGGCTCAGCCACTCTCAGCGTGATCCGTCCGATCGCGCCGCGCGCCCCGGCTGAGCAACCATTCTAGCGGGCTTCGGGGACCGGAAAGCTAGGCCCGAACGTGGCGGTCCAAACTTTCCAAAGACGAACCAAAACTGCCCTGATCAGGGAGAGATGAATCCGCCCCCGGTTGGAGGGATCTTGAAGAGACTTCCTTGAAGAGGCTCACCAATTCAGGATCGCGGTGGCCGCGCTGCACTTCCAGCTCCAGTACACCGATGGCCTCCTCGTGGGAGAGGGCGCGCTTATAGGGCCTTTCGCTCGTGAGCGCGTCGTAGATGTCGGCCACCTGAAAAACGCGAGCCAGGAGCGGGATTTGTTCCCCGGCGAGCCCGTCCGGATAACCGCCACCGTCCCAGCGTTCGTGGTGGTTCCGGATGATCGGAAGCACGTCCCTCAGGATTCTCATGGGGCGGCATATCTCCTCCCCGAGGACGGGATGTTGCCGCATGAGGCTCCACTCCATCTCACTGAGCGGTCCCGGTTTGTGCAGCACCGCGTCCGGCACCGCCACCTTGCCAATGTCGTGCAAATAGCTGCCCCGGTGCAGCGCCACCATCTGAGAAGCAGCCAGCCCGATGATCGACCCGAGCGACTGAGTCAGCGCCTTGAGGCGGTGGCAATGGTCCCGCGTACAGTGGTCGCGCCGCTCGACCGCCTGAGCCAGAGCAAACAGTATGGTTTCGGACTCCTCCAGCGAGTCCAGCGCTGCTTTGTGGCTCAGCATCGCTCGCGCCCGTGTTCGCACCACTTCCGGGTGAAGCGGCTTGGCAAGAAACGCGTCCGCGCCGCAGGTGATCGCGGCGATCTCGTCTTCCACTGCCCGCACACTGGTGACCATCAAAATCGGAATCAGTTTCGAGCGCTGGTCGGATCTGATCCGGCGGCAGATTTCCAGCCCGCCGATGTCCGGGACCGCCAAATCGATAATGAACAGGTCAACGGCTTCCGTTTGAATCAGGTCAAACGCGGCTTCACCGGAATCCACTTCCAGAATTCGGCAGGCCAGAGTCTTGAGTATTGCTCGCAGGACGCACCGGCTGTTGCCGTCGGCATCCACGATTACCACTGCCTGGTGGTTTTCGTTTTCCACGGTGGGCACTTGAGCAGTTGTTGACGTGCCGTTCACCTGATTTGAAGGCGCAGCGTGTTGATTGACGGCAAGTTGGTCAGCTAGCCTGCTCATGGCCAAATCCAGGGCAAAGCCTTGGTTTACCAAGCTATCCATCGTCCGGGTACACGCAAACGTTTAGCCGATACTCATCACGATGTTGCAGTCAGCCCCCCTGACCCGGGAAAATCAACAACATGCGTCCATACCTTTTGTTGTTGCTAGCCTTGACCGCCTCGAATGCCCTGGCTCAGCCGCTCGGACAGGGCGAGCGTGACTTCGCCATGAGCCAGCTCCATGCCACCCGGAAAATGGTCCTGGATGAAACCGCCGGATTGTCGCCCGCTCAGTGGAATTTCAAGACCTCTCCGGAGCGCTGGTCAATTGCCGAGTGCGTCGAACACATCACGCTTTCAGAGGACTCGCTGTTTGAAATGCTCCAGGGGAAGATTCTGAAAACTCCGCCCGCTCCCGAAAAACGGCTGGTTAAGCCCGCGGAGAAGGACAACAAGATATGGGCGGCGCTGACAAGCCGGGAGCAGCGCGCCAATGCGCCGGTAGCCCTGAAGCCGTCGGGCAAGTGGGCCACGCCTCAGGCGATGCTGGAGCATTTCAAACAAAGCCGCGACCGCGTGATCGCATACGTCGAAAAGACGCCCGATGCACTGCGCAATCACAGCATCCCCAGCCAGGCGTTTGAATCCATGGACGGCTACCAGTGGATCCTGCTCATCGCAGGGCACAGTCAGCGCCATGTGGATCAGATCCGCGAAGTCAAGGCTGACGCAGCGTACCCCAAGCGCTGAATCACCTCCTCGTAGCCGAGGCGCGGGCCGGCAACGGCGTCGATCAGCCTAGAAGAGGGGCGCCATTTCCACGGGCTGCGCCTGTAGCCGCTGCATGATGCTCGAGACGTAGTTAAGCGTCTCCGGAATAGGCGGCAAGCCCCGGTAGCTGTCCACCCGCCCCGGTCCGGCGTTGTAGGCTGCCAGCGCCAGAGACAGGTCGCCACCGTACCGTGTGAGGAGCCGGCCCAGGAACCGGGCCCCGGCGCTGATGTTCTCCTCCGGGTCAAACGGGTTCTGGACGCCGAGGTCCGACGCCGTGGCAGGCATCAACTGCATCAGGCCTTGCGCCCCTTTCGGTGACACCGCGCAGGGCAGATAGGAAGATTCCTGGGCGATCACCGCGCGCAACAAGTCCGGTGTGAAGCCTTCTTTCCGCGCCGTTTCTTCGATATAGGCGCTGAGCTGCCCCTCGGGGATGCGCTCGCAATCCGCCGAGGCGGCTGTCGCTACCGGCATCACCGCGGCCACGGGCGCGCCAGAGCGAGGCCAAGCCGTTGTGAAGAAACTCTCCTCCACGGGTACTGCCGAGTTCGTTTGTTTTCTGACGGACTCACGCTGCATTTCGAGCGATGCGGCCATGGCCGCACGCACGGCGTCACCAGGATCAGGAGCTTGCGTCCAAGCCAGGACAGCAGGATACGACAGCAGAAACAATAGGCGCGGGCTTCTCACTGCCCGTAATGATCGGCCGAAGGGCGCCGGTTCTTCAGAGGCTTTCAGACCGAAGGACGCGCCTCACGCCATCCGGCGCGCAACAGGCGGCGCATCTGTTCGATGATGCCTTCCGCCCCGGGTTTCGCGGCGAGGTTCGTCGTTTCATCAGGATCTCTTTCATAATCATAGAGTTCCGCCTCTATGTAAGCGCTCTCCTGGGCCGTCCAAACCCGAAATCGTATCACAGCTTCCGGAATGTTAATGGACGCGCCCTAAAGCCCGTTGCTAAGATGATTTTGTCGTCATTCATTTCCTAATAGAAGGGAGTTTTTACTGTGCCACTGGTAAGTATGCGCCAGCTCCTGGACGAAGCCGCCAAAGGCGGCTACGGCGTCGGAGCCTTCAATGTCAATAACATGGAGCAGATCCAGGCCATCATGGAGGCCGCCCGCGAGACGAATTCCCCCGTCATCGTCCAAGCAAGCCGCGGAGCGAGGAAGTATTCCAACGACCGTTTCCTCTACCACCTCATGATCGCCGCCACGGAGGTCTACCCGGAAATCCCGGTAGCCCTGCACCAGGACCACGGCAACAGCCCGGCAACCTGCAAGTCTGCTATTGACATGGGTTTCACCTCGGTCATGATGGACGGATCGCTGATGGAGGACGGCAAGACCCCCTCCACCTACGAGTACAACGTGAAGGTCACGCGCGAGGTAGTCGAGATGGCTCACGCACGGGGCGTTTCGGTGGAAGGCGAACTAGGCACCTTAGGCGGCATCGAGGACGGTCACGGCGCGGGCATCGACCCGATGGCCCACCTCACCGACCCCGAACAAGCCGTAGAGTTCGTCAAAGACACGGGTGTAGATGCCTTGGCAGTCGCCATCGGCACCAGCCACGGCGCGTACAAGTTCACCCGCAAGCCGGACGGAGCAGTGCTCGCCATGGAGCGCATCATTGAACTCCATAAGCAACTTCCAAACGTGCACGTAGTCATGCACGGTTCCTCGAGCGTTCCGCAGGAGTTGCAGGAGATCATCAACAAGTACGGAGGGAAGATCCGGCCGACGTGGGGCGTTCCGGTGGAGGAGATCCAACTCGGCATTCGGCACGGCGTCCGCAAGATCAACGTGGACACCGACAACCGCCTTGCCATCACCGGGGCCATCCGCAAAGTCTTCACCGAAAAGCCCGAGGAGTTTGATCCGCGTTCCTACCTCACGCCCGCCCGTGCGGCCATGAAGGAAGTGGTGAAGCAGCGCATGATTCAGTTCGGCCAAGCCGGTCACGCGTCTGACTACGAACCGATTCCGCTGGAAGCAATGGCCGAGCGGTACACGAAGAAGGAAATCTAACCTACTGAGGCGCCGGCACTACTCACGGCAGCGGCTCGGCAACGCACTTCTGTTGCTGGTTTGAGCCTGGGAGCCGGCGCCTGCCTTTCCTGGCTTGCAGCGCTGAGGCATCAACCCGTCAGCTTCGGGCGCTGGTTCGGGGCCGCATCCAATAATCCCGCCGCCGGAAATAGTCGCCGGTCCTCTTTACGTCATTTTGGATCTGCTGCTTGAGGGCTTCCGCGCTTGGGTATTTGCGCTCTTCGCGCAACCGCCAGAGCAGCTGAACGCGTAGCCGCCGAGGCGATGGCTCCTCAAACTTGTCCAACAGGTAGGTTTCCACGGTCAACTCGACGCCGTTGAAAGTCGGCCTGCGCCCCACATTGGTGACCGAGGACCACGAACGGTCGTCAGCCATGTCCCAGGAGCGTGACACATACACTCCGGACGCCGGCAGGACTTCCTGCTCGGGCCGCAGATTCAGCGTGGGAACCGTCGCTTTGGAACCGAGACCGGCTCCGCTCACCACGTCCCCTTCCAGACAGTAGGCGCGGCCCAACAGCCGCGCTGCTGCCGCCACACGCCCCTCTCTGATGAGGCGCCGGATCTCGCTGCTCGAAATCAGCCTGCCCCGAACGGTGACGGCAGGCACAATCTCCGTCTCAAAGCCGAGCGCTCTCCCTAATTCTTCGAGAGTCTTCGTGTCCCCCGCATGAGCGCGGCCGAAACGGAAGTTCGCCCCCACCAGCACAACCTTGGCACGGAGTTTTTCGACCAGGATCTCCCTCACGAAATCCTCCGGCTCAAGCGCTGAAAACTCTGGCGTGAACGGCAGAATCAATACTTGAGCCAAGCCTTCATCCCGCATCCATTGGCAGCGCTGCCGAAGCGTACTCAACAAGGGAGGCACGCGCTCCGGAGCCACGATGGTGGCCGGGTGAGGATCGAACGTTAACGCCGACGGGGTCCAGCCGCGCTCTTCTGATTGGCTGACCAGACGGCGCAGGATTTCTCTATGGCCAAGATGGACGCCATCGAAATTGCCGATGGTGAGCACGCAAGGCCCGAAGTCCGGGCCGGCTTCCTCCAGGCTGCGGCAAACGCGGAAGTCCACGGGCACGGTTTCAGTCCTCCAGGCTCGCCGTGACTTGCAGGCCGTCGTAAGCCAGCCTTACGTGAGGCGGCAGGCGGTTTTCGGTGGCCTCGTGCGGCAGGTCGTGGCAAATGTGTGTGAAGTAGGCCCAGCGCGGGGCAAGTTCTTCGACATGCTTCAGCGAGCGCTCCACGGTGGAGTGGGTGGGGTGAGGCTTGTGCCGCAGGGCGTCCAGGAACAGCACATCCAAACCACGCAACAGGTCCTTGGCTTCCGGCGGGATATCGCTGTGATCCGTCAAATAAGCCGCCTTGCCGGCCCGGAAACCCCACACCGTTCCGTCGCCGTGGTTCAACCGCACGGGATGGATGAGCAAACCGCCGGCTTCGAAGGGCTCCTCGGAGAACACGCGTGTCACCAGCCGAGGCATGCTGGATTCCGAATTGCGGCCGTCGAAGATGTAGCTGAACGAGCGCTCCACGGCTTCGATCGTATCCGCCGAGCCATAGACGGGAATCGGTTCTTTGCGCCGGTAATTGAACGGACGGACGTCATCCAGCCCCATGATGTGGTCAGCGTGGGCGTGCGTGAGCAGAATGGCTTCGATTTTCGTCAACCCTGCCCGGAGTGCTTGTGATCGAAGATCTGGAGTCGTATCGACGAGGATGTTCCCCCCGGCATGACTGAAAACGACGGAAGGGCGCGAACGGTTGTCGCGCGGGTCCGTGGAGCCGCAGACGGTGCAACGGCAGCCAATCGTGGGCACTCCCACGCTGGTGCCCGAACCCAGCACAGTAATGGTCAATTCGCCCACGGGCCGGGTCATCCCGCCCCTTCCGCACGCCGTTTCATATCGACGTAGCGGAAGCGCAACTCCGTCAACGAATTCTCGAGCAACCGCTTCTCCTCGAAGCTGAGGTTGTTTTTCGTCTTCTCAGCCAGCATGGCGAGGAGATCAATTGTGTGCTGGGCCAGGCGGAAGTCGGGCTTAGGCCGCTGACTCTCTTCGCCGAAGTGGACTTGTCCCAGCTGAAACTCCGCTTGTGAGCGTAATGACAACACCAGGAACTCAAAGCTGGCTGGCGGCAGTGGCCAGTCCTGGGGATAACCGCCATCCTCCCCTTCCAGGTCGCCTGCCGTGGTTTCCGCCGCTTGCGGAGCGCTCGAAGCCGCAGGTTGATCCTCGGCAACGTCTCCGGCTGGCTCGGGCGCCGGGCTCTCCTCAGGAACGGGCTTCTCCTTTTCACTCATACGTACGTATTTTACCTTGCAGCGGGCTGGCAGCCGCCAGCGCATGTGTTCGAGATAGGCCAGCCTATACATGCATCGCCGATTGATTCAAACCGCACACTTATCGTTGCGCTGCTGCTGGCCCTGTCTCTCGGCCTCACGGGGGCTGTGGACGCCATGTGCGTGCTACATTGAAAGTTCAACTTCATGCACGGGGTTTTAGTTGTCGACAAGCCGGCGGGTTGGACGTCGCACGATGCGGTGAATAAGTTGCGCAGACTGGCCAACACGCGCCGCGTGGGACATCTGGGCACGCTTGACCCGCTCGCCACCGGGGTGCTGCCCCTAGTGCTGGGTAAAGCCACGCGCCTTGCCCAATTCTATCTGCGCAATGACAAAGCCTATGACGCGGTGGTCCGCTTCGGCTGCTCCACAGACACCTATGACCGCGAGGGCCAGCCCGACGGACCTGACACCGAGCCCGTTTTGGACAGGGACCGCCTGGAGCCGCTGCTCGACAGTTTTCGCGGTGAAGTGCTTCAGACTCCTCCACCTATCTCCGCAAAGAAGATCGGCGGGACACCTGCTTACAAATTGGCCCGCAAGCGGATTCGGGTTGAATTGAAGCCGGTTTCAGTTACTATCCGTTTGATCGAGTTACTAAGTGTTGAAGGAGCCAGGGCGCGCCTGCGCGTGCACTGTTCGGCGGGAACTTACTTGCGCAGTATCGCGAACGATCTTGGCAAGGCCTACGGCTGCGGAGCGTATCTGGAGGATCTCTGCCGCACGGCCTCCGGCGAGTTCACGCTGGAGATGGCCCGCAAGGTGGGAGAACTGGAAGAACTGGCCTCGGAAGGACGCCTGGAGGAGGCCCTGATCCCGGCGGCTCAACTGCTGCCGCAGTTCCCCGCCGAACGCGTGGATGCCTTGACGGTGGGCCAGATACGGCAGGGTCGCGCCTTCCGCGTTTCACCCTTCCGGGTGACCAAAGGCACGCGCTATGTCAAGGCCATCAGCGAGGAGGGTGAGTTGGTGGCTATCGGCGAGGCGCGCCTGCCGAATGTCTACCACCCAATCCTGGTGCTGTAGCGGAACCGCTTCCGCTGAAGGCTCCGGCCACTAAGGTTCCTTACGGCGGCGCTTCGCCCAGCCTTCTTTGATGACCTGCCGGGCCCTGGCCAAAGCCAGCGAATCAGGGGGCACTTCGTCGGTAATCACGCTGCCCGCACCCACGTAGGAACCTTGGCCGACCTCCACGGGGGCCACCAGCGTTGAATGGCTCCCCACGAAAGCCCCATCCTGAATATGGGTCGGGTGCTTCCGGCGGCCGTCGTAGTTGCAGGTGATGACACCCGCTCCAACATTGACGTCACGCCCTATGTCAGCGTCCCCTAAGTAGCTCAAATGCAAGGCCTTGGAACCGGCCCCCAGCCGGGTCTTTTTCAACTCGACGAAGTTGCCGACCTCGGCTCCCTCTTCCACCGTGGATTCCGGGCGCAGCCGGGCAAAAGGCCCCACGCGGGCGCCAGCCTCGACGCGCGCTTTGATCACCAGCGTGTAGGGGCCGATCTCGACGCCGTCCCCGATGACGGAATCTTCCACGATCGCACCGGCCCCGACCAGGCAGTTTTCGCCAATTCGGGAAGCGCCTCGAATCTGTACGAACGGTTGAAGCAAGGTGTCTGCGCCAATCACTGCGTCCAGGTCGACGGTAGCGGTTTCGGGGTTTTCGATGGTGACCCCGCCTAACATGAGTTCACGGGACTTCCGCGCGCGGAGAACACCGTCTGCCTCAGCGAGTTCGATCCGGGTGTTGATGCCCAGCAGTTCGGATGCATTGCCCCAATGGAGCGGCCGTACCGAGTGCCCGTGCCTCTGAAGAACCTCGACAATGTCGGTCAGGTAGTATTCCCCGGCAGGGTTGTCGGGAAGGATCTCAGCAAGATGAGACCAGAGTTTGGGTCCGTCGAAGCAGTAGATGCCGGAGTTGATCTCCCGAATCCTCCGCTGTTCTTCCGTGGCTGCTTTCTCCTCCACGATGGCCTTCAAGCTTCCGTCAGCATTCAGAAGGACGCGGCCATAGCCGGTGGGATCTACGGCCCCGGTCGTCAACACCATGGCAGCGGCGGCGGAGTCCCGCTGAGCATCTACGAGGCGGCGCAACACGTCTGCGGAAAGCAATGGGCAGTCGCCGTACAGGACGAGCACGTCGCCGGGATCATCACCCAGCGCCTCACGGCAGGTGAGGACCGCGTGAGCGGTGCCCCTTTGCTCCTGCTGAAGCAAGAACCGCACTCCAAAGTTCGCCGCCGCCTGCTGCACTTCTTCACTCTGGTGGCCCACAACGACGTAGATGTTCGCCGCCGGGGCCAACTGGATGGCGGCCCTGAGCACGTGTTCAATCAGGGTGATTCCGCCCGCGCGGTGGAGGACTTTGGCCACGCGGGATCTCATCCTCGTCCCTAAACCCGCAGCAAGTACGATGACATTCAGATTGTTGTACATCAAATCCCCTCTCCCGGCCCGGCTCCAGCCCGGCGGCTTGTGCCTGAACGGGCAGGTTTCTTCCCTCCGGACCCCAAACGCGCCCGCCGTCCCTCTCTGGCCAACTCCAGAACGACCGCAGTGGCGGCGGCTGGATCATGGCGGACCTTGTCGCCGGAGGCCAGCAACTCCCGTTGCTCTATGCGGAGACCCATGTCGCTCAGGCGGTGCAGATCATTCGCTACGGCAGCCACCCGCTGGGCGGCGTAGCGGCGCAACAATTCTTCCGGTATGGGCAGAGTGTTCACGACGGCACAGTCGATCAAGTCTGTGCCCGCATGTTCGTAAATTACCTCAATGTGGTCAGAAGCACTGAAACCCATCGTCTCGCCGGGCTGCCACATCAGGTTGACGAAGTAAGCTTTCAGTCCCAGAGACTTTCTTATGGTCTCCGGGATGCCATGGACAAGCAGGTTCGGCAACACACTCGTGAACAGCGAACCCGGACCCAGGCAGATGAGGTCCGCCGCCTCGATGGCGCCCAACGTTTCCGGCAGTGGGCAGCAGTTTTCGGGCCGCAGGTGCACGCGGCGGATTCTGCAGCGGCTGCGGCTGATCCTGGTTTCGCCGCTCACGGTGGCGCCGTTCTCCAATTCGGCTTCGAGCACAACGTTGCTCTTGGTGGAAGGGTAGATCTTCCCGGCGATGGCCAGCACTTCCCCGGACAGCTTGACGGCCAAAGAGAAGTCTCCGGTCAGTTCGCTCAATGCCGTGAGAAAGAGGTTGCCGAAACTATGGCCTTTGAGGCCGCGCCCACTTCGAAACCGGAAATCAAAGAGCCGTGACAGCATGGCTTCGTCTTCAGCCAGCGCCACCAGGCAGTTTCGGATATCGCCGGGAGGCAGAACATCGAACTCCCGCCGCAAGCGTCCGGAACTGCCGCCGTCATCCGTGACGGTCACCACCGCCGTGACGTCTATTTCCGGACGGTTCAGTTGGCCATCCACCTGACGAGCCAGCGCGAGCGGCTTCAGCCCCCTCAGCAAAGATGCAAGGCCGGTCCCCCCGCCGATGACGACGATGCGGAGCGGAGCTTCGGGCGTTGCGTTCGCTGAATCAGTCAGAGGATGGGCCTCCCGGCTTGAGGATCTCGCGGATGGGTGAGCGGTTCAGCCAAGGCTGGAACTCCGGGTCATGCAGTGCCACCATGCGCGTCCGGGGATCGATCTCGAGGGCGCGCTCAAGTTCATCACCGGCGCCTGCCAGGTCCCCCTGCAAGGCACGGCAAAGCGCCAGCGCGTAATGCACATGATCGTGCTGGCCACTCCCGGACAGGGCCTTGCGCAGATGTTTCTCAGCTTTTTCCAGTTCCCGGCTGTTCAGGAGCGCCACGCCGTAGTCGTAGTGGCTCTCCGCAGTTTCCAGGACCGGGTCGGGCTCTGCCACCTTGCGGATGCAGACTTGGGCATGCACGGCGGCTGAGTGTGCCATAGAACGGTTCGGCCCTTGGGCAGCCTGCTCGAAGAGAGCTTGGGCGTCAGTGAATTTCCCCTTGCGGAACAACGCCGTCGCGCGTTCAAACAGCGCCACCTGTTCCTCAGGACCCGGCGCCGCTGTAACGCCCTTGCCCTCAGACCCTTTCCTGGATCGTTCCGCGCCAGGGTTGCACCCTGCGCTCTTGCGCCCGGACTTCACCGAAGCGTCCTTCTGATGACCCGATGGAGGCACTCTTTTCATCTTCCCACGCGGTTGGAATTCAGCGTTTCATGACTCGCTGTCAATCCGGTCAGGCTCTGATGGCGGAACAGACAGGAACAGGTGGATCCCCGCCCTTGACTTGCCTGCCGATGCCCCCCATCGTTGCCGGCTTCTGGCGCCTGCACTCTATTCCAGCAGATCCTCGCCTTCATCCTCGCCGTCTAGCAGGGGCGCCGGTTCGAGGTCATCCGCCTCGAAGACCTGGCCGCATTGGACACACCTGAGGTAATCCACACCGTCGCGTTTGGCGATTATTTCAGATCGACTGTGCTCGCAGATGCCTTGCATACGTATAACAGGATTAACCTTATTCTAATTGGCCCGCCGGCCATGTCAAGAGCCTCGCCGCGGAGTGTCAACGCAAAATAGAAATGTCCCCTTCTCCGCAAATTAGAAGTGTCCCCT
>JBBIND010000016.1:0-59031 GCA_037444075.1 Acidobacteriota bacterium | reverse complement strand
CGTGCCGGACCGGATCAGATAAGCTACCGGCCGTAACGCGCGCCGAGGAGGCGTTTCGTACATACTCCGCCACAGGCTTGGCCGGCCAGATGGACAGCATGAAATCCCTCCCGCCCGGGGAGGCGGCCAGAGCGGCCAACAGGAGCAAAGCCGCCAGGCAACCTTTCAGCCGCTTGTGATTCCCGCTCCTCACATCCTGCTAGACGGACGGACGGGGATTTGGTTTGCAGGATGAAAAGAAAGAACTCCGAAGAGTTCACATCTTGTACTGGCCCAGGTCCTCGTCGTTGAGGTTTTCCAGCCAGCGCCTGAGTTCCTCGTTGTTCACCTTCTCGCTCACCGGACTGGAGGCTTTGGAGGCTTTCAGGACTGAATCGTCGACGTATATGGGGCAATCCAAGCGCAGCGCCACGGCCAGCGCATCGCTGGGCCGGCTGTCCACGCTGATCAACTCGCCGTTCTTCTCCAGCCAGATGACAGCGTAGAAGGTGTCGTCTTTGAGTTCGCTGACCACGACTTTGCGCACACCCGTTTCCAGGCCTGTCAGCAGATGCTTGATGAGGTCGTGCGTCATCGGGCGCGGCGTGGCAACCCGTTCAATTTCCAGGGCGATAGCATTGGCCTCGTAGATTCCAACCCAGATCGGAAGGATGGTGCTGCTGGAAACGTCTTTGAGGATGACAATCGGCATGTTCGTCACCGGATCCATCATCAATCCCCGGATTTTCATTTCGACTTCCATAACTGCCCCCTACTGAGCGCCCGGCTTCCACATTTGGCCGACCAGAGAGTTCGGGCCCGCCCTTTCAATGAAAACGTGTAAGTAAGTTCCGAGCAGGGATGCGCCGTCTGCATCCGGGCTCGTGAAATTGACAATGCGGTTCTGGCTGGTTCGCCCGAACCACTGGCCGGTGGCCTGGTTGAAGCCTTCAACCAGCGCTTCCTGAACCGTGCCTGTCAGGGCTGCATTGCGCGCTTGCTGGATCTGGCGCTGTCGATCCTGCAAGATGGCCAACCGGCGCCCCTTCTCCTCTTCCGGCACCTTTCCGTCCAAAGTCAACGCCGGCGTGTTCGGCCGCGGTGAGTACTTGAAGCTGAAGGCGGAATCAAACTGCACTTCTTCCATCAGGGAGAGCGTTTCCTGGAAATCCTCTTCCGTCTCTCCCGGGAAGCCCACAATGATATCCGTGGTGACGGCCATCTGCCGCCGCGCCCCCTTCAGCCAGGCGATGCAGCGCAGGTACTCGTCGCGGCTGTACAACCTCTGCATGCGCTCCAGCACGCGGGTGGAGCCGGATTGAACAGGAAGATGCACGTGGTTGCACAGAACCGGGTTCTGATCGATGGCGTCCACGATTTCCTTGACGAAGTCCCGGGGATGCGAGGTGGTGAACCGCAGGCGGCGCAAGCCCGGCACGGCGCCACAGCGGCGCAGCAGTTCGGCGAAGTCCCAACCGGCGGAAGAAGGGTCCTGGTAGCTGTTGACGTTCTGGCCAAGCAACTGAACGTCCGTATAGCCTTCGGCGGCCAACTGCCGGATTTCGTCCAACACGCTCGCCGAGGAGCGGCTCCGTTCGGCTCCCCTCGTTGCCGGCACCACGCAGTAGGCGCAGGACTTATCACAGCCCTCAATGATGGTGACGTAAGCCCGATACGGATTGTCCCGCCGCGTGAAGGGGGTTTCGAACGTCTCTTCGGTGCCCAAGTCCAACCCCGTGACCCGCTTCTGACCCGCCTGCACTTGCACCAGCATCTCCGGCAGCCTGCTGTAGCTGGCGGAACCGCACACCAGATTCACTTGCGGCGCGCGCTCGAAGATGTTCTCGCCTTCCTGCTGCGCCACGCAGCCGAGGACGGCGAAGGTTTTGTTCCTGCCCGCCATCCTGCCGAACTGCCGCAGCCGGCTGAAGACCTTCTGTTCCGCCTTGTCACGGATGCTGCAGGTGTTGTAGAGAACCAGGTCAGCGGTTTCGGGGGTCGCGACTTCGCGGTAACCTTCGGCGATGAGCGTACCGACCACTTTCTCCGTGTCATGCACGTTCATCTGGCAACCAAACGTCTCGATGTAGAACGTCTTCATCGAACGATACACCTCAATTATAACGGACCTTCTCCGGAGCCCCTCCGAATGCAGAGGTTGTTCTTTGCTGAGTATGGCGGACGTGTGGGCTATCCGTGTCCGAAGTACATCAGCCAGCCCAAACCGAACAGTGCGAGAAGGAAGTAGCCGAAACAGCGGAGACCGTACCTCAGCCGGTCCCGGGTGGTGTCCTGCGTCACGGCGCCCAGCACGGCGGAAATCAGCCCGGCAAACAGAATGGCGGCTTCCAGGTGTGTCAAAGTCATGCGCAGCATCAGTCCTTCCTCCCGACGGCGATTTCGAATGCGTCGACCATCGCGAGCACGTTCATCAGTCCGGCGCCCACCAGGAATTTCGTGCCGTAATCGTGCACGTGCCCGGCGACGTCAGGCTGCGCGTAGCCCAGCCATACGGTGAGCAGATAGAGCACACCCGTGGCGAGGTTTCCCAGGTAGCCTCCCACGTGGATGATGGTGGTGACCAGGTCCGCGAAGCGTGGTTCCATCATGGCGCCACGCATCAGCAAGCCGCACAGGAACGTCACCGTGATGGCGCCTGCCAGTAAGGCTCCGCGTCCGTGGCGCTTCAGCAGGAAGTGTCCGCCGCCGGGGAGGAACCAGGAGACAGCCAGCACCGGGGCCCACGTGCGCAGCGGGGGGAACGGCTGCCTGGCCTTCAGTTTATTAAACATACGCATCTTGATTGTAGCAAGGCGTATCCAGGTGCGGTCTCAGCAGCTCAGAGCGCCGTTCCGGGCTTCCGTCAGCGCAAATAGAACAGGCTCAGGCGGGGGAGTCCGGCGTGTTCCACCAGGTGCCGGTCCAGGTACTGCTTCTCCAGCATGGCCAGTTGTTCGGCCGTCATCTTGCCCCGGTATGGCCGGAGTTGCTGGTTAAGCTCCTGGCGGGCGGCAAAGAGTTCCTCATCGGTGCGGGCGGCGCGGGCGATGCTCAGCATCTTGTCTTCCAGCGCGGTCAGGCGCTGCTCGAGAGATTCGAGGTCCTCGTAATGCTCTTCCGCGCAGCCGGCGAGCTTCTCGAGGGCAGCCGCTATCTCAGCGTATCCGGGCGCTTCCAGAGCAGACAGGCGGCCGGCTGCCGCGCTCAGGTGTTCGCGCAATTCATCCAGGCTGAACGGCGGAGCAGCCGGCCGGGCGGCGCGGCTCGGCGTGGCGCCGGCCATAGCCTGCGCTTCTTCCATCACCGCCTGGGCGCAATAGGCCAGCGAATTGATTTGCCGGTAGCGCGGCTGGCGCGGTTTGGAACGCTTGAACGCCT
Source organism: Acidobacteriota bacterium (assembly GCA_037444075.1). Classification (GTDB taxonomy): domain Bacteria; phylum Acidobacteriota; class Terriglobia; order Bryobacterales; family Bryobacteraceae; genus JBBIND01. The sequence continues at coordinate 55,674 of JBBIND010000016.1, read as the reverse complement.
CCTCAATACCCCGCAGGACAGCTTCCAGGGGAATGCCGGCGTCCTTCCAACTCTCAATCAACGCCCAATCCAGCGGGGAGAGCAGGAACAGCCCCGTTCCGCGCGATCGCTGAAACTGCTCCTCGACTTCGGTGAAGAAGTTGAAGTAGTTCAGCGTCCAGTTCTGGTCTGGTTCCGTCACCGTGCCTGCCGTCGCCAGATTCGGGCCAGGCCCTTCAACGTAAGGTCCTCATCCACCTCAGTGACGAACCGGGAGCCGCTCACCACCAGGCTCGCCTGACCGCCGGTGGCAATCGTACGGACTTCCCCGCCGAGAGCCTGGATGAGTCTCTCCAGGATTCCGTCGATCATCCCGAGGGCGCCGTAATAGAGCCCGGAGCGTATGCTTCCGGCCGTGTTCGAGCCAATCAGCTTGTCCGGCTGGCGGAAGTCCACCAGCGGAAGACGTGCGGTGCGGGAGAAAAGGCTACGGGCCGACATGCCAATGCCGGGGCAGATAACGCCGCCCAGATACTCGCCTGCTGCTGACACCGCATCGAACGTGATAGCCGTGCCCAAGTCAACGACTACGCAAGGCCCTCCGAGGCGGTGAAACGCTTCCACGGCGTTCACCACCCGGTCGGCTCCCACTTCACTGGGGTTATCGTAAAGGATTTTCAAGCCCGTGTCGGTTTCCGGACCCACAAAGACCGGGTCGCGGTGAAAATACCGCTGCGCCATGGCGACCAGAGTGGGCTCGATAGGTGGCACCACGCTGGCGGCGATGACGCCGTCGATACGGGCGAAGTTCTGCCCCCCGAGGTCGAACAGATTGCGCAGCAGCACGCCCCATTCGTCGGCGGTCTGCTCGTGGACGGTTCTCAGCCGCCATCGGCAGATGATGTGTTCCTGTTCGAACACGCCCACTGTGATGTTGGTGTTCCCGGCATCCAGGGCGAGCAGCATGGCGGATATCGGCTACAGCAGTTCTGCTTCGGCAAAGAAAAACGGCACTTCGGTGGCAGCCGTCGCGGGACCATCGGAGCCATGCACGCAGTTGCGTTCAATATCCGTGGCGAAACGTCTGCGGATAGTGCCTTCGGCTGCGTTGGCCGGGTTCGTGGCCCCCATCAGCTCACGCCAGTGGTTGATGGCGTTTTGCCCCTCCAGGGCGAGCACGACCACCGGTCCTTCGGTCATGAATTCCACGAGCTTCGAGTAGAAGGGTTTGTCGCGATGCACCGCGTAGAAGCTCTGCGCCTGCCTGACGGACAGGCGCGTCATGCGCATGGCAAGAATGCGGAAGCCCGCCTGCTCGATTTCCGAGACCACGTCTCCGGTGTGCCCGGCGGCTACCGCGTCAGGCTTGATGATAGCTAATGTGCGTTCCAGTTGACTCATAACAAGCTCTTTACCGTCGCTCCGATGTCGGCCGGGGAGTCGCAAACCACGATGCCCGCCGCGCGCATGGCGGCGATCTTGTCCGATGCCTTGCCGCTTCCACCGCTGATGATGGCGCCTGCGTGTCCCATGCGCCGGCCCGGCGGGGCGGTTTGCCCGGCGACGAAGCCAACCACCGGTTTCTTCACATTCTCGGCCACGTAAGCCGCGGCGGTCTCCTCGGCGTTGCCGCCGATTTCGCCGATGACGACGATGGCGTGCGTGTCGGGATCATCGTTGAACAAGCGGAGCGCGTCCACAAAATCCGTCCCGATGATGGGGTCGCCGCCGATTCCGATGCAGGTGGACTGCCCGATGCCCAGTGAAGTTAGCTGCCCGACCGCTTCGTAGGTCAGCGTGCCGGAGCGTGAGACGACGCCGACATTTCCCTCCATGTGCACCTGTCCGGGCATGATGCCGATCTTGCATTTGCCGGGGCTGATGATACCTGGGCAATTCGGGCCAATCAAGCGCGTGGGGCGTGTGCTCAAATACGCCCAGACTCTAACCATGTCCGCGGCGGGAATCCCTTCCGTGATGCAGACCACCAGCGGAAGCCCCGCGTCGGCTGCTTCCATGACGGCGTCGGCGGCAAACGGTGGAGGCACAAAGATCACCGAGGCGTTGGCGTCCGTCTCGCGGGCGGCTTTTGAGACGCTGTCAAACACAGGGAGGTCCAGGTGCGTCTGGCCGCCTTTGCCGGGCACCACGCCGCCCACGATGCGCGTCCCGTACTCCAGCATTTGCTGGGAGTGGAACGTCGCTTCCCGTCCCGTGAAACCCTGAACCAGCAGCCGTGTGTTGTTGTCTGCGAGTATGCTCATTGGGCCAACCTCACAACCTTGTCAGCGGCGTCCTGCATGCCTTCGGCTAAGGTGAAGTTCATTCCGGATTCAGCCAGGATGGCGCGTCCGCGCTCCACATTCGTGCCTTCCATGCGGACAACGATAGGCAAGCGTATGTCGAGCGTCCTGGCAGCTTCCACCACGCCGGTTGCCAGCGTGTCGCAACGCAGGATGCCTCCGAAAATATTGATCAGGACGGCCCGCACGCCTGCGTCGGAGAGCAGGATGTGGAAGGCGTTCCTGATTTGCTCGGAATTGGCGCCGCCTCCGACATCGAGGAAGTTGGCCGGATTCCCGCCCGCGTGCTTGATGATGTCCATGGTGGCCATGGCCAGGCCTGCGCCGTTCACCATGCAGGCCACGTTGCCGTCCAGCTTTATGTAGTTGAGACCGTAGCGCGACGCCTCCACTTCCAGCGGGTCCTCCTCGTTCAGGTCTCGCAGTTCCAGCAGGTCCTTATGACGGTACAAGGCGTTGTCATCCAGATTGATCTTCGCGTCGAGCGCGATGAGCCTTCCGTCCTTGGTCACCACGAAAGGGTTGATCTCCGCGAGCGTGGCGTCCAGGGCTTCGAAAGCGCGGGCCAGGGCCAGAATTGAGGCGACCGCGGCGTTGATGCCGGCCGCAGGGATGCCCATGCCAAAGGCCAGCTTGCGCGCCTGGTAGGCCCCCAGGCCCAGACCGGGCTCGATGGTCTCTTTCAGGAGCAGTTCCGGGGTCTTCGCCGCGACTTCTTCGATTTCCATGCCGCCCGCCGCTGACGCCATGAAGACGTTCTTGCCCTGCGTCCTGTCAAGCACGATACCCAGGTACAGTTCCCTTTCCACGGGCAGCACTTCCTCGACGAGCAGCCTCTGCACGACGCGCCCTTCGGGGCCCGTCTGGTGCGTTACGAGCCTGCGGCCCAGCATCATACGGGCCACCTCCGCGGCCTCTTCGGGACCCTCGGCTACCTTGATGCCTCCGCCTTTGCCGCGTCCGCCGGCGTGGATTTGCGCCTTCACAACGACGGTTCCGCCGATTCTCTTCGCAGCGGCATCGGCCTCCTCGGGCGTGAAGACCATCTCGCCCCGCGGGACCGGCACGTTGTACTTGGCCAGCAAGGCTTTGGCCTGATACTCGTGGATTTTCATGGGATTGCGCCTGTGTTACGATTGCTGAAAACTGAAACATCCCAATATAACATGCCCTTGCTGACCTTCTTAGCGCGCGTCGTCGAGCGCGACAATCTCAGCTCCGAGGACGCCGAACTCGCCATGTCCGCGATTCTTGCCGGCGAGGCTTCCACCGCCCAGATTGCTGCTTTCCTGGTGGGCCTTCGCATGAAGGGGGAGACTCCTGACGAACTCGTCGGTTTGGCGCGGGCGATGCGCGCCAAAGCTGCCCCGGTGGACGCCGGGGGCGCCTACCCATTGGTGGATACCTGCGGCACAGGCGGCGATGGAAGCGGGACCTTCAACATCTCGACGACGGCCGCCTTCGTCGTCGCGGGCGCCGGAGTCAGCGTCGCCAAGCATGGCAACCGGTCCATCTCCAGCCAATGCGGCAGCGCGGACCTGTTTGAAGCCCTGGGCGTGAGAATTCCGATGCAGACAGAACACATGGGGAGGTGCATTCGCGAAGCGGGCATTGGCTTTCTTTTCGCGCCGGCCATTCATCCCGCCATGAAGCATGCCCAGCCTGCCAGGCTGGAACTGAAACTGCGCACCGTGTTCAATCTCCTGGGTCCGCTGACCAACCCGGCCGGCGCCAGCGCTCAGGTGGTGGGCGCGCCTTCGGAACGAGCTGCGGAGTTGATGGCGGAGGCGCTCTCCAGGCTTGGGTTGCAGCGGGGCTTCGTCGTACATGGGTCGGACGGGTTGGACGAGGTCACGACGACTGGACCCACGCTGGCTCTCGAGGTCCGTGCGGGTTCCGTCACCCGAACCACCCTGACGCCGGAGGCATTCGGTGTTCCGCGGGCGTTGCGCGAGCAACTGATAGGGGGCGGCCGTGAGCAAAACGCCTCCGTCACCAGGTCCGTGCTCGCAGGCTCTGCTGGCCCGCAGCGGGATATCGTGCTGGTGAACGCTGCCACTGCTTTGGTGGCCGCTGGCCGCGCCGACGGGTTCCGAGAAGGGGTACGGCTGGCCGCTGACTCGATTGACAGTGGTTCCGCGAGCTCGGCTCTGGACCGGCTGGTCCAGTTGTGTGCGGAGTTCTAGAAGCTCTCGGCGTGCCGCTTCAATATCTGCGGCAAGTTTTGTGAGAACGCCGAGCGGGCCATCACCATGTTGCAGCCCGCCTCCTGAGCGCGCTGCTTCAACTCACCCTGCACATGGGAGAGGAAACTGACCAGGCTGATGCCCTTCAGTTCCGGGCTGCCCTTGAGCTTGGAGATGAGTTTCAAAGCATCGACACTCGTGCAGTTCAGGTCGAAGATGATCAGGGTCGGCTTGTCTTTGGCTCTTTCCAGCAAGTCCTTACCCGACTGTATGAACTCCAGTTGCAGGCCCGAACGCTTCACCGCCTCGTTGATCTTCACCCGAAAAAACAGGTCGTCAACAACGGCCAGAACCTTCTTTTTCTGTTGCTGCATGACTCACTGAACATCACGTCCGTGGGATGCTTGGGTTACTCTGCCTGGTTCGCTCCCCTGGTAATGCCAACTACGGTAGGTAAAACCAATCTTACCGAGATCCGCAAACGGCCCGCAACCGGGGATCCGCTGCCGGCTCATGAACCTTCCACGAAATGGAGGCCATGTTAAGGTGTGGGCATGGACGGAGCCAATCCCTTCGCTGACAACCTCCGTTTCGACCCTGCGCTCTGGGAAACCTTTGCAGCGAACCTGTACTACGCCGCGGGTGATTTGCGTGAAACCGGCACTTGCCGCCTGCTGGCAGAGCGGCTGACCGGCATTGACGCTTCTCACGCCACCGGCGGCAACGCGCTGCCCTACCTTTCCACGCAGCCCAGCCACTACAGCACGGTGGTGAGGGGAGTGGCTGATGCCGGATCACGAGCTGTCCGCGGCTCCGGCCATGCTCGAGGTGATTGGACAGGCGGGCAAGCTGATCCTCGACACGGCTGGTTCTGTGGACTTGTCCGGCGGCCTCGGCCGGTTGAGCAGCGCGCGCCATCGGGGAGGCTGGGCTGCCGATCTTCAGTGGACGAGACTGATCCCCTGGCGCGAACTCGTTCTTCACGCGTTCCAGGGAATGGGTCGGCTGGCCTCGCTAGGGCCGTTGTACGAGGAGCGGCCAACGAGTTTTCTTTGCGGCTCGTGGGAGACCGAACGATCGAAACGCGCCTGGGCGATCTCGCCGCGCGCACCGGTCTGTCCCGCTGGCCGGAAGAAGAGGCGCTGAGCGTCGAACTGTCCCTTGTCTGCCCCGATCCCGTTTACGATAATGTCCTTGCACGCGCGCGAACGCTCGCTGAAGCGCGGCGTAATGGGGGATCATCATGAGTATCCAGCGACACTGCTTCCCGGACCATCAGCAGGCCTCCAAGGCTTGTGCGCACCATGTTATGGCAGTGCTGGAGGACGCCTTGGCGGGGCGTCCTTACGCCACGCTGGCGCTGTCCGGCGGCGTCACTCCGAAAACGCTGTTTGAGAACCTGGCGGCCTCCGTCTTCCCATGGGACAGGGTCCATTTTTTCTGGGTGGATGAACGCCTGGTAAGCCCGACAGACCCGGCCAGTAACTATGGCATGGCGGAGCGCTGGTTTCTGAAGCCCGCCCGCGTCCCCCGCAAGAACATCCATCGCATTTTCGGCGAGCTACAGCCGGAGACCGCCGCCAAGAGATACTGCGACGACATCCGGGAGTTCTTCGGACTCGCTCCCGGGGAGATGCCGCACTTCGACTTGATCCATCGCGGGATTGGCCCTGACGCTCATACGGCCAGCCTGTTTCCGGGTGAGCGGTTGCTAGAGAATCGCGAGGACATCGCCGCCGCAGTACTGGTTGACCAACTGTCCCAATGGCGCGTCACCATGCTGCCGGGCGTGTTGCTGGCGGCTCAGCGCACCGTCTTTCTGGTGACCGGAAACGAGAAGGCGCAGGCTGTCCGGGCGATCTTCCAGGAGCCCTATGACCCCATGAAGTACCCCGCCCAAATGACTTCTCACCACGGACGCAAGGTGGCGTGGTTTATGGATGAGTCCGCAGCCAGCTTCATGGACCAGATATGATCTCGCGCCGGGGCCTGCTCCGCCTGGCCACGCTTTCGCCATTCGGAACTCCCAGCGGTTCGCTCGTGTCATGGACGCCCACCCGGCCGACTCCGCTACGCATCCTGCTAGGCGGAGATGTCATGCTCTCCCGGCACGTTGGCAGAGTGGCGCGCCAGAAGCGCGACCCGGCCTGGCCATTCCGCCGCCTGGCGCCGGCGCTGGCCGCGGCCGACATCAGCTTCTGCAACCTGGAGTCTCCGTTCTCAGACCGAGGTCCGCTCGTGGAAAAGGGCATGGTGTTCAAGGCCGAGCCGGACATGGTGGCAGGTCTTGTGCTGGCTGGTATTGACGTGGTCTCAACAGCTAACAATCACGCTCGGGATGGAGGCTCCTATGGTCTGGAGTTCACCCTGGGACTGCTCGCGCGCAACGGCATCGCTGCGGTGGGAACCGCGCTTACTCCCGACCTGCTAAGGGAGGGCACGGTGCTGCGGCGCCGCGGCGTGCGCGTGGGTTTTCTGGCCTACACCTACGACCAATTGAACGGGAACCACTCTGAGGTGGACGAGCGTGTCGCCATGATGAACATCGGCCGGATGCGCAGGGACGTGGAAGAACTGCGGCGCAAAGCCGAATTCGTCATCGTCTCCATGCACGCCGGGCAGGAGTATGCCACCGAGCCTCACGTGACGCAGACAATCTTTGCGCGCGCGGCGATTGATGCCGGCGCGAGGATTGTAGCCGGACACCATCCGCATGTCGTTCAACCCGTGGAGGAGTACGGCCAGGGCGTCATCTTCTATTCCTTGGGCAACCTGGTGTTTGACCAGATGCACCGCCAGGACACGCAGCGAGGGGTTCTGGCGGAACTGACGCTGGAAGGTGCCCGGCTGACCGGTTACCGCCTGCTGCCCTACCGGATTGAGGAAACGGCGCCCGTACTGGACTGAAATGCCGGCGCGCAGTTGTTATACTGGCCTGCTTCAGGAGAAACACAGATGAAACTTGACAGCCGAAGGGCCTTTCTCGGCACGGCTTCAGCGGCCATTGCTACGCGCGCGCATCCCATCCTCGGCGCGAGCGACCGTGTGCAAGTGGCGGTCGTCGGGCTAGGCGGCAGGGGACGCGATCACATCAACATCTATGCCGAAGTGCCGGGATGCCGGCTGGCGGCTGTTTGTGACGTGAACCAGGCCAACCTCGAGCGCGGTTCGGCGCTCGCCGCCAAGGTGCACGGACATCCGCCCAGGGAATACTCGGACCTGAGGCGCCTGCTCGAAAACAAGGAGATTGACGCGGTCTCCATTGCCACCCCGAATCACTGGCATGCCCTATCGGCCATCTGGTCCTGCCAGGCGGGTAAGGACGTCTACCTCGAAAAACCCGGCAGTCACAACGTGTTCGAAGCGCGCCAGACCGTGGCCGCCGCGCGCCAGTACAAACGCATCGTGCAGATTGGCGCGCAAAGCCGCAGCATCGGACACAAGCGCCGCGCCATCGAATTGTTGAGGCAAGGCATCATCGGGAAGATTTACCTGGCTCGTGGCTTGTGTTACCGTCGGCGGCAATCCATCGGTCACACCCCGGTCGAACCCGTACCCGCGGGAGTCAATTGGGACATCTTCCTGGGGCCTGCCCCCATGCGCCCGTACACGAAGAACCGCTACGCGTACAACTGGCACTGGTTCTGGGATACCGGCAACGGAGACATAGGCAATCAGGGCGTCCACGAGATGGACATCTGCTGCTGGGGCTTGGAGGAGTCTGCGTTGCCGAACAGCGTTTCATCGACGGGCGGCAAGTTCCTGTGGATGGACGACCAGGAAACGCCCAACACGCAGCAGGCTGTTTTCGATTTTGCCCAGCGGCAGGTGACTTTTGAGGTGCGCAATCTGCCCACCGGCTCGGAAGCCGGCATCCCCTTTGGCGGCCCCAGTGTCGTGGGCAACCTGTTTCTGGGTAGCGACGGTTTCATGGTCTTGCATCCCTATGGCTTCCAGATTTACAAGGGCGACAGCCGCGAACCGGTGGCAGAAGAAAAGCCGGTGGAGGACCGCATCTGGGACCCACGCCCCCACGCCGCCAATTTCCTGGAGGCTGTCCGGGCGCGCGATCACCGCAAGTTGAACGCCGACGTCGCTCAGTGCACTCCCGGCGCGGTGCTTTGCCACCTGGCTAACATCAGCTACCGGCTCAAGCGGAGGATCGAGATGGACTCTGCTACGGGCCGTGTGCTGAACGATGCTGATGCCAACCGCATGTTGACCCGTCCATACCGGGCGCCTTACGTAGTTCCCGAGAGCGTCTGAAGAACCCTCGATGCCGGGGCGCAGGAGGAAACCCGATGCAGGCACAGCGCAGAGTTGAAAGAACGATCATCGCCTCGCCCCTGAGTCCCGCCCTGCTGCGGGAGATTGGCGGATGGAACGGTCCGCCCCCAACAGCTTCCGAGTTCAAGGCGGATGGAGCCTGGGTACAGACCTACCGCATCTACACCTGCCACGGATACAGAGAGTCGGGCAACGAGGACCGCGGAGTGTTGCGGCTGGAGCGCGCGCCTCGTCCTTCGGAGGGCTTCGCTCTGAGGATCGAGCAGAGAATCCTCCAGGACGCCGGAGCGGTCTCAAGTATGCCGGCAACAAGCCGTTTCTGCTGGTAGATTCCGTCTTGCAGCCGCAGGACATTTACGAGTGGCCGCGGTTTAGCATGAACAGCCTTGAGCTGCCACTCGAAGAGATGACTTCCGAATTGCCTCCACTGCTCCAGCCGAAGCCTGGTGGCGCCGAACCTGACGAGTGAGCGCCGCCCGCTCGGAGGCTGACAGCCAGGGTGTTCAATTCTGCGGATGCGGCAAGCAGGCTCGCGAGGAGCCTGCTTGCCCGCGAGTCATGCTCGCTAGAAGGTGAACTTCAAGCCAAATTGAATCTGCCGCTGATCAGCCTGCGCGCCGGTGACTTTGCCAAAATTGGCATTGCCGAACTCGGCGTTCGGGTTGTTGAAGTGCGGAGTGTTGGTTAAGTTGAAGAACTCCGCCCGGAACTCTCCCTTGATTCGCTCTCCAATCGGGAACATGCGAAACGCCGAAAAAGTCAGGTCGACCAAGCCCGGACCCTGGACGAGGTTCCGGCCCATGTTGCCGAAAGTCGCCGCAGGCGGGGCAGAGAAGTTCGACGTGTCGAAGAAGAACTCGTCTCGTCCGATGCCGCCCAGAAACCTCACGGGTCCGGTGATATTCGGGCGATTCCCGTTCCCCGGAGCGTTGAGTGTGGCCGCGTTGTAGGTGAAGTTGAGCGGGGTTCCCACTTGTGAAGTGAAAATGCCGTTAACCTGCCAATCCCCCAGAATCCAACGTGCCGGTCCGCTCTGGAGCCATGGCTTGCCCTTGCCGAATGGCAGTTCATAGATGTAGCTCTGCACGAAGACGTGGGTCACGTCAGAGTCCCCGCGAGCGTAGTCCATGTGCGGGTGGATATAGTTGAACCAGCCGCCATTGTCCACTCCCATCCGGTCCATCGCTTTTCCAAAAGTGTAGGCAGTGGTCAACAGGAATCCTCCGGAGAAGCGCCGGTCGAATTTCATTTGCAGCGAATGGTAGTTGGTGCTTGATCCGGCGAACAGCAGCGTTGTGGCCTGCGTGCGGCGGAACTGCTGGAACAGCGGCTGACCGTTCGCTCCGGCGCCCGCCACCAGACCCGCATTCAGGTTGGGCCGCGAGTTAATACGTATGCCCAGATTGCCGACGTAGGCCGCTTCCAGGGTGAACTCCTTGGGAAGCGCCCGTTGCAGGCTCAGGTTCCAGGATTGGACGTACGCCTCGTGATAGTCTCCCGCCACGACGTCGTAGTTCGAGGCGGGCGGCGTCCGTAGGATGCCGTCCTGCGGGATTTCCGCCGGCACCGGGGGCGGGAATCCCGCCGCCATGGAACCCGCCGCGCTGAACGTGTTCAGGGCGTTGAAGGCGTTGTTCTGCCTGACGGGGAAGTTGTAAGCGTAGGAGTTGTCGGGAAAGGGCACGTAACTGATGCCATAGCCTGCCCGCAGCACGGTCTTCGGATCGAACCGGAAGGCAGCGCCGAAGCGCGGTGCGAAGTTCGTCCAATACGTCTTGCGTCCGAGGTTCATCGGATTGGCGCCGATGCCCGCAATTCGCAGCGTGTTATCCGCCGGGTTGTAGTTTGAGAACCCGCCCGGATGAGCAGGCGTGGCAGGCGGCCAGTGTTCCCAGCGCAGGCCAAGATCCAGGGTCAGCTTCGGTGTCACCTGCCATTTGTCCTGCGCATAGAGGAACAGCGCGGATTGCCGGTAGGCGGGGAAGATGATGGGCAGGTCGCGCCCGTAGTTGTTTGACAAATCCAGCAGGAAGCTGGCCAGCGAATTGGCGAAGCTCGTGCTTGGACCGCCATTCAGCGCCGTTGTTCCGGGCGTGAAAGTAAACAGCCCGCGCGGTGAGAAGGTCTGGGTCTGCAACAGGTCGTCGCGAATGCGGCGCACGTCGAAGCCGAACTTGAAGGTATGGCTGTTGCGGATTAGCGTCCAGTTGTTCACCACGTTGAAATTGGTTTCCGCGCGCACCCAGGGCAGGCTGGCCGCATAACCCACCAGAGGATTAGAAAACCCGTTGACGTTGATGCCCACCAGACCGCCCGTAAACTCGGAGACGTTCACTCCCCGGATGCCGATGTCCTCGGATGCTTTTGTCTTGATGTCCGCGTTCTCGGCGACGTTGCGGTAGCGCATCATGCCCACGCGGACGTCGGTCACCACGGTCGGCGAGAAGATGTGCGAGTAGTTGATGCCGGCGCTCTGCATCCGCTGCGTGCCGATTCCTGCGAAGCCTTTGCCGCCGCCGCCAGCCGCGCCGAACAACGGCGGGTCTTCGATCTTTGGCCGCTGGAAGCTGTAGCGCACGGAGAGTTTATCAGCATCCGCCAATTGGTGGTCGATCTTTATGTCAAACGCTTCCGTGTCCTTTTTGCGCACGGTGGGTTTCTGGAAATTGGTGCCGAAGCCGGGCGCTGTGGGCGCAGGGACCATGTCTAGAATGCGCCGCGCGATGGGGCTGATGCGGCTGGTTGGGATGCGATTCTCGGCGAACGGCCGGCGTTCGCGCCCCTGCGCATCGCCCGTGGCAGGGTCGTAGATCGTGGTCGGCGACGCTCTCAAGTCACCGGTACGGAACTCCATGGTCGGGATAGTGGCGAAGAAGTTGTCGCCGCGCCGGTCCCGCACACCCTGGTAGTTGCCGAAGAAGAAGGTGCGGTTGCGCTGTATGGGCCCGCCCAGCGTGAATCCGAACAGGTTATAGGTGGTCACCGGCTTGCCCGTGGCAAAGAAGTTCCGGGCGCCCAGCCGGCTGACTCGGTTGAAATGGAAAACGCTCCCGTGCAGTTCGTTGGTGCCGGAACGCAGGGTGACGTTCGTTACGGCGCCACCGGCGCGGCCCAGTTCGGCTTCGTAGTTGCCAGTGGTGATGTCGATTGCCTGAATCGCCTCGATGGGCGGAATCAACGCGCTCAACAAGCCCGTGCGGTGATTGTTGTCAACTCCCTCCAACTGAAGGTTGTTGGCCAGCCGCGGCTGCCCGTTGATGCGCGTCGAGAGGCTGTCCTGCGGATTGAAGAACTCGGAATGCGGCCGAAAGGCGCGTGTCGCCCCCGGCACCAGGTTGATCAGGGACTGAAAGTTGCGGTTGAAGCCTAGCGGCATCGCCGCCACCTGCTTGATTTCGATCTGCCTCCCTGTGTCCACGCGGTCGGTTTGCAACAGCGGCACTTCGGCGACCACGTCGACAGTCTGCGTGATCTCGCCGGGACGCAGTTGAATGTCGACGCGCACGGTGGAGTTGACGAAGACGTCGATTCCATCGCGCACCGCTTTACTGAAGCCGGGCTGCTCGATTTCAACGCGATATCGGCCGGCATTCAAGTTGGTGAAAACGTAGCCGCCGCTCGGATTGGTTGCGCCGGTGCGGCTGATTCCAGTGTTAGTCTCGGTAACCGTGACTCTGGCGCTTGGCACCACCGCGCCGCTGACGTCCGTCACTGTTCCCACCAAGCTGCCCGAGACCGCCTGGGAGAACAGAGGAACCGCGCACAGCAACGCCGCCAGAGAAAGCTGCATCCACCGGCCTAAACGAGATTCGAGTGTCATAAGCCCTCCTTCCATTTCTGCTTGTTCCTGATTACCGCCCTCACTCCAAAACGGGAACGATTAGAGTATACTCCCGGCGGGCAGGCGCGCTCCACCCAGATGGGACTTGACCAGGCATGCTGCCCGTTCGCCTCCACCACCCTGACGTAGTACCAGTTGACGGCTCGGCCGTCGCCCGTGTCGTTCAGGCTGAATTCGGTTTCATAGTTGTCAGCAAACACCACCCGGTTCAGCAAGGCCGATTCACTGGGAAAGGGACCGGTATAGAGCGTCTCGTTGCTGTCGGCCAGCTGCGCCAATGTGTGTGTCATGGAGACCTTGGCTGGCGCCGTCAATTCAATGACGATCTTCGTTTGCGGTGTGCCGCGCAGTTTCAAAACCACGGCCTTCTGCGAGTAGTCGTCCAACTGTTGCCGCAATGCGGTGTAAGAGACCACGCGCACGCCGCGTTCGTCGCGTTCGAGAATGCGGTCGCGGCGGCCTTCTTCCAGGGGTCCCGGCAGGAAGCAGGGGTGGACATCCTCGAGTTTGCCGCGATTTGCAGAAAGAAGTGCGCCGGACGGGAAGCCTGTTGCGCTAGCGGCTCTCGCCGCCAGCGATGCCGAACAGCGGCCGGTACTTTTCGGGCAGTTTGCGGGGTTTCATGTCCCGCCCGCAAAAGACGTGGGAGCTTTGGCCTACCGCCAGGAGCTTTCCCGTCTCGGCGCTGGTCATCTCGTAACCGTAGCGCAACATCCGCGGGTTGGCCTGCATGATCCAGGTCTTGATGGCGACTTCCTCGTCGTACCGCGCCGGGTATAGATAGCGGCACTGCACTTCGGCCACCGCCAGCAGGAGGCTGTCATCCAGTTCCATGTCGCGGTAGCGCAAACCAATGGAGCGGCAATACTCCACCCGGCCTATTTCCATCCAGACCAGGTAGTTAGCGTAGTAAACCACGCCCATCTGATCGGTGTCGGCATACCGGACCCGGACGCGTGTTTCATGTTCTACAGGCACTCGGGAATTATAGCGAACAGCAACGCGAAGGGCTCCGCAAGCGTCTGCTAGGATAGCTATAACGTGTTAATCAAGGTACTCTTCTTCGGGCTTTTGAAGGATGTGGCCGGTTGCGCCGAGGAGGAACTGAGTTTTCCGGGCGGGGATTTGCAGGCACTTTTTGACCACTACGCGAGCCAGCATCCACGCCTGAAGGCGCTCGAAGGCAGCATCGTGCTGGCGCGGAATCAGCGCTTCTGCTCCCGCTCCGAAGTACTCACCGACGGTGACGAAGTCGCTTTCCTGCCGCCTGTGAGTGGCGGGTCACTCGCTTATTCGCATGAAATCACAGACCCTGAGGGCCATTTCTTCGCCCTGACGCGGGAGTCCATCGAGGCGCGCGACCTGGCCCATCGCCTCCTGCGGGACGAGGACGGGGCCATCGTGGAGTTCCGCGGCACGGTCCGCAACAACACCAAGGGCAGGAGCACGCTGTTCCTGGATTACGAATGCTACGAGGCCATGGCTATCAAGGTCATGGCTGAAACCGGGCGGGCAATCGCCGCCGAACACGCCATCGGACGCATCGGCATCGTGCATCGATTGGGCCGCATGGAAATCGGCGAAACCAGCGTGATTGTGCTGGTCACGGCGCCGCATCGCGGCCCGGCGTTCGAGGCCGCCAAAGCCGGGATCGATCGCCTGAAAAGGCTCGTTCCCATATGGAAGAAAGAGCACTTCGCGGATGGCGAAGTGTGGGTCGAAGGACAGTGGGACGACCAAGTCCTCTAGATTGGATCGGTTGGCCGGGCGTCTTCCTGGCCTTAGCCCTGCTGGCCGGGGGCGGGGCGGCTTTTGCGCAGGCCGTCTTCAAGGTCGATGTCCGCCTGGTCCGTTTGCTGGTCACCGTGCAGGACGAACACGGCAAACCTGTGGGCGGACTGGAAAGCGCGGATTTCACGGTTTACGACAGCGGTGTTCCGCAAACCGTGGCGCTGTTTGAACGCCACACCGAACAGCCGCTCTCGGTAGCCCTGCTGGTGGACATCAGCGCTTCCACTGCGCAGAAGCTCGGCTTCGAAGTGGAATCAGTGGGACGCTTTCTGCGCGCTCTGTTCGCCGAAGGAAACCCCGACGATGCGGCGGCGCTTTACAGCTTCGACCACGACGTCACCTTGCTGAGCAGTTTCACGCGCCGCCTGGCGCGCCTGGAAGCTGTGCTGAGGCAACTGCGGGCTGGTTCCGGGACCTCGCTCTACGACGCCATCTACCTGGCTTCAGGGGGATTGGAGCATCGCTCCGGAAGGCGCGTCCTGGTGGTGGTTACCGATGGCGGTGATACGACCAGCCGCCAGAGCTATCATGACGCGTTGCGGGCCGCGCACCGCGCCGAGGCGGCCATTTACTCAATCCTGGTCATGCCCATCACCAACGACCCTGGCCGCAACATCGGCGGCGAGCACGCCATGACAACCCTCAGCCGGGACACCGGCGGGCGGATTTTCCTGCCCAGCCTGGGTCCGGCCCTCGACGAAGCGTTCGACCAGGTGCTGAGGGATCTGCGGACGCAATACCTCATCGGCTACTACCCCAAAGACTTGCCTTACAGCAAGGATCCCTTCCACCGCCTCCGCGTTGAGCTCAAGGATCCGCGTTTGCGGGCCTTGACGCGCACCGGGTATTATAGGGATTACATCGCATCTGATCGTGAGCCCGGCAGTCATGGAAGCCGGCTCATCTTCCCTTGAACAGGAGAGGCAGTGAGCACGCGGGTTAAGAAGGCGAACATTCGCGCCCCGGAGCAGACGTTTGAGGAGGTGAAGTACTTGAAACGCCTCATCGAAAAGCGTATTCCGGTGTGCGTCAAGCTCAGCAACAACGAAGAAGTGACGGGGGTCCTGGAGTATTACGACGTGCGCTTCATTCGTATCACGCGCAAGGGCACGCCGAACCTGTTCATCTTCAAGCACGACATCAAGTACCTGTACGAGGTTGCGGAGTAAGTGGCCTCGTTTCTTGAAACAGCCGCTGAAATCGCCCGCGAAGCCGGCGCGCTGCTGGCCTCCTACACCAGGCACCGGATCGGTTTCGACCTGAAAGGCGATTTCGATCTGGTCACCGAAGCTGATCGGGCAGTCGAAGCCCTCGTGGCGGAGCGGCTCTGCTCCCATTTCCCCACGCACGCCATCGTCGCTGAGGAGGGGGGCAATCGGGAGGGCCGGTCCGAGTATTGCTGGTACGTGGATCCGCTGGATGGAACCACGAATTTCGCCCACGGCTTTCCGGCGTTCTGCGTTTCACTCGGGCTCGCAAGAGCGGGAGATTTGATCGCCGGCGTCATTTTCGACCCCATCCGCCAGGAACTGTTCGCCGCCGAACTCGGGGGGGGCGCATATCTGAACAGCCACCGCATCAGCGTTTCCAGCGCCAGCCGGCTGGAGGACAGCCTGGTGGCTACCGGTTTTCCCAGCCGCAAGCGGCATTTGAACGTCAACGTTCATTTTTATCACCAGCTTGCGATGGCAACGCATGGGGTCCGCAGGGCTGGTTCGGCTGCGCTCGACTTGGCCTACCTCGCCTGTGGGCGGCTGGACGCTTTTTGGGAATTCGGTTTGAATCCGTGGGATATGGCCGCGGGTCTGGTGATCGTCAGTGAAGCCGGCGGCAGGTGCTCCGACATGCGCGGCGGTCCGGTCAGCCTGAAAAGCCCTACTCTTCTTGCGGATAACGGGCGGGTTCACGACGAAATCCTGGCTTTGTTTGCCGAGATCTTCGCCGGGCGCTTCCGCGTGCCGCTTCCCCAGCTATCCGGCCAGGCGTAGTTCGCTCCGGCCGTGAATGTTTACTTACATGCTTGCATGATGTTACGCTTAGGTGCTTCCAATGCGCACGGTTGACCTGATCCAGCGAAAGCGGGACGGCGAAGAGCTAAGGCCCGACGAGATTCGAGCCCTCATTGAGGGCTACACGAGCGGTACGATCCCCGACTACCAGATGTCCGCCTTCCTGATGGCGGTGTTTTTCGCAAACATGACGGGCCAGGAAATCGGGGTGCTCACCGATTGCATGCTGCGCTCCGGCGAGGTGGTCGACCTGTCTGAAATACCCGGTATCAAGGTGGATAAGCACTCCACCGGCGGTGTCGGCGACAAGACCAGCCTCGTGTGTGCTCCTCTGGCCGCGGCCGCCGGGGTCAAGGTTCCGATGATCTCAGGGCGTGCCCTCGGACACACGGGCGGCACTCTGGATAAGTTGGAGGCCATACCTGGTTTCCGCACCAATTTGACGGTGGAGGAACTCCGTCAGCAGGTGCGCGAGATCGGCCTGTGCTTCATCGGGCAGACCAGTGAAATCGCGCCCGCCGACGGCAAGCTGTATAGCCTGCGCGACGCCACGGGGACTGTTGAGTCCATCCCGTTGATCGCTTCTTCGATCATGTCCAAGAAACTGGCCATTGGGCTGGACGCCATCATTTTGGACGTGAAGGTGGGTTCCGGCGCGTTCATGAAGCGCCAGGTGGACGCGCGCCGGCTGTCGCAAGCCATGGTAGCGATTGGCCGGAGCATGGACAAGCGCGTGCAGGCGCTGATCACTGACATGAATCAGCCGTTGGGCTACGCCGTCGGGAACGCTCTCGAAATCATGGAGGTCTCCCAGACGCTGCAAAACGCCGGCCCGACGGATCTTACGAGGCTGTCGCTGGAGTTGGCCGCCCGGATGATCCACCTCGGACAGATCACCGAGACACTGGACGAGGCGCGCCTGCTGGCGCAGGACAAACTGCTCGACGGTTCGGGCTACCGGAAGCTGAAGGAAGTCATCCAGGCGCAGGGCGGCAATCCGCAGGTGCTCGACCGCTATGACCTGCTCCCGAACGCCTTGGGCGTGCGCGAAGTCATTTCGCCCAGAAGCGGCTTTGTCAGCGCCATTCAGGCTGAGGACATTGGAAGGGCCTCCTCGATGTTGGGCGCGGGCCGTGATACTAAAGAAGACGCCATTGATCCCGCGGTCGGCATCATTCTCGAAGTGAAGGTGGGGCAGCGCGTGGACGCGGGAGGCGTGCTCTGCCGCCTGTACCACACCACCGAAGACCGTCTGGATGAGGCGGCGCAAGCCGTCGAGGACGCATTCAAGATTTCCGCGCAGACCCCCGAGGAGCGTGAGCTCATCCTCGAGGTGGTAGGCTAGTCCCGATCGCCATGGAGAGGCTCACCGGGTTCCTGGGCCTGATCGTTATTCTCGGGACCGCCTACCTGTTTTCCAGCAGCCGGCGCAGCATCCGCCCGAAGCTGCTGCTGTGGGGGCTGGGTCTCCAATTCCTGTTTGCCTTCCTCGTGCTGCGGACGGGCTTCGGGAAGTTGTTCCAGTACGCCAGCCACGGCGTGAACGCGTTGCTCGAGTATGCCGAAGCCGGCAGCCAGTTTGTCTTCGGACCGCTTGGCGCGAAGTCCGGCAGTTTCGGCGTCGTGTTCGCGTTTCAGGTTCTCCCCATCGTCATCTTCATCGCGTCGCTGTTTTCCATCCTCTACTACCTGGGCGTGATGCAGATTTTTGTCCGCGGGATGGCCCGGCTGATGCAGCGGGTGATGGGAGCCAGTGGCGCTGAATCCACCAACGTCGCCGCCAGCATCTTCATGGGGCAGACCGAGGCGCCGCTGACCATTCGCCCCTACCTCGCCGGACTGACGCCGTCGGAGCTGTTCACGATCATGGTGAGCGGGATGGCGCACGTTTCCGGCGCAGTCATGGCCGCTTACGTCAAGATCGCGGGCGTGGATATCAAGCACCTGCTGACGGCCGTCATCCTGACGGCGCCCGCTACCATCCTCCTCGCCAAAATGCTGATGCCGGAGGTGGACCGGCCTGCCACTCTGGGCAAGGTCAAGGTGGATGTGGAAAAGCCCGGCGTCAACATCATCGACGCCGCGGCGCGGGGCGCTGGCGAGGGGCTGCAATTGGCCCTGAACATCGCCGGCATGCTGATCGCTTTCCTGGCGCTGATCGCGCTGGCCAACGGCGTACTGGGCTGGGTGAACCAGTTGCCGGGCATGAGCTGGCTGCCTCCGTCTATGCAGGAGATCTTCGGTTATCTCTTTGCCCCCATTGCCTGGCTGATGGGTGTGAGCTGGAAGGATGCCCAAATCGTGGGGAATCTTCTCGGTACACGCCTGGTGCTCAACGAATTCGTGGCCTTCCTGCAACTGGGTCCGATCAAGGAGCAACTGGATCCGCGCTCCTTCGTGATCTCCACCTACGCGCTGTGCGGCTTCGCCAACTTCAGCTCCATTGCCATTCAGATTGGGGGCATCGGCGCCCTGGCGCCCACCCGCAAGTCGGACCTGGCAAGGCTCGGGCTCAAAGCCGTGGCCGCTGGCACGATGGCCAATTTCATGTCAGCCTGCATCGCAGGCATGCTGATCTGATGCGGGAAACGGTTCAGTACCTTCAAAACCGGGTCGAGGCGCGGCCCCGTATCGCGGTGGTGCTGGGCAGCGGCCTGGGAGCCTTCG
Organism: Acidobacteriota bacterium; assembly: GCA_037444075.1. Taxonomy (GTDB): domain Bacteria; phylum Acidobacteriota; class Terriglobia; order Bryobacterales; family Bryobacteraceae; genus JBBIND01. Next base: position 36,611 of record JBBIND010000016.1, on the reverse strand, counting down.
CCGCGGAACTGGAAAATGCCCAGGAAATCTCCTACTCCGATTTGCCCCTGTGGCCGCGCTCCACGGCAGTCGGCCATGCCGGCAAGCTGGTTTTCGGCTCTTTGGGGGATCTGGGCGTTGCGGTGATGAGCGGCCGCGCGCATCTGTATGAAGGCTACCGCGGAGCGGACGTCGTTTTCGGCGTGCGCGCGCTGGCGGAACTCGGTGTGCGGTCATTCGTATTTACCAACGCTGCTGGCGGCATCAACTCCGCCTACGGACGCGGAGGCCTGGTGCTGATCTCGGACCACATCAATTTGCAGGGCATCAATCCACTGGTTGGGCCCAATGACGATGCTCTGGGTCCGCGGTTCCCGGACATGACGGAAGCCTACTCGCCGCACTACCGCGCCGTCGCGCGGCAGGTAGCCGCGGAATTGGGCATTACGTTGAACGAAGGCGTGTACGCGGCCATGCTCGGGCCGAGCTATGAGACGCCGGCGGAGATCCGTTTCCTGCGCACTATCGGGGCGGACCTGGTGGGCATGTCCACTGTGGCTGAGGTGATCGCAGCCAACCACATGGGGTTGAAAGTGCTGGCCATTTCCTGCGTGACCAACATGGCGGCTGGCATCCTGCCGCAGAAGATCTCCCACGAGGAAGTCCTCGAGACAGGCGAGATGGTGCGGGAAACGCTTGTCAGGTTTCTCAAGGCGCTGCTGCCCCGGCTGGAGGCTTGATGGACGCCCTGCTGGACGCCGCTCTGAAGGCTCGCGAGCACGCCCACGCGCCGTTCAGCAACTTCCGGGTCGGCGCCGCTCTGGAAGACATCGACGGCCGCGTATTCACCGGCTGCAACGTGGAAAACGCCTCCTACGGTCTGACAATGTGCGCCGAGCGCGTGGCTGTTTTCAAAGCCGTGTCGGAAGGCGTGCGCAAGTTCACGCGCATCGCCATCGCTGCCGATACGGACAGGCTGACCCCGCCCTGCGGCGCCTGCCGGCAGATTCTCTGGGAATTTCTGGGAGACGCGGAAGTCATCCTGGTGAACCTCAGCGGCAAATCGCATACCTTCCGGTTGAAAGACCTTTTCCCCAGGCCCTTTGATGCTTCGTTTATTGATTAGCTGTTTGCTCGCAGCGAGCGGATTTGCCGCACAGGTGGATTGGCTCATCAGCGCGCGCTATGTGATCACCATGGACCCCTCGCGGCGGGTGATCGAGAACGGCGCCGTGGCCGTAAGTGGCGACCGGATTGTGGCCGTTGGCGCGGCTGCGGAATTGAACCGCAAGTTCCGCGCGAAGCATCGGCTGGAACGCCCGGATTCCATCCTCGCTCCGGGCCTTGTGAACGCTCACACCCACGCGCCGATGGCCCTGATGCGCGGCATCGCCGACGACCTGATCCTGCAGGACTGGCTGGAGAAGTACATCTTTCCCGCCGAAGCGGGACACGTCTCGCCGGAGTTCGTGCGCTGGGGCACGAAGCTCGCCTGCCTGGAGATGATGCTCGGCGGCACGACCACTTTCGCCGACATGTACTACTTCGAGGACGTGATTGCCGAGGCCACGCGCGAAGCCGGTTTGCGCGCCGTGCTCGGGCAGACCATCATCGGCTTTCCCGTGCCGGACGCCAAGACGCCGGCTGATGCCCTCAAATCCACCGAAGGCTTTCTGCGCCGCTTCGCCGGTGATCCGCTGATCGTGCCCGCCGTCGCGCCGCACGCCCTCTACACGAATTCGGATGAGACGCTCACGGCTTCGAGGGCTCTGGCGAACAAGTACAATGCCCCTCTTCTGATTCACGTTGCCGAGACCCGCCGTGAGCACCTGGAAACGCTTGAACGGCGAGGTCTTAGTCCCATTCAGGCGCTGGACAAGCTCGGTCTGTTCGAAGGCCGCACGCTGGCCGCCCACGTGGTCTGGCCGGACGATGAGGACCTGGCTATCTTGCACCGGCGTGGAGTCGGTATTGCCCATTGCCCTTCGAGCAATTCGAAATTGGCAAGCGGGGTGGCGCCTGTGGTCAAGATGCTGTCGTTGGGGCTTTCAGTCGGACTGGGAACGGACGGGCCGGCGGGCAGCAACAACGACTTTAACCTGTTCGAAGAGATGGACTTAGCCGCCAAGCTGCAAAAGGTCACGACCGGCGACCCGCGCGCTCTCCCCGCCACACAGGCATTGGAAATGGCCACCCTAGGCGGGGCCCAAGCGCTGGGTCTGGAAAAGCTGATCGGCTCCATCGAAACGGGGAAGCGGGCGGACCTGATCTCCGTGCGCCTCGACACTCCCCACGCGCGTCCGCTCTACGACCCCTACTCACAGATGGTCTATGCGCTCAAAGCCTCCGACGTGCTCGACGTCATGGTGAACGGCCGCCTGGTGGTGCGCGACCGGCGATCGCTGACGCTGGACGCCAGACAGATTTTCGCCAAAACGGAACAGTTTCGCGCGAAAATCCAGGCTTCCGTGGGGCGCTGAGGCGCTTGCCGGGGCAGCCGCTGACAGGTCTAGGGGCGGCCCGCACCCAATGAGAATAACTACCCCTGCCGCGCACTAATCCTACGAGCCACAAAACCGGCACGACAGCGCTGAGGAGACCGAGGCGGACATCTCAGGCGACCTTTGTCTGACGTGCGCGGCTCATCGGGATCAATGCCTTACGGCGACTCGACCGTAAGGGAGCGGATTTCGTCACGGACTGTCAGCTCGCCGGCGACGAGCACTGCCTAAGACGCTTGGCGCCGATTCCTCACCGTCGCGTGAGATACCAAGAGAGGGAGACTGGATGTACTTGTCTTGCAAGTCTTTCGCGGCTTTTATCCGAATTGGCTGGGGATTGTCTCTGGCGGTTTCGCTGGCGGCGACGCCTATCTCTCATGCAAGCGCCTCGCCAGGTGCTTCCTGTGAGACCCCGGTCAGCCTGTGCCACGGCCTGAGCAACCACTCTCCAACAAAGGTCCTCGGAGACGTTTCCGAGAGTCTCAGCCCTACCCCGATCGCTTCCCTCACAGATCGCTCCGCCGTTTACAAACTCTATCTGATGCGCCTGTCGCCCGAGGCTGAGGACTTGTCAGAGCGGTTCGGCCGGCATCATCTGCCGGGCTGGTTTTCCGCCCCCGACGGACCCTTGGGAATTGTCCTCCCTGCCGGTCTTGAGCCGCCCTTGGAACACCGTCCTCGGGCGAAACTGGACGCGGCCAGGTACACTTCGTTCTATTCGCTTGTGCAGCTCCCGAGTGTTCCGCGGGACCCGTGGGCATCGCCCCAGCAGTATTACCTGGACCTGGCGATGGATAGCCAGGTAAACCATGTCCTGGCGGCGGGATTGGGCGTCGGCAGCGTGCCGGTTCTGGAAGAGATGTTGCCCGGCGTCGTGCCGCTGGACCCCGAGCCTTACCCTGAGACTGTCGAAGCCTCGGAAGTTCCCACCTTCCTTGCCATGGGTACCGGATTGCTGGTCGTTTTCGCCATCCGGCGAAGAAAGCAGCTCGCATCCCGGAGCACCCGGAGTCCCTGATGCCGTGCTAGTCTCGTGGGCATGAAATCCGTTCGCGTCCACGAGCACGGAGGGCCTGAGGTTTTGCGCCTGCAGGATGAGCCTGAGCCTTCTGCGGGTCACGGCGAAGTGCTGCTGCGGGTCCGGGCCTGCGCGTTGAATCACCTGGACCTGTGGGTGCGCCGGGGAATGCCCGGCGTGCGTCTGCCCCTGCCTCTCGTTCCAGGCAGCGACATCGCGGGTCAGGTGGAGGCCGTTGGTCCCGGCGTGAGCGGAGTCAGGGCAGGGCAGCGCGTGCTGCTGGCTCCCGGCTTGTCATGCAGATCATGCCCACAGTGCAACGCTGGCCAGGACAATTGCTGCCCGCAATACAAGATCCAGGGGTTTGGACTGGACGGCGGCTATCGCGAGTTCATGGCCGTGCCTGAGTACGCGGTTATCCCCATTCCGGACCATCTGGATTTCGAGCAGGCTGCGGCTGCCCCGCTGGTGTTTCTCACTGCCTGGCGCATGCTTCTGACGCTCGCCCGGCTGCAACCGGGCGAAACGGTGCTGGTGCTTGCGGCGGGTAGTGGTGTGGGAATGGCCGCCGTGCAGATTGCGCGATTGTTGCGGTGCCGCGTCATCGCCACGGCAGGAGGCGAGGCGAAACTCGAGAAGGCGCGCGAACTCGGCGCTGACGACGTGATTGACCATTACCGCCAGGACATTGCGGCAGAGGTCAGGCGCCTGACGGACAAGAGAGGGGCTGATGTGGTCTTCGAACACGTCGGTGCTTCCACTTGGAACGCCAGCCTGGCTTCTCTGGCGCCGAAGGGCCGGTTGGTGACGTGCGGCGCGACCACGGGACCTGAAGTGAAGCTCGACCTGCGCTTCCTGTTTGTCAGGCAGCAGAGCATCCTGGGGTCTTTCATGGGGACACTGGGGGAATTGCACCAGGTGTTGCGGTTGATCTTTGACGGAACTCTGCGGCCTGTGGTCGATGCCGTATTCTCTCTTTCTGAGGCCGCTCAGGCGCACCAAAGGCTCGAACAGAAAGAGCAGTTCGGCAAGGTCGTGCTGCGCGTGTGAGGCGCCTCATTGCGCCAGGAGTCTTACCTCACTTCCGCTGAGCCAGGCGCATGAACAGGCTCTGCCGGTCACGAGCCAAATGCTGTGCCGGAGCGGGGAGCTGCCCTCCACCATCAGGGCAGGTCGCGGGGGAGCCGCTTCGTGCTGCTCCCTTTCCGGGCGTGAAAGAGCGCACGCGTTGACCGGTTACTCGGAGGGGAAGATCACCTTGGACAGGTCTTCCTGCGGCGCCTGCGGCGGGCGCCGATTCCGCCACGCGCCCACCGCGCACGCGCAGCACGCCACGCCGAAAGCCGCTATCGCCAGAACATCCACGCCCGCTCGCCACGTCATTGCCAGCGCCGCCACCACGACACGCAGAGTCCAGCGGAAAAAACCCGCCCTGGCTTCAGCCTGCCAGCGCTGACGCCCCAGGGCCGCACCGAGTCCGTAGGAAAAAGCCACCAGCAGAGCGCCGACACAAAAACGCAGCAGGAAGGTTGTCGTCAGAAAGTCCACAGTGTGCTCAGAGCAGCGGTCGCGCTCCCAGCATCAATTCTCCGCCACTTGCCGCACCGCACACAACATGTCACCGGGCGAGATTGGCTTCGGCATGGCTGCATCGCCGCCGAGTTTCTATGCCATGCCCACGTGCCCAACAATTTTGGACCCGGACGGGCGAACCCGATTCATCGCCATCGATTCCGCATTGATCACTCCAACCGGCCGGACAGAAGCCTGACGAGCCTGGCTGGTCGCACAAGGATGCCGGCCTGCTAGCGCAACGCTGCCTGGGCCCTATCCTCTTCATCGAATATGGTTTTGGGATTTCCGGCGTACTTCAAGAACAAACGATAATCCTGCCCGGCTCCGGCAGGGTCGCCGAGCTTCGAGCGCAGCTGTCCGCGCAAAAACAGGATGCGGGGAAACGGCGGCCACTCACAGGCGGGCCCCAACTCGAGCTTCATCAAGTGGGGCCGCTCGAGCAGGGGGCGCGCGGCTTCCGCGTTTCCGCTTTCGAGCAGCGCCCACGCCAGCAGCAGGCTGACGCCGCCGTCCGCAAACGGGTGCGTCGTCTTCAGCAGTTCGCCAAGCACGTCCGCGGCTTGACGATGCTGTCCGGCGGCCAGCAGCGCCACGCCTAGTGTTTGCTGAGCCCAAGGGTGCTCCGCGGGTTCCGGGAAGGCCTGCTTGACGCGCTCCTCCAGGATGTTGCGGGCAGAGGCGGGTTGGGTCACCACGGCGGCCGCTTTGGCCAAAACCGCTGCCGGGGAGCCCGCCGCCAAAGTCTGGGCTTTCAGCGCGTACGAGCGGGCGCGCTCGCGAGAACCCGTTTCCAGGCTCCACAGTGCCAGGTGCGCCAGTGCTGCCGCGGCAGCAGGCCGCGAAGTTGCTGAGGAGCCGGAGTAAGCCTCGAGCGCTTGCATAGCGCGGTCGCGGCGGCCGGTGAGATAGTCCCAAAGAGCCGAAACCAAGGCGGTATGCGGGTCTCCCAGAGCTTTTCTCTGCTCTATAAACTGTTGAAACAATTGCTCCGCAGTCTCCGGGTCGCCCTTCCAGAGGCGGCACTGCGCGGCTTTCCACAAGGGCTCGCCGCCCAAGAAATTAGCGTTCAAGCCATGAGCCGCCAAAAAACGCCTTTCCGCCTCGTCGAAGTCACCGCGCAAGAAGCTGATTTCGCCGGACGAATCTTCCACGTTCGGGTTGCCTGGTTCGGCTTCGGCGTATCGCTTCAGGCTCGCCGAAGCGCCTTCGAAATCACCGGCGTGGGCCTCCACATAAGCCAGACGGTTCCACAGCGTTCCGAGTGATGGATGCACCCGAAGCGCTTTACGGAGGAGAACGGCTGCCTCATCAAGCCGCCTCTGCGCCAGCCGCGCCTCCGCCGCCGAACCGGCCAGGAGGGGGTCTGCGGGCATCTCGCCGGCGAGCCGGACCAGAGCCTCCGTTGCCCCGGCAGTATCTCCTTGGAACGTCGATTCCATGTACCGCAGCCGGTAGCCGGAGATGTTGTCCGGCTTCCCTGACTCGAGCGCTCTCCGGATGGCCGCGCGGGCCTCGTCCGTCCGACCCGCCGCCGCCAAGGCTTCTACCAGCGCAGTCCAGGCTTGGCCATACTCACGATCCGCTTCGACCGCTTCCTTGAGCGCAGCAATCCGAGACTCGAGCGAAGCCATTTGGAGAGACCCGGCATAGCGCTGAAACGCACCCTGGTTGGATGTGCCGTAGGGCCGGACTTCCGGCGACATCTGCCTCGCCGCCTCTGCGAGCACAGGCAGCCAGCCGTTGGCTGGGGGACCTTCGACGACCCAGGAGCGGATGCGCCGGTTCGGCTGGACGCCGAACAAATCGACGTGCAGCCTGAGGCGGTTTCGGTGCGTGTCCAGGCGCCCTGACAGCACGCGTGTGGGAGCCTGAGCCAAGGCCTCAGACCGGTCTCTGGCCATCCAGACGTAGCGGCTTGCGGAACCGGACCACTGCCACATGAGGGCCGTGGCAGCGCCCTGCTCGAGCCACTGCCACTGCGGATCGCCGCTGAGATTCTGGAAAGGAAGGACGGCCAGCCGTTCCACCTCTGGAGTAGAAGGGCGTTGGCAGGCACCGAGGAGCAGCACCACCAGCAAGGCAAGAGCGCCTGGAACTCTGGCGGATGGTGGGACCAGACTCAGGCAAGATCTGCTCTGTCCGGGCACGGCTCGTCGCATGGGTGCGGCCCCGCTGGCGCCCAAACCAGCCTCGCGTGTGAGCCTGCGGTCCTGGAGTATGGTCAACAGGTTCTTACAGTACCCGAGGTTGAAGGGCCAGCAACTCCTGGAACTCAGGCAACTGCTGGAAGGCGGCGAATTCGGGGTCCTCGCGGAAACGCTGGCGGTCCCGGAAGCCCTCTTCGAGAGCCCGCCTCATGTGCTGCAAGGTGCGGTCCACGATGCCCGCCTTGGCGTAGGTCTTGGCCATGTAAAAGTGGAAAGTGGCGCGCTCTTCAACGCTGCGTTCTTGCAGCAGAACGCCGTGCGAACTGCGATGCTCGAAGACTTCCGGATCCAACTCGAGAGCCTTCTGGTAGGCTTTGAAGGCGTCATCGTATCTCCGTCTCGCAAAATGGGCCGTGCCTAAGTTGCTATAGATCGAGGCTGAATTCGGGTTTATTCTGAGTGCCCTATTGTATTGAGAAATGGCTCGCCTGTAATTCTTCTTAGCGTAATATACGGTCCCGATGTTGTTAATTGCCTCGGCGTAATTGGGATTCACGCGAAGGGAGCGCTCGTAATACTCGAGGGCCGTATTGAATTCCATCGTCTGATGGTAAGCGATCCCGATCTTGTTATAGAGTACAGCGATATCACGGATGGCTTCGCGGTAGGTATCGATGGCCTCGCGATACATCCTGCGAGCCATGAAGATGTCTCCGCGCATCTCGGGGGAGACGTTCCGGGAGGGCTCAGCCGGGGGTGCAACCTGTTGCAAAGGCTGGTCCGGCTTGCTCTGAGCTGGCTCCTGAGCCTGTTCGGGCGTGGGCTTTTCCTGAGTGCCGGATTGACCGGCGGCGCCCGGAGCCAGCAGGCAGATCAGGAAGCAGCAATGTAGTAAGCGAAGCGAACCCATGGTGGCCTCCTTGGCTCCACCCCTATTTAAACACATCCAACAATCGCCTGAAGAAACCTTTGCGCGGCGGTGTAGCAGTCTCCGCGGAGGGTGGTTTCTCAGCTGGCTTCGGGGCTGCTGCCACGGTACTGGAAGGCCCTCCGCGGTGTGCGGCTGCTTCAGTTCCAGGGTCCGGCAGCGCCTGCTCCGGCAGTTCCCAGGAAGCTATCTGCGTTCTTCCGCCGCGGCAAAGTTCCACGGGTTGGGTCCCGGCGACAAACACTTCCGTCCGGAAGGCTGATCCGCAGCCGGCGGCAGCCAGCTTGCCGCTTTGTGTGTCAATTTCGACCGCGACGATGCCCTCGGGCGGTTCGAAATAGCGCGCCTTGCGAAAAGCGCGGTGGCTGTGGGCGCGCTTCATGAATTCCGTCCAGATGGGCAGCGCGGAGGATGCGCCCTCCATCTTGAGCTCGCGGTTGTCGTCGTAACCTACCCAGACCACGCACAAGAGCTCAGAGGTGAAGCCAGCGAACCAGCCGTCATGCGACGTCCCGGTCTTACCAGCAGCAGGCAGTCCGAACCCACGGGACCGCACGCCCGCGCCGGTTCCTGACCGAACCACTTCCTCGAGCATGTTCACCATGAGGTAAGCCACGCGCGGGTCCAGGGCGGGCCATTGCTCGGGCGATAATTCGTGGATAAGCTTGCCCTGCTGGTCGATGATCTGGCTGATCCAGTGCGGTTTGGATGCCAGCCCCTGATTGGCGAAAACGGTGTACGCGCCCGCCATTTCGAGCGGCGTCACTTCGTAGGCTCCCAGCGCTGAGGCGGGCGTCGCCAGAATCTGCGCATTCATGCCGCTCGCGTGGGCCAACTCAACCACTTTTTCATAGCCCACCATCTCCGCCACTTTCACTGTAGGAATGTTGAGCGAGCGGGAGAGCGCCTGCCTCAAGGTGACGGCGCCGCTGTACTCGTCCTTGTAGTTGCTGGGTTCATAGGGCTTTTCGTCAAACCAGAACGTGGTCGGCTCATCAACCACGGTGGAAAGCGGCGTAAAGACCTGCGGACCTCCATTGATGGAGGTGTTGAGGGCGGCGGCAAATACAAACGGCTTGAAAACTGAGCCGGGCTGACGGCGTGCCAATGCCCGGTTGAGCTGGCTGGCGCCGTAGTCGCGCCCGCCCACCAACGCCTTGATGGCCCCCGTGTGAGGATCCAGCGCCACGAGTGCGGCCTGGATTTCGGGCCAGCCGCGCGCGCGCGTACGGCCACGCTTTTCAGCCTGCTCGTCAATCTGCTGAAGCCCGATCCGCACGGCTTCCATCGCGTCGCGCTGCAAATCCATGTCCAGCGTCGTGTAAACGCGGTAGGAGTTGGCCTGAAAGTCGTGGTCCTGAAACTGATCCTGCAGCCGGCGGTTCACAAGATCAACGAACCACGGCGCGTCGGACGTGTTGCGCGGCCCGCTGGCCAGGCCGAGCGGCGTCTCCACCGCGACGGAGTACTCGCGCTCTGTGATGTGCTCGTTTTCGAGCATCAGCCGCAGCACGGTGTTGCGTCTGTTGCGCGCGCGCTCCGGCGACCGGAACGGGTTGTAGTAGCTCGGACCGCGCGGCAACCCGGCCAACAGAGCGGCTTCTGAAAGCGTCAGCTGGCTGAGGTCCTTGCCGAAGTAGGCCAAGGCGCCTTCGCCGAAGCCGTGGATGTTGAAGCTGCCGATACGCCCCAAATAGATCTGGTTGGCGTAGTACTCGAAGATCTGCTCCTTGGTGAGCTTCTGCTCCAGGTGCAGCGTGATCAGCACTTCGGCCGCCTTCCGGCTCCAGGTTCGCTCGCTCCTGTCAAGCCACAGGCTCCCGGCCAGCTGCATGCTGAGCGTCGAAGCCCCCTCGGCGATGCGCGCTTCGCGCACGTCCACGTAGGCAGCCTTCAGCACGCGGATAGGATCGAAGCCGGAATGCCTGAAGAAGCGCTTGTCTTCAGCCGAGACTACGGCGGTCACCAGTACGCGCGGGATGTCGGCAAAACGCACCAGGCGGCGCTTTTCGCGGCGGCTATCGAACAGGTTGGTGATCAACTCGGGCTCGAGTTGATAGCGCGTGCGCTCAGTGTGGTCGCGCAGCGAAATGATTTGCGCTACTCGGCCCTGCTCGAACTTGATGACGCCTGCCTCGTGCGAAAACAGCGAATCGGGCCCCGGGAATATCTCCACCGCTCCGGGCCGGAGATTGTACCAGCCCATGCGGTTGGCGCGCGATTCGCTGTATCCGCTGCGGCGCAAGTGGGCCACGATTTCCTCCGTCGTGGAATCATCGCCCAGCGTCAGCGTTTGCGGGGCGGCAAACAGCATGGAGGTGTTGGCAAAGGGGCCTTTTTCGAGCTTTTCCGCAATCAGGCGAGCGTACTTGAAGTAGTAGTACGCGAAGCTCATCGCGCCCAGCGTTAGGCAGACCACGGCTGCCGCCAGCACAACCTTGCCGGCCGGGCGCCGGAAGAACTTGAATATCCCCGCCATGCGTGGGACCTGTCTACGAGGACTCAATGGTATTCCTTAGCCTGATGTCCTTATCTTCTCATGCGGCGTGGTTAGCGTGCGCCGCTGCCAGCCGAGAACCTCAAATCCACGGTGTAAAGAAAGACGTCCACGCGCACGCGGTAGCGGACTTCCACGTGCAGGGAATTGCCGAAGCGGCTGACGCGCACGTGCTCAGGACGGACAGGTATTCCAAGGGATGCCGCCCGGTTCGCCGTGGCCACCTGCACCACTTCCGGCGGGCTGTTGGCCAGCTCCGGCTGCCGCACCAATTCGCTCAGGGCATGGCGCAGCCTGAAATTCTGGACGTAAGCCGGCGCCATGGTGGCCAGCACGGCCACGAACGCCGCCAGCACGGCCGCTGCGGTGATCTTTCGCCACACGTTCTTTCGCATGGTTCTTCTTGTACCTTCCAGTTCCGGGCAGTTTAGCGTGAAAACATGTTTCTCGCCAGGAACAACAGATTGGCGGGTCTTTCCGCCAGCCGCCTCATGAAATAGGGATACCAGGCGGCTCCGTAGGGCACGTACAGGCGTACCCGGAAACCTTCCCTCACCAGGCGGCGCTGCAAGCTCTTGCGGACGCCGTAGAGCATCTGAAACTCCAATCCGTCCTGAGGCATGCCGCGCTGCCGGATGAGGTCCACCACGAGATTGATGATGCGCTCATCATGCGTAGCCATGGCGGGTTGCACGCCACGTTCGATCAATCTCTCCGCCAGACGGCAGTAGCTGGCATCCACATCCGCCCGCGTCACGTAGGCCACGGCTTCGGGCTCCTTGTAGGCCCCTTTGCACAGACGGACAGGAATACCTTGGCTGCACAGTTGCTCTACGTCCTGCTCGCTGCGCCGCAGATAGGCCTGAATAACAGCGCGCACGGCGCCGGTCTGCGCGTGGAGTCCGGTCACCAGCCGGAGAGTCGGCTCCACGAAGTCGATGGACTCCATATCCACTTCGACGCAGTTGTCTTGACGATGGGCGGCTTGGACGACCTCTTCCACCGCCGCGCGGCAATCGGACTCGGAGAAAGCCAGGCCGAACATGGAGAGCTTAATGGAGATCGTGCTTTGCACCCCACGCGCGGCAATCTGCTCCAATGCGCGCAGGTAAGCGTCGCGGGACGCATGAACCACGTCCGCTGAGGTGACATTTTCGCCCAGGTGGTCCAGCGTCGCCAGAATCCCTTCATCGTTGAGCCGCGCGCAGGCAGCCAGGCCATCCTCCAGCGTGAGCCCCGGAATGAAGCGCCCGGTGATCCGCCGGCCTATCGAGGACGATTCCAGAAACCGCCGCAAGCCCCGGCGTTCTGAAAGATACAGGAGCAGATTCCTCAAGATCATCGGGTCAACAGGGGAATGAAAGCGCGAAGGGACCCGGCAAAGGCGGTGAATGGCGGGTCCGATACGGTCCGGGATGTGAAGCTGCCGCTAACGCGGCATGGCAACGGCAAAAGTGACGCACACCAATTACAACTATAGCCCGAGGCGCGGGCGAAGGGGACTCAGGTAAAAACCAGGTAGGCGCCGTAGCCCAGCGACACGCCGAGCGCGGAGCCAACCAGCACGTCGCTCAGGAAGTGCAGCCCCAGCACCAGGCGGGAAATCGCGATGCTGGCCGCGCAGAACAGCAGTCCCACCCACAACGAAGGATAGAAGAGAGCGAGTGGTGTAGCTACGCCGAATGCGGTGATGGAGTGGCCGGAGGGGAAAGAGAAGCGATCCGGCGGAAGCAGCCTTGCCCAGCAATGTGGCATCAGCTCGCAGGGACGAATGCGGGCAGTCAGGCGCTTCAGCCCCAGGAACATCAAAATGCTCGAACCCGCCGAAACAGCGGCCGCGCTGAAGGCATCAAATCGGGAAGGCCCGCCAAAGAGCAGCACCAGCAAGCCCATCGAACACCACAGCCACCCGTCGCCGCCCCGGCTGGAGGCCACCATCCACAGGCGGACCCATCTTGGGGCGGCCCATTGGTTGATGCGGCGCATCAGCCCGTGATCACTCTTGGTTATGAACTTCACCACGCGAAGCTCGCCTGCCCGTGCATGAACTTCCCTTTAGTTTAACCGAGCCTGACCCGCCCGCCAAATCCGGCGGAAGAAGCTACTATGGCTTCTAGCGTGACGCCTCGTATTGATCTGTTCTATTACCATGCCGGCGGCGGACACCGCACGGCGGCGACGGCACTGGAGCAGGTTCTCGCGAAGCGAGAGCCGCTTTGGCGCCTGCGGGTGATTAACTTTCAGCACTTGCAGGCGCCGCTCGACGTGTTCCGCAAAATCACGGGCATTCCCACCGATGAGATCTACAACCGCCTGCTGATGCGCGGCTGGACGCGAGGCATCGGACAGATTCTGCCCTGGTTTCACGCCCTGATACGCTGGCGCACGCCGGCGCTGGTACGGCTGCTGGAGGGGTTCTGGCGCCAGGATTGTCCGGACGTGGTGGTTTCCGTGATCCCGCATTTCAACCAGGTCATTTTCAAGGCCTTCCAGAAGGTGAACCCCGCCGCTCCATTCATCACGATTGTCACGGACCTGGCAGACTACCCGCCGAACTTCTGGATGCACTGCCAGCCGCAGTACTTCATCTGCGGTACCGAGCGAGGCGTCCAGCAGGCTCTCGCTATGGGGCACCCGGCGGAGCGCGCCTTCCGGACCTCCGGCATGATCCTCAGCCCCAGCTTCTACGAACCGTTGCCGGAGGACCGCCCGGCGGAAAGAGCCCGCCTTGGTCTGCAACCTGACCGTCCCACGGGCGTGCTGCTGTTTGGTGGTACAGGTTCCAGCCGGATGGTGGATATCGCCCGGCGCCTCAACCGGGGAGTTCCAGGTGTACAGCTCATTCTGCTGTGCGGCCGCAACCGGCGGGTGGCGGAACAGTTGCGCAAGCTGCGGCTCACCATTCCGGCGCACGTGGTGGAGTTCACTACGCGGGTGCCCTACTATCTGCACCTCGCGGATTTCTTTATCGGCAAGCCGGGACCGGGCAGCCTGAGTGAAGCCGTCGCCATGCGTCTGCCGGTCGTGCTGGAACGAAACGCATGGACCATGCCGCAGGAGCGCTTCAACACCGATTGGGTGGTGGAAAACGACTTCGGTGTGGTGGTTCGCAGTTTCAGCGAAGTGGCTGAAGCCGTGGCTCAAATCCTGGAACCTCAGAATTTCCACCGCCACCGTGCGGCGCTGGCGAAACACCGGAACCGGGCTTTGTTCGAGATTCCGGAGATCCTCCGCACCATCTTCGAACGCGAATTTCAAGCCAAGGGATCTTCCGGCCAGGCGTGCTTGGGATAACGCCGCCGGAGTTCACGCCGCACCTGCGGATAGAGCCGCTCCCAGAAGCCCGCCAGGTCCGTGGTGGTTTGCACAGGCCGCTGGTTGGGCGCCAACAGGTGCAGCACCACCTCCACCTCGCCACGCGCGAGGCGAGGTGTTTCCCGCATGCCAAAGAAATCCTGAAGGCGTGAGGCGATCCACGGTGGTTTGCCGGGCTCGTAGTGCACGCGGCATCGCCTGCCCCGCGGGAGGCGAAGCATGGCCGGCGCAATCTCGTCCAGCAGCCGCAGTTGTTGCCGGGTGAGTTTCGCGCGCAGCGCATTCAGGAATCCACCCTGCGAGGCGGCCTGCTCGAGTTCCGCGAAGCTTCGCAAGCCTGTGCACATCTGCGCCAGCGCCGCTTCGGCGCCGCCGGGCCCCGGCTCCGGCAGGTCGGAGTGAGCTGCAGCGAAAGTCAGCCGGGCGAGGAATTCCTCCCAATCTCCCTTGCCAGCGAAGCGTTGGATGCCCTGTTCCAGGGCTCTCTCAGCGAGCAGGGCCGAGGCTTCGAGAGGGTCCGGTGAACCGCCACTGCGCTCTTCTACCGTCAACCCGTCAAACAGCAGAACATAGCGGTTCTCCACCCGTTCGGCTCGCCGGTTCCAGTCTGCGCTGCGCTTTTCGGTGAACCGGCCAGGGAACATCTCCATCAGCCATTCCGGTTCCACGGCGCTTGCCAGGCGAACCACTGCCGTTCCACTTTCCGGCCGCCATTCGGCGTCCACGGCCACGAGCCATTCGTCATCCCGAACCACGCTGTTATCTGCCAATAGAGCCGGGCCGCCCGCGGCCAGAGCCAACTCGCACCCCTTCCGCCTCTTCGCCACGCGGTCCGGGAAAGCGGCCAGCACGGCCATCAACAGGGCCTCGTCTCCGCTCGGACCTCCCCGCCGGGGCCTCAAAGACCGGCGCAACTGAGCGGCGACGCGGTGGGTTTGGGAGGACCACGCGGAATCATGCAGTAGGAGCAGGTCTGAGCGGCCTGGCACTCCGGCGGAACCCGCGGGCAGCCGCTCACCGCTTGAGAGAAGCGCGGCCAACTCGCAGCCTTCGCGGCCGGACCCCAGGCGGTCAGCTTCCAGCATGAGCCGGCCCAAACGCGGCGGCACGGGCAGCATCGCCATCCGTCGGCCGTCGCCGGTCAGCCGTCCGCCTGCATCGATGGCCCCCAGGCGCTCCAGCAGTTCCTCGGCCGCATGCAGGGATTCGGGCGGAGGAGCGTCCAGCCAGTCCAGCTCATGTGCCCGATGCAAACCGGCCGCGTGCAACTCCAGGCACATTTGGGAGAGCTCGCGGCGGGTGATCTCCGGCGGATCATGGTCTGGCCGCCGCAGGAAGTCCTCTTCCGGGAACAAACGGATGACACGCCCCGGGCGGGTCCTGCCAGCTCGTCCGGCACGCTGCCGGACCGAAGCCTTGGAAACCCTGCTCACCGTCAGAACGGGCAGGCCCGACCAGGGAGAGTTGCCGGCGCGCCGGGCCACACCGCTATCGATGACCGCCGTTACGCCTTCGATGGTTACCGAGCTCTCGGCGACGTTGGTGGATAGAATCAGTTTCGGTTGCGGGGCGGGGGCCACCGCCCGGTCCTGTTCCTCCGCCGTGAGATCGCCGTGCAGGGGCAGAATGACCATGCCTGCACGCGCGGCGAGGGCTTCGCAGGCTCGCGCCGCCCGGCGTATTTCGGCCGCGCCGGGCAGAAATACCAGGACATCGCCGTCGGCGCCTTCAACCAACAACTTCCGCAGGGCGCCAGCCACCTGCTCTTCCAGAGCTTCAGCCGAGTGAGGCGTGTAGGAAACCGAGAGCGGGTAGAGGCGTCCTTCAGAGCGCAGTACCGGACAATCGCCCAGGAAACGCGCCACGTCGAGCCCCTCCAAAGTGGCCGACATCACCACGAGTTTCAGCTCAGGCCGCTTCGCCCTTTGCAGACGCCGCAAGAGCGCCAAAGCCAGGTCGCCCTCGAGATGGCGCTCGTGGAACTCGTCCAGAACCACCGTGTCCACGCCCCGCAAGAGCGGGTCTCCCAGAAGCCGCCTGGTGAGTACGCCCTCCGTGAGGTAATGGAGCCGCGTGTCCGGCCCGCCGACCTGCTCGAAACGTACGTGGTAGCCGACCGTGCCGCCAAGGCTCTCTCCGCGCTCGGCCGCAACGCGCCGCGCGGCAAGCCGTGCCGCCAACCGGCGCGGCTCCAGCACCAGCACATGGCCGCCACACTGCGATAGCAACGCTGGAGGCACGCGCGTAGTCTTCCCCGCGCCGGGAGGGGCTTCGATAACGAGGCTACCGGCGGCGTTCAGCCGTTCCAGAATGTCCGGGACAAGGGCGTCGATGGGCAGTGGCTGCAAGGTTGGCCGCAATCGTGAAGTTGACTCCACCACTATCTTTCTACAAGACTGTGCATGTATGCCCCAAAGCTACCCTCCGCTACAACCGCCCAAGCGTCTGCTGATGGGTCCCGGACCGAGCACCGTCGAGCCGCGTGTCTACCAGGCTCTGGCACAGCCCATCGTAGGCCACTTGGATCCGTTCTTCTTCCAGGTGGTGGAAGACATCCGCAAACTGCTCAGACCCGTTTTCGGCACAGAGAACGAATTCACGCTGGCCATCAGCGGAACCGGCAGCGCCGGTATGGAAACCGCTGTTGCTAACTTCGTCGAGAGCGGCAGCAAACTGGCAGTTCTCGCCAACGGCTTCTTCTGTGACCGCATCTCGGAGATGGGGCGCCGCCAGGGCGCGCAGGTGGCGCGGTTAGAGAAACCCTGGGGCACCGCCTTCGACGACCAGGAGGCGCGCGATTTTGTGCTTCGCGAAAAACCCCAGGTGGTGGCCTATGTTCAGGGCGAAACTTCGACCGGGGTTTACCAGCCGGGCAGGGCCATCTGTGACGCGGCCCACGAAGCCGGGGCTCTGGTGATTGCCGATTGCGTCACCTCGCTCGGCACTGTGCCGGTGATGGCGGACAACACGGGCATTGACATTGCCTACAGTTGCACCCAGAAGGGCCTGGCGTGCCCTCCGGGATTGGCGCCGATCACTGTCTCCCCGCGCGCTTTGGAATGGCTGCGCGCCCGCGGCTCCATGAACCGCACCTGGTATCTGGATCTGAAACTGCTGGATGAGTACTTCGGACAGGCGCACCGTTACCATCACACCGCTCCCATCTCGATGTTTTATGCGTTGCGCGAAGCGCTCGTGGTGGTCGATGAGGAGGGCGTGGAAAAACGGTGGGAACGGCACCTCGCCAACCACCTCGCGTTTGTGGCCGGCCTTGAAGCCATGGGACTCAGAATGCTGGTGGCAGAGGGCAGCCGCCTCTGGCCTCTGAACACCCCGTGCGTGCCCGACGGAATTGACGAACTGAAGGTGCGGCGGCGGCTGATATCCGATTACGGCATTGAGATTCTCGGCGGCTTCGGACCTCTGGCCGGCAAGGTGTTTCGCATCGGAATCATGGGGGCGGGTTCCACGCAGGAGAACGTGCTGCTGCTGCTCGAAGCCCTGGACGCCGCTCTACGGGCCGAAGGCTACCAGCCGCCGGAGAGCGGCAAGGAAGCGGCAGCGGAGTTTTACTCAAACAAGGCTTGAGGAGGAATGGGGACCGGCGCCTCAGCCGGTCCCGTCCTCACGCGAGATGGCCCAGCGCCACAGATTGGCGCCCACGGTGAATCCTGCTCCGACCGCTGCGAAGAGCACCAGGTCGCCTTTCTTGAGCCGTCCCTCTTGCACCGCGTCCCAGGTGGCCAGAGGAATCGTCCCGTTGGTCGTGTTGCCGTAGCGTTGGATGTTGATGACCACCCGTGAGGGGTCGATCTTCAGCCGGTCGGCGGTGGCGTTGATGATCCGCAGGTTGGCCTGGTGCGGCACCAGCAGGCTGATGTCGTCGGGCTTCAGGTTGTTCTTTTCGAGCAAGTTCCGGCAGGACTCGTAGAGCGACCGTACGGCAAACTTGAATACCTGCTGCCCGTCCTGGTGGACGTAGTGGAGCCGTTTTTCCACGGTTTCGGCGCTAGCGGGCATCCGGCTGCCGCCGGCCGGCATCTTCAGGAACTCGCCGCCGGAGCCATCCACCTGGTTCTCAAACCCTATAAAGCCGTCGAAATCGTCCTCGGCTGCTTCCACTAGCATCGCTCCGGCGCCATCGCCGAACAGCACGCAAGTGGCGCGGTCGGTGTAGTCAATGATCCTGGACATGGTGTCGGCGCCGATTACCAGGACCTTCTGGTGCGTTCCTCCTCCCACCAGGTGGGCGGCCGTCGTGAGGCCATAGACGAAGCTGGAACAGGCCGCGACCAGGTCGTACCCCCAAGCCTTGGTGGCGCCCAACCGGTCCTGTACCAGGCACGCCGTCGAAGGGAAGAGCATGTCCGGGGTGACCGTGCAAACGAGAATGGCGTCCACCTCCGAAGCGTCGATGCCGCGTTGTATCAGCGCGGCGCGCGCAGCCTCCACCGCCATGTCTGAAGTAGCTACATCAGGAGCAGCGATGCGCCGCTCATGTATGCCCGTGCGCTCGAGAATCCACTCATTGCTGGTGTCCACCAGTTTCTCCAGATCGTGGTTGTTGAGCACACGTTCGGGCACATGGCACCCTATGGCGCCGATCTTAACCTTACGCAAGAATCCTCCAAAGGGAATGGTGAATCAGGACCGCAAATAACCTTGATATGTTAAATTCGTGACGAATGCAACTGCACGCCGTCGTGCTGTTTGAGACTCCCCAAGAAATCTACGCTCGCATCTGGGCAAACCTGGCCCCCCGGAGGCCCTGTCCCGAACTCGACGTCCGCTATTGCCGCTACGCGAACGCCAATGCTGTCGCGAAAATGAGGAACGGGCGGCTTGAAGTGCGGATCACGGACCTTCTTGAAGGAGCTCCAGCGCAAATCCAGGAGGCGCTCGCCTATTTGCTGCTCGGCAAACTGCTCCGGATCACCATACCGCCAATGTATTCGCAGCGCTACAGGCGCTACCTGCACCGTCCGGAGATGCGCCGTTGCCTGCACTTGTTGCGGCAGGAAAGGGGACGCAAGTACATTTCCGGTCCCGCCGGGGAGCACCACCATCTGGAGGAGATTTTCGAGGATCTCAACACGCGCTTCTTCCACGGGCTGATGGCGCGCCCTATGTTGGGCTGGAGCCGCAATTCATCCCGCAGCCTGCTCGGTCACTACGACCCCAGCCACAACGCCATTATCCTGAGCAAACGGCTGGATCAAAGCGACGTGCCGCGGCTTGTGGTGGAGTACGTCATGTTCCATGAAATGTTGCACTTGCGCTACCCGGCCGTGCATCAGCGTGGCAGGCGGCAGGTTCACACCAAACAACTTCGCGAGGCGGAGAAGGAATTCCCGCTGCTCAAGCAGGCGAAAGAACTGCTACGGAAACTTTAGCCGCGGCGTCCGTGGGGCGTTCGGCTACACGACGGCTTGATCCGCCCGGGCAGCCGCGGGATGCAGGACTTGAATCCGGAGTTGCTCGACCGCAGTGACCAGACTCCGGACGTCCACGACGCCGATGCCCAGAGCGTGCAACAGAAGTCGGACGTGGGCCAGATTGTAGGCCAGCCAGAACGTGACCTTGATGCGCATCAAAGCAGCCGCAAGTTCGGGTTGGTCAGACGGGGCGTGGAGTACCATGCGGCGTGCCGTCAAATGGAGCCTGTTGAAATCCCTCCGGAGCTGACCTAGATAGGCTCGGAAGATCTTCCGGCGCTGTACCCGGAGCCTCCTTTCCACCTTGGGCTGATAGCCGGGTTGTGTTCGGAGGAAACGGATATCCTCTTCCGACAAAAGCCTCTCCATTGGCCGGTAGGAGGTTTCCGAAAACTCCTCAGCCCAATTGGGATTGACGGCTTGGTCCTGATTGCGGCGGGCAGCAGCACGCAGCAGAAGGCCAAACGCTGCCAGCAACGCTACCGATGCGGCAGCCGCCATCACGAATAGTTCCATAGCCGAGAGATCCTCCTGCCTTAGTACTGCACTATGAAGAATATCGGAGAACTCTGGAATATGCAATAATTTTTTGATAGATAATGACAGAATAACTATTAATGTATCTGTCTCCAGAGCGCTATTTATGCCAGAGGCGCAGCAGTGTGGAGTTGAGGGAGTTCATGGCTCGCAGCAGGTTTTCCCCGGTGGCTGAATCCGCGCTCGGGCCGAGCACCAATGACCGGGTTTCTTCTTCCCGGCGTAGCGTAAAGAGCCACAGGAGCAAGCAACCGGAGGAGATGCCCAACAATACCGTGTTCATCGATTTGGTGAATTGAGCTCCAAACAAGCCGAGCGCCAGCATCCCCAACGAAATGCTTAGGAAATATAGTGCAAAACCAACGCAGTAGAGCACCAGATTTCGGCTAAGGGGGACCGGATGCCAGGCAAGGAAAGCGGAGATCATCAGCAGGAAAACGAGCAGGGCAGTATGGACGGCCCGCTGGATGACGTTGTAGTAGAACAGTACCGACTGTGTGTGCTCAGCCCCGCCTGTGCCGAGAGGCAGCGTGAGCGCGGACACGATGAGCGCCAAAAACAGGCCGCCGGTGACCGCCCACCGTCCGAGAGAGGCAATGCCCGGGTGTTGGCGGAAGACCAGCCCGTAGAGTTCCATAACGACAGTCACGAAAAGCGCCCAGAACAGCGGCTCGGTGACGACGTAGATCCAGCCGTAGAGGCCGCTATTCGTGCCAAGAGGCAAAGTGATGGTGGTCACCGCTGCCTGTACCAGCAGGTACGCAAAGAAGAACTTGTACAGGCGGAACAGTCCGGCGTGCCATAGCCGTACAGCCAGAGCCAACCCGGCAACGTAGGAAAGGATCCATAGGCCGCTGTGGATAGCTTCCAAAATCGTCCACCAACCCTCAGCCGAAATTCTATCAGTTCGGGAGGGTTGCCTACACCTTCGGGCTACTACCGGAATATGCCGACGTGCCGAGCCTCAGCGAGTCAGTTCAGGGGTTTCTCACACGGGAAGCACTCCGGGAACGGCCGGTAGGAGGCTGACCAGCCGGCGACTCCGGCCACTTGCAAGCCCAGCAGAATCAACAACAAAGCAGTTTTCAGCATGTTAAGCTCCTTTAGAATTCACATGGGTTATGGCTTCTCACACGGGAAGCACTCCGGGAACGGCCGGTAGGATTCCGTCATGGCGTCCAGGCTGTTGACGCTACCTACCTGCAAAGAAAGGACAACGGCCAATAGGATCAGTCGAATCACGGTGTTTTACCTTCCTCAAGACATTACCAAAGATCTAAGAGTACTAGATCTTCTTCGCCGGCCTAGTTCTATATAGAAATTTTTCGAAAAACAGAACAATATAATGTTGACACGCCCGGATTGTAGTACTATACCGATTTAGGGACGGTCTGGGCGACCGCGCGGAACAGATGAGAAGTACGGCCATTAGAGGACGGTTGGACCGGGGCGCCGCTGCTGATTTGTGGCGGCGCACACTGTCCCAGATCCCTTCTCTGTTTGGCCAGCTCGTGTACCTTACGTCACTGCGGGATCAAAACACAGGCCGCTACCTGCATCACGGAATTGCGTTGACGTTTGGCGAGGAGGAAGCTGACCGGTCGCTGCGGCTGAGCCACCGGCGCGCTTTTTCCGAATGGCTGACCTACAACCTGGAGCAGCAGAAAGCCGACCTGGAACTCTACCTTTCAGCTTTCGTGGGTGACAAGCGCTGCGTGCTCGAGACCTGGCTGAGGCTCACTCCCTACCGGAACCTGATCCCAGCGTCTACGCGCAAAGTGGAAAGGCAGTTGTACCTGGCGGATCTGGAGGCGCTGCTGGAACTGCTCAAGAACGAATACGGCGTTTCTTCGCCTGATCCAGACGCATAGCCACCGCGGTCACCTGCCCGATTACATCGATCTCTTTGGGGTACCGGTAGGATTCCGGTGAAGAAGGGGAGGCGGGGTGCGGCTGAACCACCAATTGGCCGCCGCTCAAACTGCACCAGCCGCAGAAATAGCCATCGCGGTGTTCCAGGAAGTAGATGGGCCGCTCGAACTCGTTGGTCCAGCCCGCGTTGACGACCTTGCGCCGCGTTTCGTCGATCACGACCAGTGAGCCCGGGGAAAGCAGCGGGTACATGGACCAATCTTCAGTGCCGACCAGGGCATAGCGCTGATTCTTGGGATCCAGCCCGCTCAACATCATGAGAGGCAACGTGCCCCAACGCTGAATCATGCGGCTGATATAGGTGGTTTTGCGGACGTCCAAGCCGGGGTCCAGGAGGATGGGCAGGGAAACCTCCCCGAAGTTGGCGGAAGCGAAGCCGACGGGGTGGGTGGTCTCGATTTCCACGCTGCCCGCGTCGACAGGCAGTTGAGACAAATCCACGCCATACCAGCTCAGCACTTCCACCGGGTCAAGCCGGTAGATGACACACAAGGAGTACAATCGGTAAATGCTCGGGACGGTGCCTTTATTTTCAATGTCCGCCAGCCGGCTGAGGGCGATGGTGAACTCGTCATTACCGTGGCGCAAAGCTATCCTCTGGCTGGCTTCCTCCACATCGCGGTAGCGCAAGTTCAGGCGCTCGCGGATGCGTTTCAGCCGTTGTCCGGGTTCTTCCGCGCCCCGGTCCGCCTGATGCGGCGCCCAGCCGCTAGAGGTCCTTTTTGTGGCTTTGTGCGGATACAATGGAGTAGGTTTCGTGAAGGCATTATAGCCGTACCGCGTGGCGGAGGCAAGAGGGCGAGCCGGTAAGTTGTTCTGTTTTCGGAACAGATTTTGGCGAGGAGTCCACAATTGCGAATCGTCGTTGGAATTACTGGAGCTAGCGGCTCGGTCTACGGCTTCCGCCTGCTTGAAAAATTGCGGAAACGGCCGGAGGCGGAAATCCATCTGGTGATGACGCGGCACGCGGAGCGAACGGCCTGGCTGGAAATGGAGAAGAAAGCCGCGGATTTCCGCGGGCTGGCGGACTTCTACTATCCGGTGGAGGACGTGGGCGCGCGGCTGGCGAGCGGCTCGTTCCTGAGCCACGCCATGGTGGTGGCGCCCTGCTCGATTCACAGCATGTCGGCCATAGCCGCCGGGCTGACAGACAACCTGCTGCTGCGCGCCGCGGACGTTGTGCTGAAAGAGCGCCGCAAGTTGATCCTGGCTGTCCGCGAAACCCCGCTGCACCTCGGCCACTTGCGCAGCCTGGTGCAACTGGCGGAGATGGGGGCCGTGATTGTACCGCCGATTCCCGGCTTTTATCATCGACCGCAGACGCTGGATGACATCGTGAACCACTCGGTGGACCGCATGCTGGACCTCGTGGGACTGCCGAACCCGGATGCACGCCGATGGGAGGGACCAACCGCATGAGCAAGCGCCGTCCAACCGTGGCCTTTCAAGGCGAACGGGGGGCCTTCAGCGAAGTAGCTGTCCACCAGTTGTTGGGCGAACTTGCCCGGCCGGTTCCGTGCCAGCGGTTCCAGGACGTGTTTGAGGCACTGGCATCCGGCGAAGTGGATGCCGCCGTCATCCCTATCGAGAACACTCTGCACGGGTCCGTGCATGAAAACTACGACCACCTGGTGCGCTTTGAGCTCCCCATCACCGCTGAAACCAGCGTACGGATCGTCCACAATCTGATCGCGCTGCCCGGAACGCATTTCCGCGGCGTGCGCCGGGTCTTTTCGCACCCGGTGGCGCTGAATCAATGCCTGGATTTTCTGGCGAAGAATCCGCAGTTGGAGAGAGTCCCGTTCTATGACACGGCGGGCAGCGTGAAAATGCTCGTCGAGGAACGCCCGGAAGGCGCTGCCGCCATCGCGTCCGAGGTAGCCGCTTCCATTTACGGCGCGAAGCTCCTGAGGCGCTCCATCGAGGACGACCACAGAAACTACACGCGCTTTTTCCTGTTGAAACGACCGGAACAGGCTCGCCGGCTTGCCGCAGGAGACAGCCGCGGGCACAAGACGTCGCTTGTCTTCACCACGCGGAACATCCCCGGCGCGCTGTTCCGCTCGCTCAGCGCGTTCGCCTTGCGCGATCTGAATCTCACCAAGATTGAATCCCGGCCGCTGCGCGGCAAGCCCTGGGAGTACCTGTTCTACCTCGATTTTCTGGGCCGCACGGACGAGCCGCGGGTGCGCAACGCGTTGAGCCACCTGGGCGAACTGGCGGACATGCTGCGGGTGCTCGGCTGCTACCCGCGCGGCGATTGAACCCGGGTCACATTCAGGCAGAATCCCTGGCGGTTGTCAAAAGGATCCACGACAGCGCGCAGCGCCACCACCGGGTGCCTCGTGAGATGGCCGTAGCGCTGGTAGCTGCGCGAAAATAGCGCGGCCTCCATCAAGCCGGTGGGATCCGCCAGCGTCAGGAATTTCATGATGCCCTCGCCGGTGGGGTGGAGCCGCTCGCAGACGATCAGCCCGCAGACCTCCACTTCGTCTTCCAGATGGTCCATCAGTTCCGCGGCGCGCGTGTAGCGGCTCCAATCCACGCCGGAAGCCAGGCAGTCGAGCGGGTGACAGCTCACTGAGAAGCCGAGCAGTTCGTGTTCCCACCGCGGCTTGGGCTGGTCTTCTCCCCGGAACAGGTCATCATCCGGTTCCCAGAGAACCTGCCCCTGAGCGGCTTCCAGCCGCGCCAGCCTCCAGAAAAGGCGCCCGCGCGGCTCCTTGAGCGAATCCAGAGCGCCAGCTTTGAGGAGCGCCAGCCATTCCGGGCGTTGTGGCCGAACCCGGCGGTAGAAATCGCCGGCATCGCTGAAGGGGCGATGCTGGTGGATACGTTCCAGAGTGTTCGCGCTCAGGCCTTTCACCTGGTCCAGCGGTAAACGGATGGTGTCGCCTTTCACCAGGAATCGGGTTCCGGAAAAATTGATATCCGGAGGCAGCAACTGCGCGCCGGCACGCAGCGCCTCCAGCACGTACACGATGGGGGCGTAGAAACCCCGGCGGCTGGAGAGGACGGCTGCCAGAAACTCCACCGGATAGTACGTTCTCAGGTAAGCCCCCTGGAACGCCTCCACGGCATAAGCCGCCGAATGCGCCTTGTTGAACATGTAACCGGCGAAATCCTCGAGCAACGCCCAGACGGTCTCCGCCTCCTCGGCCGTGCGCCCATTCTGCTGCGCCAGGGTACGGAATTCGGCGCCGAGTTCTTCAATCCTGCGCCGGTCCCGGTTTTTCACCAGGGCGCGGCGCAGCATGTCGGCGCGCCCCCACGGCATGCCGGCGAAACCGTTGGCCACGAGCAAAATGTGTTCCTCGTAAGCCATCAATCCGTAGGTGTCCGCCAGCAACGGCTCCAGCGAGGGGTGTGCAAAGCTCACCGGCTCCAGTCCCTGGTGGCGCCGGGCGAAGGCGCGCTTCTTGCCCTCGTTGGCGGCTCCGGGCCGGATGATGCTTTCCACCGCCGTGAGGCAGTGGATGTCCCGGCAACCGCTCATCCGCAGCAATCCGGTCATGGCGGGCGACTCGATGTGGAAGACGCCCCGGGCGCCGCCCGTGGCGATGGTTTCCCAAGTAGCCGCATCGGTGTCGTCGATATCCTCCAGCCGGACGGAGATTCCGCGGTTGCCGCGGATATTGTCGAGCGCGTCGCGCAGCACGCTGAGCCCTGCCTGCCCGAGCAAATCCATCTTGAGCAGTCCGAGTTCTTCGACGTCATCCATGGCATAGTGCGTGGTCCACAGTCCCTTGGCGCTCCGGAATACGGGCATGCGGTCCGCCACCGGGGCGGCGCTGATGACCAGTCCGCAGGGATGCATCATGAAGTGGCGCGGGAAGCCTTCAAAGCGGCTGGCCATGGCGAGCACTGTGCGGTAAGGTTCCTCGTTGCAGGGCAGGTGCCGGCACTCGGGCGTCGCGGCGGCGATGGCTTCCGCATCGCCCAGAAAGCGGGGCAGGTGCTCGGTGAAGCGCCGCACTTCGCGTTCAGGAATGCCGTAGACTTTGGCGATGTCCGCCACCGTGGAGCGGCCCTGAAAGGTATTCACGGCGCCGATCATGGCGACGTGCTCGGCGCCGTAACGTTCGAAGACGTAGTTGACCACCTCGTCCCGCCGGTCCCAGGGAAGATCGAGGTCGATATCGGCGAGCTTGGAAAACTGCATGCGCTCCCGGTTGAGGAAGCGCTCAAAGCAGAGTCCGAAGCGGAACGGGCAAACGTTGCTGATGCCGAGCACGTAACACACCAGGCTGCCGGCGGCGCTGCCGCGGGCCAGCGTGCCAATGCCGTGGCGGTGGGCCCACTCCACGATGTCGGCAAAAATCAGGAAGTAGTCCGCGTAGCCGACATCTTCGATGACGGCCAACTCGCGTTCCAAGCGCGCCCGCACGTCCGGTCCGGGCTCCGGCGGATAGCGCCGCGCGGCGCCTTCGGCCGCCAGGCGCCGGAGCAGCGCCGCTGAGGGTTCGCCGCCGGTGGGAAACGCCGGGAAGAGAATATCGCCCAGTTCAAAATCGAACCGGCAGCGCTCGGCGATGGCCTGTGTGTTGGCGAGCGCGCGGGGCAGGTCCGCGAAGGCCCGCTCCATTTGTTCCGGTGTGTGCAGGTGGTAGTTGCCGGCGCCGAGCTTGTCCGGATGCGCCTGGTTCAGCAAGGTCAGGGTCCGCATGGCGGCGAGAATGTCGTAGGCGGGGCGTTCGTCGGGCGACCGGTAGTGAGCATCAGCGGTCGCCGCCACGGGAATGCGCAGGCGGCGCGCCAGGCGCGTGAACAGGCGCGCCGTGCGCAGATCTTCCTCGTTGTGGGGAGAAACTTCCAGCACGAGGTTCCGCCCGAAGATTTCACGGCATTCGCCGATGGCGGTCTCCGTAGCCGGATTGCGGGGACCGTACAGGCAAATCAATCCCTCCGGCGCGGCGGCCAGACGTTCCAGGGTGGCTCCGCGCGAGAGCAGGCGGCACAGGTTCCGGTAGCCCGCGGCGTTTTCCACCAGCAGCGTCAGGTGGCGGCCTCCGGGCAGGCTGACTTCGCTGCCGATGACCGGATGAATGCCTGCCGCGCGGGCTTTTTTGTAGAATTGCACGGCTCCGGCCACGGTGCCGCAGTCGGTGAGTCCCATCGCCGGCATCCGCAGCCGGACGGCCGCTTCCACCAGGTCGTCGATGGACAGCATGCTGTCCAGCAGCGAGTAATAGCTGTGATTATGCAGGGCGACGTAGCTCATCGGAATGTAACCGGCAGCCGCGCATCACGGCTGACTCTCCAAACTTGCGCCGCAACGCATCGATGGCGGCCGCCAGACGAACAGGCGGACCGGCCGCTTCCTCCCCGAACAGCGTCAGTTGGGGCGAGGGCCGGTAAACGCATCCGGCGCGCAATGAAAGGCCCCGCAGGCGCACGCGCCGGCTCCAGGCGGCTCGCAGCAGCCCGGGCAGGTGCGGCGCGAAATCCATTTCCAGGCAGCTTGGCTGAGGCAGTCTCACCGAACGCTCGGATTCGGCCCGGTCTGTGTAACGCAGCGCCAGCGTCAGGCGCCGCACTTCCACGCCGTCGGCGCGGACGCTCGTCATGAGCCGTTCCAGCAGCGTTCCCAGTGTGAGCAGCAGCTGCGGTTCGTCCCAGACGTCTTCGGCGAATTCCACCGTCTCGCGCCAGTCCGGTTCACTGCGCGGCTTGCACGCCACCGGTTCCTCGTCGATGCCTTGAGCGCGCCGCTGAATCCGCAAAGCGTTGCGTCCGGCGATCAACTCCAGTGCGTCGAGCGGCGCGTGAGCCAGCCGTCCGATGACGGTCAACCCGGCCAGCTCGAGAGCCGCCAGCATTTCCCGGCCGATGCCCGGCAACCGGCCAGCCGGCAGCGGGGCCAGAAACTCCGCTTCTTTTCCCGCGGGCACCACCACCCGTCCGCCGGGCTTGTTCAGGCGCGCGGCGATGCGCGTCACCGTCTTGTTGCTGCCGATGCCGACGGAAAGCGAAACGTGCAGCCAATCCCACACGGTGCGGCGCAATTGGTCGGCCACCGGCAGCGCGCCGTGCCCGCGCAGGACCGGCGCGCCGGTGAGGTCCAGATAGGCGGCGCCCACGGCGAGCGGTTCCACCAGCGGCGTTGTCTCTTCGCACAAGCTCAGAATTTGCTGGGAGAATTGCTCATAGAGATCGAAATGAGCAGGCAGCACCGTCAACGGAGCGCACAAGCGCCGTGCCCGCAGCATGGGCAGCCCGGGGCGAATGCCGTAGCGGCGCGCCTCCGGACTGGCCGAAAGCACCACCCCGCGGCGGGCTCCGCCGACGGCCACCGGACGGCCCCGGAGACGCCGGTCCGAAGCTTGCTCAATGGCGGCGAAGAAACTGTCGCCGTCCCAATGGATAACGGATCGCATGGGCCTCTGGTATAAATTTTTACACTATCTTCGAGCGAGCGCAAGCACCTCCCGGAAGTACTGCTATCACCATGAATACATTGGATTTATTTCGACTTGACGGAAAAGTGGCGGTGGTCACCGGCTGCCGCCGGGGCATCGGGCGGGCGATGAGCCTGGCGCTCGCGGACGCGGGCGCAGACATTGTCGGCGTGAGCCGCCAACTGGAACCCGAGGGCAGCCATCTCAAGGAGGAGATCCGCCGCCGCGGCAGGCGCTTCCGGGGCTATGCCTGTGACTTCGCTGACCGGCAGGCGCTCTATGCGTTTCTTGCCCGGCTCCAGGAGGATGTGCCGGTCATCGACATTCTGGTCAATAACGCGGGCATGATCCTGCGCCATCCCGCCGCCGCCTATCCGGACAAAGACTGGGACCGGGTCCTGGAAGTCAATCTGAACGCCCCGTTTGTGTTGAGCCGGGAAATCGGAGCCCGCATGGTCAGCCGCGGGGCGGGGAAGATCATCTTCACGGCGTCGCTGCTGTCTTTTCAGGGGGGCATCACGGTACCGGCGTATGCAGCCAGCAAAGGCGCCGTGGCGCAGCTGACGAAAGCGCTGGCGAACGAGTGGGCCGGCCGCGGAGTGCAGGTGAACGCCATCGCTCCGGGCTATATCCGCACGGACAATACGGCGGCGCTGCAACAGGACACGGCGCGCAACGCCAGTATTCTGGCGAGAATCCCTGCCGGCCGTTGGGGCGAACCGGAAGACCTCATGGGGGCGGTGATTTTCCTGGCTTCACGCGCCTCGGATTACGTGAGCGGCACGGTGCTCACGGTGGACGGCGGCTGGATGGGCCGCTGAGAGCGTGCCGGGCGCGGACACGCTAGACTGGACACAGTGGAAGAGGAGGTCCTCGGCAAAGCATACGACGGCCGTTTGATGCGTCGTCTGCTCACCTATCTGTACCCCTATCGCGGCGCTGTAGCGGTGTCGCTGGGCCTGCTCCTCATCAATTCCGTTCTCCAGATTCTGGGGCCGCTGTTGACCATGATGGCCGTGGACCGCTACCTGGCTCCCACGGGCCAGACCTGGAAGACTCCTCTGGATACCCGCCTGTCGGACGATCCCTATTGGGGTCTCGCGCAGCTCTCTTTGCTCTACCTGCTGATCATTGCGCTTGGCCTGGTGCTGCAATTCGCCCAGACTTACCTGATGCAGTGGACGGGCCAGCGGGCGATGCTGGACCTGCGCCGCCAGATCATGCGGCACCTGCAAAAGCTCGATGTCGCCTTCTACGACCGGAATCCAGTGGGGCGGCTGGTGACGCGGATCACCTCCGACGTGGATGTGCTCAACGAGCTGTTTACTTCCGGGCTGGTGACCATTCTGGCGGACGTGCTTGTGCTGAGCCTGGTGTTGGCGGCCATGTTCCAGCTGAGTCCTGGACTGACCGGGCTGCTTCTGGCGGTGATTCCGCCCGTGGTGTTCGCCACCTGGGTGTTCCGCCGCAGCGTTGCGGACAGTTACCGGCGGACGCGGCTGGCGATTGCGCGCATCAACTCCTATCTTCAGGAGCGCGTCAACGGCATCGGCGTGGTGCAGCTGTTCAACCGCGAGCGCAAGAGCACACAGGATTTTGAGCGGATCAACCGCGAGCACATGGAGGCTTACAAGGACGCTATTTTCGCCTACGGCTGGTTCTACCCCGTGGTGGAGTTTCTGGGGATGCTGGCCATGGCGTCCATGCTGGCTTACGGCGGCTTCCGCATTCGTGAGGGAGAACTGACGTTGGGCGTGCTGGTGGCCTTTTTCCAGTACGCGATGCGGTTCTTCCGGCCGATTCAGGATCTTAGCGAGAAGTACAACGTCATGCAGTCCGCCATGGCGGCTTCCGAGCGCGTATTTCAGTTGCTGGACCGGCAGCCGGAGATCACTGCCCCGCGCGTTCCCACGTCATTCCCGGAGACGCCCGCCGAAATCGAGTTTGACGGGGTCTGGTTCGCATACAGCGAGGACGATTGGGTTCTGCGGGATGTCAGTTTCCGGATCGAGCCGGGTGAAACGGTTGCCGTAGTGGGCCATACCGGCGCCGGCAAGACGACGGTCATTAACCTGCTGCTGCGTTTCTACGACGTGCAGAAAGGGGCGATCCGCATCGGGGGACACGATGTCCGGGATTTCGACCCAGAAGACCTGAGGCGTCACTTCGGCGTCGTGTTGCAGGATCCGTACATCTTCTCCGGCACCATCGGGCACAACATCCGGCTGGGCGGGGACGGGATTGTGGAGGAGCAGCTCGTGCACGCCGCTGAACAGGTGAACCTGCTCGACTACATACGCAGCCTGCCGGAGGGCTTTGCACACACCCTGCGGGAACGAGGCAGCGACATCTCCACCGGACAGAAACAGCTCATCAGTTTTGCCCGCGCCCTGGCGCGCAATCCGCGCTACCTGGTCCTCGACGAGGCTACCTCGAGCGTGGACACAGAGACGGAGATGCGCGTCCGGGAGGCGCTGGCGCACATGGTGAGCGGGCGCACGTCGATCATCATCGCCCACCGGCTGAGCACCATTCAGCGGGCAGACCGGATCCTGGTCATGCACAAAGGGCTGCTGCGGGAGACGGGAACGCACCAGCAACTGCTGGCGCAGCGCGGCATCTACTGGAAGCTCTACCAGTTGCAGTATCAGGACCAGGAAGCCGCGCCGAAGGCATGATAGCGGCCGCGGCTGTGCTACAAGGGTAGCGTGCTGGACCTGCTGTTTCTTTTTCTGGGCTTTTCCGTGCAGAGCACACCCAAGGAAGCCCGCCCACGGGCATCCGAACTCGGGCTTCGCATCGGGAGTCTGCCTCCCGGACCTCTGAACGCCATCACGGACGTCCCCGGGGTGTTGGTGGGTCACGCCACGCTGGTGCGGGGAGAGGACGTGAGGACAGGCGTGACCGCCGTCTTGCCTCACGGTGGCAACCTGTTCCGCGAGAAGGTCTCCGGCGCGGTGTTCATCGGCAACGCTTTCGGCAAGCTGGCAGGCTCGACACAGGTGAACGAACTGGGAGAGATCGAAACGCCGATCCTGCTCACCTCGACGCTGAACGTGCCCCGCGTGGCGGACGCGCTGATTGACTACATGCTCGCCTTGCCGGGCAATGAGGATGTACGCTCCATCAACCCGCTGGTCGGCGAGACGAACGACGGACAGCTCAACGACATCCGCGGCAGGCACGCGGGACGCGAGGCGGTGTTTGAGGCGCTGCACTCGGCTCGCAGCGGACCGGTGGAAGAAGGCTCGGTCGGCGCGGGGACCGGCACGATCGCGTTCGGTTATAAGGGCGGCATCGGCACAGCATCGCGCCGGGTGCCGGGAGGTTTCACGGTCGGTGTGCTGGTGCAATCCAACTTCGGCGGGGACTTGAGGATCGATGGCGTGCCCGTGGGCCGCGAGTTGCGCCCGCGGTCAGCCGGCTCCGCCGATGGCAGCATCATCATGGTGGTGGCTACCGACGCGCCCCTGGACCACCGCAGCCTGCACCGGTTGGGTGCACGCACGATGCTGGGGCTGGCGCGCACGGGTTCGGCGGGCTCGCACGGCAGCGGCGACTACGCCATCGCTTTCAGCACTGCCCGGGGCGCGGCGCCTTTGCCCAATAGCGCGATGTCGCCGCTTTTTCTGGCCGTGATTGAAGCCACCGAGGAGGCTATCTACAACTCGCTGTTGCGTGCCACTACCGTGACGGGCAGAGGGCGCACGGTGGAAGCCATCCCCATCGGACGGCTGGTGGAAATCCTCACCCGCTACGGCGCTGTGCGCTGAGGCGCTGCTCCGGCGGGCGGCTTGAAGTTGGCGGGCTCAATCGGCGCCCGCGTCTCCACGTCGATCAGGCAGAAGATCAGGAACAGGGCGAGGATGGCGAGACCCGTGGCGAAAACGATGGCGTTGATCGGATGGTCATGCCGCAGGTGCATGAAGTAGAGCGCCACCAGCGTCCCCTTGGTTGCCGCGATGGTCAGCGCCACGATGACGTTGATGGAAGGCGCGCCGAAATTGATGCCGGCGACGACCACCGTGACCACGGTCAACACCAACAGGGCGGCCAGGATAATGATGTAGTGCCGCGTCCAGGATGATAGGCTGCGCTCGATCATAGGCTTAGCTCACCAGATACAGCAACGGAAACAGGAAGATCCAGATGATGTCCACCAGATGCCAATACAGGCCCGTCAAGTCTACCGGCGTGTAGTAGCGGTCTGAGAAGTCTCCCCGCAACGCGCGCCGCAGAATCCAGGCGATGACGACCATCCCTGCCAGCACGTGGATGCCGTGCAGCCCGGTCATCATGAAGTAGAAGCTGAAGAACATGAATTGGCCGGGCACGGTATCGCCGGCGTGCGAATAATACTTGCCGGGCAATAATCCCTCGTGAAACTTGTGGGCGTACTCGAAGTACTTCACGCACATAAAGACGCCCGCGAAAAGCAGCGTGATCGCCAGGAAAATGACCAGGAGCTTGCGCCGGTTCGTCTGCGCGCAGGCGACCGCCATGGCCATGGTGAAACTGCTCAGCAGCAGCACCACGGTGTTCACCATGCCGAGCACCCGGTCCAGATGCACGTGCGCGGCTTGGAAGGCCTCCGGATGCCTGGTGTGCATGATGCCGTAGCCGACGAAAAGGCCGCCGAACAACAGCAGTTCAGTCACCAGAAACAACCACATCCCCAGCTTGCTTGCGGCGAATTGCTGGCCGGGATCGGCGAAGTGGTGCTGGAGGAAGTCCTTCGAGCCGTGACCGTGGCCGGCGTGCGCCGTACCCGCTGAGTCGGTCATGGGGCGCCCTCCACCGGACGGTAATCGTAAGGTCCGCGCGTCACCACCGGAACTTGTTCAAAATTGTGGGTGATGGGCGGGGAAGCCGCCGTCCATTCGAGCGTCTTGCCTCCCCACGGGTTGGGCGGGGCGTCAGGCTTCTTGCGCAGCGAACCCAGCAGGTATCCCAGAATCAGCACGAGGCCGAGGCCCAGAATCCAGGAGCCGAACGTGGCCAGCGCGTGCAGGGGCTGGAACTCCTCCAGGTAGTTGTAATAGCGGCGCGGCATTCCGCGGCTGCCCATCACGAACATGGCCAGAAACGTCAGGTTGAAGCCGACGAAGACCAGCGCCGCCGCCCAGCGCGCGAGCTTCTCCGAGTACATGCGGCCGAACATCTTGGGCCACCAGTAGTGCAAGCCCGCCAGGAAAGCGATGGTGGTGCCGCCCATCATCACGTAGTGGAAGTGGGCGACCACGAAATACGTGTCGTGCAGGTGAACGTCGACAGCCAGCGTCGCCAGAAACATTCCCGTCAAACCGCCGATGGCGAACAGCAGCAGGAAGGAGATGGCGTAGAGCATCGGGGCTTCCAGGGAAATCGATCCCTTGTACATCGTCGCCAGCCAGTTGAAGACCTTGATGCCCGAAGGGATGGCCACGAGGAACGTCAGGAACGAGAAGATGGCCGAGGCCAATTCGGACTGTCCGCTGACGAACATGTGATGGCCCCAAACCAGGAAGCCGACGAACGCGATGGCGAGGCTTGAATAGGCGATGGCCTTGTAGCCGAAGATGGTCTTGCGCGAGAAAACCGGGATCACCTCGCTGATGATGGCCATGCCCGGAAGAATCATGATGTAGACCGCGGGGTGCGAATAGAACCAGAAGAAGTGCTGGAACAGAACCGGGTCCCCACCCAGCGAAGCGTCAAAGATACCGATCTGGAAGACGCGCTCCATGATCAGCAGCAACAGGGTGATGCCTAGCACCGGCGTCGCCAGAACCTGAATGACGCTGGTGGCATAGGCGCCCCAACAAAACAGCGGCATTTCGTACCAGCCCATGCCCGGGGCGCGCAGCTTGTGGATGGTGGCGATGAAGTTGATCCCCGTGAAGATGGACGAAAAACCCAGGATAAAAGCGGCCAGCACGATCAGGCTGACGCTGCCTCCGGTAGTGGAGCTGTACGGAGTGTAGAATGTCCAGCCGGTATCGACTCCGCCGGTTACCATCGAAACCAGGGCCAGCACGGCACCCGTCACCCAGACGTAGTAGCTGGCCAGGTTGAGGCGAGGAAAGGCCACGTCCTTAGCCCCAATGAGCAGAGGCAGTACGAAGTTGCCCAACGAAGCCGGGATGGCCGGGATGATGAACAGGAAGATCATGATGGCCCCGTGCAACGTAAAGGCCTGGTTGTAAGTGTCCGCGTCGATGAGGGTCTTCTGCGGCGTCAGCAGTTCCAGGCGCACCACCATGGCGAAGAATCCGCCCAAGGCAAAAGCAATGAGCACGGACCACAGGTACATCACACCGATGCGCTTATGGTCCAGCGTCAGCAGCCAGGACTTCAGTCCGCGCTTTTCCCGGAGGTAGCTCAGATGAGCCGCTCCATGTTCTGAGGTGGGACCATTCATCGTCTATGCGTCTTTCCTTCCTAGCGCTGAGCCTTGATGAACTCGATGAGAGCGCTGATCTCACGTTCGCGCAGCAGCCCCTGGAACGTGGGCATGATGGGTTGGTAGCCCGCGGCCAATTTGGCCTGCGGTTCCAGAATCGACTCCCTCAAGTAGTTCTCGTCGACCTCTACCGACTGACCGTCGGCCAGGCGGCGGCGCGTTCCAAAAACCCCCTTGAAACTCGTTCCTAGCCCTGCGCTGCCATCCAAAGAGTGACAGGTGTCGCATCCCCGGCTCTCATGCAGCATGGCGCCCAGTTCCTTCAACGGCATCTGTTCGGAGGTTTCGTCGCCGAACTCGAGCCACTTGCGGTAGTCCTCATCACTGAGGACGGTGACCTTGGCGAGCATGTCCGAGTGAGCCCGGCCGCAGTATTCCGCACAGAAGAGAACGTGCGTTCCCACTTGCAGGGGCTCGAACCAGGTTTGCGTATAACGGTTCGGCAGCACGTCCATCTTGATGCGAAAACTGGGGATGTAGAAGCTGTGGATGACATCCGCCGACGACATGATGAGCTTCACCGGCTTGCCCACCGGGACGCGCATTTCGTTGATGGTTCGTGAGCCGTTCGGGTATTCGAACTCCCACAACCAGCGCTTGGCGGTGACCTGAATCTCGAGCGCGTCCTTCGGCGGCACGACGGAACTCACATACCCGTGAAAGCCCCACACGAACAGGATCGTGACCAGGATCAGCGGGATGATGCTCCAGGTGAGTTCAAGCTTGAAGTTATGCGTGATGTGCGGCGTGACTTCGTCCGGACCGCGGCGCCGGTAGCGCCAGATGAAGAAAGCCAGCAGTCCGGCGATGAGCACGAAGAAAAACACGCTCAGCCAGACGATGAACATGTACAGGTCGTCGACCTGACGCGCGTACTGCGAGCCTTCGGCGGGGAGCAGGACTGAGCGCAGCCACTTCATCGGATCATCCTCCGGCGGGGGTCTTCCTTTCGCGCCGCCAAAACCTGAACAGTACAAAGCCCAGCGCAAGCACGATCAGCACGCCACCGGCCCGCATGATGTTGGTGGCGAACAGGACATAGGAGCGCGCCTGCGGGTCGTAATGGAAACAGAACAGGAGCAGGCGTTCCACGCTGAGGCCGAACTTGCCCTCGGCGGCTTCGGTCAAAGCCAGGCGCAAGTCGCGCGGCCGGTAGTTGATGCCGTACAGATAGCGCGCCACCTTGCCCTCCGGCGTCAACAGCATGATGGCCGCGGCGTGGGCGAACTGCTTCTGCGATTCGTCGTAGCGGTATCGGAAACCCACTTGCTCAGCCAGTTTCCGCACGTTGCCGGAGTAGTCAGTCAAGAAATGCCAGCCAGGAGCCGGGCGGCCGTAGTTTTCCAGGTACATCTGCTTCTTGGCGCGCGCCAGTTCATGGGTTTCAGCGGGATCAATGGTGACGGTCACGATGGTGAACTGCTCGCCGGGAGTCCAGGGGATATCGCGCAGCGCGTCCACCTGCCCGTTCAGAACCAGCGTGCAGAGCATGGGGCAGGAGTAATAAACCAGGTTCAGAATCACCGGCAAGCCGGCCTTGAAGTAATCCCCCAAGCGAACCAGCCGGCCGCTTTCGTCCACGAATGTGAGGTTGAGGTCCACGGATTCACCGAGTTTTTCGGAGACGCCGGCCTCCTCCAATTCCGCGGGCAATGGGGGATCCTGGGCCGGAACAGGAAGCGGGGAGAACAGCAGCAGTGCCGTCAAAACGAGTCCGGACGCAAACCTCATGGGGTCTTAGTCTCTGGTTCAGCCGCCTGCCTCGGCGCCGGCTTCGCCGCTTGGCGCGACCTGTTTTCCGCGTGTTCGCTCAGGAGCAGTTCCATGGCCCGGCTGATCGGCAGGCGCACCGTGCCTTTCTCCCGGTCCAGGTATTCATAAGAGTGCAACTCACGCTCTTCGCGCGC
>JBBIND010000015.1:40060-62785 GCA_037444075.1 Acidobacteriota bacterium | reverse complement strand
GATCGTCCCCACGTTGACGTGCGGCTTACTGCGGTCGAATTTCTCCTTCGCCATGTTCGCAATCTCCTCTCAACAAACTCCTGAAATCTCTACCTCACCCGGCCCTGTACGCGGTTGACAATCTCCGCGGAAATGGCCGCGGGCACTTCATCGTGCCGGCCGTAGTGCATGGTGAAACTGCCCCTGCCTTGCGTGCGGGAGCGCAGGTCCGTGGCATAGCCGAACATCTCCGAGAGCGGCACCGAGGACCTGATGATCTGCGTAGTGCCGCGCAGTTCCATGCCTTCGATGCGGCCCCGCCTGCCGTTCAGGTCGCCGATCACGTCGCCCATGTACTCCTCGGGCACCACCACTTCCACGCTCATGACGGGCTCAAGCAGCACCGGCTTGGCTCGCTCGCCGGCGGCCTTCACCGCCATGGAGCCGGCAATCTTGAACGCCAGTTCCGAGGAATCCACGTCGTGGTAGCTGCCGTCATACAGCGCCACCCGCACGTCGGATAAAGGGAAGCCAGCCAGGATGCCGCCTTCCAGCGCCTCCCCGGCGCCCTTCTCCACAGCCGGGATATACTCGCGGGGGATCGCTCCGCCCACAATTTCATTCACAAAAACAAAGCCGCCCCCCGGGGGCAGCGGTTCCAGCCGCAGCCAAACGTGGCCATACTGCCCTCGTCCGCCGGTCTGCCGCACGAAGCGCCCTTCGGCCTGCGCCGAAGACCGGATGGTTTCGCGGTAGGCCACCTGAGGCTTGCCTACGTTAGCAGCCACTCCGAACTCCCGCTGCATGCGGTCCAGAATAATCTCCAGGTGCAACTCGCCCATGCCCGACAGAATGGTCTGCCCGGTGTCGGCATCCGTCGTGATCTTCAGCGTGGGATCTTCCTGGATCAGCTTGCTGATGGCCGCGCCGAGTTTCTCCTGGTCAGCCTTGGTTTTGGGCTCGACCGCCATTTGGATGACGGGCGTGGGGAACTCGATCGACTCGAGCAGGATCGGGCTTTTCTCGTCGCAGATGGTGTCGCCCGTGCTGACCGTCTTCAGTCCCACCGCCGCGACGATGTCACCCGCCTCGGCCACTTCCACTTCCTCGCGCTTGTTGGCGTGCATCTTCACCAGCCGCCCGATACGCTCCTTGCGCGACTTGGCCACGTTGTAAACGTGATCTCCGCTGGACAGTGCTCCGGAATAGATCCGCAAAAAGGCCAGCTGGCCCACAAACGGGTCCGTCATGATCTTGAAGACCAGGGCTGAAAACGGAGCCTTGCTGTCGGCGGGGCGCGTCAGCCGTTCCTCCGGATTATCAACGGCCGTGCCTTCCACCGGCGGCACTTCGGTCGGCGCCGGCAGGTAGTCCACCACCGCGTCGAGCAAGTTCTGCACGCCCTTGTTCTTGAAAGCCGCTCCGCAGACCACCGGAAAGACCTTCTTGGCGATGGTCGCCCGGCGAATGCCGGCGATCAGTTCCTGCTCGGTAACCTGCTCGCCCTGGACGAACTTCTCGAACAGCGCGTCGTCGCTTTCGGAAATCGCTTCGAGCAGTTTCTCCCGCCACTGCTTCACTTCGGGGAGCATATCCGCGGGGATTTCCACGTCATCGAACTGCGCCCCGATGGTCTCATCACGCCAGGTCCGCGCCTTCAAGCTGACCAGGTCGATGACGCCCTTGAACTGATCCTCCGCGCCGATGGGCAACTGCACCGGAATGGGGCGGCACTTCAGGCGATCCACGATGGAATCCAGGGCCCGGTAGAAATCCGCCCCGGTGCGGTCCATCTTGTTGATGAAGCAGATGCGCGGGACGCGATACTTGTCCGCTTGCCGCCAGACGGCTTCGGTCTGAGGCTGCACGCCTGCAACGGCGTCAAAAACGGCCACGGCGCCGTCCAGCACGCGCAGGCTCCGTTCAACCTCGGCGGTGAAGTCGACGTGGCCCGGCGTGTCAATAATGTTGACTTGGCAGTCCCTCCAGTAGCAGGTCGTGGCAGCGGAGGTAATGGTAATGCCGCGCTCCTGCTCCTGTTCCATCCAGTCCATTACGGCGGTGCCGTCATGAACCTCGCCAATCTTGTAGGTCCGGCCCGTATAGTAAAGGATGCGTTCAGTCGTAGTGGTCTTACCGGCATCGATGTGCGCCATGATGCCGATGTTGCGCATCCTTTCCATGGATAGGGTCCGGGCCATATTCAACTAACTCTGCGCAGTGCTCACCAGCGATAGTGTGCGAAGGCCTTGTTGGCCTCTGCCATGCGGTGTACGTCGTCCTTCTTCTTGACGGCTCCGCCGCGGAGGTTGGAGGCGTCGAGCAGTTCGCTGGCCAGCTTTTCGGACATGGTCTTTTCGGGCCGGTTGCGGGCGTTGGTAATCAGCCAGCGGATGGCCAGGCTGATGCGCCGGTTCTGCGGAACTTCGATGGGCACCTGATAGTTGGCGCCGCCCACACGCCGCGTCTTCACTTCCAGCACCGGTTTGCAGTTCTCCACCGCCTTCTTGAACAGCTTCAGCGGGTCGTCCCCGCTGCGCTCGCGCATCGTGTCCATGGCGGTGTAGAAAATGTTCTGAGAGATGGTCTTCTTGCCATCCCACATCATGGAATTGATGAACCGCTCGGCCAGGGTCGAGTTATAGATTGGATCCGGCGAAACCTGACGAGGCTCGGCTCTTCTCCGGCGTGACATAGCGCTTTACCTCTCCTTCACTCCTCAGTTCTTGGGGCGCTTGGCTCCGTACTTGGAGCGTCCCTGTTTGCGGGCATTCACCCCGGCTGTATCAAGAGTGCCGCGCACGACGTGGTAGCGGACACCAGGCAAGTCCTTGACGCGGCCGCCGCGGATCAGCACGATGGAGTGCTCCTGCAGGTTGTGGCCCACGCCGGGAATGTAGGTGGTCACCTCGATGCCGTTGGTCAGCCGCACGCGCGCTACCTTGCGGAGCGCGGAATTGGGCTTCTTCGGGGTGGTCGTGTACACGCGGGTGCAAACGCCTCGCCGTTGCGGGCAGGCCTGCAATGCCGGGCTAGCCGTCTTATAACGGGGCGGCTTGCGCCCCTTGCGCACAAGCTGATTAAAGGTCGGCACTTCTGTTACCTCTTCCTCAACATCCGGGGCCCGCCTGAGACGCTTCTGGCGCGGATCCCTGTTTCGATTCGCGCTCCGCTACGCTGCAAGCAGGCATAGCGAACGCTCCATCGCAGTCTTTGTCTAGTTACCTGTCTAAGGCAGTGACTTTCGGACTAGCCCATGCCCCAGCGGCTTTGATCCGCTGGAACCTCGGGGCCGGCCCCCGGCCGGTTTCCCATGACTCCATGGCAGCGGGCCGCCACATGGGAAGGGTAGCTCAGGAGCAGAAAAAACAACCCGCCAAACCCTTCTAGTATCACGCACGCCAAACAGGATGTCAACCACACCCCCGAGAGGCACACCGAGAGGCACACCCGAGAGGCCCTCCCGGGAACACGAAAACCTAGTCTTTCACCCATTATGGTTCGACGTTTCCGGGTTGCACGGCGCGGACGGAGAATCAGTTATGGGGCAGGCTCGTTTTGAGTGCAACATTAGATGATGGTGCGGTTTTCCAAGCAGTGCGGAGAAGGGTGAGGCAATCTGGGCTGAAGTTGCATGCGTGGGCAATTCTGATTCTAAGGTGGGGGAGGCAGCGCGATCGGTGGAAGAGTTTAGATAGAGGGAATTCGCTCGAAGGCGGAACGCTCTTGGCACAAGAGCGGGCGGGTGGTTCTTTGGAAGGTCTCTAGGAGGTTCAAGGTGGTCTCAGAAGGCTGGACCGAATTCCCTCTTCCAATCTCAGGCTAAGCCGGAGCAGGCGGCAAACGCGCCGGGCATTGGATCAAATCTGTTGATACAAAAGGGAATAGAAAATTGGCTGAGCCGTGAACGGCGAAAGCCGTTCCGGTTCGGCGGCCTGGAAGACCCCCGCCACAGACCCCGCTTGCTCGCGGGACGCCACCCGCGTCAAGTAGTGGAAATCCCTGGCTCGACGCGGACACTTTGATGTACACTATTCACGGCTCGGACGTCGAGATGGGAAACCCGGATTCTGTTCGGGGAGGGCGCCTTCACGCAGCGCGGGCCGGAATGAACTGGGTGGCCGGCAGACGGCATTTCGGTGGGTCGTTCGACCCCACATTTCCTCCGCGCCGCAGAGTACGTCCTCTCGCAGGGGCAGCCAGTATCCTCTGCGTTAAGCCCGGGCGGCGACCCCATTTGTAGACTCAGACGATAGTCTGACGGAACTTGGTGGGACAGTTGGTCCAATCCGAGGGTACGGACCGGAGGACGTGGATTGCCCGTTCTTGAGAGTCTGTATTCCTGATTCTCGCCTTGCAAGGGATGAGAGCGCCATCCGGCGCTCGATGGAGGATGGAGGCTAGTCACTGTTTTCGTGATGAGGGGGCTTCCCGAACTTCAACTTCGCCAAATCAGCACACGCCGACAGTGGCTGGCATAACTCGGGCCGGTATCCAATCCGGGACACCTGATGATCGAGGACGCAGGAGGCAACGATGCTTGTGTTTACGAATTGGCGGAGAGCAGCCTTGTGGCTGCTGGCGATTGGCCTTTGCCCCGTTCAGGCTTGGCCGCAGGCAAGCACTGCCAGGGTCAGCGGCACGGTTCGTGATCAGGCCGGCGCAGTCATCCCCCAGGCTTCAGTGGTGTTGACGAATAGCGCCACAAACCTGGCTTTGAAGTCGGCCACGAACCAAGTGGGCTTTTACCTGTTCGGCGGCGTGATTCCGGGAGCCTATCGGCTGGTGGTGGAATCTCCAGGAATGCAGAAATGGACTGGCGGCCTTACGGTGCAGGTGGGCCAGAGTGCGGTTGTCGACCCGGTGCTTGAGGTGGGCCTGACGGTCACGGAAGTCTCGGTTCGGGATGTCACGCCACTGGTGGCGACAGACAACCCGACCCTCGGTCACGTCCTCGAGCGCGAGCGCATTGAACAGCTGCCCATCAACGGCCGGAACGTGCTGACTCTGTTGCAGACCGTACCGGGCATGGAAGGCACGCGGGCCTTCGGTTTGAGAGAGGGCTCCCACGAAGTTGTACTGGATGGCGCGGCCATGAGCGACCGTCTCTGGGGTGGAGCCATGCGCCGCATGCCGGGCCTGGATACGATCCAGGAGTTCAAAGTTGAGAACAATAACTCCTCAGCCAAGTTCACGCGTCCGACCACCGTGCTGATGTCCACCAAGAGTGGAACGAACGCGATCCGGGGGGCTCTGTTTGAGACGCTCCGGAACAATTCGCTGGGGGTTGCAAGGAGGCGGCAGGATTACTTCGCCAAGGCGCCGCAGTTGATCCGCAACGAATTCGGCGGCTCGGCGGGAGGCCCTGTCTACTTGCCGAAGGTATACAACGGCAGGGACCGTACCTTCTGGTTTGTTTCCTACGAGGGCTACCGTCAGGTCAGCCGGACGAACTGGAGCGGCTCTGTGCCCACCGAAGCGATGCGGCGGGGCGACTTCCGCGGCCTGGTGGACGCTCAGGGGCGGCAGTTCAACATCTACAATCCGTGGACGACCGACCCGCGAACCTGGGCGCGGCAGCAGTTCGCGCACAACGGCCAGCTCAACGTAATCGACCCCAATCTGATGAGTCCGCTGGCAAAACATCTCTACAGCGTCACGCCGCTGCCGACGCATCCCGAGGTCAACCCTCTGGTGGCCGCCAACTGGTGGGGCACAGCGCCCTACAGCCGCCGGGAGTGGACTGTAACCGCCCGTCTCGACCACAGCATCAGCGATAACGACCGCATTTACGCGCGTTACACCCAGGG
This sequence comes from Acidobacteriota bacterium, assembly GCA_037444075.1. GTDB lineage: Bacteria > Acidobacteriota > Terriglobia > Bryobacterales > Bryobacteraceae > JBBIND01. The sequence continues at coordinate 56,996 of JBBIND010000015.1, read as the reverse complement.
TGACCAGCGTATCTTTTCGCAGGACTGGAACTTGCCGATGTTAGACGGGATCGCAGGCAGCGTGAGGCGCATGGCGCCAAATAAGACAATGGCTGTCTCTTATGTCAGGACCTTCTCTCCGACCTTCTTCAACGAACTGCTGGTGAGCGGTGCGCGCGAGTTCTGGTGGAAGGGAACCGGTGAGCCGGGCGTGAAATACACCGATCGCCTGGGATTGCCGAACCCCTTCGACGTGGCGGGTTGGCCAGCCATCTACAATACCGGCTTCACCGATTACGTCTCAGACAATGCACAGGCTTCCGGCATGGGGTATGTCATTATCGACAACAACGCCACCAAGATCGCCGGGCGGCACGAATTCCAGTTCGGCTATCACTACCGCTACGACCAGCTCAACCTGCTTCCGGATCAGCAGCAAAACCAGGGACTGGTCCAGGGGAACACCCTGGGTACGTCGCTCTACGATGCGCGAACCTCCGCCACGAACCCGCTGGCCACTCCTTTCACAGGGCACGAAGCCGCCAACACCTTCCTCGGGATCATGAACTACTCGAACCAGTTCGTGCGTGGCTACTTTTATGCCCGCGGCCGCGAGTATGCGGGGTATTTCCAAGACAATTACAAAGCCACACCCAGACTCACTCTGAACCTCGGCGTGCGGTGGGAATACTGGCCGGCGTTCAAGGAGAAGCGCAACATAGTTACCGGCTTCGACCCAAACAGACGCGCCGCCGTCCTGGGGGCCAGTCTGGACGAGATGTACAAGCTTGGGGCTACCGTTCCGGCCATCGTGAATCGGCTTGAGTTCCTGGGGGCGAAGTTCATCACCTGGGACCAGGCAGGCCTGCCGCGAAACCTGATGTCGAGCTCGAAGCGCAACTTCGGTCCCCGGCTGGGATTCGCCTACCGGGCCGGTAGCGGCGCCAGTTCGCTTGTGCTGCGAGGGGGTTACCGTGTCTCCTATTTCCATATCCCGGCCCGGCCTTGGGTGGCGCGGATGCGCTCCAATGCCCCGCTGACGGCGCGCTTCAATAACAGCCTGACTGATCCGGCGCTGTCTCCCGACGGGATCGGCAACTACGGCATGCGCTCGGCCCCAACCATCATTGCCGGCAAGAACAGCCGGGATGCGGTGAGCCTGGCGATGGCAAGCGGTCTGACCCGGGGCTCCCCTGGCGCGAGTTACTTCGCCCCGAACCAACCCGATGCGAGAGTCCAGGACTGGAACTTCACGCTCGAGAAGGAGATCGTGGAGAATACCCTGGTCCGCGCTGCTTACGTCGGCAACCGCTCAAGCAATCTGGAGCAGTTCTACCAGTACAACCTGCCCACACCCGATTACATCTGGTTCGTAACCACGGGCGAGCGTTTGCCGACCGGGGAATTCGCGGGAGTGGCCCGCCGGCCTTATGACAAGGTGGTCTGGGGCAGCGTCGAGGAGTACCGGATGACCGGCTGGGGCAACTTCCAGGGTTTGCAGTTTGAACTGGAGCGGCGTTACAGCAAGGGCTATGGCTTTCAGCTGTTTTACGTCGTGAGCAATAATCTGGCGGCGGGAGGGCAGGATTGGAGCGGCACGTCGGTGATTCCAGAGGTGAACCAATTTCTACCCGGCCTGGTCCCCAGCGACGTCAACGCCCGGAACCGGTTGCTGAACTACCAGCGCGATTCGTCCACCCCGAAGCACCGCGTCCGCTGGAACTGGATCGTCGATCTGCCGTTCGGCAAAGCCAAGCCGATCGGCAGCAATGCCGGTGCGTTCCTGGATCGGGTGATCGGCGGCTGGCAGGTCGCCGGGATCGGTTCCTGGCGGACACGGTACTTTGCGTTGCCCACGGGCATCTTCCCCAACGGCAACAAGATCGAGATTTACGGCAAGAAATACCCGGTCGAAGACTGCACCAGCGGTGTCTGTTACCCCGCTTTCCTCTGGTGGAACGGCTACATCCCGGCAAACCGGATCAACAGCGTCGACCCGGTCAGCGGAAGGCCAAACGGCATCATGGGAGTCCCGGCCAACTATCAACCGGCGGGTCAGCCACTGATCCCGTGGCCCAAAGACCCCAAAACCACTGATCCGCTGTTTTCTTTCTACGGCACGAACACGGTATGGGTGACCCTGAACGACGGCACTAGCCAGCGCACCACTTTCAATGACGGCTACCATCCCTGGCAGCGGCAGTACTTCCCTGCTCCCGGCCAGTGGGTGATGGATGCCTCGATATTTAAAACAATCCCCATCAACGAAAGGGTCCACCTGCGTTTCAACGCCGACTTCTTCAACGTCTTCAACCGGCCCGGCACCCCCGGTGGCGTCGCGACGAACGGACTCGTGAGTACGCGTGTATCCGATATTGCTCCCCGCGAGTTGCAGTTGACCTTGCGATTGACTTGGTAGTGCCGAAGCTGGGCTGAGAAAGCCCGGACAACGCGCCGCGCAGGCGGCGGGATCTGAAAAGAGCACCCGCGCAGAGAGCGGGAAAGGGCAGGTTTGGCCTTGGACGTGAGCGGACATCGAAGTCCAGGCGGGCGGTGACGCGGGGGAGCGAGAGAAGATCCGCCTGGCTTTCCAAGGAATGCCTCCGGACGCCTAGTAACAGAGCGTCCCGGTGCGCGGCTCCTCGTCCGGGTTCGGCAGATAGAGGGTCTTGCAGCGCTCGCAGCGGTAGATCTCCTCGCCGAATTGCTGGGAGATCTCCGGCGGATAGAAAAACCAGCGTTTCAGGTGCCCGGCGCAGAGCTTGCCTTTGTCATTCTTCTCATTGCAGGCGCGCATCCGCAGTTGCCGGCGTTTTACTTTGGTTCCGTCGGCCAGAGTTTCGATCAGATCCGGCGGGGGGCTGACCTCTTCCGGCGCGCTGGCTTGGTTGGTTTCCTCTACCATGGGCTGAACGTCAAAGTATAACATCTGCTTTCTCTCCAGTCGGACGCGATGTGATAATCTAGGTCTTTGAGTCTGTAAAAGGTATGCCTGGCAGGGTGAGCGAGGCTATCATTCTGCGGTCATACCCGCTCCGGGAAGCCGATCTGATCGTAAGCTGCTTCACGCGCGATCAGGGCAAGCTGCGTGGCGTAGCCAAGCGGGCGAGGCGGCCCGGAAACCGGTTTGGTTCCGGGTTGGAGCGCCTTTCGCTGGTGCGCCTCGAGTACTTCCAGCGCGAAAACCGGGAACTGGTCAATCTGGACGGTTGCGAGCTGATCAGCTCCGCCTTCGAGGTGGCTGACTACGCGACTGCGGTCGCGCTCGATTACCTGGCGGAGGTTTCCGAGCACCTGCTGCCACCCGGGGAACCGAACGAGCGCTTCTTCCGCTTGCTGGCGGCAGTGACGAACCGCCTGCGGCAGGCGGGGGGCGAGGCCGTTTGGCTGGCGGCGGCTTACTTCAGTTTGTGGGCCGTGCGGCTCTCCGGATTCTTGCCGGAGTTGCCGGGAGCACCGGCAGAGAAGCTGTTATCTGAACAGATCATGCACAAGCCGATAGGCGAGATGTCTGAACGGGAGTGGAACAAGCAGAACACCGCCGTTCTGCGCTGTTTCCTCGTCCGGCGCATCGAAGAACACGTCGAGCGAAAACTCGTCACGGTCCCCCATCTCGAAGCACTTTGACCACCATGCCCACCTACCAGGAGATCCTATTCAAGCTGAAGCAATTCTGGGCTGACCGGGGCGTCATCGTGGAGGAACCTTATGATGTCGAGGTGGGCGCCGGCACGATGTGCCCGGAGACGTTCCTGAGAGTCCTCGGTCCGCGCCCGTACAGGGTGGCCTATGTGCAGCCCAGCCGGCGTCCGGCAGACGGGCGCTATGGCGAAAATCCGAACCGCCTCTATAAGCATCAGCAGCTGCAAGTCATCCTGAAGCCTTCTCCGGACGACATCATTGAGCAATACCTGGCGAGCCTCGAAGCCATCGGCATTGATCTCAAGCGCCACGACGTAAAGTTGGAAGAAGACAACTGGGAATCCCCCACGCTCGGCGCCTGGGGCATCGGCTGGCAGGTCATGCTGGACGGGCTGGAGATTACGCAGTTCACCTATTTCCAGCAGTGCGGCGGAATCGACCTCGACGTCCCTCCGGTCGAGTTGACCTATGGGATGGAACGGCTGTCAGCTTTCCTGCAAGGCAAGGAAAGCGTCTACGACATCGAGTGGGCGCCCGGCTACAAATACGCCGACGTGCGGCTGAGCGAAGAAGTCCAGTTTTCGGTCTACAACTTCGAGATGGCGGACATCGGCATGCTCTGGCAGTTGTTTGATCTGCATGAAAAGGAATGCCGCCGGCTGCTCGAAGCCTATCCCGACGCTCCGCGCAAGGAGCGCTTCCCCGTGCTGGCCGCCTATGACCACGTGCTCAAATGTTCGCACCTGTTCAACCTGCTCGATTCACGAGGAGCCATCAGCGTGACCGAGCGGGTGGGTGTCATCGCCCGCGTTCGCAAGCTCGCGGTGGGCACGGCGCAGGCCTGGGTGGACCAATCCAATTCTGGCGAGGCGGCTGCCTGATGCCGAAGCCATTCCTGCTGGAAATCGGAGTGGAGGAGATTCCCGATTGGATGATCCTGCCGGCGCTGGAGAGCTTCCGGAAACTGTTCAGCGAACTGCTTGAAACCCATCGCATGGCTGGCAGGATCACTAGACTGGAGGCTACGCCGCGCCGCCTGGTCCTGATGGCGGAAGCGATGGCGGACAAGCAGGCAGACAGCGTGGAGATCCTCACCGGACCGCCCAAGGCGGCCGGCGAGTCAGCCGCGGCGGGGTTCGCCCGCAAGCTGGGTGTCGAAGTCACTCACCTGGAGACAGCGCAGACTCCCAAGGGCGAATACTTCAGCTACCGGCGCACGGTGCAGGGCCGCGCGACGCTGGACATTCTTTCCGAAGCTCTTCCGGAACTCATCCTGGGGATCAGCTTTCCCAAGACCATGTACTGGACCGTGAAGGGCGGACCGCGCTTCATTCGCCCCATCCGCTGGCTCGTAGCCTTGTTGGGCAAGGACCTAGTGCCGTTTGAGGTGGGCGGGGTGCGCTCCGGCAACGTGAGCAGCGGGCACCGCCGCCTGGGCAGGAAAGAAGTCCGGGTTACGGTCCGCTCCTACGAGAAACGGCTCCAGAAGAACTTCGTGCTGGTTTCCGCGGCCGCCCGGCGGGAGAAGATCAAGACGGAGATTGCCGCACTCCTGGCGGGCTCCGAATACAGGCTGAAGCTGGATGCGACGCTTCTCGAGACGCTGGTCTACCTGACGGAGTACCCCACGCCGATCGTGGGCGCGTTCAGCGAGACCTACCTCGATCTGCCCGCAGAAGTCCTGGTGACCGTGATGCGGCATCACCAGAAGTACTTCTCTGTCCTCAAAGAGGACGGTCACCTGGCGCCGTTCTTTGTAGCCGTCATGAACTCCAGCGGAGATCCGGACGGGCTGGTGCGGTCCGGCAACGAGCGGGTGCTGCGGGCGCGTTTTAACGACGCCCGTTTCTTCTGGCAAGTGGATCAGCAGAAGAAACTCGCCGACCGCGTGGAGGACCTGGCCAACGTTACCTTCCAGGCCAAGTTGGGCTCCTACCGGGACAAGACGGACCGCGTAGTCCGGCTGGTGGAGGAACTCGGCGGCGGCGAACCGGAAAAACGGGCGGCGCTGCTGGCCAAGTGCGACCTGACCACGGAGATGGTGAAGGAGTTCACCGAGCTTCAGGGCATCGTGGGCGGCCTGTACGCAAGAGCGCAAGACGAATCCGAGCCCGTCTGGCGCGCGGTGTACGAGCACTACAAGCCGCTCAGCATGGATGATTCGATCCCCTCCACGCCCACGGGCCAACTGGTGGCGTTGGCGGACAAGCTGGACACGCTGCGCGGTTGCTTCAGCATCGGGCTGATTCCGAGCGGCTCGCGCGACCCGTTCGCGCTGCGCCGCGCCGCGCAGGGCGTGGTCCGCATCCTGGTGGAAGGCCGGCTGCCGCTGCCCCTTTCCCGCCTGACGGGAGGGGACGAGCAATTGCGCGAGTTCCTGCTGGACCGCGTGCAATACTACTTCCGCGAGATTCGGGGCAGCCGCTACGATGAAGTCAACGCGATCATCTCCGCCGGCTGCGAAGACCTGGTGGATGCCGCCAGCCGGTTGGAGGCCATTGGCTTGGTAAGGCCGACGGAGAACTTCGAACCACTGGCTGCCAGCTTCAAGAGAATCCAGAACATCCTCCGGCAGGCCGAGTTCGCCGGAGGAGAGTCCGTCCGGGAAAGCCTGCTCGAAGCGGGGCAGGAAACGGAACTGCACGCGGCCTTCGCAGCCCTCCGGCCGGTAGTGGAGGCCCATCGCCGTCAGGGCGAGTACCGCGCCGCCCTGGAGGCAATTGCAACTCTGCGTCCCAAGGTGGACGCGTTTTTCGACCACGTGCTGGTCAATGCTCCGGACGCGGACGTGCGGCGCAACCGGCTGGCACTTCTTCATCACCTGCTGACGGAGTTTTCCGCGATTGCAGATTTTTCGCAGATCGCTGCTTCATGAGGCAGAAAGGCAATGGATTCTTCATCTTAAGGAGACAGTAACAGCTATGAAAATATACGTTTATTCGTTCGGAGGCGGCACAGCCGACGGCGACGGCACGATGCGCGACACGCTCGGCGGCAAGGGCGCCGGTCTGGCTGAAATGAGCCGAGCCGGCGTTCCCGTCCCGCCGGGGTTCACGATTTCCACCGAAGTCTGCAACATTTACTTCGAAAACAACAAGACGGTTCCGAGCGTTGTGGAAAAAGAGATGGAAGAGCGTCTGGTCCTGCTGGAAAGCCGTATGGGCCAGAAACTCGGCGACCCCAGCAACCCCCTGCTGGTGAGCGTCCGCTCCGGCGCGAAGTTTTCCATGCCCGGAATGATGGACACGGTCCTGAACCTGGGACTCAACGACGAGACAGTAGCCGGACTGGTGGCCCGCAGCAACAACGCGCGGTTCGCTTATGACTGCTATCGCCGTTTCATCCAGATGTTCGGCAACGTGGTGCTGGAGATCCCCAAGGATGAGTTCGAGCACATTTTCGACGCCCGCAAGGAGAAGGTGAAAGCCGCCAGAGACACCGACCTGACTGAGAAGGATCTGCTGGCGATCATCGCGGACTACAAGAAGCTGGTGCAGAAGAAGTCCGGCAAGGCTTTTCCGCAGGATGCCATGGAGCAACTGCGGCAGGCCCGCAACGCCGTGTTCCGCTCCTGGTGGAACCCGCGGGCTTCGCACTACCGCAAAATGAACAAGATCGCGGACAATCTCGGCACCGCCGTCAACATCCAGGCCATGGTGTTCGGCAACCTCGGCGACACCTCCGCCACGGGTGTGGGCTTCACGCGCAACCCGGCCACCGGAGACAAGGAGTTCTACGGCGAGTTCCTGGTCAACGCTCAGGGCGAGGACGTGGTGAGCGGCGTTCGTACGCCTCAGCCCATCATCGAGCTGAAGGGCCTGATGCCTGAGGTGTTCGAGCAGCTCAAGCAGATCACCGCCAACCTCGAGCGGCACTACCGCGACATTCAGGACTTCGAGTTCACCGTTCAGGAAGGCGTGTTGTACATGCTGCAAACCCGGAACGGCAAGCGGACCGGACCGGCCGCCGTGCGCATCGCCGTCGAGATGGTGGAAGAAGGGCTCATCACCAAGCAGGAAGCGGTCATGCGCGTCGACCCGCAGCAGCTCGACCAGCTTCTGCACCCGGTGATTGAGGCCGCTTCGAGGAAGAGCCTCCACAAGATGGGCGTCGGCCTGCCGGCCTCGCCCGGAGCCGCGGTCGGCCGCGTGGTCTTCAGCGCGGACGACGCCGTCACGGCTTCAACCAAGTCCCCCGTCATCCTGGTCCGGAAAGAAACCGTACCGGACGACATCCACGGCATGGAAGTGGCCAAAGGCATTCTGACGACGCGCGGCGGCATGACCAGCCACGCCGCGGTGGTGGCGCGCGGCATGGGCATCCCTTGCGTCGCCGGAGCCGAGTCCCTCGTGGTGGACTACGCCAAGAAGCAACTCCGCACGCAGAGTGGCAAGGTTGTGGTCAAAGAAGGTGACTGGCTTTCGCTCGACGGATCCACCGGCGAAGTTTTCGAAGGCCAGGCCAAGACGGTAGAACCGGATCCCAGATCGGGCTTTCTGGCTTCCTTCATGGAGTGGACCGACGAATTCCGCGGCTCGTTCGGCGTCCGGGCCAATGCCGATATCCCGAGGGACGCGAAAGTCGCCCGCAGGTTCGGCGCGGAGGGCATCGGCCTCTGCCGCACCGAGCACATGTTCTTCGGCGAGGGCCGCATTGAGCACATGCAGGCCATGATTCTCGCCACGGACGAGAAGAGCCGCCGCGCGGCGCTCGCCAAGCTCCTGCCCATGCAGCGCAAGGATTTCGCCGGGCTGTTCCAGGTGATGGACGGCTTCCCGGTGGTGATCCGTACGCTCGATCCGCCGCTGCATGAGTTCGTGCCCAAGCGCGAAGACCTGATGGTGGACATCGCCAAGCTGCCGACGGCCGACGCCAAAGCGAAAAAAGAGATGGCCGCCCGCTACAAGATGACGGTGGGCGAACTGAAGAAGCGCCTGCCCGAACTGCTGCACCGGGTGGAAGAGCTGCACGAGTTCAACCCCATGCTCGGGCACCGCGGCTGCCGTCTCGGAATTACCTATCCGGAGATCACCGAAGTGCAGGCGCGCGCCATCTTCGAAGCCGCCGTCCAGGTGGCCAAGAAGGGCATCAACGTGATTCCTGAAGTCATGATTCCGCTGATCGGCGGCGTCAAGGAGCTCGAGCACCAGAAGCAGATCGTGGTGCGCGTGGCCGAGGAAGTACTCGCCAAGGCCGGCATGAAAGACCTGAAGTACATGGTCGGCACCATGATCGAGATCCCGCGCGCCGCGCTGACCGCCGACCAGGTGGCCGGCGAAGCCGAGTTCTTCAGCTTCGGCACCAACGACCTGACACAGACCGCCATGGGCCTGAGCCGTGACGACTATGTCAAGTTCTCCAAGGATTACGAAGACAAGAAGATCTTCAAGGCTGACCCGTTTGCCGTTCTGGACCAGGAAGGCGTCGGGCAACTCGTCGAGATCGCCGTCCGCAAGGGCCGGGCTGCGCGTCCGGGCATCGAAATCGGCATCTGCGGCGAGCACGGCGGCGAGCCGAGTTCGGTGGAGTTCTGCTACCGGGTCGGCATGGACTACGTGTCCTGCTCTCCGTACCGTGTGCCGATCGCCCGCCTGGCCGCTGCTCAGGCTGCCCTCACGGGCAAGTCGGCGGACGCCAAGGCAGAAACGATGCGTACAGCTTAACAGCATCAGCAGTACACTTTTGCAGGGGCCGGCTCGACGAGCCGGCCCTTTTTTCCTCCGCCCGAAATCGTGCTGAGCGGTGTTCCGCCCGTGGCGCGCGTAATGGAACCCCAAGTCCGAACGCCACCGGGCCGTTCCTTCCCGGGGGCGTATCGCGATATAGTCGAATACTTCGAGGAGGCAAGCAGCATGATGAACCGACGCGCCTTTCTACCTTGGCTCGCCCTGCCGCTGGCGCCGGCTTGGCGATGCGCGGCCGCAAGCGAGTGGATTTCCCTGTTCGACGGCGCCACTCTGCGCGGGTGGCGCGCGGAAGGCAACGCGAGCTGGAGCGTTGAAGACGGCGCCCTGGCCGGCAGGCAAGGCCCCGGCGGCGCGGCAGGAGATCTGTTCACGGAACGCCAATGGCGGGACTTCGAACTCGAGGCCGAGTGGAGGATGCGGTGGCCCGGCAACAGCGGAATCTGGTTCCGTTGGGCGGGAGCCAAGACGGGCTACCAGGCGGATTTCCTGGATCAATCCAGCCATCCCGGCGTGCTGTCCGGTTCCCTCTACTGCATGGGCAAAGCGTTCATCGCCGAGAATCGGGATGCGGAGAGCGTTCGCAAGGACGACTGGAACCGTTTGCGGATCCGCGCTGTGGGTCCCGAGATCCTGATCGAGCAAAACGGCAAGAGCATCATTCAGGTAAGCGACAGCACGTTTACCGAAGGTAGTGTAGGCATCCAGGTTCATTCCGGCAAGCAGTTCGAGGGGATGGAAGTAAAGGTTCGGGGGATCCGCCTGCGGCCCATCACCGCGCCGTGAAATAGAGCCTGACCGAGCCATCCGAAAGGAGCACCCGTGAAAAGACGAGACTTCCTGAAAAACTCCGCGGTGGCCATCACCGCGTTTCCCTACGTGGCGCCGGCCACCGTGCTGGGGGCCAATGACCGCATTGAGATCGGCTTCGTCGGCGTCGGCGGACGCGGGCGGTGGATGATCCAGCATGAGGACTTCGGCGAAGCGCGCATCATGGCCATCGCGGACTGCTGGGAGGCGCGCCTGCAACAGGCGGCCAAAGTGCATCCGGACGGAGACAAATGGGCGAAGCACACCGACTATCGCCGGATGTTCGAGAAGCAGAAACTGGATGCGGTCTTCGTCGAAACCACGACTCACGCGCGCGTGCTCATCATGATACAGGCGTTGCAGGCGGGCCTGGACGTGTATGGCGAAAAACCTCTGACCCTGACCGTGGAGGAGGGGAGGGTGCTGACCAACGCCGTAAGGCGCTACCAGCGCGTGCTGCAAACGGGCACGCAGCAGCGTTCCATGCCGATCAACATTCATGCCAGCGAACTGGTGCGCACAGGCAAGATCGGCCGGATCAAGGAAGTGACTGTCTGCAACTTCACGGGTCCCGAGCGGTGGACGCCGCGGCCTGAGCAGCCCATGCCGGAAGGCTTGAATTGGGACGAATGGTGCAACCAGACCGAGTTGAGGCCCTACCACGAATTGCTGCACCGCTCGTGGGCGCGGTGGTGGGACTACGACGGCGGCGGGCAATCCTGGGGCGTATCCGGATGGGGCACTCATTCCCTGGACCAGGTACACGCGGCGCTCGGCATGAGCGAGTCCGGCCCGGTAGAGTTCATTCCCGAAGAGCCGGGACCGAAGTGCCGGGTGACGCTGCGCTATGCCACCGGCACGCTCGTGAAACTCGAGCAGGAGATCATCAAGGACCACCAGCAGTTGGGCGCCATCTTCCACGGCGCCAACGGCCGCATCCAGATTGTCCGCGGGAACTATAACGCGGATCCGCCCGAACTGCGGAAGGCAGCGCCGGATATTACCAAAGAGGGCCCCGGTGAGAACGTTTTCCACTTGCGTAATTTCTTCCAGTGCATGCGGTCGCGCCAACGGCCCACCGCGGACGTGGAGATCGGCCACCGCTCGAACACGGTCTGCCACCTTGTAAACATCTGCCGGGACCTTGGACGCAGGCTGCAATGGGACCCGATCAAGGAGAAGTGCATCGGAGACGAGGAAGCCAACGCGCTGCTTTCACGTCCTCGCCGCAAGGGCTACGAACTGCCGTCGATAGCCTGACGCGAGTGCCCGGTTCTCGAGAGTAGTTCCGGGCTGAATCCGAGCGCCGGATTGGAGAGGCAGACTCGGATGCTGCCAGCCCGAACGAAGTGGCAAGGCGTAGTTGGAAAGGGAAAACCCCCAAGGAGATCAAGCCGACAGTGCCCCGCCGACCGAAACCCCGCATCGTCGTTTTGGTGGGCTTGCCCGGCTCAGGCAAGTCCAGCTATCTTCGGAAACTCGGTCTGCCTTCGCTTTCTTCGGACGCCATGCGCGTGCTACTAGCGGACGACATCACGGACCAAACCATTCATCGCCGCGTCTTCGCGACATTGCGATACTTGCTGCGTCACCGCATTTCGATTGGCAGGCCGGTCACATGTGTCGACGCCACCCACCTGACCCCGCGGGAACGCAAGCCGTATCTCAAGATCGGCGAACGCTACGATTGCCGCGTGGAAGCGCTCTACTTCGACGTCCCGTTGGAGGTTTGCAAGCAGAGAAACCGGAAGCGCAAGCGGCGCGTGCCTGACGACGTCATGGATCGCATGGCCGCCAAGTTGCAGCGGCCAAGCCGGGCTGAAGGCTTCTCACGCATTCGTGTCGTCCGCCTCGGGCGTTGAAGGGGAGGTTTTCCACAAAGGCATCGCCACGGCGGCCCATAGCACGGCCGGAGCCACGGCCAGAAAGCCGATCGTCAGGCAGATGCGCTGCACAGTGACGCCAAGGTCGATCGCCGTGCCGGAGATGTAGCTGACCGTAGCCATGGTAATGACAAGAAAGCCGAAGTCAGCTGAGAAGACACGCCCGCGGAAACGGTCTTCGGCCTGAAAGTGCAGCAAAGTGGTCGAGAAGACCCAAATCAAAGAACCGCCGGCATGCGCCAGCACGACGGTCGCCCCCGCAGCCACAATCGTCGAAGAAACACCCAAGCCAAGGTAGCCCAGGGAAACGGCCCCAAAGCCCAGGAGAATTCCCAGCCTGAGGCGTGGCATCCGGTGCCCGGCCCAGTACCCGCCGAGCAGTGGTCCCACGAGGGCGCCGATGCCCCGGGCCCCCATCAGCACGCTCATGCCGAGCATGGCCGCCCGCTCCGGGCTGAGTCCTTCCAGCGGAATCGGGAAGGTGCGCTCTCCCAGCACAGGCAGAATCACCCAATGGGCGCCCAACAAACCGAGGCCCGTCTTAACCAGAAGCGTGGCCAGCAGACGCTTGTCCGCGCAGACATAGCGAATGCCGTCCAGAACCGGCGAGAAATCCACCAGGTCAACGGCTCGAAGCGGGGGCGCGGCACGCGCGTGCGGCTCGTCCACGTACATCCGTTTCAGAAAATACGCGGAAGCCAGGAAGGTAAGGGCGTTGATCAGGAATACGGCATCACGCCCGAAGAGCACGGCGATAAATCCGCCTAAGGTTGCTCCGATGGCGAGGTTGATCGACCACGTGGTGGATGAGAGCGCGTTGGCCACCATCGTTTCCTGCTTGCCGGAGGTCAGGTTGGGGATAATGGCGCTCCTGCCGGGCTCGAAGAAGCCCCACATGAAAGTCTCCATGAGGAGCAGTACGTAGACGAGCCACACCATTTCCCGCGTACGCACCAGAAGCATGCCGAGCACAATCACGACGCGCACCAGGTCAGCGAAGATCATCACCTTGCGGCGGCTGAGCCGGTCATTCACCACTCCCGCCAGTGGGGCGATGAAGAACTGTGGCAGGACTTGCAGGACCACGGCGCTCGCCACTGCCTTGGCGCTACCGGTCAACTCGAGCAGCAGGCTATAAATAGCAATGGAATAGAGCCAGTCCCCGATCTCACTGACGATTTGCGCCAGCCAGAGTAAACGAAAATCCCTGTTGCCGCGGATCAGCCGCCAGTAGGAGGTCAGAGAGACGGGCCCAGCTTCCATCTCACTCGGACTTTGCCGTGTACAAACCCATGCGTTCTTTGGTCAACCGGATGGTCGATTGCGCGATGGTCGAAACGCGCTCGGCGCCCTGCTGCAGCACATTGTCCAGGTAGCCGGGCTCATAGACAATCCGGCGGTAGCGCTCCTGCAAGGGCTCCAGGTGAGACACCACCATTTCGGCTACCCGCTTCTTCAGGTCGCCGTAGCGAAGACCGGCAAACTCGGCGCGGATACGTTCGGTGGGCCACTCGCAGAAAGCCTGGAAGATGTTCAGCAGATTCTCGACTCCGGCTCCGAGTCTACCGAAGTCCACGGCCGGCTCGGAATCCGTGGTGGCGCGCATGAGCTTGCGGCGGATCACTTCGGGAGCATCCAGCAGGGCAATGGCGTGTCCGGAGCCGGGAATGGACTTGCTCATCTTCACTTCGGGATCGTCCAAGCCCATAATGCGGGCCCCCACCGTAGGCAGATGCGTCGCCGGCATCACGAAAGTCTCCCCGTACAAGGAGTTGAAGCGCTGGGCGATGTCCCGCGTCAACTCCAGGTGCTGTTTCTGGTCCTCGCCGACCGGCACAATACCGGCCTGATACAGCAGGATGTCCGCGGCCATCAGGATAGGGTACTGAAGCAGGCCATCACCGACAGTGTCCAAAACCTCAGACTTCGCCTTGAACTGCGTCATGCGCTGCAGCCATCCCACCGGAGTGACGCAGGTGAGCATCCACGCCAACTCGGCGTGTTCGGGAACAGCCGACTGCACGAAGATGCAGGAAGAATCCGGATCAATGCCCGCAGCAAGAAAGAGCGCCGCAACTTCCCGGATCTTGGCCTGTAATTCCTCGGGCCGTTGGTAGACGGTAACGGCATGCAGGTCGACGATGCAGAAAATGCTCTCGTAATCGTGCTGGATTTTGGCCCAGCTCTTGAGGGCGCCGAGGTAGTTGCCGATGTGTAAATTCCCGGATGGTTGAACCCCGGAGAAGACTCGTGTTTTCATGCTTGCTAGGGGACGAATACTTATCGTAAACGAATTCACCGCGGAAAAATGGGTCTACGGCGGGCAGGCGCTCGGCCGCATTGAGGGCCGAGTAACGCTGGTTCCTTATGTGCTGCCAGGAGAACGGGCGCGCGTCAGGGTGATTCAGGAGAAACCAGGCTTGTTGCTGGCGGAGCTGGATGAGCTGCTGGAGCCCTCCGCTGAACGCGTGGTTCCCCGCTGCCCGGTGTTCGCACGCTGCGGCGGCTGCCACTATCAGCACGCGGACGCAGCGTTTCAATTGGAACGGAAGCGGGAGATCCTGCGCGAAGGTCTGCAGAGGATCGGAAAGCTGGACCCTCCCGAGGAGATCCGCCTGATCAGCGGTCCCGCCTGGGGATACCGCAATCGCATTCAGTTACAGGTGCAAGGCAGACGCCTCGGCTTTCATGAATCCGGCTCCCACCGCCTGTGCCCGGTGACGGAATGCGTCATTGCCTCCCCTCGACTCAACGAAGCCCTGGCGGCGCTCCGCAAGATGACAGGGGAGCGCCGCTTCCCCAGGTTCTTGCGCACGGTGGAGTTGTTCACTAACGAAAACGAGATTCAGGTGAACACGACTGAAGCCGGAACCCAGCGCGTGGCCCGGTCTTTCTTCGATTGGTGCGCGGACAGAATCCCGGGAGCGGTTTCCTCGGCGCTTGAATATGGAGCGGCGGGAGAGGTGTTCCGGGTCAGTCCGCGTTCGTTCTTCCAAGTGAACCGGTGTTTGATCGATCAGTTTGTCGAGGAGGCATTGGGAGACGCGGCTGGGGAATCTGCCGTGGACCTGTATGCGGGCGTCGGCTTGTTCAGCCTACCGTTGGCGCGCCGATTCCGGTCAGTACAAGCCGTCGAAAGTTCACTCAGCGCGGTACGCGACCTGGAGTTCAACGCTCAGCGCGCAGGACTGCCTGTTTCTATTCACCGGATGGCGGCCGCAGGCTTCCTGGAAGGGCTCACGCAGGCTCCGGATTTCATCCTCGCCGACCCGCCTCGCGCGGGATTGGGCACGCAGACCGCCGCGCAACTTATCCGGCTGAGTCCTGCCCGGCTCGCACTGGTGTCTTGTGATCCGGCTACGCTCGCCCGCGATCTGGCTGCACTGCTTGGAGCAGGTTACCGTATGGAGAAACTCACGCTGATAGACCTGTTCCCACAGACCTTTCACATCGAGTCTGTGGCGCGGCTTTCGCGCTAACATCAGGTGACCCGCAAAGTTCGCTATGGGCAGAGATCTTAGCTCGGCGAGGAATATCCTCCTACTTCACTCGGGTGGCTTGGGCGACCTCGTGCTCATGCAGCCGTTCTTCTCCGGCCTGCGCGCGGCCTACCCGAAGGCACGCATCACTTTGCTCTGCCGCGCTTCGCTGCGCGAGGCAATACGGTTCTATCCCCGGCAGCCCGACGAGATCCTGCCGCTGAAGTTCAATCCATACCAGTTCGATGACACGTCCTCGATGTTGCTGGGAATGCTGCATCCGTTGGTCGAAGATTTGTGCGCGCGGCGGCCTGACGTAGTTATCCATGGTGACTTTGAACCGACGTGGTTGAACTGGCTCATCACGGCCGCGGCCCAAGCGCAGCATTCCGTCGCCTGCACCGCCGTCAAACGTCCTCGGGGACTGTTGAATTGCCTGCTTGACCACTTCCATCTGCCGGTAAGCGAACATGAGGGCCCGCCCGCCGCTGTGAATCTCCACGAACTGGCCCGCTACGAGCAGCTGGCGGGCTACGTCGGGGCCAAGTGCATCCAGGAAGGCAGTTGGAAGGCTCCCGCGGAAGCAATGGAAGCTGCCGGCGAAATGTTGCGAGCCTGGGGTTTGCACAGCAGGCGATACGTCGTCTGTTTTCCGCTCAGCCTTCCTAGCCTGAAGCGATGGCCACTGGAGAACTACGAGGCTGCCCTCCTCTCCTTCACCGCAGAGACAGGGCTGGGGGTCCTCCTGACTGGTGAGTTGGGTGAGGAAGACGAATTGGTGGCAACGGTTGCCCGATGGCGAACGGCCGGCCTCAACGCACGTCATTTCGCGGGAGGTCCAGGAGACATTCCGTTGCTGACTGCCCTGTTGGCTCAGGCCCGGCTTTACCTGGGGAATGACACCGGGCCGACACACCTTGCGCAAGCTCTCCGGTTGCCTGGGGTCATCGCTTTCGGCGGCGGCACATGGCCTGCGTATTGCCCCTGGGCTGCGGGAACCATCGGCGTTGTTCACTCGCTCCCCTGCTTTGGATGCTCATGGGACTGCATGTTCGGCCACGGCGTTTGCGCCGAGTCTATCCCGGTCGAGCAAGTGCTGAGCGCTCTGCGCCGCGTGTACAGTCATCCGCCCGCGGAACCGGCCATCAGGAGCGTGAACCTGATGGATGCCAAGACCCGCGGCCTGCTCGCGGATGCGGCCACAATGTACAGCGAAGCTCAAGCAGACCGCCTGCATCGCCTCCGTCGCATCCAGGAATTGACCGCCTTGGCTGGGGGGAGTTTTGCCAGCAGGCTGAGGTTTGTTGCTGAGCCGCTGCTGGGGCGCGCGGTCCGAATCTTCCGGGCACGGTTTTCAAAGCGCTAACCCATTCTATAAAAAGCGCTTAGCCGGCTTTGCAGGCTCATGATGCTAAACTCGGCGCAGTACTTTTGCCTGGTACCGATGGTACCGCTGGAA
>JBBIND010000015.1:13963-39960 GCA_037444075.1 Acidobacteriota bacterium | reverse complement strand
GCTCACCGCTTTTCCCTTGGGCTCCGGATTCGGGCCCAATGCTTTTGCCGTGACCAACCCGGCGGCAGTCATGCCGACCACCGGAGGCAATTGGGTGGTGGGCGCCGCGACTTCGCAGTGGATCACGCCACGTTTCCCGGTGGATCTCGTGCCGCCGGCTGGCGAGTACCGCTATCAGACCTCGTTTGACCTCACCGATTTCATTTTGAACACGGTTTCACTCGGCGGCCAATGGGCTGCCGATGGTAGAGGTTCAGACATTCTGGTAAACGGAAAATCCACCGGATGGGCGACGGCCTGGCCTGGGTACGCGAGTTTCGCGGGGTTCTCCATCACGGACGCAAGTTGTACCAGCG
This sequence comes from Acidobacteriota bacterium, assembly GCA_037444075.1. GTDB lineage: Bacteria > Acidobacteriota > Terriglobia > Bryobacterales > Bryobacteraceae > JBBIND01. The sequence goes on along the minus strand of JBBIND010000015.1, from coordinate 39,604 downwards.
GTTGCTTCACTCCTGGCGTCAATACACTGACCTTTGTCGTGCGGAACTCCGTGTTTGGAACCAACCCTGGTGAAACCGGGCTTCGCGTCGATATTTCCGGCTCTGGAACCCTGGTGCCTGAACCGGCCACGTGGGGACTTCTGGGTGGCGGCCTGCTCCTGATCGGATTGCGGCGCAGAGTTTCCAAGCGCGGATAGGTTCGAGTACTGTCTGCAGCGGTCACCGTTTGAGCACAGTCGAAAAATTTGTACGGGAACAGGTTACGCGGCTGGCTGTCTTCCTGTAGCAGGCGTGCTACGATTGAAAAGATAGCCCAGTCCAGTGATTTGTTCCCGCATCTTGCAGTTGGCCAACGGTTTAGGCGCCGGCAACATAGGCGACGACTTCACGTCGCTGGCCTTCTGGCGGCAGCTGCATGGTTGCGTCAGAATCGCCGCAGTGATCTTCCCTGAGGCAGCCCGCCGCAGGGCCCTCTACCCCGAAGAAATCGATACCCTCGCCGTTGACTACGAAGGAAACGAATGCGCCTTGACCGAGCAGGGGCCTTCGGTATTCGTGGGCGGTACGGTGGTCAGTGACGCTGAAGGGCTGCATTGGCCGCTTGGTTTCCTGGCAAGACGTCTATCCTGGCTTCACGAGAGGAACTTGCCCGTAGATGCGCTCGGGGTGGGCGTGGATGCGATGGCCGGGCGAGACGCCCGTCGGATCTTCGAGCAAGCATACCTCCCCATCAGATCCTGGACCGTTCGCAGCGAAGAATGCCGCGCGGCTTTGCTCGATCTTGGTGTCCCCGCTGAGAAGATCCTGGTCGGGGCGGATTGGGCGTGGCTGTACGGCCAAATGGAGCCTCTGGAAGAATGGGCGGACGCCGTCTGGAGCCGGTTGCGCGTGGAGCCTGACGCGCCTCTGCTGGTCGCCAACCCGGTCAACATGATGTGGCGGGCGGACAGGAATTGGAAGGTCGTCGTGGCTTCGGTGTGTGACGAGTTAGCCAGGCAGCACGGCTTTCAAATCGCCTTCTTTTGTAACGAAGTCCGCGATGGTGACTACTTCGATTTTGCCGCCGCCAAAGACGTAGCCAGACTGATGCGCTATTCCGCCGTGATCGTGCCGAACGAGTACTACACTCCGGATGAGGCTGTAGCTCTGCTTCAGAGGGCCACTGTCACGCTTTCGGGCCGGTATCACTTCAGCATCGAATCGGTCTTTGCCGGGAGCGTTCCTGTGCAGCTCCTTCGGGGGCAGAAGATGGCTGTGCTGTCCAGAGAACTGGGACTCAAGCCCGCGGGAACATTCGACTCCCTGTCTTCCGCAGATCTCTACGACGGCATCATGGACGCGTGGAAGCGCCGGGCCAGCATGGCTCAAGCCTTGGCGGTTAAGCGGCATCAGCTGGCCGAGCGCGCCAGAGCAAATAATCTGGCCTTCTTCCACCGGCACTATTGCACGGAGCCACATCAGCAAATCGGGCTTACGCACCGCGGAGCACATCCCGCAGACGTTTTGCGACGATCTTGACCTCACCCGGTCTCAACATCCACGCATTGACGATGAGGTGTTTCTTTGAACCGGGCACCACTTCAATGGAGGGTTCCCCCTCCCGAAGCCGCCTTACCGCCTCCGCCACAGTCAGCTTCAGAGCCGATTCGTCCCATACGATGTGGACGTGAGGCACGTGATTGGCGACCGGGGGAACCCGAATCTCCGCGGTGACTCCCGGCACCGAGGTCACGCTCGAGGCAATCAGGCGGGCGCGCCGTTGAAGCTCTTCCGCTTCGGCGGCGTGGTTCCTCCTCAGGTAGAGTTCCAACGCCACCATCATCCCGACCATCTCCTCCTTGTTCACCTTCATGCCTCGCCCAATGGAATCGCTGTTCGGCGACGTGTTCAGGCGGGCGGCACGGATCAAATCCTTGCGCCCCAGCAACAGGCCGGCGCTCTGGGGACCACACAAGCCTTTGCCACCTGAGAAAGTGACCAGGTCAAAGCCGGCGCCCGTGAGGTTCCTCAGAGCCTCGGCGGGAGGCACGTCGGCAGCCGCATCATTAAACGTGGGAATGGCGTGCTTCTTGCCCAATTCGATGAATTCGGGAACCTTGATCTTGCCAATGGGGCCGTTGGCGTTCAGAAACAGCATCATCACCGTATTGGCGTTGACCGCCCGTTCGAGTTCTTCGACTGTTTCTACTTCCACGAAGCGGATGCCACAGTTGCGCACTGCATGGTCATAGGCGAACCGGTGCGACTTCTGGATGATGACCTCGGTCTTCATTCCGGCCGTGTCCGGAATCCGGCGGATGAAGTCGGGATTCTCGCCGGTCATGCACGCCGCCGTGCCCAGTGTAAGGGCCGATGCCGCCCCGGCAGTGACCATGGCGGCTTCGCAACCCAGCATGGAGGCGATGCGCACTCCTACCGCATCGTGCAGCTCGTTGAGCCTGACAAAGCTCTTGGAGGCGTACTCCATGGCTTTCATGACCTCCGCAGGCATCAGCGAGGCGGTTAGAGCAGTATAAGTGCCAGCAGCATTCAGGAACGGGCGAACGCCAAGCTCCTTGAAAAAGTCACGTTTGCCGGATGCCGCCTGAGCGGCGCCCCCGGCCGGGAACGCGCCCAATAAAGGGGCCGTCCCTACTGACTTGAGGAAACTTCTTCGGTTGGACATTGCACACCTCCGCTGGATTATCTTCTCATGCGATAGTTAGCGCAGATGGCAGCCAGGGTCAAGCGCGTTTGAAGGCCAGTGCTATGCCGCGCCACTTGCGAAGCACCAGTTCGGCGATTCCCAGCAAGATCGCCAGCCCCAAAAGAGCTGGCCAGAGATCCAGAACCGTCGTTATCGCCCGGCCGCCGGATCGGAAAACGTCGCGAGGCTGAGGCTGGAAGCTGCCGCCGGTGTACTCGGAAAGACGGCGCAGCAGGTCAGGATTCGAACCCCATTCGGAGAGTTCCTCCTCCGGCCTGTAGAAACCGGTTTCCGGGAAAGCCTCGTTCGTTTCCAGAGGCCGCACCCGGAAGAGACCGCGTTGATCACCAACGGGAGTCCGTCCGCGGTAGAGCCCCTCGGCAGCCTTACGAATTTCCATGGGACGCTGGAATCCGTCCGCGCCCAGGACATAGACATCCGGCACCCGGGATGGCTGTGAAGCCCGGTCCGGGAATCGGTACTCGACGACCAACTCCGAATTGGCTGCCTCAAAACGGATGCTCGCCTCCCACGTTTGCACCCGCGGGAGCAGATCACGCATCAGGTTTGTCCAGAACTTGTCGAAGCCCGGCCAGTTGACCCAATCCTCTGCCCATCGGCTCTTGGCATCTGAAGTGAAGACGGCAGCCCGCCCCAGTCCGTATTGCCAGCGCACCAGCAAAGGGTCCTTGTCATCGACGGCGAGGATTACCTCTGCGGACGGCTTGGCTTCGTACCTTACATACCCCTTCAGTTCGGGCGCCGAAGCCCATGGGACGGCGTCGAGAATCTCGACTTTCCTTCTCACAGCCGGAACGAACGGTTTCTCTATCACCGTGCTGCCGGTGTGCTCCCTGACGTCGCGGAGCAGAATCTGCTCGACTCCTGAGGGATCGCTCAGGAAGTAGGACTTGCCTCTGGCCTGAGCAGCCACGCGCTCCAGGTAGGCCCGGTTGACGTCCTGCCCCAAACCGACGGTGGAGATGGTGACGCGCTGCGCAGCGGCTTCTTTGGCTACGGTGAGGCTGTCACCCTCTTCGGAAATGCCGTCGGTCAGCAGAACGATGTGCCTGTAAGTAGCCTTGACGGGGAGTGTTCGCCGGTAAGCTTCCGCGAGCGCCGGGGCGATTTGCGTACCGCCATCCGCAATGATGCCGGAGATGACGCGCTTGATTGCGCTGCGATCCTCCGCCCTCCTTACAGGCACCGCCCACTGGAATGAATTGTCGAACACCAGGACGCCCACCATGTCCACCGGGCGGAGATTCTCCACTACGCCGATGGCGGCCAGCCGCGCCAATTCCATCTTCCTCCCTTCCATAGAGGAAGATTTGTCGATGATGAGCACGACGGCAGTGCCTTCGGGAGAGCGCGGCGGTGCGATCGTCGCCGGCAACGTCCGCTCCAGTGGATCCAGCGGAGCCTTCTCTTCTTTGTAGAGATGGATGTTGTTCTCGCCGCCGATGATCGCCAAGCCCCCGCCCCGGGTCACAAACCTCTCCAGGGCCAGCTTTTGCTCCTCCGGCATGGACTGCAAGTCCCAGTTGTTCACCACGGCCACCTGGTAGTCATCCAGCTCTTCCATCGGCAATTCACTCGTCTCAACCGTTGAAAATCGCGCCGCCTTCAAGGTGTCCACGAGGTGTCTGCCCGCGCCGGCAGGATCTTTGGACAGGTAAAGCAGCTCCGGTTGCCGGACACTGACCGCGTGGGCGAAACGAGTCTGCCCGAGCCCCTCCGCGGCAATCGAGACAGAGAGCTCAACCACACCGTCCGTGGCCAGGCTGGCCCTGGCTCGCAGCCTGTTGGCGCCCGCTTCCAAGGCGAGGTCGGAAGCTCCTAACAGTTTGCCCTCCGCGGCGATTTCGAGACGCGCGGTGCAGGCCGAAGGCGCGTGTACGACGATCTCAACGGGGAATCGCTCGCCCGTGTATACCAACGCTGGCATTCGGACTGATTCCACCAAGAGGCGGGGCTGCTCCCGTCCGCGGAGGGCATACGTGTCGACGGGAATTCCCATTTGCGAGGCAAGCCAGGCCGCCCTCGTGGCGTCCCCGCGGTTTTCCTTGCCGTCGGAAATCAGGACGATTTTCGGGACCAGCCTGGCTGGCAGCGTCGCCATGCCTTCCCGCAGAGCTTGTTCGAGGTCCGTCGCCCGGGCGGCTGCACCGGCGGTATGGCGCAGGCGCCATTGGCTGGCCGTTTCGCTCTCCTCCGGCGCGCGTGGTTCCCGGGCAAACGGCACCACCTTAACCCAGTGCCGCCCGCTGGCCTCGAGGATTTCCGATACGAGGGCAGAGGCCTGTTCAAGGTCGGCTGCGGACACACTGTCGGAGGTATCGGCCAGTACGGCTACGGCCATCTTCGTTTCAGGCACCGGGAGCCGCGGCTCACTCAAGGCCAACAATAGGGCCAGCGCGGACGAAGCCTTGAGGATGAGCCGTGGCTTGGCCAGGCTTCGGCGCCATGCGAACACTACCCAAACCACGGGCAGGAAAGTCAGCCACAATACCCAACTCTGCCCGAAAGTCATGCCGCCGAGCCGCCTTCCCTAGCAGGCTCATCCGCCGCGCTTGAGTCCGTTCCGGGTTTCCGACGCCACCGGTCATTCCCGTAGCGGAGCCATTCCAACAGCAGAACCAAGCCTGCGGCCAGCGCCAGCGCTTGCCAAAGACCTTTCGGTGAGCCCGATGATGCGGGCCCGGAGGGCAGTCCACTGCGCACGGTACCGGGCGGTTCCCAGCCGCTCTCGCCCACCTCCGGCAGGGTTAGAGAGAAAGTCCACTCGCGTTCGCCGGTGGTGACTCGCACGGTGTCCGCTGTGGCGGAGAAAAACCTCAAGACACCATCATTCAGAGAAAAAGGCAGCGCGCCTCCGGCCGAGTTCTGCACTTTCACCTTGGCCGCGTCGATGTCGGGGCCGACCGGCAAGGACACCGCCCCTCCGCTTTCTGCGAGAACTTCCTGCTGTCCGTGGGCCGCGGGCGCCAGCCAACGGAGCACGTTGGCGAAGAGCAACGGCACAGCTAGTTCGAAACGGGCAGTAGAGCGAGCGGGGTGGAACCCGAAAATGACATGGCGGGCAGGCGTCGTGCGCGCCAGCACGGCTGCGCCGGAGTCCACTGAGGCTACTACAATGTCGCCTTCAACCGGCTCAAACACCTGCGTCCGTTCGAGCCGCAGGTCCTGTGTGCGCAACCCTTCACCCAAGGCATGTTCACTCCCCCACTGTCTTACGGGCGCTTGGGCAGCCACCTGCTTGACACGCGCCGGGGCGCCTTGCCCGGGCGGGGCAATCCAAATGGCGGGTCCCGCCGGATGCTCCGGCGGTACAAACCGGTCCAGCACGGTGATCACGTTCTTGTCGCGGGAACGGTACTGAGCGGGCGCGCGGAATTCGGCCTCCACGGCTAGGTCCGCCTCGATCAGCGGGCGCAGCAGAGCTGGCTGCTGCGTGTAGACGATCACTTTGGCTGGTACGGAGGCGGGAACTTCGATCACCGCGCTGTTATCGCTGTCCAATGCGTCCGCCACCAGCAGCCGCACTTCGAGCAGACCCGTGGCTCGCGTTCTTAGGGGGAACGTGGATTCCTGGTCTTTCCCGGGTTCAAGCCGCAATCGCCGGGAGCCTACCGGCGCTTTGCCGAACTCAAGCAGCAGGTCAACAGACCGGGCAGAACTTCCGTAGTTGCGCGCTGCCACGTAGACTTCCCATTCGTCCCTTCTTCCCCCTTGACGGCGCAGGCCGACCTTCTTCAGACCCACGTTCTCTCCGGCGGCCCGAACCGGAATGAACCGCAACCCGCGCGGCAATTCCCGGCGCGAAAAACTCCCAGAGCCCGGCAGAAGGCCGGCGCCGACGAAGACAATCTCCCCCGGCTGCCGGGCATGCAAGTCCTGGAGGCGGCGGGCGAATTCCAGCGCTTCCTCAAGCCTGAGAGCGGTAGTCCCCGGGCCAACGCCACGAACGGCTTCGGCGATTGTCTCCCGGTTCGCTTCGAAGGCGGTGAGCGGAGTCACCGTGGCGTCAGCCAGCGCCAGCAACACCCTGTCCCCCGCTGGAACAGACTTGACGTAGGCCAGAGCCGCTACCTTGGCCTTCTCCATCAGGGTGCTCTGACCGGAACGCGCTCCCATCCATGCCGAGTTATCCAGGATCAGAACGTGATCCCGGGCGAAGTCATTGCGGCTCCCCAAATGAAGCTGGCCAATCGCCAACAGCAGCAGGATTCCCGCCAGCAACTGCAGAAGCCAGGACAAAGGTTCCCGGATTCTCCCCAGCCTGTTCCGGTGAGGAGGACGGGCGGAAGCTCGCCAGAACCGGAGGCTGGAGACGATCTTCCGCCGTAGGAAGCGGTCGAACAGGTAAGGCAACGTCACCAGACCGGCCAGTGCCCCGAGCAAGGCCAGGAATTCCACTAATCCGAGACCTGCCAGGAACACCTAGGAAACCCTCCGGCTCTGGGTTACCGGACCGAAGATGGCATCTTCAATGGGCACGCTCGTGGAGAGGCCCGCGTACCGGCCTCCGTTGCTTTCTGCCAGCCGCTGAAGGCGGGCCATGTGCTCGTCAAAAGCCTCGACATAACGAGCCCTGGCATCTTCTCCGAATTCGAGGTCCTGCAAAGCGCCGGTTTCGGCATCCACTAACTGAAGTTCGCCGTCCCAGGGCGGGCAACGGTCTTCGTCATCCCAGACCTGAATCAATAGCAGTTCGTGCCCGAAGTCGGATAGATACTGCAGCGGCTTGCAGCAATCTTCGTCGTCCAGGAAATCCGAGATGATGATGAGCAGTCCGCGCTGCGGGTAGCGGGCGATGAAGTTGCGCACTAGCTCCAGAAAGCTGCTCCTGCCCTGGCACGGCAATTCCGAGAGAAAGTCCGCCACCGGACCAAAGCGGTGACGGCCACCCGAACAGGTGTGCGCCTCGCCAAAATCGGAGCTGAAGCCGTGCAACGTTATCGAATCCAGCCTCACCAAACCCACGTAGGCCAGAGCAGCCGCGAGTTTGCGGGCGTAAGTGAACTTGGCCCCTTCGCGCGTGGACATGGAAGCGCTGCAATCCACCAGGAGCCTCACCGGGATCCGCGGCTCGGCGTGGAACATCTTCATGAACAGCTTTTCAAGCCGCAGGTAGGCGCGCCAGTTCACGCCTCGCAGGTCATCGCCATGGTGGAAATGCCGGTGGTCGAAGAACTCCTGGCCGGCGCCGGCGAACTTGGCCGTATGACTGCCGCCCACCAGCCCGGAGAACGACTTCTGCCAGTGGATCGAGAGACGCTCGAGCTTCTCAAGCAACTCCCGCTCGATCAGCGCTTCCTTCTTCAACTCTGTGCTCTTTCCTTCCGTTTTCTACCTGGAGCGGCTCAGCATTCGCCGGCGGCGGACAGCCTGCTCTACCGCCACGCGTCAGCCTGCCGGCGCCTTGACGCTGGCGATGATCTGCGAGAGGATACTGTCCGGCGTCTGCCCGTCGGCGTGCGCGTCGAAGTTGAGGATGATGCGGTGGCGCAGCACCGGCAAGGCGAGAGCGGAAATGTCTTCAACACTCAATTGGTAGCGTCCCTGCATCAGCGCGCGCACGCGGCCGCATTCCACCAGCGCTTGCGCGCCGCGCGGTGAACTCCCGTAGCGGACGTAGCGCCGGGCTATGCCATGGGAGTGCGGGCTCTCCGGCTGCGTGGCCATGACAATGTCAATGGCGTGTTCCTGGACGTGCGGAGCTACCAGAACCTCCCGGCACAACTGGCGCAACCGCAGAATACCGTCCCGTTCAGCCACGGTGTCCACCGCCACTTCCGACTCCACGATGGTGCGCTCCACAATCTGGCTCAGTTCCGTGCGCGACGGGTAGTTGACCACGATCTTCATCAGGAACCGGTCCAGCTGCGCCTCCGGGAGCGGGTAGGTGCCTTCCATCTCGATGGGGTTTTGCGTGGCCATGACCAGAAAAGGTGGTTCCAGTGTGTGGGTGCTGGTTCCGCTGGTGACCGTATGCTCCTGCATGGCTTCGAGCAGCGCGGACTGTGTCTTGGGGGTGGCGCGGTTGATTTCATCCGCCAGCACGAGATGGGCGAAGATCGGCCCCTGCTGGAACCGCAACGCCTTCGCGCCGCGGTCATCCGTTTCAATTATCATGCTGCCGACGATGTCCGCCGGCATCAGGTCCGGTGTGAACTGGATGCGCGAGTACTTGAGATGGAGCACCCGCGCCAAGGTCCTCAGCAGGGTGGTCTTGCCGAGTCCGGGCACTCCCTCGAGCAAGACGTGGCCGCCCCCCAGCAGGCATACCAGGACGCCATCCACAACGTCCTGTTGGCCCACGATGACTTTTCCAATCTCTCGCCGTATCCGCTCCAAAAAAGCGACGGCTTCGTGAACGTAGGTTTCCGATTGCACTCCATTCATTCTACAGAATGACAGTGAGGTGATTGCGGGGCTGGGTGCCTGGAGGGCTAGGCCCGGCGGGCCAAGGCGAGGTTACGGCCGCAACTTTCCGCGAAATGCGCCACCACCTGCGCCATTTCCCGAGTGGCTGCCAGCGAACAGGCTGCGGAGAACGGGCGAACCAATCGCCCACCGAAGCGCATCAGGTGGAAATCAGCCTGGAGCATCAACTGGCCAAAACGGTCCGCTCCGGTAGTGTAGGTGGGGCAGTGTTCCAGCAAATAGGTCAGCAGCCGGTAGTCCCGCTCCAGCATCTGGTCCAGAGTGCGCAGGCTGGAAGGCCCGGATTCGCTCAGGCTTTTTTCAACCAGTGGCAGATTCAGAGCATTGGCAGCCGCCACTTCAGGGAGGTAATTCCGCTCTGAGCCAGAGGAGAGCATGAGGAGGCAGGTGTATCGAAACCAGTAGCAGAGTAAGGCAACCGAGATCACTATGATGACGATACTTGAAAGCATACCTTCTCCGGAGCGTACACACTCCCTACCCCCGGCTACGCAGACACGCGCAACCGGACATAAGAAAGAATACACAAGTGGCCGCGAAAACTCAACTGGATTTTCTGGTTTTTTGGGATTCCGGGCGATCTTTTTTTCTGCCTGTAGGCAACTGATTGGCTTGGCTACCCTGGTCCTTGAGGAAGAGCATGTCGCCGGGGCGAATCTTGTTCCGGTTGCAGTATTCCAGGTAAAGCTGGCCGTAAGTGGACTTGATTTGATCGCTTTTTCTGAAGCCCAACAACGCGGCAGTACGTTCGATCCAGGCGGGGGGACCTTCGAGTTCGAGGTAATCCCCAATCGGTGTCTCGTCGAGCAAGACTACGCCAGGCTCACCGGGCCGGGCGTATTCAGACCGGTATTTCTCGTAACGAAACGCGGCTTTGAATCCGATTCTGGCCAGCAGGAGTGCGATCTTCCCCGGGTCGGCCACTTCGGTTTCGATTTCTTCCCGGCATTTGTAACGGGATTTGAGCGCGGGTCCTTTATACGTCAGTTCGCCTCGCTTGCCGATCGTGCGAAGCCGCAGCAGTTCGTCACGGCGGAACAGGTGACGTTCCGCCGTGTCGAAAGTGATATTGGCTTCGAAAACGCGTTTCCCTTTTTTCCGAAATCCGTGCTCTTTCAGCATTCGGCGCCCCTGCCTGGCATCCGCAAGCGGAAGCTTGATTTCGGTTTCGCGCATCGACTCGGGCGGCGCCATCGGCTAACATGATAACAGCGCGCCCGTAGCTCAGTAGGATAGAGCGGCTGGCTTCGAACCAGCAGGTCGGGAGTTCGATCCTCTCCGGGCGCGCCACTCCAATTCCCAATAAAAGCCACGTTTTCTGAGCCTCGGCGACCTGCCAAAATCCCACCGCGAAACGGAACGGCCTCGAAACGGCGATTTTCAGGGTGGAAATGCGGGGCCGGGGCCGGTATGGGTTCAGCCAGGGTTAGCCACGGGCAGAGGATAGAAGCGCATCTCAGCGGAACGCTACGGCGTTGCGCGATAATGTCTCCTGCCAACAAAGCCATGAAGCCCTGCCGTCTCGAAGACCTTTCGGGCTGTGACCGGAAGCGAGAGGACGCGCGGCAGCAGAGATACCACACGTACCCCGAAGACTTGAAGGCTGCGCTACCAGCGTTTCGCTTCCAGGACCGCCGCAGCAACGGCCCGGCCATCATGGCTTACACGGTCGCTGGTGGTGAGCGCCCGTTGCGGAGCAATAGCCGTGGCTGGAACATCCACCATCTCTACGACGGGCAGTTCCCGTATCCGGGGAGCGGCGGGCCGTCTCTTCAGGCGGTGAAGGAAGCCCGGCACTTTACCCAGAGCGCCGGACTGGTCGCTGTCCATCCGTTCGCTGATGCCCTGGGCGTCCGCCAGCCACAGCCGGAACCGCTTCCGGTCGCTCCGGTCCCCGCGTTCGCTTGGGCCGCACGCGATGCCGTACCGCTCCCGTAGGAACTGCCGCACCATGACGCCGCCGCGCAATTGGACTTCGACGGCCCGAGCTTCGCCCATGTAGACCAGGTGGTGGGCGGCCAAGTCGAGGATATCGGAGAACGAATAGCAGCCGTCCCGGAGGTTGCGGACGGTCCCTTTGAGAACGTCTGGGATACAGCCCGAGGGAATGTAGCAGTCACCAACCGCGCCGGTTTCCAGGGAAGCCCGCTCCTGGGCTTCGACGGTGGCGCTCACTCGCGTAGAAGTCAGTGAAGCGCATGCCTTCTGCCGCCAGCTGATCGAGGGCGGGAGTTCTGGTCTGCTGACTGGCGTAGCAGCGCAGATCCGAATACCCCAGATCGTCCGCCATCAGGAGGACCACATTCGGCTTGCGAGGCGCCGCACCGGATGAGGCGCCTACAGCTCCGGCACTCGCCATCCCGGCTGACACCGCGCCCATGGTGATGCTTCCCGCGAATTGCCGTCTGGTGATTTTTGCCATGGCGTTAAGATATGCCTGTGCCGCATCCGCGGGAAAGGGGTTTGTTCCATGGCTTCCAATGCGCGTCCCAACCGTCAGGCTCGCATCGGGGCATAACCCGTGGGTCCTGTCTCGCGGGCAGACCGGGGCGCCGGACCGGGTTGAGGTTGGTGTTCTGACCAGCCGAGCGGTATTGGCGAAGTTGTGGCAAGATAGCACGCATGCGAAAAGCCAGTTGCTTGCTTGCCGCGATTCTGCCGGCCGTGCTGTGGGCGCAGGCGCCATCCAAAGAAGAAGCGCTCGGCGCGCTGCGCAAGGCGGCGGCATTCTACAGGAACCAGGTATCCACCGAGGGTGGCTACCACTACTACTATGCGGCGGACCTGAGCTACGGCCGGAGCGAATCGGCCGAAGGCCCCACGCAGGTGGAAGTGCAACGCGAAGCCACCCCCATCGTCGCGCTAGCCTATCTGGATGCGTACGAGAAGACCGGCGAGAAGGAGCTTCTGGGTTACGCGCGCGCCGCGGCGCTGGCGCTTGTGCGCGGGCAAATGTGCAGCGGCGGGTGGGACTACCTGATCGAATTCGATCCGGAAAAACGAAAGCAGTATCAGTACCGCGCGGACAACAATTGCGCTGAGGATCTCCGTGGCGTAACGAACCTGGACGACAACGTGACGCAAGCCGCCGTGCGTGTGCTGATGCGGGTGGACAGGGCGCTGAATTTCTCCGACGCCGTTATCCACGAAGCCGCGCTGTACGCTTTGGACAAGCTCATGGCGGCGCAGTATCCGGTGGGCGCGTGGCCGCAACGCTTTCGCCGGCCACCCGATTTTTCCAAGTACCCGTTGAAACGCGCCAGCTTTCCGGAGACATGGTCCTGGAAATGGCCCGGTGCGGACTATCAGGGCCACTACACTTTGAACGACAACACCACGCTGGACGCCATTGACATGATGCTGGAAGCGGCGCGGGTCTATAAGGACGCCCGGTATCGGGCCTCTGCGGAGAAGGGCGGACAGTTCCTGCTGCTGGCCCAGATGCCTGATCCGCAGCCGGCGTGGGCGCAACAATATAACGCGGAAATGCAGCCTGCCTGGGCGCGCGTGTTCGAACCGCCGGCTGTGACCGGAGGAGAAAGCCAGGCAGTGCTGCGGATGCTGATGGTGCTTTACCGTGAGACGGGTGACCGGAAGTACCTCGAGCCAATTCCGAAGGCGCTCGACTACTTCAAGCGGTCTGAGGTGCCGCGCGGAGACGCGGAAGTGTTCCGCCGGCTGGGGCCCGGACCCGTGGTGGCGCGCTTCTACGAATTGAAGACGAACAGGCCGCTCTACGTGACCAAAGGCACGCGGCTGTCAGCCTCGGGACTCGGCAGCCGGTTGGTGGATGGCTACGTGCTCAGCTACTCGCCGGACTCCGTGATCACACACTACGGTGTGTTGACGAGCGGCCGCGAACTGGCAACCATCGAAGAAGACTACCGGCAATTGGCGGCGGCGGACCCGAAGACGGTCCGGCGTCCGGAACGGCTCTACGGGCTTTCCCCGTGGAGTGAACGTCCGGTGAGGGCGGCCGTGGCGGCCGATTCGGGCGCGGAGATACGTCAACTGATCGATGCCATGGACCCTCGCGGTGCGTGGACCAGGACGGGAACCATTGGAAAGGCCAACCGGCTGGTGTTTGCTTACGCAGCCCAGGACATGGTCCTGCGCGTTGGGCGTGGGCGGTCGGACGGTTCGGCGGGCGGCGATCGGGAATCCAAGGCAATGGTGATACCGCTGAAGGAAAACGACACCGTGGAGATATTCGTGGGCACTCAGCCGCCCCGGGAGAAGATCATCAGTTCGGCTGACTTTGCGCGCAACCTGACGCGGCTGGCGGAGTACGTTGCGCAGGGACGCTGAGGTGAAGCGCCTGGCGGTCCGGAGGCCTCGACAGGAGAAGGCATGATACTGGCTCTCGAGGATTCCGCGGAGCTTCCGTGACCGGCTGGGCCGGACGATCAACACGGAGCACGGGCACTTGCGCAACAGACGCATACCAGTGGCGTCAACGCAGTAACCCAGCGCGCTCTGCTCAGCCGGCAATACCACGAGGTCGTGTCCCTTTTGTGGGACTTCGCGAATGGCCTCCGTGGCTGGCTCTTCCAGGACGACCTCGATTTCGGCTTCGAGCGGCTGGGCCTTGAACGGCCGCGCCAGTTGTTGCAGACGTTCCCGCTCCAGGTTCCGGACCAAGCCTGCCAACCCGGCACAGTCCGGAATCGCCATCTAGTGGTGTGCCAACGGATCGGAAATCGAGTCGGCGATGATCAGCTCACTTGATTACCTTGGCGGTGTACACTGCTTGCTTCAGAGCCTGCTAGCCGGTAACGCCCGTTGTGACCGGGATGTTGTTGATTCGTCTGTTTGTCATTCGGAACTCTTCCCATACGCCCGCTCAAGCTTTGCTGGCGCGCGTGCGCCGTAGCCACTTCTCGAAGCCGACAACGGCCCAAATGGCTCCGGAAGCGCCTAAAATGAGGAACCACTGCTGCATGCCGATTGGCGCGCTTTGGAATGCGGCGTTCATGAACGGCACGTAGGTGTAAGCCAACTGAAGTGCCGTCATCGTCAAAACCCCGGCGATGAGCCAGGGGTTGGAAAAGACTCCCAGAGCGAACATGGATTGGGTCAAGGATCGGCAGTTAAACAGGTAGAACATTTCGCCAAACACAAACACGTTGACCGCCATCGTGCGAGCCTCGGCGAGCGATCCACCTGTGGCGAGGGTCCACTGGAAGAAGCCAAAGGCTCCGGCCAGCAGCATCGCAGCCACCAAGGCGATCCGGTACCGGAGCGTGCGTGTGAGAATCGGCGTGGACGGATTACGCGGCGGACGCAGCATCAGACCGGGCTCTTTGGGCTCCATGGCGAGCCAAAGCCCCAGGAACACCGCGGTGGTCATGTTGATCCACAGTATTTGCAAGGGCAGGATCGGCAGCGTTGCTCCGGCGAGAACCGCCGCCAAGATGACCAGTCCCTCTCCCACGTTTGTGGGAATCGTCCACGTGATGAACTTCACGAGGTTGTCGAAGACACTCCGTCCTTCTTCGACAGCGGCCTCGATCGACGCGAAATTGTCATCGGCCAGCACCATGTCTGCGGCCTCCTTGGCGACCTCCGTCCCTGTGATTCCCATGGCGACGCCAATGTCGGCCCGGCGCAGGGCCGGCGCATCGTTCACACCGTCTCCGGTCATGGCCACGACGTGTCCACGCGCCTGGAGCGCGGTCACCAGCCGGAGCTTCTGCTCGGGACTGACCCGTGCGAAAACCGATGTGCTGTCCGCCGCAATCGAGAACTCCGCATCGGACAGAGAGGCAAGCCGCTCTCCGCTGAGCACCTTGGGGCCGGCGCCGCCCAAGCCGATCTGCGAAGCGATGGCGGCAGCAGTCCCGGCGTGGTCTCCGGTGATCATCTTGACTTTGATGCCCGCCTGCTCGCAGGCACGAACGGCCGGGATGGCCTCCGGCCGTGGAGGGTCGATCATCCCCTGCAAGCCCAGGAAGACAAGCTGGTCGGCCACGTCCGAAGGGTCGAGGCTGGTGCGTCCAACCGGCAGCATGGTCCGCGCCAGGAGAAGGACGCGGAGGCCCTGGGCGGCCATGGACTCCATGTGCTGTACGACTGCGATCCGGTACAGAGATTGGAGAGCACCCTCTGGTGTGAGGGCAGTGTCGCAACGGGGAAGCAGTTTCTCGACCGCGCCCTTCACATAGACTACCAGCTGACCGCCTTCGCCATTGGCGTGCAGTGTCGCCATGTACTGATGCTCGGACTCGAATGGGATCGCATCCAGGCGCGGGGCGAGCTTCTCTTCGTCGGACGAGAGACCGAACTTGAGCGCGGCGGAAACCAGCGCCGCCTCTGTGGGGTCGCCTTCGGCGCGCCAGGCATCCGCCTCCCGCCGCAGGGCGGCATCATTGCACAGAAGACCGGCACGGAGACATTCGCGGAGAGCGATGTTCTGCTGCGGAGCCGGGCCGCGAATGCCCTCCACGACGCCGGCGGGGGCGTAACCTGCTCCTGTGACGCGGTACTCGCCGCCCCCTGCAAACACCGAGCGCACGGTCATCTCGTTCTGAGTGAGCGTCCCGGTTTTATCGGAGCAGATAACCGTGGTGCTCCCCAGCGTCTCCACGGCCGGCAGCTTGCGCATGATGGCATGGCGGCGGGCCATCCGGCTGACGCCGATTGCGAGCGTGATGGTGAGAGCGGCAGGCAGACCCTCCGGGATCGCGCCGACGGCCAGCGCCACGGCGGCCATGAACATGTCCAGCCATGCCTCGCCCCGGAGCGCCCCCACGATGAATGTCAGTGCGGCCAGCGCGAGGATCAGGTACAGCAGCACCTGCGAAAACTGTGTGATTTTGCGCGTCAGCGGGGTCGCGAGGCTCTCGGTGGTCTTCAGGAGCTCGGATATCCGCCCCATCTCGGTCGAATCGCCGGTCACCACTACGACACCGCGCCCGGTGCCGTAAGTTACCAGAGACGAGGAAAAGGCCATATTCGTGCGGTCGCCAAGACCGGCGTTGGCGGCCACCGGAGCGGTGCTCTTTGCGACAGGAACCGACTCGCCCGTCAGCGCGGATTCGTCGACTTGCAGCGCCCGGACACGCAACAGGCGCACGTCCGCCGGCACCTTATCGCCAGCCTGGAGGAGCACGATGTCGCCGGGAACCAGTTCGCTGGCATTCACCTGCCGCTTCCTGCCATCCCTCAGCAGCGTCGCTTCGGTTGTCATGGACCGGGCCAGCGCCTCGATGGCTCGAAGGGCCTTGGACTCCTGAAGGAATCCGACGATCGCGTTCACCAACACCACTCCGAGGATCACCCCGCTGTCAAGCCACTCTTCGAGCAGAGCGGTGATAGCGGCCGCAGCAAGCAGGATGTAGACCAGCGGTTGATTGAACTGAAGCATGAAGCGCACTGCCGGCCCGCGGGTTTTTGGCGGGGTCAACATGTTCCGGCCGAACTGTTGTAAGCGGGCGCCGGCCTCTTCTTCGTCCAGACCGGTATCGGGATGGGAGTGAAGAAGGTGGAGTACTTCCTCCGCCGGCGCCGCGTGCCAGGAGCGGACTGGCAGAGCTTGCAGTCTCTCTACGTTCTGTACGTTCATCTTGGGTTCCTCAGTCGATGGTGCTTTATCCTCATCGCCCAGGCATCAGATTGCCTCGGCAAGGCCCTCCGGAGACTGGCTGGTGGGCGGGGCCACGCTCCCGCACAATGCACGCAGCACATCGTGGCGGGTCAGAATGCCGACGAGAGCGCCCGCAGCGGTCACGGGCAGGTGCTTCCGTTGATGGAGCATCATCAGGCGGGCTGCCTCGCCGACCGGCGCATCTGCATCAACGGTCAGCACTTGCCTCGTCATTACGTCCCTTGCCGTCACGTCACGAAGACCCTGATAGGTCTCTTCGAGGCGACTGGGATCCATCCAATCCCCCATTAGGGACGTTGCTCTGACGGTCGAGAAGGGAACTGTCTTCTGCCGGAGGAAGAGATCTGTTCCGGTAACGAGGCCGGCCAGGATTCCGTGATCATCCAGAACCGGCACGCAGCCGATGCGATGAGCTATAAAGAGACGCGCGATCTCGGCCACGGTCGTGCCCTCCGTGACGACGATCGGATTTGCTGTCATGTAGTGTCTCACTCTCATTGGAGTTGTCTCCCGGCATGCCGACAGGACATGCGCAACTTTGAAGCGAAGGGGATTAGAAACAGGCTTGCGCAGCGGCGCAGATCAAGCTTGACTTTCCACGGCAGTTGGCCTCAAATCTCAAGACCGGAAGGGGGGACACGGCGTTTGGCCGCGCGGAAGCAATATGTTCCGGGACTGCCGGATGAACCGGGGATGTCCAAGTAGCTGGCTCATGGTTCTCCCCCGCGTCTAGCTGAAAGATACCAGCAAGCGGCTGAAATAATCCTAACCTATTTCTCCTTCTCTGTCGAGGAATTTCGGGTTCCAGGATGCTCGCCAGAGCCCAAAGTATTAGTCCGGTATTGCCAGATCTGCTTGCCGTCGGAGAGAGACCGGCAGTTGACGCACTTGTCCAACTTCGCCTCATCGTAGCCGTGGTGGTAAACCCGCCCGCCGACAATGGCGGACCCCGCATAGCCCCGGGGCCACCGGCACCGACTACAGGACTCTGGGGCCCGTGGCCGGCTGGAACGCAAACCGGGAGATTTCGTTGTACCCCGTCTGTGACGGATCGATCAGTCCGATCTTGCCGCTTTCGCCTTGACAGTAGAGCAGGCTCTGGACAGAAACTCAGTTGCCTTTGCCTGCACTCCGGTCCTTCCATGCCAACTTGCCGGTCTTGAACTCCATGGCAACCAGAACGTCCGGCTGTTTGCCGCTGAAATCGTACAGGTAACCCTTTATTCGGATCGAGATGGTGTAGATATTCTGCATGTCTCGGCTGAAGTTCGGCGCAGACTTGGTGCGCGCGCTGGCCGCCGCTGTGCGGGGTGGCTCATAGCAGGCTGCCCGCAAACGTGATAGGCTGCACCGTCGTGGCTTACCATCAGGACGTCTCACCCGCGGAAACACCAGACCGGCGCGAGTTTCTCACGCGCGGTGCTTTGCTGGCTCTCGGATGGCTGGCTCCGCCGCCGGCTGAGGGCAGCGAGGCCCCTTCCATTCCGGGGTTTCATCCGCGGGTGATGATCACGCCGGAACTGGTCAGAGAGATGGCGGAGAAGGTAAGCGGCCCGTTTGCCGGCGAATACCGGATCCTGCTGGAGACTGCCCGCATGGGGCCTCGTTACATGGAGAACCAGTACTCTATCCCGGGCGCATTCATGGAGGCGGGGCTCGCGGCGCTGATCGAACGCGAACTCGGACGAGATGGGAGTCAATTCGCGGAACTCGTCATCGGCCTCTGGCGGCGCCGGGAGTATCAACAGCCGGGCCTGGCGCGTCATTTCGGCTGGCAGGGGCTGCTGTATGACTGGGTCTACGACTACATGACGCCGCAGGAGCGCGTTCAATTCGGCGAGCTGCTGGGCGAATGGGTAGCCACCTGGTGGAAGACGGCCGAGGTCAATATTCCTCGCTCAGGCTGGTGGTACAACCAGCACTGGGGGCCGGCGCATCTGGACGTTCCCAACCACCGCATCGCTCTGGCCGCCAAGCTGTTCATGAGCCTGGCCACCCTGGGCAGCGCCGGCCGCTTTGAAGATGCGGTTCAGCTGCACCTCCGCAGTTTCTACCAGAAGTTTCTGGCTGATGGTCTGCCGGCTCTGGACGAAATGGGCGGCATCTGGTCGGAATCCAACGGGCACGGTAACTACGGACCGCTGCTGGTCATCCCGCTGAGTTACCAGGCTGTGCTTACGGGGATGGGCTTCAATGCGTTTGAAGCCGGGGCGCCGCGTGGTTTTGGCCGGGAGTTCCTTCGCGCGGGCCTGTACTCAATCATGCCGCACAACCAGAAGCTGGCCTACATCGATGACTCGAACAGCGGCTACGCCGTGCAGCACGCCCGCTGCGCGCCGCTGCTCGCGCGGCACTTCCGGGACGGCGTTGCCCGCTGGCTGAGCGACAAGGCGCTCGTGGATGGCTGGCTTTACCATTCCGGTCTTCGGCAGCACGAAGTCTGGCAGCGGATTGCTTTCCTGCCGGCGGACGTGGAGCCGGTGAGTCCGTCTGAAGCGGGTTGGCCGTTAGCCTATCTGTTTCAAGGCGCTGGCCACGTCTACATGCACGGCGCCTGGGAGGACCCGGACTCCACGTGGGCGTTTTTCGGCGCCGGTCCCTCGTATGCCGGACACAGCCGCGACGATGAAGGCCACTTCCTCATCTCCAAGCGCGGGCAACTGGTGAACCGCTCCGGAGGCGCAGGGCACAACGACGATTGCTATTACAGCGGCGGGTCTCTTATCTACAACATCGTCACCATCTATCATCCCCACGAGAAAATGCGCCGCGATGCTTACAACGAGAACGACGGTGGTTTGCTGCGCTACGTGTATTCGCAGAACTTCCCCGTCGAACGAGGCCACATTGCTTCCTACTGGCATGACGACAACCTGGCCACCTACGCCGCTGCGGACCTGACCAGGGGTTACTGGCGCGAGAAGGCTCGCGAAGTCACCCGGCAGTTCCTGTATTTGCGCGGCAATCCGGAGTGCTTCGTGGTTTTTGACCGGGTTGAATCCACAGATCCCGCCTTCGGGAAAGTGTGGTTTCTCCACCTCCCGGACGAACCTGTCGTGGATGGCAACGTTCACATCGATGTCCCGGAGCACGTCAGCCACCACGATGGCGATACCTCTACATGGCTTAGTCATCCCGCCGGGGATACCGGCTTGTTCTCCAGCGGCAGGAGCCGCATGATCATGAAGACACTATTGCCGCGGCCGGGACGCATCACCAAGCGGGGCGGCAAGGGGCACGATTTCTGGGGGCACCCGCACAACCCCGACGCGCAGTACAACCACACCCTGGACAGGCACGGGGCGGAAAACGCTGCCTACCGACGTCCTCCCTACTCGCCGTGGCGGCTCGAAGTGCAACCCGCTGAGCAGCGAGCCCGCGACTACTTCCTGCATCTCCTCTATGTGACTGACGAGTCTGTGGAAGCTGTGCCTCCGGCGGAACTGGTGCAGGACGGCGGACGGCAAGGCGCGCGCTTCGCACTGGGTCAGCGCATGGTCACCGTCTGGTTCGACATGACCGGACCCCTTGGCGGGCGGCTCGCCATCACCGAAGGCGGCAAGGTGATTCACGACGAAGAGTTGCCGCGCGAAATCGCTTCAGAGTAGCGCTGTCACTCGGCGGGCCGAGCTCAGGCCAGGAACCGAGGCCGCCGACGCGATACGATATCCGAAGCTATGAAACGACTCATCCTGCTGCCTGTTCTGCTGCCTTGCCTGGTAGCCCAGGATACCCGGACGGAGAGCTTCCTGGGCAGCCTCGCCCCGATCGTCAGTTCCATTCACAAGGAACGCGGCTTCCCGATGGAGTACGCCAGCCGCGGCCGCCTGTCCCCGGCGGAATGGCGCCGCCTGGGGCGAGCGGAAGTCCAGCGGATGCTCTCGTATTCGCCCAAGCCCGTACCGCTCGACCTCAAAGTACACGCCACAACCAGGCGTGAAGGGTATGAGATCCGCACCATCTCCTTTGCGGGTTCCGCACACTACCGCGTGCCCGCTTACTTGCTCGTGCCCACGGAAGGCAAAGGCCCGTACCCTGGCGTTGTCGCTCTCCACGACCACGGAGGGTGGTTCTTCCACGGCAAGGAGAAACTGGTCCGCATGGAGGGCGAGCACGCCTCGCTGGCCGGTTTCCGCGAGCGTTACTACGGGGGCCGCACGTATGCCGACGAGCTGGCGCGGCGGGGCTTTGTGGTGATCGTGCCGGACGCGTTCTATTGGGGCGAACGGCGCATGCAGTATCAGCAGCCTCCCCGCGAACTGCAAGCCCGGCTCGCCGGACTTGTCCCGGAGAAAACCGAGTATGTCACCGCCATGAACGGGTGGCTGCGCGAGCAAGCCGCCGTGCTGAACACATGGCTGTCATTTTCCGGCACAAGCTGGATGGGGATCGTCAACCACGACGACCGGCGCAGCGTGGATGTGCTGGCTTCGCTGCCGGAAGTGGACCGGAACCGGCTGGGCTGTCTGGGCTTGTCCGGTGGCGGGTACCGCGCCACCTACCTCAGCGGAATGGAACCGCGCCTGAAGGCGTCCGTCATCACGGGTTGGATGACGACGCTGCCCACCACGTTGGACATCACGCACTCGGTGCATTCGGCGCTGTTTGACGCTTTCGGTCTGCATGCCAACCTCGACCACCCGGACATCGCCTCACTCGCTGCGCCGGACACGGCGACCTTCGTACAGAACTGCGCGCAGGACCGCTTGTTCACGCGCGCGGGGATGGAGTCGGCGGCTGAGAAGATTGGCGCCGTGTACGCCGACCTCAAACAACCGCAACGCTATCGCTCGAAGTTCTACGATGTCCCGCACCAGTTCAACGCCGAAATGCAGGCGGAGGCGTTTGAATGGTTGGAGCAATGGCTTGCGCGTCCCGCGCGCTAAGGTAAGCTCATTGCATGGCAAAGCTGTCGCGCCGATCATTGCTTTCGCTCGCCGCGGGAGCCGTCCCGCTCACTGCCCAAGTGGCTAAGTATGAACGCCGGTCGACGGCTTCACTGGTCCAGGGCGATGACCGCCGCAAGAACATCTATGCTGCGTTACTGGCGATAGACGACCAACTCCGCCCGGCGCTGAAGCGCAAGAAGTACGTCCTGCTGAAGCCGAACACTGTAGCGGTTACGAATCAACTCGGCTCCACGCACGTCGATGCCCTGCGCGGAATCCTGGATTATTTGCAGGAGCGCTACCGGGGGCCCGTCGTCATCGCCGATTCCTCGAAGGACTGCACGTGGGACGCCTATGAAAACTTCCAATACCACCGCCTTCTCACCGAATACCGTCCGTTGAAGATCAGCCTTGTTGACCTGAATGACGAGCAACGCTTCGTAGTGGATGAGATTGTCGACCGGAACCTGCACCTGACGCAGGTCAGGCTAGCCGCGAGGCTGTTCGATCCTGACGCCTTCATCCTGGGTTCAGCCATCCTTAAGGCGCACGACAACGTCGTGGTGACGCTCGGCGTGAAAAACCTGGTGATGGCCGCGCCACTGCACAACTCCTGCAAGGACACCAGCAAGTGGCATGACAAGTACAAGTACCACCAGGGTTACCGGCAGATCCAGATGAACCTGGCGCTGACGGCGAAGCGCATGAGCCCGTTTTGGGGCGCCACCGTCATCGACGGTTTCGAAGGGATGGAAGGTGAAGGCCCCTTGAAGGGCACTCCGGTGTCTTCGCGGATCGCCATTGCGTCCATGGATTTGGTGGCTGCGGACCGAGTGGGCGTCGAAGCGATGGGCGTCAATCCCGATTGGCCGGGTTATCTGAGGTACTGCTGCGACGCCGGGCTCGGGCAATATGACCTCGCCAAGATCGACCTGCGCGGCAACACGGCGATTGCGGACGTCCGCAAGACTTACAAGCTGCACCCGCGGATCGACCGGCAGATCGAGTGGCTAGGTCCGCTGCCAAAAACCTGACGCCGCGGGCACGCCCCGGCGCACACCCCGGCGTGCCTGCGTCAACTGACCTGCCGGAAGACGCGCAGGAGGTTCAGGCCGAGGAACTTCCGGATGCGCCCTTCCGGCCAGCCGCGCCTCAGCATGGCTTCGGTCAGCATCGGCAGATCGGCGATGTCCCGCATCCCGCGTGGTGGAGTGGGTCCGCCATCGAAGTCACTGCCGAGCGCCACGTGATCCTCGCCCGCCACTTGAATAGCGCGCTCCGCTACTTCAAGCCACTGGTCTACGGACAACAGGATTTCTTCGGGCGCGTTCACGCCGGTCATGGGGAACCTGGGCGCCACCAGCTTGTCGATTTCCTCAATACTCAGGCCCGCCTCTTTCTTTCCGATGGCGCTGGTGTCCCAGAAGGGCTTGCCCGCATGCCTGGTCCGCCAGGCGTGGTACGCGGGGTTGTGGAAGGAATTGCCGATATGGAAGCCGATCACGCCGCCCTTGGCTGCCAGTTTCTCGAGCAGGCGCTCAGGCATGTTGCGCGGAATGTCATTGAAGCTGCGCAGCCCGTGGTGAGTGGCGGCGACCGGCTGTGAGCTTACCTCGAGGACCTGCTCGATGGTCTGGTCGGAGGCGTGGGACACGTTGATGAGAATCCCCAGGCGGTTCAGTTCGCGCACGACGGCACGGCCGTGCTCGTTCAGCCCTTTCCATTTGTGCGGCGCGCAGCAGGAATCGGCGAAGTTGTTGGCCCAGTTGTGGGCCGGAAGCTGAACGCAGCGAAGCCCCAGACGGTAAAGGGAGCGCAGGACGGCGAGATCTCCGTCCAGGTCGAAGGACCCCTCCAGGTCGAGGACGGCGGCGATTTTGCCATTGCCATGAATCCGGTCAACATCGGACGCGGACAGCGCAAGTTCGAGGGTTTTCTGGTTGCGCTGGATTTGGTCGAGGGCAAGCTCAATCAAGCGCAGTGTCTGTTTCGTTTCCAGGCGCG
Source organism: Acidobacteriota bacterium (assembly GCA_037444075.1). Taxonomy (GTDB): domain Bacteria; phylum Acidobacteriota; class Terriglobia; order Bryobacterales; family Bryobacteraceae; genus JBBIND01. The sequence goes on along the minus strand of JBBIND010000015.1, from coordinate 15,969 downwards.
GAGGGTAGTACTCCTCCGTCACATAGACCGTGAACATCAGCGCATCAACTCCGCCCCGGCGCATCCGCGGCAGGTCGACCTGACCATCGCTGTAAAGCTGGCCTATGTCACCGCCGTGGTGGAACTGGCGGTTCACTACGTGGACGTGGCCGTCGAATACGAAGGCCTCCTGGTGAAGCTGCCGGGCGCGTGCGGAAACAGACGTGTTTGACACCGCCAGCAACCCCGGCGCAGCCAGCAGACGGCGGCGGGTGATCATGGATCGATTATGGCCCGAAGCCGCCGGGCGAAGTTACGGGAAATCCCGGCTGGCCTGCGCCGGGCGCGGCCTCGGTTGGGCGCCACTCAGAACAGGAATCTGAGCCCCGTGGTCGCCCACAGGCGCGGCACGGGGAAGCCCTCTTCGTAGTGCCGCCGGTTGAGAACGTTCTCCACTCGCGCAAACCACTGGATGGCGCGTCCGTCGCGAAGCGTGTTCGTATAGACCGCGGCTACGTCCAGGCGCCGGGGGCCGTCGAAACGGAAGGCCCGGCTGCCTTCGAATGTGAACAAAGGAAACGTGTAACTGCTGGTGGCTGCCAGGTCCGTAGTCACTTCCAAACGGCGTCCCCAGCGCTGCGTCGCGGTCAGCGTCACCATGTGGTCCGGGATGAAGAACGACCGCAGTGAGCCATCCGCCAGCATGGAGGTGCGTTCCTGAGCGAGCGTGTAGGTGTAGGACCCCTTGATGCGGAGCCACTCTGAGGGCGCAGCCTCGGCGGAGGATTCCACCCCGCGGGCCATTCCCCCGCCTGTGTTGCGGTAGCCGCCGAAGCGGCCGTAGGGATCCGTCAGGGGCTCGATCAGACCGCTGAAGTCGAAGAAGATCACTTCCTGGAGGCGCGTGTAGAAGTAGGTGGAGCTGAGCCGCAGCCGGGAGGAGGCCAGGTGTTGCTCTATGCCGGCGTCGGCGGACACGGAGCGCTCAGGTTTCAATCTAGGATCACCGTAGGCGCTGAAGGATCCGAAGTAGAAGGACGCGCCAAAGCGTTCGAAGAGCGAAGGCGCGCGGTATCCGTTGCCCACGTGTGCCCGGAGTTTGGTGCTTGAGGCGTTGAGGAAGTAGGCGACCGCTGCATCCCCAATGTAGGCCGGGCGCGGAGCCTCCAGCCGGGTTCCCGCATACTGTGGCGCGCCGCCTTCGAATACGGGACGGCTGAGGCGGAACCATTGCGTCCGTCCGCTGAGCGAAAGCAGCAGCCTTCCGTCCGCCAACCGCGCCTGCTCCTGGGCAAACAGCGTGTGACTGTGCTGGAAAGCCTGGGCGCGCGCATGCACCCGCACAGCCGCGTCAGGATTCGCGTCGCGCGAAAGGTGGTCATAGCTTTCGCGCTCGTACTCGTAGCCGGCGGAGAGCAGGTGATGGGAGCCCGCCTGTGCGTCAGTTCTCGCCTGAAGGCTGTCGATGCGGCTGTTGAACGCGGTACTGGAATTGAAGAGCGGCTCAAAGAACGTGCCCCCCGGCCCGTCGTGAGCATAGCGGCGCGTGGTCAGACCCTGATAGGCCAACCGGTAGCCGATCGCAGGGCTTGGCCGGTGAGAGAACGCCACCATGGCGGCAGCGTGTCTTGATGTTCGCCGGCTGTCAGGGTCATTGGGCGCGGGTACGTAGTTTCCGCCTGCGGCGGGCAACGCCACGGCCCGGATTTCGCCCTGCGCCGGAAGACGCACCCCGGGGGCCACGAATGGGTTGTCGTTGAGTTGCACGAAACCGTCCCCTGCCAGCAGGCGGCCACTCAAGGTCGCGGCCGGGGCAACCTCGTATTGCAACCAGCCGTGTGCGCCCGAGTTGCGCGCCCGGTCATCCTCGTCCACTCCGCGCGCCAGGTTCCAATGCGTGGCTCCCGCTGAGTATTGCAGCAATCCGTCTTTGGAAGCGCCGGTCACACCCGCTTGTCCGCGAAACAGCCCTAGCCCTCCACCTTCCGCTTCCAGACTGCCGCGCCACGCGCCGCCCCCCTGACGGC
>JBBIND010000015.1:12783-13953 GCA_037444075.1 Acidobacteriota bacterium | reverse complement strand
AGCCGTCGGCCGAAACCCACGAGCATGTGACGAAGCGCCTCACATGCTGTGGTTCACCGTCACATGGTCGGAGTCAGTCGCCGCGGTGCAACAAGTCGAGCGTCAGCGCGGCGGTCCACGAGGCGCAGCGCGCCGCCCCCCTGACGGCTCACGAGATGAATGACGCCTCCCGAAGCGTGACTCCCGTAAAGCGACGAACCGGAACCTCGCAGCACCTCCACCCGGTCGAGGCCGAGCGTGAGCATATCGCTCACGAGCGAGGTTGCATCCCCCTGTGTGGCAGCGGCATCGCGAAACCGGAATCCATCGATCAATACCGCTGTGTCCACGGTGCGCAAGCCCCGCAACTGCAGTCTTGCCAGGCTGCCCGGTCCACCCAATTGCCGTACCAACACGCCCGGGACGGTTCGGAGGGCTTCCGCCAGAATGAACTCGGCGCGTTGCTCGAATTCCCGAGACGATACCGTGTCGGTTGCCTTGGCGGCTTCCTCCGTCGTCTGCACCGTACTCGAAGCCGTGACGACCACGGTCGTGCTGACTCGGGCCAACTCGAGCGACAGCGCTATGCGGGCTGTTTCTCCCGCCTTGACCCGCACTTCGGCTGCACCGGCGGCGAAGCCAGGTGCATGCGCGGCAAGCAGGTATGTCCCTTCCTGACCGACTGCGAGGCAGAAGTTGCCCGAAGCGTCGGTGGTTACCGTTCTGCGATCCTGCGCCTGCCGGCTCTGGATGCTTACCGTTGCGGACGGCACTCCCGCCTCGGTCGGATCCCCTATGCGGCCGCAGATCTCCGCGGCGTGAAACGCGCCGGCGCCCGCCAGGCAAAACACTAGCGCGCGCAAGAGCAGCGCGCTGCCGGAAGAAGAAAGAATGTTGCGGTGTTTCATGCCACCTCCCCGTCGAAGGCTCACGTCAAAATCAGGCGCTCTCGCGCATCGCAGGCAGGTCTTCGGACTCGCAGGCTCACCCCCTTCGGGGTTTCCTACCGGCCGCCGCTTCCCAGCCCTCGGAAGGCCAGTGCTTTGTTGGCGGCTTTCGTTCCTGCTCACCGCTGCGGGGCAGTCCCGGAATCGCACCGGGTTCCCTCTTAGGCGCCCTGTCGGGCGCACCAGCGACCTTCCCAGTCTAAGCGGGCAGGCCATCCAAACGCAAGTAGTGGCGGTGGTGCGG
>JBBIND010000015.1:0-12683 GCA_037444075.1 Acidobacteriota bacterium | reverse complement strand
CCTTCCCAGTCTAAGCGGGCAGGCCATCCAAACGCAAGTAGTGGCGGTGGTGCGGGCCGGATAAGCGGGGGGCCGCGTAAATTGGACAGAAACGCGGGCCTTTGCGGGTACGGCTGCTCAGAGCGGCTTGACCGTGTCCCGATGAGTGACTTTCACCTTGTAACCGGAACGCCGCAGCAGCTTGCACACCTCTTCAGCCATCATCACCGAGCGGTGATGGCCGCCGGTGCAGCCAAACGCGATGGTGAGGTAGCTCTTGCCTTCATCGACGTAGTGCGGCAGCAGATAGGTCAGCAGGTCCGAAATACGCTCGATGAACTCCACGGTCTGCGGGAAGGAACGGACGTAGCGCGCAACGCGTGGGTGGCTGCCCGTCAGGTGCTTGAACTCCGGGATGTAGTTGGGGTTGGGCAGGAAACGCACATCAAACACGAGATCACTGTCAGACGGTACGCCATGCCGGTACCCGAAGCTGGTGACGTAGATCCTGATCCGCGACTGGTCCCGCTGCCCACGGAAAGTCTGCTCCACCAGTTCACGCAATTCATGCACGTTGAACTTGGAGGTGTTGATGATGTGATCCGCCAGTTCGCGTATGGGCGCCAGCCGTTCCCTTTCGGAGCGCACACTCCGCGCGAGGCTGCGTTCGGTGCCCAGCGGGTGAGGACGCCGGGTTTCGCTGTAGCGCCGCACCAGGGTCGCGTCCTCGGCCTCCAGAAACACCAGTTGAGTGGGCACACGGCGCTGAATGCGCTTGTAGATGGAGGGAAAACGATCCAGCCCGCTGCCTTCGCGGATGTCCACGACCAGGGCCGCCTGCCGCGTATTGGCTGATTCCCCGGTCAATTCCGCGAATTTCTCAATGAGTTCCAGCGGCAGGTTGTCGACTGCGTAATAGCCCAGGTCTTCGAGGCACTTGAGGACAGTCCCTTTGCCGGAGCCGCTCAGGCCGGTAATGATTACGAGGTTGGCGTCCTTGGACCCTGTTTTCTTAGCGGACTTCTTGTTCATGTGCTCCACGGCCGGTGGCTGCCGGCATCGAGCCTGGGAGCCTGCTGACCAAGCCGTTGGGCAAGCTGAAGCTCGCCCCACGTGGGCACGCAAGCCGTTGGTTTGCCCTGTGGCATAAGCTTCAGTTGTTGCGCCCCGGACCCGCCGGAAGGCTTTTCAGCAGCCTGCTAGGATTCGATCAGATCGAAGTTGCCGTCTTTCCTCCGCAGAAGGACCGACAACCGGTCCGTATCGGAGTCCCGGAAAGCCAGATATTCGCCGCCCGCCTCCAGTTCGAGCACCGCCTCCTCCAACGTGAGCGGTTTCCGGTTCGGGACACGGTTCACGCGGACAATTCTCCTCTGCGGAGCCGCCTCTGCCGCTTCAGGGCGAGGACTCGCCGGCACGACAGGTTGTTGCTTGAGTCCCTGGTCCGCCCCGCGCCGGGTGTCCCGCCACTTGGCGCGCTGCTTCAGGGCCTGCTTTTCCAGTTTCTCCAGCGCCGCCATGATAGCGGTGAACGAGTCCGAGGCCTTAGCGATTCCCACTAACGGATGATCGTAGTAGTTCAACGTGACTTCAGCCCGCTGGCTCCGGCGCTCCGGGCTGATGATCACGTGCGCCTCGCGTTGCTCCTTCCCGTCCAGCAGCTTGCCCAACTTGCCGAACTTGGCTTCCAGCTTCTTCTGCTGAGCAGGCAGTATGTTGTCGAGCTTACCCGTATAAGTGACTTTCATGTTCGCCTCCGTTCAGGGGAAAGTGCCGGAGGCGAATCCGCCGAAATCAATCGCGGACCCGCCTTTGGTGGGTTGATGGAATCCTCATGTCTTCGCGGTACTTGGCTACGGTCCTTCGCGTCACCTGAATGCCATGGGCACGCAGCTTCTCCGTAATCTGCTCGTCGGTGAGCGGATGCCTCGGGTCTTCGTCCTCGATCATCTTCTTCACCTTGCGTTTCAGCAGCAGCAACGGTGTGGCGCTCCCCGAGGGGCCTTGGCTGGCCTCGGAGAAAAAGTAACGCAGTTCGAACACTCCCTGAGGGGTGTGCGCGTACTTGCCGGCTACCGCCCGGCTTACGGTGGAAGGATGCACGCCAACTTCTTCGGCCACTTCCTTGAGCATCATGGGCTTCAACTGCTCAATGCCGCTCTCCAGGAAGGCGCGTTGCCGGGAGACGATGGCGTGACACACCTTCAGAATGGTCTGCTTGCGCTGCTCGATGTTCTTGATTAATTGCAGCGCGGATGCATAGCGGTCCTTGACGTAGTTGCGGACCTCTTTGCTCGGCTCGTTCTCCCGGGTGAGCATCCGCCTGTAATCGCCGTTCAGGCGCAACTGCGGCAAGTCGTCATCGTTGAGCTGGATGACGAAATCGTCGCCTTCTTTGAAAATGTAGACGTCCGGCTCTATCACCCTGGCGTCCCGCCCCGAGTAACGCAATCCCGGACGGGGATCGAGTTCCTGGATTACCGTCACGGCGATCTGCACGTGCTCCATCGGCCGGCTCAGGGCTTTGGCCAGTTCCTTGAGGTTGTGTGACTCCAGCAGCTTCAGATGATCGCTGACGATCTGCCAGGCCACGCCGCCTTTGCCGTTCCGGCTGGCAAGCTGAAGCAGCAGGCACTCCTGCAAGTTGCGTGCCCCAACGCCGGAAGGATCCAGTGACTGCACCACGGCCAGCGCCGATTCAAGTTCCTCAAGCCGATCACCGCTGGAGGCGGCTATTTCCTCCAGGGTGGCTCGCAGATAGCCGCCCTCGTCGAGGTTGCCGATGATGAAATCCGCCGCCGCGCGCAAGTCGTCATTCAAGGCAACCAGGCTGAGTTGGTTCAGCAGGTAATCGTTCAGCGTAACCGGAGCCGAAAGGAATGCTTCGAACGGCGTTCTTTCAGCCGGCTCGGAGACGGGCGTCTTATAGCCGGGGTCCAGGTAGTCGTCGAAGAAGCTGCCGAAGTCGATCTCATCGAAGGGATCGGGTTCTTTCTGCGCGTCGGAGCCCTGGGAAAGCGCCTCCAGGATCGACTCATCAGCCGGATGAGGATCCCGTTCACTCTCCAAGGCAGCCTGGACTTCGGCGGGTGTCAGTTCCTCACCCGAGTCGCCGGACTCTTCGAGAACCGGGTTTTCGGCGACCTCCTGGCGGATCATTTCCCTCAGTTCCAACCGGTTCAACTGGAGCACCGTCACCATCTGGACCAGACTGGGGGTGAGCGTCTGCTTCTGTTGAATCTTCAGGTGGAGCCTGGGTGAAAATTGACTCATCTGCACCCCATTATACCCTCAGGCTGATGGCGGACGACCCGGGGCGATGGACGAGGAGTACTATCGGCGCAGCACTGGCGCGACCTCCTTCTTCGCCTTTGCCTGGGACGGCGTGACCACCGCCAGCAAGCGGGAGTATGTCGTGCCGAACGGCCAGTACGTAGTACGCCTGACGGGGGAGAAGGCGCTCGGCGACTCCTCGAATCCGGCTCATACGGAGACCTGGACTTCGCCGGTGATCACTATCGCACGGCCCTAACGCCTTGACCATTCTTCCGGCCCAAGGCCGGAAATGCGGCCGGTTCGCGCAGCGCGCGGGCCGGCCGTTCTTCTTGATCTGTCCCAGCCGGTTAGCGGGCTGCGTCGAGCGCGCGCCTCACGGCGTCCGTAGGCTGCTCGATCTCAGCGGCCGACTTGACGGTGATCGTGGGCATAGCGCCGTTTGCCTCGTGAACTCTGGCACGCAGTTCTTCGTCGGCGTCCCTCCCGCCGAGGCGGGAGTAGCCGAACGAGCGGGTCAGCCGGCCGAACAGGAAATCGTTCAACGGTCAGCTTCGCGTCGCGCTTCAGCCCTTTCAACAACCAGCGGCAGGCGCGCACGCCGGGGCGCGAGCTAAATGCCGAAGGCTCGATGATCAGATCCCCGTTGTCCGGGTCAGCCGAGATGTCCACCACCCCGTCGCCGTTCCAGTTATGGAACACAACCAGAACACGCCGGTCGTTAACCTGGCGCGATTCAACCCGGCCGAAGCGCTGCTCACCGACATCCACCACCTCGCGCTGGCGGTAGATCAACTGGAGCGCATCGGAGCGCGTCCGGTCAGACGGCTCGATGTGCTCCTCGCCGCTCGCCTTGCTTTTCAGCGATGTGAGGAAGCCCTTTTCCAGGACGGCCGTCAGCGTGCCGGTTTCAACACGAACCACACCTTCGGCTTCGGCGCGCACCACAACCTGCCGGCTGGCTGATACCTGAGCCGGCGGATAGGCTCCGGTGGCGCTTGCGCCACCGGCGGCCGCGGCGGCTACAAGGAAGGTCCTTCGCGAGAAAGTCCCGGAGGAGTCCACGCCCTGCTCCTTTCCTCCAATTAGCGATGCGGACAAGAACCGGCAGGCTGCTCAATCCACCAGCGCCTGGTAAACGAGCGTCTCGAATCGATTCAAGTTGGGCGTTTCAAACGGCATCCACTGCAGGAACAGGAGAAACACCATCTTCTCCTTGCGGTCCACTCTGAACCTGGTCGAAGCGGCGCCATCCCATCCGAAGAGACCCGGGCTGCCCGGCCGGCCAGACTTGGCGGGATCGATGCGCACGGCTCCACCGAGCCCGAAGCCGTCGGCGCCATCTCCGCCCGTGGTTGACCGCCCCAGACCTTCCAGGTGATTCATCATCATGAGGTCTACCGTCTTGCGTCCAAGCAGCCGGACTCCCGACAACTCGCCGTTGTTCGCCAGCATCTGCGCAAAGCGGGCGTAGTCGCCGATGGTCGAATACAGGCTCATACCTCCGAACGGCACCTTTTTATTGGTTTCCAAGCCGGCCCTGGGTTCGAGTTTGCCCTCGCGCAGCCCGTAGATCTTGGCCAGCCTCGCCCGCTTGGCTTCCGGAAGGACGAAGTGCGTGTCCTGCATCTTGAGCGGGTCGAGGATGCGCTCCTGGACAAAGCGGTCAAACGGCATGCCGGAAACCACTTGAACGAGGTATCCGAGAACGTCGGTGGAGACCGAGTACTCGTATTTTTCGCCGGGGCTCGCAACCAACGGCAGTTTTGCTGTGCGCTCGATGAACTCCTTGAGCGACTCTACTCCGAAGACATTGGCCTTCCGGTAGAGTTCTGACACGTTGTCGTTGCCCCAGCCGTAGGTAAGCCCGGAGGTATGGGTCAGCAGGTGCTTGACGGTCATCGGGCGCTCGGACGCAACGAGTTCCGGCCGGCCGGCCGTCCCGCCCTTGTACACCTTGAGGTCTTTGAATTCGGGGATGTACTGGTCCACGCGGTCCGAGAGCGTGAGCCGGCCCTCCTCCACCAGCATCATAACGGCTACGCTCGTCACGACCTTCGTCATGGAGTAGATGCGGAAGATCGTGTCCCTTTCCATCGGCAGCCCCGCCTCAACATCGCGCTGGCCGAACACTCGCCAGTCGACGATGCGCCCGTTGCGCACAATCATGCTGACGGCGCCCGGCGGCCTTTGGGATTTCGTGGCCTGCTCCAGGGACTGGTGAAGGCGCGTGAGTCTTTCCGACGAGAAACCTTCTTTCTCCGGAGAGGACACCGGGAGCGGCTGGGCGTAAAGCACGCCTGCCAAGAATGCAAGAACCAGGGTTTTCCGCATTCCCGTATTGTATCTTCAGCTTCGTTGCACCGACGGGTGCGCAAGGCGAGGCCGCCCGCTGCACCCTGTCTTCCGGGGAAGCTCTGAGATCTTCAGAGCCGCGAGAGAGCCTTGAGCATCAGGGCTTCGGCGATAGACTTCTGCTTGGCCTCGCCCGCATTGGGGATCAACAGCGTCAGGAGGACGTAGTGCGGTCCTTTGAACGCATTGAGCTGCGTCATCCCGTAGCCGGGGGACAAGAAGAACGCGCGGCCGCCAATCCCCTTCACTTCCGTGACAGCCATGTTGCGCTTCTGGAATTCCTCCACCATCTGGAGAAGTGGGGTCCGCTCGACAAGTTCGGGTACAAGGACTTCATCCCCCTGTTCAAGGCGGAAAAGTTCGACCCCGACGATTGGGCCCGGTTGTTCGCCGCCGCGGGCGCCAGCTTTGCGGGTCCGGTCGCCGAACATGCTGACGGTTTCGCGATGTGGGATAGCAGGCTGACGGAGTGGAACGCAGCCAGGATGGGTCCCCGGCGCGATGTCGTAGGCGAGATGGAACGGGCCATCCGCAGGCAGGGAATGAAGTTCATAGCCACCTTCCACCACCAATGGCTGTGGGCGTGGTATCCGACGTTCAACCAGAGCGTGGATGCTTCGGACCCGAAATACGCGGGCCTGTATGGACCGCCCGTTTCCGAAGGCGCCAGGCTTGGAGATTCGACCTGGAATCGAAGGCGTGAGCAGTGACGATGTGGGTTACCTGCCCGCCATTGCTATCGCCACGCTGTTCATCTTCTATGTTGTTTGGGGCGCCATGCACGACATCGCCCATGCTCGGGAGACGAACCTTGCGCTGGAGTACGTGGCGCTCGCCCTGACTGTGCCAGCGTTTGCCTGGTTGTACAAGAAAGCCGTTCCGCGCATGGGACCCAAAGCCAGGCTCGCCTGGTTAATCGGCACAAGCCTCCTGATAACCCTGTACAGCCTTGCAGCCTTGAACGCAATCCTAAGCCCCAAGTACCCCAAGGACCCGATGCTAGGGTGGATGTTCCTGGCCGCTGGCGTGCCTGCATTCGCGCTCATTGGGTATCGTCTTGTCCGTAAGGCGTTGCTCCTGCGAAATGACGCTTCTTGCCGCGATTTGAACAAGAACAGCGCACTCTGACGCTCCCGCCCGCCAAACGCGTTCCTGCACCTGACGTGCTACAGCGCCGCCGCCCGCGCAGCCGCACGGCATCCGGCCAATGCAGGATGAGGCCGCTCAGTGCATGAGACGGCAGGTTGAGGCTAATACTGAATAAGAACTCCCCGTGTAATGCTATACTATGCTAGCTGCTCAGAGAGGCGTACGGCACCAGTTAAACTGCGGAACGTAGTCTCCAGAAATAAGAGTATTCGTGCCTGAATAACCGGATTACTTTCGGGAAACAGGCTTAAGTACGAACGCGGAGTATCCCGTCGTCTCCGGTTAAGGGCGCTCAATTTGCCGCTAAGCTCACGAGTGCAGGGAGCGTTGTTGAGGTTGGCATGCATTATGAGCAACGCGAGGTGGCTGAACCAGGAACTTCACATCGGTGGCGGGCGGCACATTCCCGCCGCAGCGGCGTGGAGTTTCTAGCAGAGCAAGTCTACCCATGAGAAATGGCAAGCAGTAACGGACCCGGGCTGAGATGAGTGAGACTCTAACGCCACGGCTCCTGGCAAAGCTCTTTGCCGGACTTCCGATTGGCGTAGCCGTCTGCAATTCGCAACGCAAGGTCATCTTCATGAACCCGGAGGCGAGGAAAATGGCCGGCGTGGATTCGCGGCCCATGCGGCCAAAAGAGCTAAGCGTGGCCGGCATGTGGTTCCGGCGCAATGGGCAGACACCTTATGACACCGACGATCATCCCTTCACGCGGATTATGCGGAGGGAGCCGATTACGCACGAACTCTGCCTGTTGAGGAATGCGCATCGTCCGGAGGGACTCTGGCTTCATGTGAGCGGCGGACCGCTGTTGGATGCAACGGCCAACCGGGTCCTGGGTGGCGTGCTGTTCTTCACGTCCACTCAACAGCCCGCGGGGACTCTGAACACAGCCGCTCAACACCTGCCCTCCTTCGTGGCGGAGCCACATTCGACGCAGGCTCCGTGTGAGGCGTGCCTGGAGTTGTTTGCACAATACCGGAAACATAACCTCCTGTTGTCGAGTGCGGTCGAGCAAACGGCTGACAGTGTTCTCATCACTGACAGCACAGGTTCCATTGTGTATGTGAATCCCGCTTTTGAAACCACCACCGGTTATCAACGGGACGAAGCCCTCGGACAAACGCCGAGGATCCTGAAGTCCGGCAAGCACGACGCCAATTACTATAAGGGTCTCTGGCAGCAACTGCTGGAGGGGAGATACTTCGCCGGAACCGTTCTGAACCGGAAGAAATCCGGTGAGTTCTATTGGGCGCAACAAACTATCTCACCGATTCTGGACGGTGGCGGGAGCATCAGCCATTTCGTCTCCGTTCTGCGGGACATCACGGCCCTCAAAACAAGGCAGGAGGAGGAATACCAGCAGAACGTTGCGCACAGGGTGCAGCAGCGTTTCTATCGCGTTAAGGTCACTGCGCCCGGCCTGGATTTCGGCGGCGCTTGTCTGCCTCGAGGACCGGCAGGTGGTGACTACTTTGACTTCATCGAACGGCCCGACGGGTCCCTATATGCCGCCATCGGAGATGTCAGCGGGCACGGGTTCGGCGCTTCCCTCATAATGGCTGCCGTGCGCTCGTATCTGCGCGCCTATGTCGAGTTCATCGCGGACCCGGGCGCGCTGCTGGAGCGGCTGAATCGCTCCTTGTGGCTTGACACCGAGGCACAGAGCTACGTCACTATGTTGCTGGTGCGGCTGGACCCGCGGGACCGTTCAATTACATACGCAGGCGGCGGGCACGTTCCATGCTATTGTGTGCGCTCCTCCGGCGCGGCAGACGTTTCGATAATCAGCAATGGCCCCCCGTTGGGTCTGTTTCCGGACGCCAGTTTCTCATCCGGCGAATGTCTCCGCTTGGACGCCGGCGACAGCCTGGTGTTGCTGACCGACGGCGTGACGGAGGCTGCCGGCGCCGAGGGCGAGGCTTTCGGCGCCGAGCGCGCCATCGATTTGGTGCGCCGCACGGCGCGCTTGAGCGCGAAAGACCTCGCGCGCCGCATCTGCGAAGCCGCGCGGCGCCATTCCGGCGACTCTCCCCAGGAAGATGACATGACCGCGGTGGTTTGCCGCCTCTAGCGCCCGTCCTTCCGGCTGCCTTGTTCACCGGGATCGTCCCCATGCGCACGCTGGCAATACGCCCCCGGCGCGCACCGGACGGGTGAGAGCAGCCAATTGTTGCTCCCCGCCAGTGTGCCGTAGGCGGTGGCTATCTGCTGATTCCGCTCCAGTTGGCACGTTAGGGAGACCGGTGAAAACGGGCCTTTCCACAGGGTTTTCGTCGATGGGCGCACGGTCGCCGTAAGGTGAGCGTAGGCGTGGCAATGGTAGAATGTGAGTTTCCATTCGTGTCTCCTCAAGAGCCTTCAGCTGTGACGAATTCCCCATTGATCGATATGGCCGGAACCTGGCTGCTTCAGTCCGGCATCCAGCAACCCTCCGGCGGAGTGGCCCGCTACTACCGCGCTGACCTGGAGAAGAATTGGCCCGTTTCGACGGAGATCACGGGCTACACCGTGAGCACGTTAGCGTACCTGCACGCGCTCACTGCGGAGGACGAATACCTGGAGGCCGCCCAACGCGCCGCGGACTTCCTGGTGCAACAGGCCTGGGACGAGCAGCTCGGCATCTTCCCGTTCGAATGTGGCGATGGCGCCGCGCCTCACCCGCCAGCCTACTTCTTCGACTGCGGCATCATCGTGCGCGGGTTGCTGTCAATCTGGAGAACCACGGGGAAGGCGGAATATCTTGAGACGGCTCGGCGCTGCGGTGAAGGCATGCATCGGGATTTCGTGAGCGCCGAAGCCATCCACCCCATCCTCGTACTGCCGGATAAACAGCCGGCCGTCTACGGAGCTACCTGGTCCTCCAATCCTGGCTGTTTTCAACTGAAGGCCGCCATGGCGTGGTTGGAGCTGCACGAAGCCACCGGCATGGAGCAATTCGGAGGCTGGTATGAGGACTCGCTCGCCCGCGCCCTGGCTACTCACGAGGACTTCCTGCCAGGCACGCCGGAGCAACAGAGGGTGATGGACAGGCTGCACGCCTACTGCTACTTCCTGGAGGGGCTCCTGCCCAGAGCTCGGGAGCGCGAGTACGCTCAGGTTCTCGCGGCGGGCATCCAACGGGTCGCCGCGCTGCTGCGGGAGATCGCTCCGGAGTTTGAGCGCTCCGATGTGAACGCGCAACTGCTGCGCGTCCGGCTCTACGCAACAGCGTTGGGCGTGGTTCCGCTGGACGCGCAAGCGGCGGAGGAAGAAGCACGCTCGGTCAGTTCCTTCCAGTACACTCAGGACGATGTGCGCTTGTATGGCGGCTTCTGTTTCGGCCGGCGGGGCGAGGAGCTACTGCCTTACGCCAACCCGATCTCGACCGCCTTCTGCCTGCAAGCGCTGGAGATGTGGCGCGCAAGCCAGGCCGGCGAATTCTCGCCAACGATTCCTGTTCTGATTTGAGCCGGAAAGTCAAAGTCCTTTTCGCCTCCAGCGAGGAGGATCTCATTGTCCCGCTGATCGAAAAGCTGGAGGCGCTGCGTCCCGGACTGCCCTTGTACGTGGTCTCCGAGTTCCCCGCTCCCCGAGGGCAGTGGATTCCTTATCATCAGGGCCGCGGATTAGCGGACAACCTGGCGCTTTGCCGCGCCTCGCTGCGAGGCCAGGAGCTTGACCTGGCGGCGGTTGTCCTGCAGCCGCGTGTGCCATTCCGGCGGCTCCGCCTGATGGCGTTGCTGATGGCGCCTCTGCGCACGCTCTTCTACAACGAGAATCTGGATCATTTCATGCTGCGGCCGCGGAGCCTGCCTTCCATGGCGCGGTACTTCCTCTGGCGGTTGAAAAACCTCCTGCGGTGGCAACTGAATCCTGGCGGCCCTCTGTATACGTTCTTCTGGAGGCTGGTTCATCCCTCGGCGTTGCGCCGTCCCCTGCTGTTTGCACGGGCGAAGATCTTCGGGGCGTTCGTCCGGGCGTTGAAGGCGCTCGCGCCTCGCCGCCGGGAGGACGAGTTGGGCGCTCCCCTGCCCGAAGGGATTTCCGTGGTTGTGCCCTCACGCAACGGCGTGGACTTGTTGCGCAACCTGCTGCCCGGCTTGTTGCGCGAACTCGACGGTTACGAGGCGGAGATCATCGTCGTGGATAACGGTTCCACTGACGGAACCGCGGAGTGGCTCGCCCGGGAATACCCGCGCGTCACGGTGGAAATCTCCCCTCAGCCTTTGTCTTTCGCGGCAGCCGTCAACCGGGGCGCCCGCCGGGCACGATACGCCTACACCTGCTTCCTGAACAACGACATGGTGTTGGAAGCCGGCTTCTTTGCTCCCCTCCGGGAAGCGTTCCGCCGGGTTCCTGACCTGTTCTGCGCCACGGCTCAGATCTTCTTCCCGGCCGGTGAAAGGAGGCAGGAAACGGGCAAGGCGGTCATGCCGCCACGGAGCGCCAAAACCGCCGCACCGGACTTTCCCGTGCGCTGCGAACTGCCCGTGCCTGGTGAAGACTCCAGCTACGTGCTCTACGGAAGCGGCGGCTGTTCACTCTACGATACCCGCAAGCTCCGCCGTCTGGGCGGTCTCGACGAAGCCTATGAACCGGCTTACGTGGAAGACCTCGACCTGGGCTACCGCGCCTGGCTAAGGGGCTGGCCAACCGTGTTCGCGTCCGAGGCCAGACTGGAGCACCGGCACCGCGCCACCACGTCACGCTACTTCACGCCTGAAGAACTCGAACGCGTGCTGGAAGTGAACTACTTGAAGTTCCTGACGCGCTCGGTGGGTTCGCCGCGTCTGTTCAGCCGTTTGTGGAAACAGGCCACGGGTCGTCTGAATTTGCTGGCAAGCCGCGAAGGCGGCGGCACGGCGGCGCTGAACGCCTTGGCGGAAGCGTGGAAGGCGCCGTGGTGGTTTCGGAGAGGCGTCGAGGAGGGTCCGCTCAGTGAAGACCTGATCCTGGCCCTCACGAGCGGCGAGGTGGCGGTGTTTCCCGGCCGTCGCCCCTCGGACCGGCCGCGCATCATGGTCCTGAGCCCCTACGTCCCGTTCCCGCTCTCGCACGGGGGCGCTGTGCGCATCTACAACCTGATGCGGCGAGCGGCGGAGCACTACGGCCAAATCCTGGTGGCTTTCGCCGACGAGTTGGAAGCACCCGCCGCGGAAGTGCTCGACCATTGCGTCGAGGTGGTGCTGGTTCGCCGGGTGGGGTCACACCTCAGGCGGGCTACGGACAGGCCGGACGTCGTAGAGGAGTTCGATTCGGCCACCTTCAGGGCCGCGGTAAGGCAAACCGCTCGGAAGTGGCGGCCATCCATAGCGCAACTCGAGTTCACACAGATGGCTGTGTACGCCGCCGACTGCCAGCCTGCGCGAACCCTCCTCGTGGAGCATGACGTCACGTTCGACTTGTACCAACAACTGCTGCGCCAACAGGAGGATTGGGAGGTACGCCGGCAGTTGGAGCGATGGGTCCGTTTTGAAACCGAAGCCTGGAAGCAGGTGGACTGCGTGGTGACCATGTCGGAGAAGGACCGCGCCGTGGTCTCAGAAGCCCGCGCCGAGTGCCTGCCGAACGGCGTGGACCTGATACGCTTCCAACCCGCGAATCGAGAGCCCGAAAAGGGCCGCCTGCTGTTCATAGGCTCCTTCGCGCACCTGCCGAACGTGCTGGCCATGGACTACTTTCTGCGGGAAGTCTGGCCTTTGCTGGCAGATTCCGGCCCGTCAATGCACGTGATTGCCGGTGCGCGCCACCGCTACCACCTCGAGCGGTGGAAGGACCGCGTGCAACTCAACCTCGAACTGCCGGGCGTGGAAGTGGAAGACTTCGTGGCCGACGTTCGGCCGGCGTATGAACGCGCCGCCGTCGTGGTAGCGCCGCTTTTGGCTTCGGCAGGCACCAACATCAAGATCATGGAGGCGATGGCCATGGGCAAGGCCATCGTGAGC
>JBBIND010000014.1:0-63846 GCA_037444075.1 Acidobacteriota bacterium | reverse complement strand
CCGGCCACGCCGTTTCCGCGCAGATACTGGCCGGCTACGCGGAGGTGCTGAGGAAACTCAAGCGAAAGGCCGACGCCCGCGCGATGGAAACACGGGCTCGCGCGGCTGCCCAACGGGCGGGTTTGAGCCAGGAGCGCCATTGGATAGACGTCCGCGACCCACGGATTTCCAGCTCCCGCTGAGCAAGACCCCTCCCCCAAGTCCACTTCTACAAGCCCGCCACCGAGCGGGCCGTTGTTCTGCCAGATCAACTACATCCGTTGCCTGACCGCTACTACTAAACCTATTGACACACATGCCCGGATCAGGGTTATCATTGATCGGCGCCCTGCAGATCCATTTTGGGGCATGGGCGCCCACAAGGAGGACGTAATGGGAGTAGGCAACGGGGGTACACGCATGAGGTTCGCAGTCACTCTCCTCAGCGTTTCCCTTTTTTTTCTAGCGCTTTTGGCGCCGACCGCCGAAGCGCAGGTTCTTTACGGCTCTCTGGTTGGCACCGTCGTTGACCAGACTCAGGCGGTGGTTCCAAGAGCCGAGGTGACAATCACGAACAAAGCGACAGGCGCGACACGCGAAACCACAGCCGACGAGGCCGGTCGCTACTCGTTACCCAACGTGCTGGCGGGCATCTACGATGTTCGGATTTCAGCCAAGGGATTCCGTCCCGAAGTGCGCACGAACGTGACGCTTTCCATCAACACGGTGACTCGCGTGGACGCTCGGCTGGAGGTAGGAGCGGTGACCGAGCAGGTCACGGTAGCAGCTGCGGCAGCAGCGCTGCAGACGGACAAGTCTGACGTGAGGCACGAAATCACTTCCACCGCCGTGATCAGCCTGCCGCTACCTAACTACCGGAACTATCAGAGCCTGATGAACCTGATTCCGGGCACCACGCCGGCGGCGTTCCAGAATGCGATTGTAGACACACCGGCGCGCGCGCTGACCACACGCGTCAACGGCACTCCCCGGAACAACAACAACACGCTGACTGACGGCGCGGTGAACATTTTCATTTGGCTGCCCCACCACACGGCTTACGTACAGCCCGCGGAGAGCATCGAGACCGTCAACATCACCACGAACTCGTTTGACGCCGAGCAGGGTATGGCGGGCGGCGCAGCCATCACCGTAGCCACCAAGTCCGGCACGAACGAAGTGCATGGTTCCGGCTTCTGGTTCCACGACAACCAGCGGCTAAGATCAGATCCCTACTTCAGGGCAGCGGCCTTCCGGAAACCGGTGAACATTTTTAACCAGTTTGGCGGCACAGTGGGTGGACCGATCAAGCAGGACAAGGTTTTCTACTTCTTCAGCTGGGAGCGGACGATGTTCCGGCAGGGCGGTTCAGGCAACTGGTCCACAGCGCCGGCGGAGTTCCGCGCCGGCGACTTCAGCAGATGGACGAACTACGCTGTCGTCTACGACCCGGCGAGCGCCACTGTACCCGCTCAGCGCCGGCCCTTCCCCAACAACACGATCCCGCGGAACCGGATCAGCCCGATCTTTGACAACATCCAGAAGATGGCGCCCCTGCCCAACCAGGTGTCGCCAACCGACCCGAACAACCTGCAGGGGACTTTCGGAGCCGCCGGCACCCTGAAGCTGAACCGTGACAACATTGACTTGAAGGTCAACTACAACGCCTCACAGCGCCTGCTGGTCTGGGGCAAGCTGAGCCACATGACCGCGCCCGTCACGGGCAAGCACATTTTCGGCGATCTGGTGGGACCGAATATCGGCACGGCAGGAGAGGGCGACGTGAAGGTATATATGCCCACGTCAGGATTCACCTACACGTTTTCGCCCACATTCATGATGGACGGCGTTTTCGGCTACACCCGGCACAACCAGGACATCGTGGGCATTGGACAGGGCAAGAACGTGGGACTCGATGTGTTCGGAATCCCCGGCACCAACGGCGGCCGGCAGTTCGCCCAGGACATGCGCTACAGCGGCGTTCCGAGCATCAGCGGTTTCGGCTTCACCGGTTGGGGGCTTGAGGATACTTGGCTTCCCCTCTTCCGCAAGGAGCGTGCCTACACCTACGCCACCAACATGAGCAAGATCCATGGCTCGCACGAGATCCGCTGGGGCTTCGAGCCGCGGCGGCTGGAGATGAACCACTGGCAGCCGGAAACGGCCAACCCTCGCGGAGCGATCTCTTTCGGCAGCGGCCCGACGATTATCCCCGGCGTGGTGGGGCGCGAACCGAATGCTTATGCCACTGCCCTGCTCGGCCTGGTTACCAGCTACTCGAAGTCCATCCAGTTCTTTGAGATGAAGACGCGCGAGTGGCAGTTGGCTTGGTACGTCCGGGACCGCTGGCAGGTTTCGCGCCGGCTCACCCTGAACCTCGGGCTCCGCTACGAGTACTACCCGCTGATCAACCGCGGCGACCGCGGCATTGAGCGCTGGGATCCTTTTACCAACACCGTCTACTTCGGCGGACTGGGCGACACGCCGCGGAACGCGGGGATCACGGTCAGCAAGAAGCTGTTCGCTCCGCGCGTCGGCTTCGCCTATCGCCTCGCGGATGACTGGGTGGTCCGCAGCGGCTATGGCATTACCTTCAGCCCGCTGCCGTTCTCGCGGCCTTTGCGCGGACTGTATCCGGCTACCCTGACCGGCGGTTGGGGCGCAGGCACCGCAGAGGCGCAATTCCGCGACCCCGTTCACGGCTGGTACAACACCCTCAATCTCGGCATCCCGGATGTTCCGACTCCGGACGTGAGCAAGGGTTCGCTCCAGTTACCGTTGAATCTGGACATGGGGCCTCGCAGCCCCTGGGGCGGCCACCTGAGACGTGGCTATATCCAGTCCTGGAACTTCACCGTTGAACGCAAGCTCCCGCTGGATACGCTCGTGTCGGCGGGCTACGTGGCGACCCGCACCATCGGGCAGTTGCTGGACCGCAACATCAACACCGTGGGCCCCGGTCTCGGTGGCGATACCCGCAACCTGCCCCTGGCCAGGCTTTACGGACGCACTAACGCAGCAAACATGTGGGACGGCATCGGCTACGGCAGCTACAACTCCCTGCAAGTGGCCCTCAACAAGTCATTCAGCAAGGGCCTGTTCCTGAAGGGCGCCTACACCTGGGGCCGCTACATGAACATGCAAGAGGACGACGGCTGGGCCGGCCTGGCAATGTGGCATTGGGAACCCATGATCCATCGCAACTATGCTCCCTCCAGCGAGGACCGGAGGCATAGCTTCACCATCGGCTGGGTCTACGAACTGCCAATCGGCTCCGGCAGGCATTACAGCCTCAGCGGCATCGCGGACAAAATGTTCGGCGGCTGGAAACTCAATGGCACCTTCAGCGCCTATACCGGCACGCCGTTCAACGTCTCGGGCAGTGGTTCCTCGCTGTTGTGCACGGGCTGTACCCAGACGGCGGACCAGATCGGTCCGGTGGTTAAACTGGGCCGCAAGGGTCCGGGTCAACCGTACTACGAACCGCTCTCGTTCCGTGATCCGCTGTTCGTCTTCAATCCAGCCAACCCCGTCTACCGTCCCGGTACGATGGGCCGGCACCCGCTCTATGGACCGGGCTTCTGGAGAATCGACCCGGCCATTTACAAGGAATTCCAGATCACCGAAAGAGTCAAGACGGAATTCCGGGCGGAGGCTCACAACGCAACCAATACTCCGCGCTGGGGCAACCCCGCCGGCGGAGCGGGCGCCATGCGGCTCAACCCGGATGGCAGCCTCAACGCGCTCAACAACTTCATGACGATCACCGGAGCCTCGGCCGAGCGCCAATTCCGGTTCGGACTGAGGTTTGAATTCTGATGTTTTGAGAATCAAGCCGTAGCCGGCAACGGTTCCGGTCCAACTCCTGGGGGGCGGCGAGTCCGCCCCCCTTTTGTTGTTTTGGAAGTGCCCCCGCCTTTTCGGATTCACTTGTCGAACTCCTCTCGAGAGTGCGCTGACGGAGCCGGTCCTCTGCCGCGCACCATGTTATGATCCGCTGTGAATGAAAGCCGCAGCGCGAATCCTCACTCTGGTCTGGCTGGCCTCACAGGCGTCGTTCGCGGAGCCAAGCCAGGCGCAACTCGAGCGCAGAAAAGAAGCTCTGGACATCCTGCTCAAAGTCCTGCCGCCCACGCGGACTGACATCACGGGCCGAATCAGCGCCCAGGACAGGTCCTGGGAGGACTGGGTTCGGCGCACCGGCGAGTTGCCGCCGGACTTTGAGACGCTCCCTTCCATTTCCGCCCTTCCGGACCCCTTGCTCTCGGTGGAGGGCGGGAAGGCGACCCCCATCAAGACTCCCGAACAGTGGCAGCGGCAGAAGCGCTGGATTCGCTCGCAATTCGAGCAGTGGATCACCGGGCGCATGCCGCCCGCGCCGGACAACCTGCGCGCGCGGATCACGAAATCCGTCAAAGAGGGCGACCTGACGGTGGAAGACGTGCTGCTCGAATTCGGACCCGGCCACCGAGCCAGGCTGCGGGTGCAGTTGATCATCCCGCCGGGTCGTGGTCCGTTCCCGGTCTTCCTGACCAATCACGCGCGCACGCGGCCCTGGGTGGCCACCGCCGTGCGCCGCGGCTACATCGGGGCCATCTACTTCGCCACCGACCCCGTCTATGGCCACGGTGACGATTCCGACGGCTTCATCGAGGTGTATCCCGAGTACGACTTCTCCTGCCTGACCCGATGGGCGTGGGCAGCCATGCGAGCCGTGGATTATCTGTACACGCGTCCGGAAGTGGATCGGGCCAAGATCGGCATCACCGGCCATTCGCGCAACGGCAAACAGGCGCTCATCGCCGCGGCTTTCGACGAGCGCATCGGCGCCGCCGTCCCTTCCTGCGGCAACACAGGCGAAGGCGACCCCTGGCGCTACACGACGGATATGTTCGTGAACGAGAGCATCCAGCAAATCACGGGCAACTTCCCGCATTGGTTTCATCCACGGCTGAGGTTTTTCACCGGGCGCGAGCACAAACTGCCGGTGGACCAGAATTCGCTGATGGCCCTGGTGGCGCCTCGCGGGCTGATGCTGGCTTCGGCATTCAGCGAAACGCAGGGTAATGCCTTCGGCTTCGAACAAGCCTACCGGTCAGTGCGCGAGGTGTACCGCTTCCACGGCGCTGAAAACCGCCTGGCGCTGAACCTGCGTCCGGGCGAGCACGCCACAACGGCCGAAGACATTGAGCGCTACGTCGACTTCTTCGATGCGGTTTTCGGGCGGAGGGGTTTCCCGCTGCGGGAGGAATGGATTCACGGTTATGACTTCGCCACCTGGCGCAAGCTGAGCGGCGACTCGGCCGACCTTTCCGGCAGGCCGCGCATCACAGCCGGACGCGCCCTCACCGGAGACTGGCGGGCAAGCGCCGCGCAGCGGATACGCTGGCTGCTGGGGGAGGAACCCGCGGGGCTTCCCTTCCCGGCTGCCACCGAGATTCAAAAGAGCGTGCGGACAAGCGACGGCTGGCTGGCCGTGCTGTATGGCCGCCCCCTACGCATCGCCGGCGTGAGTTCCGCTCCGTTGGCTTTCGGCGATGATCTCAAGGCGGACCTGTACATCCCCGTAAACGCTGAGGGTCGGCCGTTGCCGGGCAAGCGTCCGGCCGTTGTCTGGCTGCACCCGTACGCCTACCCGACAGGCTATTCGCGCACCATCCGCCAGACACTGGAAGACCTGACACGACGAGGCTTCCTGGTAGCCGCCTTTGACCAGATCGGCTTTGGGACACGCTCCGAGCAAGCCCGCCTCTTCTACGAGCGTTATCCGAAGTGGTCTCTGATGGGGAAGATGGTGGCCGACACGCGCGCCGTGGTGGATGCTTTGGCCGCCCTGGATACGGTGGACGCATCACGGATTTACCTCGTGGGACACGCATTGGGGGGCAAGGTGGCGCTGTTCACCGCAGCCTTGGAGGAGAAGGTCGCGGGGGTGGCCGCGGCGGCGGGATTCACGCCGTTCAGGCTGGCGACGGCCGAGAAGGGGACTGAAGGGCTGCGTCACTACTCACATCTGCACGGGCTGATTCCGCGGCTCGGCTTTTTCCTCAACCAGGAAGACCGCATCCCGGCCGACTACGAAGAACTCCTGGGGCTCATCGCGCCCCGCCCGGCTTACATCCTGGCGCCGACGCTGGACCGCTATGCCAACGCAAGCGATGTGAGGCTGGTCTTCGATTCCGCGAAGCGAGTGTACAGGGCGCAAGGACGGGAAGAGCGGCTCGTGCTGGATACGCCCGTCGACTTCAACCGGTTCACGCTGGAGATGCAGGACCGTGTCTTCGACTGGCTTGAGCGGCAGAGGTAGGCCGGTGCGGTTTCGAAGTGCAGATCTACAGCCCGCCAGATTCGGTCTACCCTACCGGGAGCATCTACGGGCTGCGGCGCAGCCAACTCGCAGCGGACCTGGAAGACCGGTGGTTCCTGGTGCAGATCTTCGTCGAGGGGCAGCGCTGCCTGGTCCGCGTGGACGGTGAAACAGTGGCGGAAACCGACGCCCGGCCGGCGGAGGCGCTGGCTCCCGGGCGCGTCGGGTTGCAAATCCACTGCGGCCACGCCTCGGCCGAGTTTCGCGACCTCCGCCTCAGGCCAATCGCTCATAAGTAGCGCGGCAACATCAGGACTTGTCGCGGACGACGAACTCCGCCGAGTCGGTCCGGCCCGACACCATAATCTGCTCGATCTTCCTGACGACGTCCGGATGGCGGGCGGCGATATTGCTCTTCTCGCCGATGTCCGACTTGAGATCGTACAATTCCACCGGGCGCTTCAAGCCCAGACGCACGCCTTTCCAATCGCCCATGCGCACTGCCTGATGAAAGCCGCGCTCATGGAACTCCCAGTAGAGATACTCATGCTTGCGCTGTGAGCCGCCGAGAAGGGTCGGGGCGAAGGAGATGCCGTCGAGGCCCGATGGCGCGCTGACTCCGGCAAGTTCCGCCGCGGTGGGCAGGAAATCCCAGAACGCCCAGCAGTGGTCACTGACCTGCCCCGGTTTAATCGCGCCGGGCCAATGGGCCAGCGTCGGTACACGGATGCCGCCTTCGTAGAGGTTGCGCTTGATGCCACGCAAAGGTCCGCTGCTCGTGAAGAAATCCGGGTCGTGGCCGCCCTCGCGGTGGGGTCCGTTGTCGCTCGAGAAAATGATCAGCGTATTCTCGGCTTGACCGGTCGCCTTCAGACGTTCCATCAGCTTGCCGATGTCCGCGTCCATGCGCGTAATCATGGCGGCGAAGCCCTTCACCGGTTTCGGCCAATTTTCCTTTTCATACGGCTCGTAGCTGGGCACTTCCATGCCATCGCCCGTGTCTCGCCCGAGCTCGTTGTTGGCGTGCGGAATGGTATAGGCCAGGTGCAGAAAGAAAGGCCGGCTGTCCTTCTTCTCGACGAACTTCAGGGCCCGGTCCGTGAACAGGTCATGAGCGTAATCCTTGCGGATAGCGCCGAAATTGCCCCGGCACAGGTGGGCGGAATCGTTTTCCAGGAGATGTTCCGGGTAGTAGTTATGCGCGTGGGTCTGGCTGAAGTAGCCGAACCACTCGTCAAAGCCTTTGCGCGTCGGGTATCCGGTGGAACCGAGCTGTCCCAACGACCACTTGCCAATGAGTCCGGTGCGGTAGCCCGCCTTCTTCAGCAGCTCCGTCACGGTGACGTCCTGCGGCCGGAGTGGGTAATCCGGGTAGCGGTTGCCGCGCGAAAGAGAATGACCCGTGTGCAGCCCGGTCATCAGGCAGCAGCGCGAGGGGGCACAGACCGTGCTGCCCGCGTATGCTTGGGTGAAACGCATGCCTTCGGACGCCATGCGGTCCAGGTTGGGGGTTTGAATGCGGGTTTGCCCGTAGCAGCCCAAGTCCCCGTATCCGAGGTCATCTGCCAGGATGAAAATGATGTTCGGGCGCTTGGCCGGGGGTTGCGCCCCGAGCAGTCCTGCGCCTGAAACTCCTATGAATTCTCTGCGATTCATAGGGGTATTCTCCCCCGCTGCGGCGCGGCCCGCAACAGGTGGCCGGTTGGTAGAATAGAAAGAGGAAGTTTTCCGAAACTTTAATCCGATCCAGGGGAGCTATAGGGCAAATGCTAAACATTACCGGCAAGGCTGTAGAAAAGGTGAAAGAGGTCCTGTCGACGCAGGAACCCCAACCAGCCGGCTTGCGAATCTCCGTGGTTGGCGGCGGGTGTTCCGGCTTCAGCTACTCCATGACCTTTGAAAACACTCCGGGCATGCTGGACAAGACCTACGAGTTCGAAGGTCTGAAGGTCTTCATCGACCAGGCCAGCATGCTGTACTTGGACGGCGCTACCGTCGACTTCGTCGAGACGCTGGAAGGCAGCGGCTTCAAGTTCGATAACCCGAACGTGAAGTCCACCTGCGGCTGCGGCAGTTCTTTCGGCGCCTGAGCGCTACAGCGGCGCCGGCAACCATTGGGTGTGGACCGAGCCGGGCACAGTGACCTTGCGCCATTCCGATGTAGGGCCCTCGCCTTTTTCACCGTAGGCGAGTTCCCATTCCCCGTCCAGAGAGAAGGTGCGCGGCTGAAACGGCGCAGGAGGCGCGGTAGCCTTCGACGCCTGCGGAGCGCTTTGCCGCGCGGCCGGCGTTTTCACGGGCGCATCGCCTTCCGTGGGGCCCGCAAGCTGCAGCAATACGGGCTGGCGCTTTTGCCAGGGCGCCAGATCCCTTGGCTTGGCTTGATGTTCTGCGGTAAGCGCCCTTGCGCACGCGGGGCGGGACGCCGAGGTTAAGATGGTTAGTCGATGAGCCAACTAGCCCTCCTGGGCGGCCAGCCTGTGCGCCGCCAACCATTCCAACCGTGGCCTCAGCACAAGGAGAAAGACAGGCAACGCCTCCTGGCAGTCTTGGAGAGTGGGAATTGGGGCGGGTATCCTTTTCCCAATCGCCTATCTGATGAATTCGCCCGGAAGTTCGCCGAACACCACGGCGCTGCTTATGGCTGTTGCGTTGTCAACGGCACGGTAGCCCTGGTGGTAGCGCTCCAGGCGGCGGGTCTGCGCTTCGGCGACGAAGTGGTGGTGCCGGCCTACACCTGGGACGGCACGGCGACGGCGGTCCTGGCGGCGGGCGGCATCCCTGTCTTCGCCGACATTCACCCGGATACGTACTGCCTGGATGTTGAAGCAACGCGACGCGTCCTCACGCCGCGTACGAAGGCCATCATTCCGGTCCATCTCGCCATGCGGTTCACGGATATGGACGGCTTGGTCGCCCTGGCTCAGGAGCACAATCTGGTCATCGTGGAAGATTGCGCGCACGCCCACGGCGGCCAGTGGCGCGGCAAAGGCGCCGGCTCGCTGGGAGACCTGGGCTGCTTCAGCTTTCAATCCAGCAAGCTGATGACCTCAGGAGAGGGCGGCATCGTCATCACTTCCCGGCTAGAGTACTTTGAACTTCTGCAAACGCTGGTCAACTGCGGCCGCGCCAGCGTCACCGATGAATTCAAGCAGCGGAAGGTGGGCTACAACTACCGCATCACGGAATTGCAGGCCGCCCTGCTGCTGGGGCAACTCGAGCAACTGCCGGAGTTGGGCGAGCGGCGCACCCGGAACGCGCGTCTGCTGACCCAGGCGTTGGAAGCCATCCCCGGCATCCGCCCGCTGCCGCCGCAAACGGCCATGACGCGCGAGACGATCTACAACTACGTGTTCCAGTACAGGCCGGAGAGCGACGGCGTTTCCCGTGACATGTTCGCCGCCGCACTGGACGCCGAGGGCATCCCCTGCGACGGGCGCTTCTACGAGCCCGTTTACCGCAGCGACCTGTTCCAGGTGCGGGCGGAAGACTTCCCGCAACTCTCCTGGAAGCGGGAAGCGCCGGTAGACTACGCGCAGAACAAGTGCCCGGTCTCTGAGCGGGCCGCCTATGAGGAGGCTATCTGGCTGCCGCAGTTCCTGCTGCTAGGCGGCGAAAGTGACGTCGAGCAGATTGCCGGCGCGGTGGGCAAGGTGATGGAGAATTTTTCCGCGTTGGCTAGCGCTGATCCAGCACTCGCACGGCTGAAATCCATGAGCCGCGCCGAGCGGCCGCGCGTCGAGGTGAAGAAAAACTATTAGCGAGGAGAAGCTATGTACGTTGCGTTGAACGGAACTCTGGTAGCCGGCCGCGTACCGTGGCCGGAATTCGCCCGGCTGGCCGCGCGCCTCGGCTTTCCCGGGGTCGACCTCAACCTCTCCAAATGCATGGAGGAGGGGCTGGATAAGTCGCGTCAGTTGCTCAACGAACTCAAGCTCAAGCCCGCTGTATCCGGCTTGCCCGTGGAGTTCCGTAAGGACGAGGCAGCCTTCCAAGCTGATCTACAGAAACTGGACGCCGCCGCGCGCTTCGCGGCGGCGTTGGGTTGCCCTCGCATGGGGACCTGGATCATGGCTTCCAGCGAAGTGCCCAAGCCCGAACTGCGCAAACTCTACCTGGAACGCTTCCGCGCCTGCGCGAAGGTCCTGGCAGACTCGGGCGTGCGCCTGGGATTTGAATTCCTGGGTCCCCTGCATCTGCGGAAACGGTTTCCTCATGAGTTCATCTGGCGCATGAACGAGATGCTGGAATTCGCGGCGGAGTGCGGACCGAACGCCGGACTGCTGCTGGATTCCTGGCACTGGTATCACGCCGGCGCCTCGGCACAGGACATCGTCGCCGCGGGCAAGGCGCGCATCGTCCACGTGCACGTGGCCGACTCGCCCGCCCTGCCTCCGGAGAAGATCCTCGACGGCGAGCGGCTCATGCCGGGCGAGGGGGTGATCGACTTCCGCGCCTTCTTCGGAGCCCTCCGGAAGATCGGCTACGTGGACGGCATCAGTCCGGAGATCTTCGGCCGCGGACTCAAGACCATGGCTCCCGAGGACGGCGCCCGGCTGGGGCTCGAAACCACTTCCGACGTGATGAGAAAGGCGGGTGTGCTGTAGGTTGAACCTGGAAGACTTGCTGACCGAACAGGTCAATCCCGCATCGCAGGGCATTGACCTGCGGCCGACCGCTGAGATCCTGGAGATCATCAACCGGGAGGACGCGCAGGTGGCTGTTGCGGTGAAGTCCGAAATCCCGCGCATCACGCAAGCCGTGGACCGCATCGTGGAAAGGATCCGCGCAGGCGGACGGCTCTTCTACATTGGCGCGGGCACGAGCGGGCGGTTAGGTGTGCTGGACGCCGCTGAATGTCCTCCTACCTTTCAGGTGCCCCCCGATTTGGTGCAAGGCATCATCGCAGGCGGGGAGAAGGCCTTGGCGCGCGCCACCGAAGCCACCGAGGATGATCCGTCCACGGGAGAAAGGGACCTGCTGGAGCGAGGCTTCGCTGCCCAGGACACGCTGGTAGGCATCGCCGCAAGCGGCCGCACGCCGTATGTCCTGGGCGCCATCCGTGCCGCATCGGGGCTGCGGGCGCTCACGGTGGGGATCAGTTGCACGCCGGATTCCGAGTTGTCCCGTCTCGTGGACATCGCCATCGCCCCACTGCCGGGACCTGAAATTATCGCCGGCTCCACGCGCATGAAAGCCGGCACTGCCACCAAGCTCGCGCTTAACATGCTGAGTACGGCGGTGATGATCCGCCTGGGATACGTTTACGGCAACCTGATGGTCAACGTGCGGCCCGTCAATACCAAACTGGCGGACCGGGCGCGCCGTATCATCGGGCTGGCAACCGGGGCAGACGCACCCCGTTCCGCCACGTTGCTGGAGGAAGCCCAAGGTGACGTTCGCACGGCCATCGTCATGGGCCGGCTTCAGGTGGATCGAGTTGAAGCAGAGCGGCGGCTGGCAAAAGCCGGCGGCCGCGTTTCCGAGGCACTTCGTAATGGATAGATTCCTGATTCAGGGCGGCACTCCTCTGGAGGGCCGTATCGTGGTGAGCGGAGCCAAGAACGCCGCCCTGCCGGCCCTTGCCGCCTGCCTGCTCACTTCTGAACCTGTGAGCCTCCGTCGGATTCCCCGCGTGCGCGACATTCGCACCATGGAGCGCTTGCTCGAGCACACCGGGGCGAGCGTGCAGGCTGCGGAGGACGGATCCGTGGTGGTGAAGGCGGACGCGGTCACTCGCCCGGAAGCTCCTTACGACATTGTGAAGACGATGCGCGCCTCCAGCCTGGTGCTGGGTCCCATGCTGGCCCGTTTCGGCCGCGCCCGAGTTTCGCTGCCGGGAGGCTGCGCCATCGGAGCGAGGCCCATCAACCTGCACGTGGGCAGTCTCGAAGCTCTGGGCGCCGAGATCAAACATTCACGCGGCTATATCGAGGCTCAGGCGCCTCGTGGTCTCCGGGGGACCACCGTCCGCTTCGACCGCATCACTGTAACCGGCACCGAAGACCTATTGATGGCTGCCGTGCTCGCCGAGGGCGAAACGGTCATTGAGAACGCAGCGCGTGAACCGGAGGTAGTGGACCTTGCGGCGCTGCTGACCAGCATGGGCGCAAACATCACGGGAGCAGGGACCGGCGCCATTCGCATCAAAGGCGTTGAACGACTGAGGGGAGCGCGCCACACAATCATCGCCGACCGCATCGAGGCAGGGACCTTTCTCGTGGCGGGAGCCATCACGCGCGGAGACCTGACGGTCGAAAATTGCGTGCCCGGGCACCTCGAGGCGCTGCTCGTTAAGCTGCGTGAGGCGGGAGTGACCGTGGAGGACGCTGGTCCGGGAGCCTTGCGTGTGCGCTGTAGCAGCGAACTGAGCTCCGTCGACGTGACCACGGAGGAGTACCCGGGATTCGCCACCGATCTTCAGGCGCAGTACATGGCCTTGATGACTCAGGCATCCGGCGTCTCCTGCATTACGGAGACGATTTTCGAGAACCGCTATATGCACGCGCCCGAGTTGGTGCGCATGGGCGCCGGGATTGTCATCGAAGGCCGCCAGGCGATTGTCACCGGGCCCACGCCTTTGTCCGGCGCTTCGGTCATCGCTTCGGACTTGCGCGCCAGCGCGTCGCTTGTGCTGGCCGCGTTGGTAGCTTCAGGCGAGACGACGATCGACCGCGTGTATCACATCGACCGGGGTTACGAGAGAATCGAAACCAAGCTCGCCGCGGCGGGCGCGAACATCCGCCGCGTGAGCTGAGAAGCTTCCGGGCGCTCCGGGCAGCCGCTCCACCACTTCCAGCTCTGCTAGTACTCCAATGCCTTGCCGAGCCAAATGGCAACGGAAACCAAAGCCAACAGCTCCGCACAGCGCACCAGAATCAGGAACTTGCCACCCGCAATCTCGAATCGAAGAAAGAGTGCGCAGACAACGCCGGCGTAGACCCATCCTGGCCTGATGATGCCGGGTTGGTGGTAGAGATACATAGCCAGAGCCAGGTAGTAGAGCAGCGGCCAGTTGACGTCCAAGCGCTGCATGAAGCGCATCACAACCAGCAATAACGTGGCAGCCAGGAGCAGGGCGACCGTGATATTGTCCGGCGTGAGGCGCATGTCCATAGGCTAGAAGGACCACGTCAGGCTGGTAAAACCGGTGTGCGCTCGGTAGTTTTGCGAGACCAGGTCTTCGCGGTACCGATAGTATTGAAAGCCGGCGTTCCAGTTCAACTTCTCGTGAAGGC
The DNA here is from genome assembly GCA_037444075.1 of Acidobacteriota bacterium. Taxonomy (GTDB): domain Bacteria; phylum Acidobacteriota; class Terriglobia; order Bryobacterales; family Bryobacteraceae; genus JBBIND01. The sequence goes on along the minus strand of JBBIND010000014.1, from coordinate 50,322 downwards.
GGAGCGTGAAACGCGCCAGCGGCGCCTGATACACCATCGGAAACGCCTGCGCCTGGAGGAGAGCCTGGTTCAGGTTGGCCGGCAGTCCCGGCAACCCCACACGTCCCACGCCGCGCGCCCGGTCCTCAACGCGCGTATAGCCCGCCTGAAATTGCGCCCGGGAACCGAAAGACACGCGAGCCATGAGGTGAGCCGACCACAGGTCGCTTCGATAGTGCGACCGGCCGCCTTCCAGAAAGCGCGAGCCGGCAAAGTAGGCTATGGCCGAGGTGGTTTCCAGGCGCGTGTTGGCAAAGCCCCCGTCCAGGCCAAACCGCGCCTCCGGAGCCAGACCGGCGTCCAAGGAGAACACTTTGGTGCGGGCGCTGTGCATGCTGAAGGAAACCGGGTTCGCGTTGTAGTGTGTCCGGACCGTCCCCGCCACCATCGCCTTCCTGTGCCTGTACTGGGCCCGCGCTGAGAAGGCATGATAACGGCGCTCGCTGATGGGGTAAAAGGGCCGGTCGGCGCGCCCTATCTCCGTGTCCAGAGAGATCCTCATCCGTTCTGCCGGATGCAGGCGCACCCCAGCCAGACCGGCATGCAGCGTGTTTTCCTGAGTACTCTCGAGGGGCGCCGCGGGGGAGAGTCCCACGTGTTCAATGGACCGTACGCGCCGGTTGGAGAATTGGTAGCCGCCATGCAAGCCGACCCAGCGCACCGGGGCGTAGTTCACACCGGTGGATTCGGTCAGCATCCGGATGCCCAGGAACTGAAACCGCAACCTCTCGAGGACTCGTGCCGCGTTGTCGAATTGCTGGTAGACAGAGTCGCCCTCCATCCGCGAGTTGTGAAAAGCCGTGTGGCTGTAAACCGTAAGGGTGTTGCCGGGGTGGATGAACAGGCTAAAGCGGCCCATCGACGCCGGACGCCGGCCGGATCCAAAGACCAGCACCTGCCGGTTGCGCGCTAACCCGAAGCGCTCCCTGCCGGCAGCAGTTTCATCCAGCACGAACTCGCGCTTGCCGTATACCCACATCAGCCGCCCGTTCATGGTCAGCCAGCGTCCCCGCTCTCCGGCAATGTGCGCCCGCCACCCCGGCGTGCTTCCCCGGTAAGGCTCGGTGCGTCGAAACGCCGTGAGTACGGCGCCGGTTGTGGGGGCTGATCCTGATTGGGATGCGCCGGATTCCGAGTCAGTGGCCTCGGTGTAGTTCTCCCAGATGCGCGTGAACTGCATATCCAGCCCGAACAGCCGCATCTGCCAGCCGAGGCGGTATTCGTTCTGGTGGCTCTTCAGACGCGCAAACGCGTTGAACTCGTCGCCCCGCGCATCAAATGGCTGGGTCGTGGTGAGCGCCTCCCCGTCGTGGGAATTACGGCTGTAGCCCAACATGAGCCGGATGGGCGCCTGCGGAAGCAAAGTGAGTTCATGGTCCTGCCATCGCCTCTGCGTGTTGCGAGCGTGCCTGCCTTCCGCGATGGTCAGCGCGGGATTGAAGTAGTCGTTCGAGCGCCACAGCAGTTCGTAGCGATAGCGGCGGTCCTTCTGAATCCTCAGAGACGCCGATTGATAAGGATCGTTGCCCAGCCCATGTGTGGTCAGCACCAACTCGTCGAACCGCCGCCCGTGCCCATCCCGCGAGTGCAGGCTCAGGTAGCCCGACAGGAGGCGCACGCCGTTGCCGTAGTTGACGTCGCTGCGGTACTTCCCGAGGTTGCCGTCCACTGTCCTGAACCGGTAGCCCGTTTCAAAATGCTGGACAATGTCATAGTTCCCCGCTGCCTTGCCGGGCTCCGTGGCAGAGTGGCCTTGGGAGGGCGCCACGGTGGGCTGCGCGCCGCAGAGGCACGCAGTGAGGAACGCCACCGCCAATCTCATGAGCTGAACTATCTCTCCTCTCATGGCGGCTCCTAACGCAGAAACGACGGATCGGCATTCGATCCGTGAATACGCACATGACATGCCGTGCACTGACGATAGCGGGCCTGCGCCAAATCATGCGTGGCAGAGGGCAAGGCAATCCCGTCCGCCCCGCGGCCAAAAGTCCCGCCGCCCGTATGGCACTCCAGGCACAGCGTGAAGACCGCCGGTCTTTTCAGCAAACGCGGGTTCACCGACCCGTGCGGCTGGTGACACGCTTCGCACCCTTCTATCCGCCCCGCGGCATGTTCGAATGCGAACGGACCGCGTTTCTCGGTGTGGCACTTCAGGCAGGCTTCCTCGCCGGCTCGCGTCGCTTCCATCATGCGCGGCCGCACGCCCATGCGAGCGACCGCCGCGCCTACGCCGTGGGGGTTGTGGCAATCCGAGCAGCGCATGCTCCCCTCGTTGACGCGGTGCTTGAACGGCAGCGAGAACTGAGCCCGCACGCGGGCGTGACAGGCGTAGCACGTCTCGGTCTCACGGCGCAGGAGCAGCTTTGTGGCTGTTCCGGCGCCGTGAATGGAGTGGCACTCCCCGCAGGAGACGCCCGCCAGCGTGTGCCGGGAATGCCGCGCTCCGCGGAGTTCAGCATCGCGGCCGTGACAAACGAGGCACGCCTCTACCGTTTCACGGGTCTCCAGCCTGGCGAAGGAGCGGAGATTGTCCTTGCCACCCTGGGCCTCGATGTGCGCTTTGCCCGGGCCATGACAAGCCTCGCACCCCGTCCGCTCCCGCGGCTCTCGGCCCGAAGCCAGACTGGCGTAATGAGGGTTGCGGTGGAATGTCGTCCAAGTCTTGGCATGACAATTCCGGCATACGGCGCTGCCCACAAAACCCTCCTCCTGGCCCGCGCCTATAGCGGGGGCACAGGCCAATCCGAAGAGCAGGAGGACCGGCAGCAATCTTGACGGCAGGTCCACGTATTCAATATAGAGGAGCCCCGGTCGTTGCGCTGCTTCATCGAACAGATTCGCCAACATGGGTAACACCCGCTCATGTCGACATGCGCCCCGCCCGACGGCTTACCGGTGCGGGCGGCGTGATGGCAGCCGGGGCTGGGAGCCGGCCTAGAACCGGAATCCTACGCCCGCCAGCGGCGTCAGATTGTGGACCCAGCCGCCCACGCGGTTCCCGGGAGAGGGCGTGATCACCTCCTCGGGGAAGGGCGTCAAGTAGTCCCGGACCTCAAAGCGAAAATAGGCGCGGCGGCCCATGGCAAACTTCAGGCCGCCTCCTAGGCTGAGCATCGGCTTCCATTGGGAGGTCCGGGTGAGAAGCGCAAACTCTTGCAAGGGCTGGTAAGCGGCCTCAGAGCCCGTACCCTGGTACCCCTTGACGCCCGCGCCAACCGCGGCAAATGGCCGCACGCGGTGGTTCCTCGGAGTTGCGTAGACGAGCAGGTCGTAGTGAACGGCGTGGGACAGAGCCTTGAAACTCACCGCACTCCCGCCATGACGCAATCTCAAATGGTTTTGCCCGAAGGCATAGCGGAATTCTCCGCCCACGCGAGCATACATGTCGTGCCCGATCCACGCTGAGCCGGCCGGGCCTGCGCGGAATCCCGCCCGAGCTTCGCCTCTGGCTCCCTGGACAGGGCGGGAGTTATAGAAGCTCCCCGCGCCGCCCAGACCGGCCTCGCCGGTCATGTTGCTCAATCTCTGGCCAGCGGCCGGCGTCGCCAGGACAAAGCCCAGCAGGAACACGGCAAGTGACAGTAGCTTCATCTATCCTCCCGTTGAGATGGTGCCCAACTCAGTTCACGACTCTCACGGCAACCCTGGTCGAACGGCCAGCCTGAGTCACCACCAAGGTTTGCTCCATTCCGGTCGGCACCCACCCGGGAACCTGGGCGTTGATCTGGTAGATTCCGACCTGCCCCGGGGTGAGTCCGGCGTAGGTAACCGGCAACGGCACCCCTCCCAGGCTCACTTCGGGTTGGATCAACGCTGCGGCCAGCGGGTCAGCAGACGCCGGGACGCCCGTCTCGGTGGGCGGGTTTGTTCTGCCCAAACCGGTGAGATAGACCACGATGGAGTCGCCGCGATGAATGGGGTTGGCGAGCGTCACCAGTTCGCCGTTTTTGTCCCTGACAATCGCCGCGAGTTCGGTGAGGGGGCCCGCCGCCCCGTTGCGGAAGATGCTGGGAGCCGCCGGCGGAACACTCAAATGGTAGTTGTCACTGACGCCCCCCGGCGTCCGCAGGATCAAGGTCACGTTTCCATCGAGGTGAAACGGCAACTGCGCGTTGATTTGGCGCGGCGAAACGAATAACATCGGCACCGGCGCGCCATTCGCCGTCAGGCAGCTTTCACCGAGCGCCGTCGGCAAGGGCATTTCCCTGGTAGCCAGGTTGACCGGGCTGAGGTTGTCGCCGAACAGGGAGATCAGCGCGCCCGGCGCTACGGCAGCGGTGTAGTCAGCCGCGTTCACCACCCGCTCCATCCGGGGCGGGGCGACCGAGGCGTCATAATTCCAAGGCAGCACCGTAAAGCCCGAAACCGTCAGGCTGATGATGGCGCTGCGCCCGTACAACGGAGCTACGGTGCGAGTGAACGGAGAGCCCGCGTCTCCCAACAACGGAGCCTCCGCCATCCGGGTGGAGCGGGCGCCCATGCCGTCAGCGTCCACGCGTTGGATCACGCCTGGACCGCTACTTGAAGGCGCGGTGGCCCGGAAGCCGGCCTGGTCCACAAAAGCGAAACCTGAGGAGCGGCCCGTACCGCCGTCCAGAACACGCGTCGTCACCAGGGAGGCATTCAGCATCCGGTCGCCAACGACGTAACGGTCGAAGCTGGAAGCCGCGTAGGCCCCGGCAAGCTCGCTGAAGTCCTTGCGCGCCACCGTAAAGGAATCCGTGTTCGCGTTGTACAGCATGAGCGTGCCATCGCTCTGTGCGAGCAGAATGGTGGCGCCGTTGGGCGCTGCCGCCAGCACGCTTCCGGGCCGCACCCGGTTTTCGTAGATTCCAAGCAGGGGCAGTTCCGAAGCTGTTCTGGTTCCGAGATCAAGACGGGCGATGCGCGCTTCAGTAGCTGTAATCCGGCTGACTGCCAGAGCCGCTTTGCCCGAAATGGCCACCGACCGCGGGAAGTGCCCCTCAGGGAACCGTACCGGCGAAAGGGCTTCGAGCGTCTCGAGGTCGTAAACATTGGCAATTTGTGATTGCCCGTTGCCCACGAACAAATAGCGACGGTCGAAACTCACGGCCATCTGCGTCGGCGTGTGGCCAGTGCGCAGCGCGGCCAACTGGTGGTAGGTATTGGCATCGAAGACCAGCACCAGGTTGGCGTCCTGCCGCAGCACGAAGAACCGGTCCCGAGCCGGGTCCGGCAGGATATCGACGAGTTTGCCCGGAACATGAACGGTCGTGCCGCGCTGATCCGGTTCCCGTGAATTGACCAGCACGCGCACGGGCGGCGGCAGGTTTACCGCTTGCGGTGAGCTGATCTCCACGTTGACGGCGACCGTTCCCTTGCTGGCTTGAAACGCGACCGGATCCACGGTGACGCGTATCGTCGCTGGCGTGGCGCCTGCCGTGGGCGTCAGGCGAACACCCGGATGCGTGCTCCTCAGGGTGAAGCTCGTACTCCCCCCGCCTGGGTCCACGACACGGAATTCCTGGGTCATCAATCTGCGGTCGCAGAAGTTGCCGCGGAACAAGAGTTCTTCCACGTCTGCGGCCAATCGCGATTCGGCTCGGATCGACCCAACCGGCAGAACCAGCAGCCCACTGTCGGAAACCGAATACAACACGGATCCGTCCGAGCTGAGCAAGCTCTTCCCGGTCAGGTTCTCCGGCAAGCGCAGACGCTCACGGACAGTCAGGTTGTCACCGTCCAGCAGTTCCAGCACGGGCATGCCCGCCAGCGTCAGGGTGGGCGCTTGCGCGTAGACACGTTCGCCACTCGAATCGATGGCGTGGGAACCCATGGGCACTCGGGTGTCGAGATCGGGCAACTCCGCCAAATGCGTGGCGGTGCTGCCCCAGGGCGTACTCGCCACGGCGTATAGTGAGGCGCCCGCGGCGAAGCGGGTTCCGTCGCCATTGACGCTCACCACCCGTGGCCCCGACCCCGCCTGAGAGGCAATCACGCTGAACCGGCGCGACGTGACATCGTAGCTGAAGACCATTCTGTCCGCGAGGCCGTAGATCCGCGTGCCGTCTCCCGAGGCAGCCATCGACGCCGACACGATGTTCGCCGGAATGCTGGCCGGCGGCACCGGGAGGGCGCGCGCCGCAAGTTCAGTCAGGGCCATTAGCGGACGCACGGTGCCGGCAACAGGGTCAAGCGTGACAAAGCCCGTCGTGGTCGCCACGACGGCGAGATTGTCCGCCCCGAAAGCTGCCGCCAAAGGCGGATTCCCCAGAGCGAACGTCTGCCGCCCCCTGGTCCGCAAGTCCACCACCGTCACGGCATTGCCGGAGGTCTGCGGCGGCTGATGGTGGGCGTAGTGCGTCACCACCAGGAAATGGCCGTCCGGTGAAATCGCCAGTGACGCAGGTTGGGGCGCCACGTTCATCGATGTCTGGATGGTGAGTTCACGCAGCGAGAGCACCTCGACGCGCCCCGCGGTAAAGTTGGCCACGTACGCCACACCCCGGGCCTCATCGAGGGCCAGATCCGATGCGTGGCCCCCGATGGCCACGACTTTGCCGAAAGATCCCGCCCACGCGCTTGCACTCAGGCAAGCGAAGGCGGCTGCCAGCAGCCAGCATTTCCTAGGCATACAAAGACACTCCTTGGCGCGCAGCGCGCCAGTCACATGCGCAGCCGGGGCGAGGCAGCCCCCCGCCCCTTGCACAGCAAACCGCCGGGCGACACTAATCGGCGTTCTTGCGGCGGCGCAGAACGATCAACCCCAAAAACAGCACGGCCATAACGGCACAGATGATTCGTACTAGGGTGGTATCCATTGCTCGTCTCCTTCTATCAACTTGCAGGCCTTCGCCTGCTCTCAAATGTTGTGCATCATGGGCAGCAGGTCCCTGAAGATGCGAACCATAATGGGTCCGACGGTCACTACAAACAGCGATGGCAGGATGCAGAAGAAGATCGGGAATACAAGCTTCACACCAAGCTTGGCTGCCTTCTCTTCAGCTTCCTGCCTGGCCAGCACCCGCATGAAGTCGGCGTGGCCGCGCAGGCTCGGCGCTACGCCCGTCCCGAAGCGATCAGCCTGGATCAGCACAGCCACCAGCCTGCTGAGTTCCTCGAGATTGTTGCGGTCGGCGAGGTTGCGCAAAGCGTCTGCTCTGCGCTTCCCCGCTTTCAATTCCAGTGTCACGAGGGTGAATTCCTCGCTGATTTCCGGATGGGCGATTTCAAGCTCCTTGGCGACCTGAATGGTGGCCTGGTCCAGCCCTAGGCCGGACTCCACGCACACCACCAACAGGTCGAGCCCGTTCGGCAGCCCACGCTTCAGCTCTTTCTGCCGCCGCGCGGCTCTCCTCCGGATGTATTCGCTCGGCCCCAGGAAACCCGCTGCGCCCGCACCCAGAACGGTCAGCATTTTGTTCGTCGGGTCGGCCTGGGATTGCTGCACCAGAAAGAAAGCCAGCACCGGCAACAGGCAGCCGAGCAGCACCTTGATGCCGTAGAAGTTCCTGAGCGCATTGGGATTCCGAATCCCGGCCCGAATGAGGCGGCGCTGGATCAACCCCTTATCCCGAGGCGATGCCGGGACCAGATTCCCCAGCTTCTTCACCAGATCGTGGAAGACCAGACTGGGGTGCCGTGGCGCGTGCTCGTACTGCTTGACGGTGCCGACCACGCGTTCCATAGCCTGTTTCGGACGCACCCATAGCCGCATGCCAATCAGGCTGACGAGGATGGCCGTAGCCAGGAACAATGCTGCCGCCATAATCAGCGTCACACTCACACCTCGATCCTCACGATCCGCTGGATCACCGCGTAGCCAAGCAACTGGAGGCCAACGGCGGCCGCCAGCATCATGCGTCCCACGTCTTCCGTGAGGAAGAACCGAACGTAGTCCGGGTTGGTGTAGAACATCAGCACGGCGACAACCAGCGGAATACAGCTCAAAGCCGCGCCTGTCATGCGCCCATGCGCGCTGACCGCCCGGATTTTGCCCCGCAATTTGAATCGCTCGCGAATCACATAGGCGAGTTTGTCCAGGATTTCAGCCAGGTTGCCGCCCGTGCGCCGTTGCAGCATCACGGCGGAAACGAAAAACTGCACATCGAGCACGGGAATGCGGCGGGACAACCTCACCAGCGCGACTTCCAGAGGCTGCCCCAGGTTGTGTTCCTCAAACACGCGGCGGAATTCTCCCGAGAGGGGTTCCTTGAATTCCTTGGACAGCATCTCGATCGACACGGCAAAAGCATGGCCTGCCCGCATCGACCTGGCCAGAAACTCCAGGCAATCCGGAAACTGACCCTCAAAGGCCTCCAGCCTCTTCTTTTTCAACCGCTGCAGGCCAAGCACGGGGGCGAGGCCGGCGGCGAATCCCCCGAGGAAGGCTGCCAGCCGCCATTCACCCGGCAGCGCCGCGCGCATCACCAGGAAGCCTATGAGGAAGAGCCCCAGGCAGGCATGAACCAACCGGACCGGGCGCCAGGTTTTGCCGCTCTGCTCGATCAGTTCGCGCGCCTTTTCCATGAGCTGGAACTTCTTGAGCAGCTTGACCACGTACTTGCCGGTGCTCCTGTCTTCCGGAGCGATCAGCACCGGTCCGCGATCCGGATCCCGCTTGCTCTGCGCCTGATTCGTGCGCCCCATGAGCCGGTTCAAGACGCGCTCGGTCTCAGCTCCGCGCATGGACTTCGAGAGCAGGTACCAGATGCCGATCGATCCGGCCCAGATCAACACCAAGACCAACAAGTACGCTGTCATTCGGGTCCCTCAGCCTTCCTCCAGGTCCTCGAACATCTCGGTCTCGAGCCGGATGCCGGCCGCCATCAGCCGTTCGTAGAACTTGGGACGTATGCCGGTGGCGGCGAAGCGCCCGATAACGCGGCCTTCCGGCGAGACGCCGAGCTTGTCAAACACGAACAGGTCCTGGAGCGTTACCACTTCGCCCTCCATGCCGGTCACTTCCGTGATGCTGGTGACTCGCCGGCTGCCGTCGCTCAACCGCGTGGCTTGCACGAGCAAATGAACCGCGCTGGCTATCTGCTGGCGTACGGTGTATAGCTGCATGTTGGCGTTGGCCAGCGACACCATCACTTCCAGGCGCGAGATGGCGTCACGCGGGCTGTTGGCGTGAATCGTCGTCAACGAGCCCTCGTGGCCCGTGTTCATGGCCTGGAGCATGTCCAGCGCTTCTTCTCCGCGCACCTCGCCCACGACAATCCGATCCGGCCTCATTCGCAAACTGTTAATCAGCAATTCGCGCTGCCTTACCGCGCCTTGCCCCTCGAGGTTGGGAGGACGGGTCTCCAGCCGGGCTACGTGTGGCTGTTTCAACTGCAACTCGGCGGCATCCTCGATGGTGACGATGCGCTCCTTCGGAGAAATGAAAAAGGAAAGCGCATTCAGCAGCGTGGTCTTGCCCGCGCCCGTGCCGCCGGAGATGACGATGTTCAGGCGGGCTTTGACGGCTGCTTCAAGCAGCGCCATCATGGCCGCCGTCGTGGTCTTTTTTTCGACCAGGTCCGGTGGCATGAGGCGGTCCGTGATAAAGCGCCGGATCGACAGCAACGGGCCGTCCACCGCCAGGGGTTTGATGATGGCATTCACGCGCGACCCGTCCAGCAGCCTGGCGTCCACCATGGGAGTGGATTCATCCACGCGCCGGCCCACTTGCGAGACGATCTTGTCGATGATGCGCAGCAAATGAGCCTCGTCCCGGAACCTGACGCTGGTGAGTTCGAGCAGTCCCTTCCTTTCCACGTACACCTGGCTGTGAGTGTTAACCAGGATGTCGGAGATGGACGAATCCTGCAGCAGTGGTTCCAGCGGGCCCAGCCCGAAGACTTCGTCCAGCACCTCGTCGCAGATCTGTTGCTTCTCGAGCGAACTCAACAGCGTCTGCTCGGTGTCCACCAGCGTCAGCAGCGCCTGGCGGACTTCCAGGCGAACGCGCTGGTTGTCGATGGTCGCCAGCGCTTCCAGGTTGATCTTGTCGAGCAGCTTGCGGTGGAGGGCGAATTTCAGCTCCTGGTATTCCGGAGTCAGCGGAGCGCGGTGGCGCGCGCTGCCCCGCCCCGCCCTGGAATCCCACCCGCTCGGCCCGGCGGCGGGCACTTCAAGCGAAGTGAGGACCTCCGCCCCGTCCAGATCCCTACGTCCGATCAACAGGCTACCCTCCTTCCGGCGTGGTGGCCGCTGCGCCTGCGGGCGCCGGCCGGCAGGCCGCCCAGCCAGGTGGCCAGGCGCGCCACGGCGCCGCCCAACTCGGTGGCCGGCTCAAGCACCTGCCCGTGGGCCATGACGGACTGTAAACCGAAGTAATCATTGACAAACGCGGCATGTACCGGGCAACCCACGATCTTCTCGATCTGAGCCTGCCCCAGCCTCTCGCGCTTGTCAGCCCGGTTGATCAGCAGCCGGTACCGATCCTTGCCGAAACCCAATTGATCGAGCAGGACCACGGCTTTCCGGGTGAGGTGCAAACTGGTCAATTCCGTGGTGGAGACGAGAAAGGTAAGGTCTGATTCGCTGGCCGCCAGCAGGGATGCCCGGTGCGGCACCGAAGGCACATCGAGCACTACCCAGTCATAGAGCAGGCGCGCATACTCCAGCAGCCCGTGCAGGGCGTCGGGCCCCACCTCCGCAGCCGGTGGCATTTCGGGCGCCAACAGCACGTCCACTCCCGCCCGGCTCACGACGAAAGTGGTCCAGATAGCCGGATCCATGTTCAGCGCCTGCGCCAGCGCATCGGCCGTGGAATGTTCGTGCCGGAGCTTCAGGTAAAAACCGATGGTCCCGCCCGCCAAGTCCAGATCCACCAGCAGAACCCGTTGACCCGTTTCCCGCCTCAGAGCGAAGGCCATTTGGACGGCCAGCGTGGAGCTTCCGGAACCAGGCTTCGTGCTCGTAACCACCAGCAGCCGGCCTGTCCCGGCGTCCGCCGACGCTTCTGGCTGGCGCAGGCGGCGGACCCGCCGGAGCGCATCCTTCTGCGCTGCCGGGTCGAACGGCGCATAAAGGAACTCGCTTGCCCCGCACCTCAGGACACGGACCAGCGTTTCCGGATCATTGTGGGTGTGCAACGCCACCAGGTGCGTCACCGGCTTGAATCCGGCTGTCAGGCGGATAAGATCTTCAGCCGAAGGCAGGCTGGTAGCCGTGTCCAACAAGACGACGTCGGGGCACAACTGCCTCAGCCGCATGTCGAGGGTTTGCCGCGGAGGATAGCTCTTCAAATCTCCCAGCACTTGGAAGGCTCGTGTCGCCGGCAATGTCTTGAAGAACTGCTCGGCAAGGTCGCGGTCCGGCGCAATCATCAGCGCCGTGAACTCGATCTCCTGAGCACTGGGCAGCCCCTTCATGGTTCCCTCGAGCGGCTTCACCTCAGTGCCCCGAACCAAGCGCGTCCCTGGACGGCTGCCCGGCTCCCTGCCCCGCGGGGGCCCCTTCCGGCGCAGGCGGGGCCGGAATCCTGTAGGGCTTCAGGAATTCTTTGGGCATCACCGGCAGAGGCGGCTTCTCGCCCGGAGTCAAAGGCGTGACGATTTCCGGCGTTACCATGACGAGCAATTCCGTCTTCGATTTCTGCTCCTGCCGGCTCTTGAAAAGCAGGCCGAGCAAGGGGATGTGCGAAAGGCCGGGAATGCGAGACATGGATTCCCGTACCCGGTCATCCAGCAGCCCGGCGATAACGAAGCTCTGGCCTTCGCCCAGTTCGATGGTCGTTTCCATGCGCCGGGTGGCCAGGGCGGGGATGGAGAAACCATTCACCGTGACCGCATTGACGATGTCCACGGTGGAAACTTCCGGCCGCACGAACATCTTCACCGTGCCGTTGTCAGTCAGGTTCGGGAGGAAAGCCAGACGGATACCGAACTCCCTGAATTGAATGGTGACCGCGCCGACGTTGGCTCCCCCCTGAATGACCGGCACAGGGAACTCTCCGCCCACGAGGAAGCTGGCTTCCTTGCCGTTGCTGGCCACCAGGTTGGGTTCGGCCAGGATTTGCAGAACGCCTTCGTCCTGCAACGCGCGGATCAGCGCCGCCAGGTTCAAATCCGGCCGGAAGGCGAACACGTTCAGCGCGTCGCTGATGTTGAAGCGCGAGGTAGTCCCTTCCAATGAACCGGGGATCCCCCCCAACAAGTCACCCGGTGAGGGAGGCGCAAACTGCCCGGTGCTTGTCCGGCCCGGCGTATTCAACGCCCCCGTGGACAGAAGGTTCACCCCGAAAGACGCCGACGCGGTTCGATTCAGCTCGGCGATCTTCACGCGCAGCAGAATCTGCTTTTCCACCGCGGAGGGGGCCGTCTCCAGGTTGTTGACGACGGTCTTCGCCACGCTGGCAGCCAGAGCAGCCGCTCTTTCCGAAACTTGCGGGCTCGAGACCCGCCCGGTCAACGTTACCGAGTCTTTGGCCGCCTGCACGTGGATTTCCTCGCGCGGGAACGTCTCCGCCAGGAGTTTGCGAAAAGGTTCCAGGTGATAATCGACCGTGATGTTGTAGATGTTTCTCTGCCCTTCGCGCGACCAGATGACAACCGTCGCTAGCCCATAGCTGCGGGCATGCAACAACACCTCCCGCGTGCTCACGGCAACGGCGTCGACCACCTCGGGGTTGCTGGTGGAGATGCGGGCCACATCCGAGGGGAAATCGATGACCACGCTCTTGCCAACAGTCACCCGAAGGTCCTCAACCCCGGCCGCCCCGGGGACGGACCCGAAAGCCAGAGCTGCCGACAAGACCAAAGCCCAGCTCAGGAATCTCTTAGATCTCCTCACTGCCTGACGACCTCCTCTGATTTCGCAGCATTGACGACTTCCACCGTCTTCTGTGTGCCACGAAACACGACGACCTCTTCTTGGCGCGGTTCAGGCTTGACGGGCGCGGCAGCGGGAGGCTGCTCCTCGGAAGCCGGCTTCACGGGCCGGGGCCTCACGGGGGGAGCCGGCGGCGGTGCAACCACGCCGTAGAGTTGCGCCAGGTTATGCCCCGGGGTCTTCCCGATCTCCCGGTCACTGGAGTTGCGCAACACCAGTTGGATGCGTCCTTCCGTGCCTGCCAACGTCAGCACTTCAGCTTGCGCCGGAGTCACCAGCAGCGTCACGGTGGGGGCATTGATGGCGTTCCCGGCCGCGTCCGGTTCGGTGGTCTGACCCGCGGAGAGGACCAGGATGTTCTGCAAAGCCGTACTGGTCATGGCAGTCTTTGATTCCGGCGGCTGACCGGTCACGAGCACATCCACCCGCATGCCGGGCAAGGCGAATCCGGCGACACCCACGACTTCGTTCACCCGGACAGTGACTGCGCGCATGCCGACCGGAATGACCGGCGCCAAACCCACGCCGCTGCCGCGATCCGCCAGACGGCCTTCGTGAATGGCTTCGTCTATCAGGATTCCGCTGATCACGGCCCTATCCAGCACGTCTTCCACTTTGGAAAACGCTCCGGCTGGAAACTGTGCAGCCGGCACCTTCCGGAGCTTCACGTCATCCGGCGTAAGGCTCACTCCCACCGTAAGAGGCCGGGTTGCCACCACCAGTTCCTTCATCTGGACGGGCTCAGCCGGCGTTCGCGCGGAGCCGGGCTTGGAAGAAAACTGGTAAAAGATGGCCGACACGACGAGCGCGAAAAGCAGGCTCAACATGACAACCGTGAGGAATCTGCGATCCATAGTTTCAGTTCCCCTTCGTCCGCCTTCTGGGCGAACCACCAACCGCCGCAGGCTCGCCGCTACCTTCGCCCCCGGCGCTTGGCTTCTTCTTACTCTGCGAGGTTTCGCTTCTATCGGCGTTCAGGTGCTCGCTGAGCAGCAGCAGCGGCGCCACACCGCCCGCTTGAAGCACGAAATCCGCCAGTGCCTTGCCGTCGGGCAGCTTCCAATCGTTGTCTTCCGGCAAGGCGTTCGACTTGCGGATCATCTTCTTCCCGGTTGATGCGGTCCGCCGAGTGGGCTCTTTCTTCGAGCCTGCCGTCCGACTTTTCATGACTCTCTCTCCGCCTGTAGCTTCGGCAGAAGACAGCGCGAGCATTAGTCCCGTCCCTCCGGCACTGCCCGCTGGCTGACTGGTGTCCCGGCTGCCGTCCGGTTTTTCAGAAACAATCGGGCTTGGCCGTCTTTCGCCCTCAGCCGCCAGCCCGGTTCGTTTTCCAGTACGGAACCCAGCGGCCAATCCGAGGGACAAAGCACGGCATCCACACCGTGCTTTTCGGCCAGTGCGCGCCAATTCCCTCGCGCGTTCACGAGAGTGACGTACTCCCGTCCGAGTTGCTCGCCATAGAAGTCGCTGCGCCCGTCGAAGAACACGCGCTGCCGGGGATGGAGCTTGTAGAGCAGATAGTCAGCCCATTCGTCGCTAGTCAGCAGACGCGCGCCTTCGAGCACGGCGGCGTGTTCGGAGGTCATTTGGAGCGGGAACAAGCCGCGGGGGAAGTCGCCCGGCCACCGCTCCGGCGGACTGCCGAGCACCAACGCGGTCAGCGCCACGGCACTCCACAGGCTCAAACGCCGGAAGCCGGCTGCCCACTCCCGGCCCAGGTCGTTAATGAAAAAAGCAGGCGATCGGCTTGGCTGGACCTCAATGAACGAATTCCAGGCGCGCTGACACCCGGCCGCCAGGAGCGGGATCGCCACCACGACGAACACCGGCACGTGCCTCACCGACTGCAACGCCAGGTGCGCCCAGGCCAGAATGAGCAACGCTTCTCCCACCTGTCGGCGCCGAAGATACCCGGCAGCTGCCGCCACACCGGCAAACAAGAGCAGCTCGAAGTGCAACATGTTCTCATGCCGGAAACTGGGCGACTGGAATTCGTCTACGGCCTGGCGAATCCAATCCGAAGTAAGGTAACCGTACAGATGCGTATGCAGATGGTAACCATAGGGGTTCGCCAGAGAGGCGGCTGTGCAGGCGCCGGCCAATGCAGCCATCTTCAGAGCCTGACGGCGCCTGGCGGAGCGCTCCGCCGGGACCAGCCAGGACTCGGCTGCGCGGCCGGCGGCCAGAACACCGAGGGAACCCACCAGCGCCAACCATCCTCCGTGCAGATTGGCCCACAGCGCGGTGGCGGGGACCAGCAGCCATACAACCTTCCCCGGGTGGCGCTGGTCGCGCTCAACCAGTTGCCAGGCAGCAGCCAGAAACAGCCAGGTAAAAAGGTGCGGCCGCGCCAGGAAGTGCACGGATGCGGCTCCCATCCCGAGCAGCGTCAGTCCTAAGGCCAGCAACGGGTGCACGCCTGTGGCCACCATGCCCCTCACCAGCAGCACCGCCAGCAGAGCGATCTGAAAGCCGGCTAAAAGCACGATGGCTTTGAGACCCCAGGCCTTGTGCAGAACGGCGTAGAAAACGTCGGCCAGCCATTCCCATGCAAACCAGGGCGCGCCGGGCTTGGTGAACGAAAAAGGATCCTGCCGGGGCACGGCGCGCTCGGTCAGAATCAGCTCGCCGGTGCGGATGTGCCAACCCGTATCGCCGTCCCGAAGCAGCCTCTCCCAGCCCGGCGACGCGGCCACGAACAGCCACACCAGCACGGCGATCAACAGGCAGTCCAGATAGCTGGGGCGCAGGCAGGCGGCGAGCAGACCGGAGCGCGGCCGTAGGTTGTCGGCCCGGTGTGCGGATGCCGGAAGCGGCGGTGTGGCGGTTTCCATGCGGCCCTCCGCCGTTATCGGCGGCAGGGGCGCTTGGCCTTAGCCGGATAGCGAATCAGGTGGGCGAGGAGCGTCTAGGCTTTGATGTCGTCGCGGCCGAAATCCCACTCGACCAGGCGGCCCTTGGCGACCGACAGGTTCACCATGTGCGCGCAGGCCGCGGCGCGGTGCCCGGCGGCGGCGTCCTGCCAGTGAGGCCGGCGTGTGCGGATCGAATCCAGGAAGTGCCCGAGGTGCACGATGTTGGAATCCTGCCCTTCGGAGCGGAACTGCTGCAACGTCTCGATGATTCTCGGCTTGCGCGTGGCCGGCACTTCCTGCTCGCGGACCTTGGGATCACGGTAGTAAGCATCCGCCAGCGCCCGCGGCCAGCTGTCAATGATCCAGCGGTTGTCTTCGACCACGTGCTCGGGCGTGTAGGTGAGCCCGCCGGCCAGGTTGATGGTTCCCTCGGTCCCCAGAATCTGGAAACTGCCTTCGGCAGTGATCTGATTGTTGAAGGTCGAACTGAGGTTGACCACGAAGCCTTCCGGATATTCGAGGATGGCATTGAGGGTGTCGGGCACCTCGCGGTTTTCCTTCCAGCGGTACAACTGCCCCATCGCCATCACTTTGGAAGGCGCCTTGACGCCCATGAGGTAGTGGATCGTGGTGCACAGATGCACGAACAGGTCCGTGGCGATGCCGCCGGAGTAATCGTCGTAACAGCGCCATCGGAAGAACCTGTCCAGATCGAAAGCCCGCTTGGGGGCCGGTCCGAGAAACATGTCCCAGTTCACGGTTTGCGGGCCGGCGTCGGGAGGGATGGGATAGATCCAGGCGCCCGAAGCCGTGTTGCGATTATAGGCGGCGCGGATCAGGGTGATCTGCCCGAGTTTGCCCGCCTGAATCAGTGAGCGCGCATGCTGCTGTGCCTGCCCGCTCATGCCCTGGCTGCCCACCTGCACGATCCGCCCGGCGGCTTGGGCCGCCCTCGCGATTTCGACTCCTTCCGCGGAGCGGAACGTCAGCGGCTTCTCACAGTAAATGTCCTTGCCGGCGGCGATGGCATCCATCACCATGCGGTAATGCCAGTGGTCCGGCGTGACGAGGACCACGGCGTCGATCGACTTATCCGCGATCACCTCGCGGTAGCTGGGGTAGGCTTTGGCCCTGCCATTCGTGCGCTCGATGGCCCTCTCCACCCGGCCTTTGTAGGCGTCCACCACGCCGGTCACCTGGGCGGCGGGCAACTGCGACAAAGCCACAATAATCTCGTGCGCCCGCGCGCCGCACCCGATGACTCCAATCTGAACACGGTCATTGGCGGCATACGCTGGCGTGGAACCGGCGACGGCTGCCGCCGCGGCTCCCGCGCGGACAAAATCCCGACGGCTGATCTGCATGTGAACTCCTCCTGTCATCAAGAATTATAGACTTTGCGGAACCATGTCGTGACACCCGAGGGCGTCCTCGAGAGCCGCCGCGGCCTGGAGCAGTACGGCATCGCCAAACGGCCGGGCGAGCAACTGAGCGCCGATGGGAAGCCCGCCGGAATCCAGCCCGCAAGGCAGCGACAAGGCGGGCGCCGTGATCACGTTGACGCCTCGCACGAAGCGCGTGCTCAACAGCCGCACGTCGAACTCCTCGCCTTCCAGGCGGATGCGCTCCTGGCCAAGCCGAGGCGCCGTCGTCGGAGTAGTTGGTGTCAACAGGCAATCCACCTGGTCCCACAGGCGATTGAAATCGGCGACAGCCAGACGCCTGAGCCGCTGGGCATTGATGTAGTCCGCCGCCGGGATCATGGCCCCCTGCTCCAGCAGCGCCAGCACATCCGTCCCGAATCTGTCTTTCTTCTTTAGATGGTTGTGCAACACGGCCGCCGCCTCAGCCAGCAGGATCACGCGCCCCAGCGTGTTGATGGCGTCGATGTCGGGAACCCGCACGCTGATGAGGCGCGCGCCGAGCCGGGCGGCGACTTCCGCTACGTTGCGCACGGAGCGTTCGACTTCGGGATCGACCCGTTCGAAGTAGAAATTCTCCGGGACACCCAACCGCAGGCTGTTCAGCGGCGCCTGCTGCGCCGGCACGTAGGCGGCAACAGGCACGCGGCTGGAGGAATCATCGCGCGGATCGTGACCGGCGATGGCCTCGAGCGTCAGAGCGGCGTCGCGCACCGAGCGCGTCAGCGGTCCCATGTGATCCAGCGTGAAGTCGAGCGGCAGCACGCCGTAGCGGCTTACGCGGCCTGTAGTGGGCTTCAGCCCGACGGTTCCGCAGAAGGAAGCGGGGATACGGATGGAACCACCTGTGTCCGAACCCATGGCCATGAAGACCAGGCCGGCCGCCACGGCGGATCCCGAGCCGCCGCTCGAGCCGCCCGCCACGCGATCCGGCGCCCAGGGGTTGTGCACCGCTCCGAAATGCGGATTGTTGGAAGTGATGCCATACGCCAGCTCATGGAGCGACGTCTTGCCCGTTATCACCGCCCCTGCCTGCTCGAGCCGCTCTACGACGGCGGCGTCGATGTCCGGTATGTGGTCCTTGAACAACAGAGAGCCGCACGTTGTGCGGACACCGCGCGTACAGAAGACATCCTTGACCGCCACCGGAATCCCATGCAGCGGCCCGCGGTCATACCCGCTTTCCAACTCGCGATCCATGGCTTCCGCCCGCCTTTGGGCCTGCTCGTCCATGACCGTGATGAAGGCGTTCAACCTTGGCTGGAGACGGTGGATCGACTGAAGGCTTTCAGCCACCAATTCGCGGCTGTTCGTCTTCCGCGCCCTGATCTGCGCGGCGGCTTCCTGAACCGTCACGGGGCTTCCTCCCGCGGCGCCGCTACCGTGAACGCCGGTTCGGTCTCAACCGGCAGCGCTTCCGCCAGCGGCCGGAAAGCGGCTTCGAGGGACGCGAGCGCCAGCGCAAGCTGCTCTTTACGTGGTTCCTCGATGCCGAGATCCGAAGCCTCGAGGAGGAGTTTCCAGTCCTTCATGGGAGTGTCCTGAGAGTCATAATTGTGCTGCCCAGAGCCGCCGGCAGCGCGCGGTTCAAAGTGAGGTTTCCATCGGCAAAGCCAGCGGCGGTTCCACCAGAAAATCGAGCGAACTCATTTCGCTGACGGCGTCTTTCAATGAGCTCTCCGGAGTCGGCTCGACGGTGATGACAAACGGCAGGCAGCGTTTGTTCTCCGAGGGCAGTTGCAGGACCGCTTCGACGCTGATGTGGCGCGAGGCCAGGATGCGGGCCAACTCAGCGATGATGCCGGGCCGGTCCACGACCAGGAACCGCAGATAGTAGGCTCTTTTCTGCCGCAGTATGGAGACCGGGGATGAATCTCCCAACCGTTCGTGGGCGAACGGCGAAACACGCTCCGGGCTGCCGCTGCGGATCTCGCGAGCTACTCGCATCAAGTCGCTCACCACGGCCACTCCGGTGGGGTCGGGACCCGCGCCGCGGCCGTAGTAGAAAGTGTCCTGCCCGTATTGTCCGCGGACCCAGACCGCGTTATAAGCGCCACGCACACTGGCCAGAATCGTACCCACGGGCAGCAGCGCCGGACGCACCGAAAGCAGCAGACCATCCGGAGAGCGGCGCGCCGCGCAGACCAGCCGGATGGTGTGGCCCAATTGGTGCGCATATTGGAAGTCGATCGGGGCCAGGCGGCGGATGCCCTCCATGTAAATGTCGTCCGGGTTGATCTTCTCGCCGAACGCGAGGGCGGCCAGAATCGCCAGCTTGGAGCGGGCATCGTAGCCGTCCACGTCCGCGCTCGGGTCGGCTTCCGCGTAGCCCAACCGCTGAGCCTCGGCCAGGACGGCGTCAAAAGCCGTACCGCAACGCTCGATTTCGGTGAGGATGAAGTTGCTGGTCCCGTTCAGGATTCCGTAGAGAGCCGTGATGCGGTCGCCCGAAATGCCCTCGCGCAACACGGCGTGGATAGGGATGCCGCCCGCGACGCTGGCTTCCATGGCGAGGTTGGTGCCGCTGTTGATGGCCAGCTCCCACAGGTCCGCCCCGCAAGTGGCCATAAGCTCCTTGTTGGCGGTCACCACGGACTTGCCGTTGGCGAGGGCGGTTTCGATGATCTCGCGCGCCACCGCTGTACCGCCCACGAGTTCGGCCACGATATCCACTTCCGGATCCGCAACCACCGCCCTCCAGTCAGAGGTGGTGATGAGGGAGCCGAGAGCCGCCGGGATCGTCTTGCCTGCGACGGTTCGGCTGCAAACGGAATGCACCCGCAGCGAGAAACCGAGTTTGGCCGCGATCTGATCCGCCGTCTCCGCCAGGATGCGCAGCGTGCCTATGCCGACGTTGCCGAGGCCCACGATGCCCACGTTCACAGAATCCATATCCCGTTATGATAACAATGGGATTTCATGAGACGCCGGATTCTGCTTCTGGTGCCCTATCTGGGACCTTGGCTTGCCGCAAGACAAGGTAACGCTCAGCGGGAACAGCCGCGCCGCCTGCCGGACGGCCGGTTGCAGAGCGAGGCCATCCTGAAGGCGGAGCACGAGCGGTCTCTGGAGGACGCCGCCAAGCTCCACGAGCTGGCCACATCCCTCAAGAAAGAACTCGAGGAGCAGGACTACCACGTCCTCTCGGTATCGGCTCTGCGAAAAACTGAGGAGATTGAGCGTCTCGCGCGCAGGATCCGCTCCCGCCTGCGCCGCTTCTGACTTCGGCAACGGCGGCATCGTGGCAGCCAACAACGGGGAGTGCAGCAGCGCCCCGGCTGCGCGCCGCAAGCCGCGGCCGGTTGAGCCGGCAGAGCCACGCCCGGAGCCCCTCTGGTAATGGCAGACTGGCCGGCCGGTTTCGCCGGCGCTGCAAGGCCGGCGCTGCAAGGCTTGCTCGCGCCGAGGGGGCTGCGGTATCGTGTTAAGTGGGTCACAGCTCGTGGGAAGATTCAGACCTGAATCTCCGTAATTGGCCGGCTCCCGGCTACGGTCTTCCCTCCCCCACAATCACGTAGGAGGAACTCAGTTTCATATGTCACAGTTCGTCTCATCGCACGTGCCAGCCCTCTGGCTTCAGGGCGGCGCGGCTTCAGAGGGTGGCGGCTATCTACTGCTGGTGATGGCAATCAGTCTGCTGTCGCTCGTGGTCGCCGTCATGTTCTCCAAGTACGTGCTCAAGCAGGACACGGGCACGGCGGAAATGCGCAAGATCTCGGACGCCATCAAGGAAGGCGCGGAAGCATTTCTGCGGCGCCAAAACAAGACCATTATCTGGCTCTCCATCGCATTGGCCGTGATCATCTTCGCCGGTTATCAACTCGGCAAGGGTGACATGGAACTTTCCGTGCGCATGACGGTTTCGTTCGTCATGGGCGCGGTCTGCTCACTGCTGGCAGGCTTCAGCGGCATGTGGGTTTCCATCCGCAGCAACATCCGTGTGGCCTCGGCTGCCCGCACTGACCTGAACAAAGCGCTGAAAATCGCCCTACGGGGTGGCTCTGTTACCGGTCTGAGCGTTGTGGCCCTCAGCTTACTTGGCGTGGGCGGACTGTTCTGGATGTTCGACGGACTCTCCAATCCCGAGCGCGTGCCGCACCAGATTGTAGCGTTCGGCTTTGGCGCCAGCTTCGTGGCTCTGTTCGCTCAGTTGGGCGGCGGTATCTACACGAAAGCGGCCGACGTCGGCGCGGACCTGGTCGGGAAGGTGGAAGCCGGCATTCCTGAAGACGACCCGCGGAATCCCGCCGTCATCGCAGACCTCGTCGGCGACAACGTGGGCGATTGCGCCGGCCGCGGAGCCGACCTGTTTGAATCCACGGCCGCGGAAAACATCGGCGCGATGATCCTCGGCGTGGCGCTGTATCCCGTGTTCGGCATCGCCGGCGTGTTGTTCCCGCTGCTGGCCCGCGCTTTCGGTCTGATCGCCTCCATTGTGGGCGTGCTGATCGTCAAAGTGAAGGGCGAAGAAGATCCCATGAAGGCGCTCAACCGCGGCTACTATGTGACCACCTTCTTCGCCATCATCGGCTTCTACATCGCCGTGGAGCTTCTGCTCCAGGGGAACTTCGCGCTGTTCATGGCGGGGGTGGTCGGCATCATCACGAGCTTCGCATTTGTTTACATCACCCAGTACTACACCGAGTACAAATACCGGCCCGTGCTCTCCATCGCGGACAGCTGCAAGACGGGACCCGCGACCACCATCATCACCGGCTTCGCGGTGGCCCTGGAGTGCACGGCGCTTCCGGTGCTGGTGATCTCGGCCGCGATTCTGGGTTCATACCATCTCGGCACTATCGCCGGTCTGGCCGTGACCTCGCAGGCCGCCGGCCTTTACGGCACCGCCATCGCCACCATGGGAATGCTGGCCACAGCGGCTTATATTCTGGCCATGGACACCTTCGGGCCGATCACGGACAACGCCGGCGGCATCATCGAGATGTCCAAGCAGTCCGAAGAAATCCGCGCCCGCACCGACCGTCTCGACGCGGTCGGCAACACGACCAAAGCTCTCACCAAGGGCTACGCCATCGGCAGCGCCGCTTTGGCCGCCTTCCTGCTGTTCTCGGCCTACATCGATGAAGTCAAGCTGCTGCTCGGCTGGCCGGCTGAGCGGGAATTCCCGGTGGATATCGGCAACGTGCCGGTCTTCACGGGCGCTTTGCTGGGCGCTATGCTAGTGTTCCTGTTCAGCGCTTTCGCCATCCGCGCCGTAGGCAAAGTCGCCGAAACCGTGATCGAGGAAGTCCGCCGCCAATTCCGCACCAATCCCGGAATCATGGAGGGAACTTCGAGTCCCGATTACGCCACTTGCGTGGACATCGTCGCCAAGGGCGCTCTCAAGGCGATGGTGTTGCCCGGTATTCTGCCTGTGGCGGGTCCGGTGCTCGTGGGTGTGGTGTTCCGCATGTTCTCTTCCCCGGATGACCCGGTGCCAATCGGCGCAGCCTCGGTGGCCGCCCTCCTCATGGTGGGAACCATCGCCGGCGTCCTGCTCGCCACTATGATGAACAATGGCGGCGGCGCCTGGGACAACGCCAAGAAGTACATTGAGACGGGCGCGTTCGGCGGCAAGGGATCGGATGCCCACAAGGCTTCCGTGGTGGGCGATACGGTCGGCGATCCGTTCAAGGATACAGCTGGACCTTCGCTGCACGTGCTGATCAAACTGCTCAGCACGATCACCCTGGTGGCCGCCCCGCTGTTCATCTAGCGGCAGCGTGAGAACTCGCGCGGCTCAGACGCGCCAGAGATCGCGGATGGTGATGCCCACCAGGGTGAGGGTTAACCCGATCATGATCACCACCGCGCTCCAGGCGATGAGGTTGTAGCCGCGCGAGTTCACCCATTCCTTCATCAGGCCTTTCCGGTTGATCAACAACACCATGAAGATCAGCACGAAGGGCAGCAGCATTCCGTTGATCACCTGTGAAAACAGGATCATCTCCACCAGGGGGAAGCGCGGCAACAGCACGACGCCCGCGCCGGCCACCACCAGCAAAGTGAACAGCCAGTAGAAAACGGGCGCCTCGCGGAAACGGTGGTTGACACCCGATTCAAAGCCCAACCCCCCACATACCGTGTAAGCCGTTGAGAGCGGCAGAATGCAGGCGGCGAATAACGATGCGTTGAGCAGTCCGGCGCTAAACAGCAGGTAGGCGTATTCGCCGAAAGGCCTCAAACCCAGCGCGGCGTCGGCGGCGTCTTCGATATCCCGGGGCGCTGTGGACCAGATCGCTCCGGCGCAGGCCACGATGATGAAGAACGCGATGACCGACATCACGACGCAGCCCACAATCACCTCAATCCGTGATTCGGCATAGTCCTTCGCCGTGACCCCTTTCTCGACCACGGCAGCCTGAAGGTAGAACTGCATCCAGGGAGCGATGGAGGTGCCCACCATGCCGATGAGGATCGTGATGTAGCCGGGCTCGAGCAGCACGACCGGTTTGACGCTGTGCAGGGCCGCTGCACCCCAGTCAGGTTTTACCAGGATGCCGGAGACGATGTAGCAGCCGTAAATCGCGCAGGCGAAGAGGAATATCTTCTCCATGCGCGCATACGTGCCTTTGACGGTCAATACCCAAACAATGGCCGCTCCTACGGGCACGGAGAAATAGCGGCTGATGCTGAACAGTTCGAGCGAACTGGCAATGCCCGCGAAGTTGGCCATGACGTTGGTGAGGTTGGCGACCACCAGGACGATCATCAGAAAAAATGTCGTGCGCAGGCCGAACTCTTCGCGGATCAGCTCGGACAAGCCCTTGCCCGTCACCGCGCCCATGCGCGAGCACATCTCCTGGGTGACGATCAACAGCAAGGTGATGGGGAGAAGCGTCCAGAGGGGGAGATAGCCGTAGCGCGCTCCGGCCTGAGAGTAGGTGAAGATCCCGCCGGCATCGTTGTCTACCATCGCGGTGATGAAGCCCGGTCCGAGCACGGCGAAGAATACGGCTATGTGGTGGCGCAGGCGTTTCAGCATCGGCAGGGTCGCTCATCGGTTTCTCAAGACGGAGATAATGTCATCGGCAGTGATCACGCCCGCCAGTTTGCCCTCCTCGCCGACGACCGGCAGCGTGAGCAGATTGTACTTGTCAAAAATCTCGGTGACACGATCCTGGCTTTCCGTCACCGGCACCTGAATGATCATCTCCACGCCGAGTTCCTTCAGGGGCCGGGCGGCATCGGCCACGAAGAGCCGCGCCAGCGGAACCACGCCAGTCAGCCGTTCGTCCGCGTCGACCAGAAAAAGGGTGTTCAGCGACTCCAGGATTTCTTCGTTGCCGCGGAGCGCCGCCATGGCATCCGCCACGTTGGCGTTCTCGTGCAGGGAGACTAATTCCGTGTTCATCAGGCCACCGGCGCTATCCTCTTCAAATTCCAGCAATTCCCGG
The DNA here is from genome assembly GCA_037444075.1 of Acidobacteriota bacterium. Lineage (GTDB taxonomy): Bacteria > Acidobacteriota > Terriglobia > Bryobacterales > Bryobacteraceae > JBBIND01. The sequence goes on along the minus strand of JBBIND010000014.1, from coordinate 25,827 downwards.
ACTTCGCTCTTGGGCTCGGTGTCCATTTCGTCGAGGATTTCTTCGCTGGTCTCCTCTTCGAGTTCAGCCAGCACGTCGGCGGCTTCGTCAGGAGCCATCTCCTCGAGAATCTCCGCGGCCTTCTCAACGTCGAGCGATTCCAGAATGCTTGCCTGAATCTCCGGCTCGACTTCGGAGAGGGCTTCGGCCGCTACCTCGCTGTCGATGGTCTTGAAGATCGCCTCGCGATCCTCGGGGCTGAGTTCCTCAACGATGTCCGCCAGGTCGGCGGGGTGCATCTTCTCGAGCAGCTTGTTGGTGATGTTCAGCCTCAACCGGCGCTGCGGGTCGTGCTCGACGATATTGCAGAACTCCCATCGGATGGAACTCGGGGGAATGATGCCCTGCACGCGCCGGATGAACCGGGGCGGCAGCACCCCCTGAAACAGGCGCCGGAAGATGCTGCGTAACCCGACGTCCACTTCCATCAGAAAGAGTTCCTGCCGGTTGCCCTCGGGGCGGATGCCCAAAGTGACATCGGTGACCCTGACGACTTTGCGCCCGTGGGCATCGATGATCTGCTTATCCAGCAAATCCCGCGCCAGGCGCAGCATGTATTCGTCGGAATGGTAGGGAGTCAGTTGCTCGTCGCAGAGGTGGATCCCCTTGAGAGAAACTTCCCGCACCTGATCATGACGAACGGTGAGCCACGCCCACCAACCGCCCACCAGATAGCGGTCTACGCGGGCGTTATCGACAAGCGGGACGACTGCAGCATCGCGGACACGGCCGATGGTACGGCCCTTGAGGTCAAAGACCCTAAGGCCCACCAATTCCGTGACATAGAGGAGATTCTCCGCCATCCTGCGCTATCCGTAACCATTGCTTCGACGCCGCGTCCGGGTCCAGTCCTGAAGCCGGCCCTGAAATGGCCGGGCCCGAAAGACAGGCGAACCCTCCATTCACTATGCCTTAACCTACAGTGAAACCGCAAGAAGAAATCTGTGCGCAGGCTGGCGGCGTGGTAAAGGAAGCAGTTCCTATCCCGGAAGAACGCGCTGGCTGCCCCTCGACGGCCTATTAGGGCTGCCGTACCGTCACAACCAGCGTGTCGCTGACCTGCGCGTTGGCCAGGTTGCGCACTTGAGCTACGTACAGTCCCGGCCTCAGCGTATCCGGTATCTGCGCCGTCAACTGAGTTTCCGATGCCCTCAGCAAGGGGAGCGGGACATCACTGAACGTGATGCACGAGCCGCCCAGGACCGTGGGAGTTGGCAATTGGTCCGCCACCGCCGGCGCTGCCAGAGCGGCGCCGCTCACGGCCGGAAACTCGTCGAGCCATCAGCGGAGTTGACGATGGCGCGCGCTCCGCCGGTGAAACGTGGCCGTTCAGGCGCACCCCTAAGGGTAAGCGGGATCACGCTGAGACCAGAAAGGGTGATGGCGTACACGTTGTTCTTGGAATCCACCACCATCTGCTGGCCGGGGACATTCGAACGGGCAGAGCCAAAAATCTGCGTCTGCGGAGTGTCGGGAGCTACGGCGACCAGAGATTCGGCGCCGGTCCGGACGTCCACCAGCTCGAGCGTGGGTCTGGGGTCGTCCCGCGTGACCACGGTGATGTTCTGGCGCACGGGGGTCGTCAAACGAACGAAGCGGAACGCGTCCACAGGCGCCACGGCGGAGACGTTCCGCTGCCCGGCACTGACGATCGTCGTTTGCGGCTGCTGGCCGGGTTGGGCCGGCGGCGTGATGCGCACGGCTCCGGGCTGCTCGGCTCCGCCCACGATGGCCAAAGACGGACTCAGGATGAGCCCGTTAGCCAGCAGAAAACCTCGCTCCTTGGCCGCGCCCACCGGACCGAAGTAGCTTACCGGAGGCTGATTGTACAGCTGGCGCCCCGAGATGTAGTTGTTGATCAGAGCGTCGTACAAATACCCGCTGGCGTTGTTATTTCCCGAAAGGGTGAAGATGTAGTCGCCTTCCGGTGTGGCGACCATGTAGCGGGGCGCGCCGAAAGTCGCCGGCGTAATGGCACTGGCTGGGCGCGGCAACGCCTGGTTGCCAATGAGCTGCCATTGGCCTCCGTTGGACATGATGAACTGGAGATTGAAGAGCCCCGCCGCCATGGCAACCGGCGCTATGGCTCCCTGGTTGCCTGCCCGGGGGATGGGAGGGAACTCAACCTGCCCCACCGTCTTTCCGATGTTCAGGTCCACGATGCTGATCGATTCCCCGCCCGCGTTGCCTACGTAGAGCGTGTTCCGATCCGGGGTCATGGCCATCGTACGCGGCAGTTGCCCTACCTGGATGGGAGCCAGCAGCCGTTGCCGGTGGATATCGAATACTTCCACCCGGTTGAAACCGGAATTGGTCATGTAAAGCTTGCCGCGGGGCTCGTCCAAAAGCAATTCGTGGAGCCGCTCGGCATTGGAAAGGACAACCGGGACGGGGTGAATGATTCCATGCTGATCCGACTCACGGAAATTCATGTAGACCCGGATGGTGTTCGGAAAATTGATCGCTTCCAGCGAACTGATGGTCAGGTTGATGGGCGAACCGCCGCCTCCGCCCGCCCCCGTGAACAAGTTGGTGCCCGGCTGACGGACTACACCGCTGCGGCCCGGTTCCATGATGAAGGTCACCGAAGCAGGAGCCACACCGGTGGATACCTGCGTCACCAGCGCCGTCGTTACGTTCGGAACGCTGAAGGTAAGTTTCCCCTTACCGGCGTTGTTGACGCGCACAACCGTTTTCGCAATCCCTTTGTTGCAGGGGTCCACGGCCAGGAAGACGGTGTTGGTATCGGGCATCAAAATCGGATGCTCGTAAAGTTCTCCCAACGGGAGGTGCATGATGCCCGACTCGGAAATCGCCCAAACATTGTTCCCATCCGCCGTGGCAACCAGGTTGCCAAGGATGGTCTCCGGCAGACGGATTCCCAGATTCACTCCCAAGTGCCGGGAGTCAGCCACGAGCAATGCGCGGGCTTCGGGCCGCAGCGCCGTCGCGGCGGTGTTGAAAGCCCCGTACACGGTTTCGCCGTCCGGGCTGAATACGCTGCCCCCCAGATTCCGCTGGATGTTGAAGCCGGGGTTGAATCCGGCGCCAATGAAGAACGGCAGGTTGGCCGTGTTCATCTGGGCGAGCACGCCCAGTGTGCCCGTGTCATAAAGAGTCGAGCCCGCCATGAAGCGAGACCCGTCCGGAGAGAGAGCCAGCACCGTGGACTGACCGGTCACCGTGCGGTTCCTGAGCACCGTGCCGGATGCCACCTCGTAGACAAACAGCGTGGTCTGCGCGCTGGTCGTCGTCTGGTTGATGGCTACCATCCCGATGATGAACTCCCCGTCGGGCGTGCGGATCAGCCGTCCGGGAAACGGCGTGGCGGGGCGTCCCACAAAAACCTGCGGCAGCGGATTCGGCGTGCTGATGGGCGGCGGACTGGGAACGGCATACACCTGCTGGAACTGCTGCTGTGTGCTGTCAAAGATCAGCAGGGTGTTCTGCGCGTTCGTGGGGCCCGAACCCTGAGTGGTGATCAGGACCCGGCCGTCCCGGCCGACGGCCACGCCCTCCGGCCTGGTCGGCAGGCTCACGGTCTGCAGCACTCCGTCGGTGGCCAAATCGATCACCGACAGCGTGGCGCTCTGCGTGTTCGTCACATAGAGCAACCGGTTGTCCATCGACATGGCGGCGGAGAGCGGGAACGTGCCCACACCGATGTAACCGGTCAAGCGTTTCTGCCGGTAGTCGTAAATCTCGACGCGGTTCGCGGCAGAATTGATCAGATAGAGCCGCCCGCGCGATTCATCCACGATGATGTCGCTCGGTGAACCCGCCAACGGAATCACCGTGCCAAAGGTCGCTTGTCCCGTCTGTGCGCTCAATTCGGCAGCGCCGACAGATAGCAGTATTAAGGCCGCACAATGAAGCTTCATTAACTTTGCTCGCCGCGTCATTCTCATTTACGATACCCTAAACACCGGCTGTGCTGACAAGTTTCTTGAGGCGCAACAAATCACTCCCGGGGGTGTTAACGTAAATTGCTGAGATTTCGAGTTCGGAACCTGAGCCGCGGGACAGTTTTAGCTGAGTCGGCCGCGGTAGCCGGTAACAGCCGGGAAAGGCGAACCGGACTGCTGAAACACGATCATCTGCCTGAGGGCGAGGGGCTGTGGATCAAGCCTTGCGAAGCCATCCACACCTTTGGTATGAAGTTTCCAATCGACGTGCTCTTCCTTAGCAAGAAACATCGTGTGCTGAAAACGAAGACTCACCTGGTCCGACGCCGCATCGCGGTGTGCCTGCGGGCGCACTCCGTGCTGGAACTGCCGGCTGGCACGCTGGAAGCCACGCGCACGGAAAAGGGCGACGAACTCGTGATGGAGAAAGTATGAAGAAGCGTTTGCTGGCCGGGCTTCTGGTAAGTTTACTGGCGGTGTCCTGCTCCGCCCGGGCGAGAAACTCCAAGTCCCACGCACCTGGCCGGATAACTTCCAAGCCGGCGATGCCCGCGATGATGTACCGGCAGGTGCTCAACGCCGTCGACGCGGGCGACGGAGATTACCAGGTTCGGGTGCTTCGCCAGAAACTGGCCGCGAATCCGGACGATCTTCAGGTCCGGCTGGAACTGGCAGAACTCTATACGCGGCAGGGCTTCCCGGAGGTCGCCGTGGAGCATTACCGGCTGGCGGCGGAGCGTTTTCCGCAGGACGCCGGCGTGCACGTAAAGCTGGCCGTCGCGCTGAGGTCGCTCGGGCTGACCCAGGAAGCTGTCGCACATCTGGAGCGGAACGCGGGCCGCTCCGAGACCACCGCGGAGACATTCGCCTGGCTGGGCATCCTTCAGGATGACTTGGGGCGTCATGCCGAAGCGGAACAGATGCACCGGCGCGCCCTGGCGATGAGCCCGCAGGCAGCCTACCTGCATAACAACCTCGGACATAACCTGATGTTGCAGAGAAGGCTGCCGGAGGCCGCTGAGGAGTTGCGCCGCGCCCTCCGTGCGGACCCGAGTTCAGCCATTGCGAAAAACAACCTTGGGATAGCCCTGTCGGCACAGCCGGAGGAGGCCGTGCTGCAGTGGAAATCCGTGAACGACGCGGCTACGGCGCATAGCAACATGGCCGCCATCTTCATCGAGCAGGGCAATTACGCGGAAGCCCGCCGGGAAATCAGCAGGGCGTTAGGCTACCAGCGAGACCACCGGGCAGCCCTGGCGAACCTCAAACTTGTTTCCGAAAAGGACGGAGGCCCGGCTGAGGTGACTTTCGAGCCGCAGCGCTCCGGCTGGAGGCGATTTGTCAGTATCTTGCGGCAGGTGTTTTGGGAACCTGCCCCCGAAAAACAGGGAGCGGCCGTGACCGCTTCGCGTTGACATTTCTAGTAGAATCTTAGGAGCTTATGATGACCAACCTGTTTCTGCGCCTCTGGAAAGAGGAAGAAGGCCAAGATCTCGTCGAGTACGCGCTCATCGTCGCCGCGGTCGGACTGGCATTGATCATGACGGTCAACCAGTTGTCGACAGCCGTGGTGAGCCTCTATTCGAGCATCACGCAGGGCTTGACGAGCATCGGCGCCACGGGCCAATAGGGTCACCAGCGACTGCCCGTTCGCGCGCCAATCCTGGCGGCCGGTCAGGCGGCCGGGATTGTTCCGTTCAGCGGGACCGGGGCAGGCGGACCTGGATAGAACGTGGACGTTCCAATCAGCCGGTTGCGGGCCTGGTTTCTGCCGGACTTGGCGTTGCTGGCCTCCATTGTGACCCTCTTCTACTGCCTGTTCCTGTTTGACGGAGGCCGCAAGCTGTTCCGCGATTCCGACACAGGCTGGCATATAAGGACCGGGGAGGCAATCCTCAGTGACCGCAGCCTGCCAAAGAGTGACACTTACTCTTTCACGCGCGCCGGGAGTCCATGGTTTGCCTGGGAATGGGGTGCTGGCGTGCTCATGGGACTAGCCCACCGGTGGGACGGATTACGAGGCGTGGCGTGTCTTTACATGCTTCTCATCGCCGCCTGCACCTGGGTGTGGTTCCGGCTCCACTGGGCGGCAGGGGGCGATTTCCTGTTAGCCGGCCTGATGGCTTCACCCATGATCTCCACAGTGAACCTGCACTGGCTGGCCCGGCCGCACATTTTCAGTTGGCTGCTGCTGCTAGGTGCCGTGTGGTGGGCGGAGAGGCCGCCGCAGCGTTTCCGCTGGTTCCACCTGCCGGTCTGCGCGCTGGTTACGGCGCTATGGGCCAATCTGCACGCCAGCTTCTTCCTGGCCCCCGTCATCGCGCTCGTTTACGCAGCCGCGCATACGCTCCGGCCGGTATTCTGGAGTCTGGAGCGGGACAGAGAGCACGCCCACGCCCGATGGTTTTTAGCCGCCGGTGCCGCTTCGCTGCTCGGCAGCCTGGCGAACCCCTATGGCTGGAACCTCCACATCCACCTGGTTGCCTACCTGAGAAACCGAGAGTTGTTGGCTCGAGTGGGTGAGTTCCAAAGCTTCAATTTCCACGTGGAAGGCGCGGCACAGATTTTGGCCGTGGTCGGGCTGGCCTGCCTCGGCGCCGTGCTCGCCCTGAGCCAGAAGAAACTAGGGCCATTCCTCCTCTCGGTCATGCTGATCGCGGTGGCCTTGCGTTCGGCGCGAGGCCTGCCTCTGGTAGCCTTGCTGCTGCTTCCCCTGGCCAATGGGGCCATCACGGAAGCCTTGCGGAGAGCGCGTGATTTGCGCCCGGCCATCAGGAGGCTGGTGGACGGCTGGTGGGGATACACAACAAACCTGCGCGCCATTGACAAGCGTCTGCACGGCGCTGCCTCCGCGGTTGTGGTCATGGTCTTGTTGCTGGGCCTGGTGCGGCTGCCCGCCGTCGCGGACCGGGTGGGCTTCCCGCCGGATGAATTCCCGGTGAAGGCAGCCTCCGCCGTGGAGGCGTTGCCTGCGGATGCCCGCATTCTGGCGCCCGACAAATACGGCGGCTACCTCATCTACCGTTTCGCCGGCCAGAGGAAGGTATTCTTCGACGGGCGCAGCGATTTCTACGGAGTTGACTACATGAAGAGCTACATCCGGCTGGTCGAGGTCCGGCCGGGGTGGCGCGAGCAGGTGGCCGGGAGGGGTTTCACCCACGCCCTGCTCCCTGTAAACTATTCCCTGGCTGGTGTCCTTAGGGATGCCGGTTGGCGGAGCCTGTACCAGGATGCCGTGACCGTGTTGCTGGAGGCTCCATGAGCAGTCTGAAGAAGCAGGCAAGAAGAGAACTTGTTGTATGAGTTTGGTGTTACTAGCATTTCCGGTGGCGGGAGGCGACTAGCTGATGGACCGCAAGAAAATCATATTGATCTTTGGGGCAGCGCTGCTGAGCGCCACACTGCTGACCTGGTTTCTGTACTCCAAGACGGTGGCGCCGCAGGAGGAGAAAACAGTCACCGTTCTGGCAGCCAGCCGCGACATGCCCACCGGCACACGTCTCGGCAAGGCTGACTTGAAGGCGATCACTCTCCCTGAGAAGGATATGCCCGGCGGCGCGATCACCGACAATGCGGCCGCTGTGGACCGGGTTCTGCTCTATCCGGTGAGCACGAATGAACCCGTCACCGCCAACAAACTCACGAACCTGTCCGGCGCCGAAGGACTGCCGGCCACCATCGAGCCGGGCAAGCGGGCCATTTCCGTTCCGTTCACGGATGCCACCGGTGTGGCTGGTCTGGTGCAGCCGCGTTCGAGGGTCGACGTGCTGTTCACGCGAACCGGGTCGATGACCGAGGCTCTGACCACGACGATTCTCGAGGACGTTCAGGTCCTGTCCATCGGCCGCACGACCGAGGTGCAGACGGTGACTGACCCCCGCGCGCCTCGTCCGCAAAGTCAAACAGCCACGCTGCTGGTTACGCCCGAAGAAGCCCGCAAACTCGAGTTGGCCAAGAATCAGGGGCGCATCAGCCTGGCGCTCCGCAACCCGCTGGACCGCTCCGTCAGCGAAGATCTCATGCCCGCGACGGCCGCTGACCTCGATCCGTCACTGAGGGGCGCTCGCCGCGGGAGAATGCCGAATATCCGGGACCGCGCCGTGTGGGACAGGCTCACGGGTGAAGCCGAGGAAAAACCCAAGGTCGAAGAAAAGAAGGAACCGCCCAAGCCCAAGATCGTGGTGGACGTCTACAGAGGCGACAAGCACGTTCAGGAAATTTTCCAATGAGACTGCATCCATTTTCACTCCATCCGCTCGCCGCCCTTCTGTTGTGCGGTTTCGTTGCGGCCTTCGGCACGGGCGCCGCCGCACAAACAGCGCCTCCCCGGGAACTCACGCTCACCTTGGGCCACGGAGAACTCGTTCAGTTCTTCAATGACATCACGCGAGTGACCGTAGCGGAACCGAAGATCGCCGACGCGGTAGTAGTGAGCCCGCGTGAGGTGATGATCAACGCCAAAGGCCTTGGACAGACCGTGATCGTGGTTTGGGAAACGGGCTCCATCCCGGCGCGTTACCGCGTGCGCGTCGTCGAGGACACCGAGAACTTCGACGCATTGCGCCGTGAAATGCAGACGGGCCTGCCCGATGCCACCATCAGCTTCACCGGCAACGCGGAAAACCTGGTCCTGAGCGGCATCGCCAAGAGCGAAGAGCAGGCCAGGAAGGCGGCTGCCCTGGCGGCGACGCGCTCGCGCAACGTCGTGAACCTGATTCAGGTGCCCACACCTCCGGAGCCGCGGCAGATTCTCCTTCAGGTCAAGTTCGCCAGCGTCGACCGGGTGGCGCTCTCCGAGCTTGGCTTCAACTATTTCAGCCGCAATGAGAAGACGCTCGGATCGCTCGGCACGCAGCAGTTTCAGGCCCCTCGCTTCAGCCAGCTGCAGTTTGAGAACCAGGATTTCTCCAACACCACCATCAACTTCGCTGACTTGCTCAACCTGTTCGTGTTCCGGCCGGACCTGAACATCGGCGCCACCATCCGCGCCTTGCAGGGCCGCAATCTCTTGCAGATTCTGGCTGAACCCAACCTGATTGCCGTGGAAGGCAAGTCCGCCAGCTTCCTGGCGGGCGGTGAATTCCCCTTCCCCACGCTGACTGCCACCACCACCGGCGGCGCCGTGGCTCCGGTCATCACGGTGCAGTTCAAGCGCTTTGGCGTGCAGCTCGACTTCACGTCCACTATCACCGATAGCGGAGCCATCCACCTGAAGGTGGCGCCGGAAGTGAGCGCCCTGGATTTCTCCAACGCGGTCACATTGCAGGGATTCCTGATTCCCGCAGTAGCCACCCGCCGGGCGGAGACCGAAGTAATCCTGCGTGACGGCGAGACGTTCGCCATTGCCGGACTGATGGACAACCGCGTCATGCAATCGTTGAACCGCATCCGCGGCTTGGGAGACATTCCCATCCTTGGCCACCTGTTCCGCAGCCGCAGCACGAAGAAGTCCAATGACGAACTGGTGGTGGTCATCACGCCGCGATTTGTACGCCCCCTGAGCCCTGGAGAGGAGGTCACGCTGCCCGAACCCCTGGAGACCTTCCTGCCCTCGGTGTCTCAAGAGAAAGCCAAGAAGCGAGGCAAGGACAACGACGCCCAGAAACCGGAGTTCGTAGGACCGCGTGGTCACCAGGAACCCAAGTAGCGCGTTCCCTAGAGTGCGCCGCCGGCGCGGGGGAATCTCCGTCCAGGTGCTGGTGATCCTGGTCCCGGTGGTTTTCGGCTTGATGGGCTTCGCCGTCGATTTGGGCCGCATCTACATGATTCGCGGCGAGCTTCAGGTGGCCGCCGAAGCCATGGCTCTGGCGGCAGCCCAGAGGCTGATCGGCACGGAGAGTTCCACGGATACGGCCACCGCCGCGGCGCAGCTGGCTTTGGCGGCAACCGATGGCCTGGCCAACCGCTACGACTTCGGCGGAATCAGCATCGGCAGCGACGACAGCAGCCTGCTCACCAGTCAGGTCCCCGACCCGGACTACTTCGACACCGTGACGGCGGCTCTCGATCAGACTTCGGAAACGGGCACCGGTAACGCCGGCGGCGCCACCGCCAGGCACGCCAGCGTCACCATCACCGCGGACGCTCCGCTCATCTTCTGGGGATTCCTCCAGCAAGGCTTTGAACGCAGGACGCCGGTCAGAGTGCGCGCGTTAGCCGGCATCAGTGCTCCGTTATGTACCGCCTGCGGGATTGAACCCATCGCCATCGGGGCTCAGGACCTGGAAGACGGGTTGCATTACGGCTTGATCCCCGGCACCAGGTACACCCTCGGTTTCCAGTGCAACGGCTCACCGGTTCCGTCAGGACTGCCGGGCACGGTCCGGCGGATCCCCTACCTGATTCTCAACCGGATGGATGAAGAGGCGCAGGTCTTCACCGAGGAGAACACGCAGCTGTACCGGATGGGCGCCCAAGGCCTGCTGCCTACGCCTACGCCCGCCAAGAGCTGCTTCTCCGTAAATACCGCCGAACAGATATGGACCTCCGCCGTGCCACTGGCCTGCAACCAGAACCGGGTGCCTAGCCAGGTGCAGGCCTTCACTTGCGGGCTGGCCTCGCGTGTGGACTTCGAAATGCCGGCCGTTTGCGAGAACATCCCGGAAGTCGCTTCGCTGTCGCCGGCCTACCGCGCCGATACCGACAACACCGCCGGTTTGGAGGATTACAGCGCCTACACGGGGAACACGCGCCGCGTGATCACCATCCCCATTGTGGATTCGCTGCTGGCCGGCAGCAGCATGGTGGTGCTGGGCTTCCGCCAGTTTCTCCTCGAGCCGGGCATCCTGCCGACTGACACGAACGGCCGTTTCGTCGCCATGTACATCGGCAGCGTCGTGCCATTGAAGCAGGGACGCGTCGATTGTCCCTCCACCGATGGCATCGTGGCCGGGCCGCTGGCCGGCCCCGGAAAGGTGGTCCTGCACCGATGAGGCAGCGCGGGCGCAGCGGCAGCACCATGTTGGAAGCGGCCATGTATGTGCCGCTGCTGCTGTTGCTCCTGCTGGGCATGATCGAGATGGGACGGGTGGCGTACACCTACCACACCCTTCACAAAACGCTCTTTACGCTGGCCCGCTACGTCGGCACTCAGCAGGGCGTCGATTTTTGCGCTGAAGATGATCCGACGCTGACCGCCGCGTTGAACTACGCCCTGACGGGCGCGTTGGACGATTCCGCGGAGCCCTACCTGACCGGCCTCACGGCCGACATGATCCAAGTCCGCATCGAGCGCGTGGATGATCAGGGAGAAAGGGCGGAATGCGAATGCTCCGTGGAGGGCTGTTCGCTGGCCGACGGAGGCCTTTCGCCTGACTACATCGTGGTGTCCATACCCGACGGCTATCCCATCCGCCTGAACATACCCTCGCTGCTGCTCGACCCGATTCCCTTGAAGCCCGTCGTGCGGGTCCCGTTTGGAGGCACATGACGGAGACGCGCGCGAATCCCCAGTGCGGAAACTCCGGGCGGCACGGTCAGGCTACCGTCGAGTACGCGCTGATCTACGCCGGCGTCATTCTGCCCATCACGTTCGCGTTGATCTTCACGGCGCAGCTGCTCTGGGTGTGGCACAGCGTGGGGGCGTTCACGCGGGACGGCGCCCGCTTCGCCAGCACCCATTGCTGGCAGAGTGGCGCTTCCAACGTGCTCACTCACATGCGCTCCAACGTGCCCATGATGACGGACCGGGAGCAATTCCAGACCGGCCAGGCGGAGATCGATGTCCGCTATTGGCGGCGCGACCCGGAAAGCGGTGAACTCACCGAGTTCACTTGCGAAGGCGGCGAATGCAGTGCGGAGTGCATTCCGGACACGGTCCAGGTGAGGATCGTCAACTACGAATTCCGCCATTTCATGGCCTTTCTGGGCCTGCCGCCCATTCCCATGCCGGATTTCCAGACCACCCTGCCCATGGAAAGCGCCGGCTGCAATCAGGACGAAGAGGGCGTGGTGACATGCGTGGCCGAGTAAATTCAGGAGACTGATTACCTATGTCGATTTCTCTCATGGTGGCCTCCAGCGACGAGCACTTCCGGGAGATGATCCGGGAGAGCCTGGCGAATATCCCTAACGCGAAGCTGGTGGCCGAATATACGGAGGTCTCCTCCAACCTTTACATCCGCGTTCTCCAGGACCTGGAAAGGCACCCTGGGGCGGGTCTGGTCCTCGACCTCTCGGGTGACGTAGAGGGCGGATTGAAGGTGCTCGAACGCGTGAAACAGGCCGCGCCGGATCTCTACATCGTCGCCTCCAACTATCATGCCGACGGGGAGACCGTCATCTCTTCGATGCGCGCCGGCGCCTCGGATTTCCTGCTGCAACCGCTGAAGCGGCTGGAGTTCCGGGATGCCATGGGACGCCTGGAGCACGCCCCTCGGGCTACCACCGCCACGAGCAGCAAGCTCGGCAGGGTGTACACGTTCCTGGGCGTCAAAGGCGGCGTGGGGACAACCACGCTGGCAGTGAATTTCGCCGGCGTCCTGGCGCAGCGCAAACAGCAGACCGTGCTGCTCGACCTGGATACCACGGCCAACGACGTGGCCATGCAGTTGGGCGCTACGCCTCAGTACACGCTGCTGGAAGTCGGCGAAAACCTGGCTCGCATGGACCAGGCCCTGTTTGAGGGCTTCGTCACGCGCGACCCGCTCGGCTTCTTTCTGGTGGGACCGGCCGATTCGTTGGAGAACCGTGACTATTTCACCGAACCGATGCTACGGGACTTCGCGAATTTTCTGGTGGAGCGCTACGAGTCGATCGTGATTGACGCTGGCCGGCTCGTTTCCGACGAGGTCATCCTGAGCGCTCTGCATGTTTCTACCGCCGTTTTCATGGTGATGGACCAGGAGTACGCGTCCGTGCGCAACGCGCAGCGCTTTATCAACTACCTGATGCGGATGGGCTTCAGCCAGGACCAACTCCGCATCGTCGTCAACCGGTACCAGAAACGGCCTGGCGCCAGCTACGCTACTCTCGAGCAGATTCAAGAGGCGCTGAACCAACCGGTTTTCTACGGACTGCCGGGTTCGGCGGCGGTGGTGGCGGCCATCAACCGCGGCCGTCCGTGCGTCGCGGACCGGCAGGCTGCCCCGGAGTTCGACCGGGCCATGCGCTCTTTCGTGGACAAAGCCACGGGTGCCAGGCAGGCTATGGCAAAATTGGCTTAAGGACTTTACCCTCCCGCCAAGGAGCGTTTCTGCAACATGGGGACTCGTTCAGTACCGCGGCCCAGCTCAGGCGTTGATCGCTGGTTCGCCTTCAAGACTCAAATCCACACCAAGCTGCTGAATTCCCTCTCGCCGGATCAGCTGAAGACGTTGACCAAGAGCGGCGTGCGGGACCAAATCGGCTCGCTGGTGGACCGGATCATCGGAGAAGAATCCATTCCGATGACGGTCATGGAGAGAGACCGGCTGACCGAGGAGATCCTCGACGAGGTCTTCGGCCTCGGCCCGCTGGAACCCCTTCTGAAGGACCCGGCCATCAGTGACATCGTGGTGAACGGCTACGACAACGTTTACGTGGAGCGTGCCGGGCGGATGGTGGAAACCAACATCCGGTTCAAGGACCAGGCCCACGTCCGCATGATCATTGACCGTATCGTCTCCAACATCGGACGCCGCATAGACGATTCTTCGCCCATCGTGGACGCCCGCCTGGCGGACGGTTCCCGCGTCTGCGCCGTGATTCCACCGCTGTCACTGCTCGGTCCCGTCCTCACCATCCGCCGTTTCGGCAAGAAGCTGCTCTCCACCGAAGACCTGCTGAAGAACGAAACGCTCACCACGGGCATGCTGGACTTTTTGAGCGGCTGCGTGGAAGCCCGGCTGAACATGGTGATCAGCGGCGGGTCCGGGTCCGGGAAGACGACCATGCTGAATACCCTCTCCCGGTTCATTCCGGAGGAGGAACGCATCATCACCATTGAGGACACGGCTGAGTTGCAGTTGCAGCAGTCCCACGTCGTCCGGCTGGAAACGCGGCCCATGAACATCGAGGGCGCCGGCGCCATCGTCCAGCGTGACCTGGTCATCAACTCGCTCCGCATGCGCCCGGACCGCATCGTCATCGGCGAGTGCCGCGGACCGGAAGCTCTGGACATGATGCAGGCCATGAACACGGGTCACGACGGTTCCATGACCACCGTCCACGCCAACGCCGCCCGGGATGCGTTCTCGCGTTTGGAGACCATGGTCATGATGGCCAGCCAGCACATGCCGGACAAGGTGGTCCGGCAAATGCTCGCTTCCGCCATCCACATCGTAGTTCACACCGCCCGGCTGAGCGACGGAACGCGCAAGGTGGTCTCCATCAGCGAGGTATTGGAAGTCCAGGGCGACCGGGTGGAGATGCAGGACATTTTCGAGTTCGAGCGCGAGGGCATCAGCCCCTACGGCCGCGTCCTCGGCCAGTTTCGCGCCACGGGCGCCAAGCCGATCTGCCTGGATCGCCTGAAGGCGTATGGCATCCACCTGGCGCCCAGCATATTCCATGAAGTCCAGAAGGTGAAGGAAAAGTGAGTCCGGCGGTCTGACCATGTTCTTAGCGGCGTTCATCATCTTCGCAGTGGCCCTGTTTACGGCGGGCTACCTGGTGTGGACTGTACCCCAGCAGCGCAGCCAGCAGGTGCTCGCCTCGCGCCTTCGGCAGCTGCGGGTTCGCACCGCCACTCGGACCCGGTCCCCGGACCTGGTCCGCGAGGAGAAACGTGGGTCCTTCGCCTTCCTGGGTGATTTCTTCGCCTGGGTGGGACTGTTGCGCCGGCTCCAGGAATACATCGATCAGGCGAACCTGAAGTACCGCTCCACCGACGTGGCCGCGCTGTGTCTCATCCTGCTCGTGGGGACATACCTGCTGCTGGGTCTGTTCGGGATGTCGTTGCTCCTGCTGCGGATCATGCTCTCCCTGCTGGTTGGCTTTGTACCGCTTTTCCTGGTTCTGCGCGCCCGGGCCAGGCGCCTGAGGAAGTTCGAGGAGACTTTCCCCGACGCCATCGATCTGTTCAACCGCGCCATGAAGGCGGGGCACAACATTCACAGCGGGCTCGAGACGGTTGCCCAGGAGACGTTCGACCCCGTCCGCATGGAATTCAAGAAGGTGATAGAAGAGCTTGCGCTAGGCTCGCCGCTGGAAGACGCTCTGCACAACCTGGGCAAGCGCGTTCCGGTGATTGATCTGAAGTTCTTCATCACCGGGATCATCCTGCAGCGGCAGACGGGCGCCAACATGGTGGAAGTGCTGGAGAACCTCTCCCTGCTCGTCCGCGAGCGGCTGAACCTGGCGGCCAAGCTGAAAGCGGCCACGGCGCAGCAGCGCCTGTCCGCCGGCCTGCTCTGCGCCATGCCAGTCGTGGTGGGCATCGGCTTCTGGTTCGTCAAGCCGGAGTACGTTCTAATGCTCTTCACCGACCGGGTGGGCAGCATGTTCTTAACCTACGCTGTTGTTTCGGAGATCATAGGCATTCTGGTGGTCCGCAAGATCGCCAGCATGAAGTACTAGGGAGGAACCGTGCTGGAATCGGCCGCCTTTTTCATCTTCGCTTTCGCTACGGTCGCGGCTCTGACCTGGTCGGCCATCGAGTTGTTCAGCCAGCGCGACAATCCCCTGGCTGACAGGCTGGAGGAACTCCAGTCTCACGCCATGACGGCCTCCACCCGGGGCGCCCGGCGCCGCGCCGGAGGTGGCTTCTTGAGCAGTTTTCTCTTCATCGTCAGCCTCGTGCCCGGCGGTGAAGATTGGATCCGGGAAACGGAACGCTCGCTCAATCAGGCAGGCATACGGCGCCGTGAATCCACTGCCCTCTACCTGTTGGGCCACTCGCTGTTCATGCTGCTGATGCTCGGCGGCATGCTGTACCTCCAGCGTGAGAATCCGATTGTCCAGAAGTTGGGCGGGTTGATGGCCGCGGGGTTGCTCGGCTGGTTGCTGCCAAAACAGGTTCTCTACAGGCTTGTCCGGCGCTACCGCGACCGGCTTCAGCAGGCGCTCCCGGACACGGTGGACCTGCTGGGCATCGTGTTGGGAACGGGCATGGCGCTCGACCAGTCGCTGTTGAGGGTCAGCGAGGAGATGCAGTACATCTACCCCGAGTTGGCCGGTGAGTTCTACACCGTGGTGATGCAGGTCAGGGCGGGCCAGGAAAGATCCGTGGCCTTCCAACACCTGGTACGCCGCACCGGGATTGAGGACATCAAATCGCTCTCCGCCATGATCGTTCAGAGCGAGAGGTTCGGAACCAGCCTGTCCCAGGCTCTGAAAGTCTACGCCGAGGCGCTCCGCACGCGGCGCCGCCTGCGGGCGGAGGCCAGCGTCGCCAAAGCCGGCATCAAGATGTTGTTTCCCATCGTGCTGTTTATTCTGCCGGCGTTGTTTGTAGTCACGCTGGTGCCAGGTCTGCTGAGCGTGCTCCGCGACTTGAGCGCGGGCATCGGCGCGCGCTGAAACTCCCGTTGCGCGCTCTTGAGGCGCAAGAGCAAATCCTAGGTTTTGTCGAGTTCGAGCAGTCGGCGAAATCTGGCCAATTCAGCCGGCGTCAGGGCGCGGAAGTCACCGGGCTTAAGGTGCAGCTTGCTGAGTTCGAGGAATGCGATCCCCACCCGGCGAAGCTTCTCCACCAGCCGCCCGAAATGCTTGAACATGATACGGATCTGGTTCTGGCGGCCTTCAATCAACCGCACCTCATACCAGGGGTTCTTGCCTGCACGCACCAGCTTGAGGCCGGCAGGCGCTGTGCGCCGCCCGTGCAACGGAATCCCCTGACGGAAGCTCTCCTGTTGCTCCTGCGTGAGCGGACCATTGACTTTCACCAGGTACGTCTTCGGCACGTGCCGGGCGGCGGAGGTCACGCGGGCGGCGAATTCACCATCGTTGGTGAGCAGCAGCAGCCCCTCGCTGTGGTAGTCGAGCCTGCCAACCGGATAGACCCGCTCTTTCACGCCACGCAGTGACGACATGACCGTCTTGCGCCCTTGCGGATCCGAGAGCGTCGTCACGCAGTTCTTCGGCTTGTTGAGCACCAAGTAAACCAGGTTCTTGGGGGGCCTGAGCAGTTTGCCGTCCAACTTGATGTGGTCCCGCTCCAGATCAGCCTTCGTGCCGAGTTGCGTGACCGTTTGTCCGTTCACCGTCACGCGGCCCTGCAGAATAAGTTCCTCCGCTTTGCGCCGGCTCGCTGCGCCGGCTCGCGCCAGGATCTTCTGTAATCTCTCCTCAGGCATTTACTCTGGTGCGTCCCCGGCGGATTCTTCAGGCGCTCCGGAAGCCTCTCGTACGGCTTCTGTTTCTCCCTCCGCAGTGGCGAGAGGTTCCTCCACTTCGACGGCAGAAGCCTCTTCCCGCTCTGCGGCGAGTGACCCTTCCCCAACGCCTTCCAGGCCTTCGTCCTGCCTGGCCTGAGGCTCGGAGGATGCGCTCTCAAACTGCGACGCCGGGATTTCCGTATCCGCCAGCGCCAACCGGCTCAATTCCTCAAATTCCTTGAGCGTCGGCAGTTCGCCCAGGTTCTTCAAACCGAACTGTACCAGAAAATCCTTGGTGGTCTTATATAAAATTGGCCGTCCCACGACCTGCTTGCGCCCCGCCGTAGTGATCAGCTTGCGCTCGAGCAGCGTCTTCAGCACGCCGGCTCCCTGCACGCCGCGGATTTCCATGACTTCTGGAGCGGTGATGGGCTGCTTATAGGCGATGACCGCCAGCGTTTCGAGCGCCGCCAGCGATAGCTTCAGGGGCGGCTTCAGGTTCTTGACAAACGTGCGTATGGACTCGTGGTGCTCGGGCTTGGTGCCCATCTTGTAGCCATCGGCGACTTCACGCACCGTTAGCCCGCGTTCCGGCTTCTCATACTCTGCGACCAGCTTATCCAGAATGGCCCGCACCTTCGCCACGGGCTCTCCGACGGCGGCGGCGATCTGCGCGCCCGTGAGCGGCTCATCCGTGAGGTATATGATCGCTTCAATCACGGCTTGCAGCCGTGCCTCGGCCGCGTCGCGTTCCGGTTCGTCCGGGCCACCGAGGAAAAGCTGCTCGGGCGTGGCCTCAGGCGCGTCACCGCACGGTTCCTGCTCGGTCACGGGCTCTTCGGCGTCCGCTTCCCGCTCGGCCACGGGCGCATCGCCGGGCGGTTCCTGCTCGGCCACGGGCGCATCGCCGGGCGGTTCCTGCTCAGTCACAGAGGCGTCGCCAGCCGGTTCAGACGTTTCCGCTTGTGGCTCCGGCCCGCCCTCTTCCGGTGTGGGGACCGGATTCTCCTTCACTTCCATAGCTCTCAGTGGTATCCCTGCTCCGTGGATTCAATGACTTCCGCCGACGCCATCGCTTCTTCAAACCGGCGGTGCTTCTTCAAGACGATCTCGCCAAAGGCGTCCTTTTGTTTCAACACGATGGCCTGCAACTTCGCCAGTTCCAGGATGGCCAGAAACAGGCAGATCATGGCACTGCGGCTGGGTTGCTGTTCGAACAGCTCGCGCACCACCAGGCTGCCCGTACCGGACTGCTGCGTCAGCAGGTTCCTCAAGTAGTGGATCATGTCCGGCACACTGACGTCGTCTTTGGAAACCTGGTAGACGGGCCGGTTTTTGATGCGCTCTAGCACGCTTTCGAGCGTCTTCACCAGGTCGTAAAGCGTCACCGCCAAGCCGGGCTCTTCGTCGTCGGCTGAGAAGCGCTCGATTTGGGGATTGGACCAGATGGCTTCCTCCACCAGGCGTTTCTGCTGGAGCATTTCCGCCGCCTGCCGGAAGCGCTCGTGCTCCAGGAGGCGCTCGACCAACTCCGTGCGCGGGTCCTCTTCGGGCGACATCGCTTCCAGCTCCGGATCCTTGGGCAGCAGCATCCGCGACTTGATGTGGATGAGCGTGGCGGCCATGAAAACGAACTCCGAGCTCAACGCGATGTCCAGTTCCAGGGCGCGCTGCATGTAGTCCAGGTACTGTGCGGTGATGGAGGAAATGGGGATGTCGTAGATGTTGATCTGCTGTTTTCGAATCAGGTCGAGCAACAGATCAAGCGGCCCATCATACTGCTCCAGGTGTACGTTTAACGGCGATGACACTAGCTTTCACGATAGCATGAAGGGCTTTTATTCGAAGTACAGCGTCACGTCCACGAGCCGTTTTTCCTGGTCCAGGCGCAGTTCGGCGCGCGTCTTGCCGAGATTGTCGAAAATGCCCTCTTCACGGACGCGTTGCAGGAAGTAATCCGGGTAGCTGGCGTTGAACGGCTTGCCCTCTTCCAGCCCCCAGATCCGGCGGATTTCCGCCTCGCCGAGCAGCGCGAGACCCTTCACGTAGAGGCGCCCGAAATCGAAGCGCGGACCCGGCTCCGCGCGCAGCACCACGTGGGCTGTCTTGTTCTCTTCATCCAGCCGGCGCTCGAAGGCGGCTGTGGCGAGCATGAACCCGTGGCGCTTCAGCCGCTCCACCAGCCGCTGCTGCGCGGCGCGCACCTTGTCGAAGTCCGCGGTTTCTTGCGAGGTCAGGCTGACGGCATCCAGCCATTCCCTGCCCTCCCACGGCGTACCCTCCACGGCGACTTCGCCGAGCGTGTACGCCTGGCCTTCCTCCACGTCCACGTCGACGATGAGTCCGCGGACTTTTTCGGCAGGCTGCGTCCGAATATTCGTGAAGCGCACCTGCAGCAGCCCTCTCTGCTCGTACAGGGGGCGGATGCTGGTATCGAGCAATTGCCGGAAGCGGGATTCGCGCCATACGGCGCCTACCGCCACGCCACGGATGGCATCTTGCAGCTCGGGCAAGGGCACGGACTCGGTTTTCAGAAAACGCACCTCGGCAATCACCGGTGGCGGCACGGCAGGGCGCAGCAGGATGTACGGCTCATCGGGGCGGTCCGCGGTGATTTCTCCGATCACCCGCTGCGGCGCTCCGTTTTCCTTGAGGAACCGCTCGATAGTGCTGGCGTATTGCTTCAGCCGGGTTTCCGTACCCGGCACGGTGTCCGCCCGGAAGACATCGCGGCTCCAGAGGTAGGCGAGCATCTGTTCGGCAGGAAACTCAAAATACTCAAAGCGCACGGGGAAGCGCTGCTCCACTTCCGCCACTTCGAAAGTGACCGCATAACCTTTGCCCTCAGGACCGGGACCATAGGAGTAGCCGACGCTTTCGAAGACGCCGGAGGCGAGCAACTCATCTCTGGCTTTCTCAAGCCCCGCCGGATCCGTCAGTTGCCCTGTTTTGAGACCCGATGCCGCCAGAATTTGCTCGGCGGAGTAATGCCGGTTCCCTTCGACGCGCAGACTCACAATCGGGTAAACGGCGCCCTCCGGCTTGGCGGCTGGAGCCTGAACTCGTTGAGCGGCCAGGCTCACTCCGCCCAACGCCACAGCCAGCAAAACAGCCAAGATAGCGGTGAAGCGGGACATAGCTTTATTGTAGGGCCGCGCCTGAAGCACCTGAACTCCGCAGAGCGCTCCCTCCCAAACCGACGTGCCCACACGCGCGCAAGTTTCGGCCGAAGTGGCTTTCCAGGCTGCCCGGTCTTACACGTTCACGGGGCGGGCGATGCAGGCGGACACTCGGCGGAGCCTCGAACGGCGCGGGAATCCTCGCCGGGGCGGTAACGAAAGCCGGGTCAGCAACCGTCTCTCATCCAATGAAATCAATCGCCCCTGGCGAGGCTTGCTTCGCGAGCCGAGGCTCCGCCGAGTGTCCGCCTGTTTGCCCGGAAACTGTGTCTCCCGAGGCGCGGCGGTTACGCGGCCAGAGCGTCTTCTACAGGGGCGCGCACGGTAACATATAATCCCGCTATGTTTGAACATTTATCCAGACGGCACTTCTTCTTTGGCAGCCTCCTGGCCGGGACGATCCCGTCGGGGGGATTCGGCAGCGTCCCCTCACTTTCCAGGCTTGGCTACAAGTCCCCGAACGAGAAGCTGAACATCGCCGGCATCGGCGCCGGCGGGCAACCTTTCGCCGACCTGCGGCTCTGCGAACCGGAAAACATCGTGGCCCTGGCCGATGTGGACTGGCAGCGCGGCGCGGCCGGTTTTTCGCGCTGGCCGAACGCCGCCAAGTTCAAGGACTACCGGCAGATGCTCGACAAGGAGGGCAGGAACATCGACGCCGTCCTGATAGGCACGCCGGACCACACGCACGCCCACTGCGCGCTGGCCTGCATGCAGCTCGGCAAGCACATCTACATGGAGAAGCCGCTCAGCCGCACGCCGTGGGAGGCGCGTTTCCTGGCGCAGGCGGCGGCAAAGTACAAAGTAGCCACGCAGATGGGCAACCAGGGCTATTCGCACGACGCCACGCGTGTCGCCTGCGAGATCCTTTGGTCCGGTGAAATCGGCGAGGTGCGCGAGGTACACGCCTGGACGGGCCGCGCGGGCTGGCCCCAAGGCATGCAGAAGATTCCCGCCGCCTCGGCGGTGCCGGATACGCTCGATTGGGACCTCTGGCTGGGCTGCGCCCCGCACCGCCCCTTCACGGCGGGCGATGCCGATTATGACGCCTTTGTAGCGAACTGGCGCAGCGCTTCTCCGTTCGCCGGCTCTCCAGGCGGCGGACCGGGCGGAGGCGCCGGCGCGGCCGGAGGAGCTGCCGGAGCCGGCGGCGGCGCGCCCAGCCGGCCTCAATTCGGTTTCTACCTGCCGTTCAACTGGCGCGGATTCTTTGATTTCGGCAGCGGGCTGTTCGGCGATTGGGGCGTGCACATCCTCGGTCCCGCCAATTGGGCGCTCCAGCTGAGCGGCCACCTGGTGAGCGTGGAGTGCGTCAAGAAGGAAGGCACCAGCCCGTTCACTTATCCGGACAGGGCCGTCGTCAAGTACGAGTTTGCGGCCAGGGGCAACATGCCTCCGGTGACGGTCTACTGGTACGACAACGTCCAGGCTGACCCATACCTGCCGCCCGGGATGACGGCCGAACAGGCTCGCAAGATCCCCAACGAAGGGCCGCAGGTGGGACCGCCGCCGCGAAGCTTCGCCGGACGGCCGCAGGGCGCGGCTCCACCCGCAGCGGGCGCGGCGCCAGGGGCGGCTCCACCCGCAGCCGCTCAACAGGCGCCCCGCACCGGACCTCCCGGAGGAGGGGCACGCAGCGGCTACAACTGCATCTTCGTGGGCTCCAAGGGCCACCTCGGCACCAGCGGGCGCGGCGAGGGCGTGGGACTGCTCCCCGGCTCGCGCTGGGCCGAGTACAAGCTCCCGGCGGCCTACCTGTCACGTTCCCCCGGGGCCAGCACGGGCGACAACCACAGCGCCCACGTGCGGGATTGGATCCGGGCGTGCAAGGGCGGCTCAGCGGCGTGCTCGGAATTCAGCCTGGCGGCGCCGTTCACGGAGTGGCTGGTGGCGGGAGCGGTCGCCGTCCACTACAACGGCAAATTGTTGTGGGATCAGGCCAAAGGCGAGTTCACCAACAACAGGGAAGCCAACCGGTGGGTGAAGACCCCCTACCGCAAAGGCTGGGCTCTGAAACTGTAGGACACTGGCCGCGGCCGGGCGGCTTGGCGCCGCCCGGACCCGCGGCGACCGTTGCATTCAGGGGAACAAGCATGCACTACACCAGAAGAGATTTGGGCAAATTGACGCTGGCTGCCTTTCCGGCGGCCACCCTGCTGGCCAAGCCGAACTCCCGGTTCGGCGGCGTCCAGATCAGCATCATCGCGCCGTACAGCCTGCGCGGCATCTCCGGCGTGGACGAGGTTCTGAAAGCGCTCGTCAGGCTGGGCTTGAGCGCGGTGCAGATCCAATCCAGCACCGTGGAAGGTTTCGCCGGGGCTCCCATGCCCGGGCGCGGCGGCGTTCCGGGAGGAGGTCCTCCGGCGGGCGGACAGAGGCCGGGCGGCGGCGCCGGAGCGCCCGGAGGAGCGCCTGGAGCCGGTGGTCCCGGTGGCGCCGGCCAAGGACCGCCGCCAGGAGGCGGACGGGGCCAGATGACCCCCGAGATGCAGGCAGCCATGCAGCAGCGCGCCGAGGAACTGCGGAAGTGGCGCCTGTCCGCGCCCATGGGCAAGTTCAAGGAGTTCGTACAGAAGTTCGCCGCCGAGGGCGTGGAGGTGGAAGGCGCCGAATTCCGTATGGCGCCGGCGATGACGGACGACGAGATTGAATACTGTTTCCAGGTGGCCAAGGCCATGGGGCTGAAGTACATGACCTCGGAGCCGCCGCTGAGCATGACCAAACGCATCGCCGCGTTCTCGGACAAGCACAGGATCCTGCTCGGCTTTCACAATCACTCAAACGTCACTAACCCGGAGTCCTTCTGTACCAACCAGAGCTTCGAGACCGCCATGTCACACTCCAAGTACCATGGCATGAGCCTCGACGTGGGCCACTATAGCGCGGGCAACAGCGCTTCCCCGATTCCCCTGATCCGGCAATACCCGGACCGCATCGCCAACCTGCACTTGAAGGACCGCAAGTTCAACCAGGGTCCGAACGTGCCGTGGGGGCAAGGGGACACGCCGCTTAAGGAGATCCTCCAGCTGATGAAGCGGGAGAAGTACACGTTCTCCGGCACCATTGAGATGGAGCATCCGATTCCGCCGGATTCGGATGTGATGACGGAACTCGCCAAGTGCGTCCAGTTCTGCAAGGATGCCTTGGCCTGAAGAACAGCGCGTAGCCGTGTGGGACGGGCGGTTTGGCCTGTCCGTTGGACAGGCTCAAGGGACAGGCTGAAGCCTATCCTACGGCGACAATCGGAGGGCTCTCCGGTAGGACAGGCTCAAAGCACAGGCTGAAGCCTATGCTACGGGGGCGATCGGCGGAGTTTCGTGCGGGACGGGCATTCACGCCTGTCCCGCACGATCCACACAATCAAGTCAAGCAGCTACCACTCGACGCGCACGCCCATGCGGAAACTGCGGGCGCCGGGTTGGTCACCCGTTGCGTCGCCTTGCACTCCGCCGACGCCGCTGATGACGCCGACGTTCACCAGGCTCGAGATGTTCATCGCCGGGTTGCTGTAGTTAGGGTGGTTGAAGATGTTGGTGGCGGTCATCTCCCAGCGAAGGCGGGGCCGGTTTTCCGCAAAGATGAAGTCCTTGAACAGGCCCATGTGCCAGACGTTCACCCAGGGTCCCTTGATCACGCCCTTGGCGGATGAACCGAACCGGCCCGGCTGAGGCGCCCCGAAAGCCGTTGGGTCAAACCAGCCGTTGACGGATCGCTGGCTCCTGGGCAGGTTACCGTCACGGAGGTGGTCCGGCCGGATAGTCACGAGCGGTGGCGTGCGGCTGGTGGTGAAGGCCGTTCCAGTAGGATCCGTACCGCTCCACAGGGGCGTCAGAAACTGGCCGGAATAGTAGCTGTAGATGGCGGAAATCTCCCAGCCGCCCACCGCGAGGTTGGCCAGGCGGGGAGCAGTGGACAACCAGCGGCGGCCGCGGCCGAACGGCAGCTCGTAGATAGCGTTGTTCGTGACGCGGTGCGTGGGGATGTCCGACGCCACGGCTCTTTCGCGCCGCCGGTCGAAGGGGTTCTCGACCGACTCGCCGCGCTCCAGGTCACCGATATCCCGGGCCCAAGCCCAGGAGCTTTGCAGGTAGAGTCCGCGCGTCATCTGGCGCTCAGCCTCCACCGTCAGCCCGTGGTACTGGTGTCCGGCTCCATTGGTGAAGTAACTGATGCCGGGGAACAGCGGGAACGGGCGGACCTTATCTACGAACAAACGCGTATCGGGCACCGGCGAGTTGTAGTTGTAGCTCCACTCGCCCTGCCGGGTGTTGGTGCCGATGTAGGAGAGCCGGAAGCCCACATCCCAGCGCTGGTGCTCGATGGTGACGTTGTACTGCATGCTGTAAGGCAGCTTGCTGTCGGGATTCACCGCCGCAGGGATGCCCACGGTGGTAGGGCCACCCGTGCCGGTGACCGGGAAGACCCTCGGCAAGATCACCTCCGGGGCGGTGGCGGGATTGGTAAAGCCGGGCTCGGTCACCAAGAAGGGAATGCCGCCGTGGTTGGGGTTGCGCGGCGCGACGTCATAGAAGATCCCGAAGCCCGTCCTGAGCACGGTGCGGTTGCCCCACGGCCGGTAGGCCAGTCCGATGCGGGGTGCGATGTTGTTGCGGTCCGGACGGATGAGCGTACGGCCGGGCAAGTTGAGCGAAGCGGCTTCCACGATGCCAACGTATGCTTTGGGGAACAGCGGACTGATCTTCGAGGAGGCGCCATCCTCGATGACGATGTTGCCGGTGACGACGTCAAACAACGACGTAAGCCGGTTTTCTTCCCTCCACCCGGGATGGAGTTCATAGCGCACGCCCAGGTTCAGTGTCAGCCGCGAGTTGAGCTTGAAATCGTCCACCAGGAAGAAGTCGTATTGCCAGCGAAGCCGGTCCGTGCGTAGTGGCGGGAAGGCGCGGGCCGAGGAAGTCGGAATCCCGAGCAGGAAATCCGCGTAAGGGTGCCCCTGTCCGCTCAGACCCGCCCCGCTGAAGCGGTTGGAGAAGGTTACCGAACCGAACAGGTTGGCGTGCGCCGCTCCGTCGTCCCATTCCACCCGGGTCAGGTGGCCGCCCACTTTGACGTTGTGGCGTCCTCTGAACCAGCTCACGTGATCCTGAAACTCCTGGAGATGGTTGCGGAACCCGGGGCGGCGGTAATCCACCTGCGTGATGCTCTGGAGCCCGATACCGGACCAGTTGACTTTCAGAATGCCGCTGATGTTGGGCAAATCCGGCGCGAGTCCCACGATGCCCAGCTCCTTGATGAGCTCAGGACCGTTGATGGGACCCTCGATGGGGTTGTTGTTCAGCGCCAGGCCCCAGCGAAACTCATTGATCAGGTTGGGCCGGAAGGTCCGCGTGTAGGAGATGGCGGCCGCTCGGTTGTCGCGCTGCTGGTGCCGCTTGCCGATGGTGGGCAGGTTGCCCTCATATTGGCGGGCGTACAGACGCTGGAAGGTGAAGCGGCCAAAGATGGCGT
>JBBIND010000013.1:0-65970 GCA_037444075.1 Acidobacteriota bacterium | reverse complement strand
TATCTTTTGCCGTGGAACGCGGTGTCCTATTTCGCCACTCAGGTGGGCACGGACGTGGCTGGCAGCGTGCCCTGGATTGGCCCCGCGCTGTCGCGCTTCCTGGTGGGCGGCGACGTCGTCGGCGGCGCAACCCTGACGCGGTTCTTCGGCTTTCACGTCGCAGTATTGCCGGGTTTGATGACCGTTTTTTTGCTCGTCCATCTGGGCTTGGTCCAGAAGTTCGGGATCAGTACTCCGCCGAAGGTCGAGCGCGCCTACCAGGGCGGGTTGGACAAGGTTCCGCAAATGCCCTTCTTCCCCAACTTCTTCCTTAGGGAACTGATGGCTTGGTATGCGGCTCTGGGGGCGCTGGGTGTATTGGCGGCTTTGTTTCCCTGGGAACTGGGAGAGAAGGCGGATCCTTTTGCCTCCGCGCCCGCAGGCATCCGTCCGGAATGGTACTTCATGGCGCCGTTTCATACGCTGAAGCTCATTCCGAGCAAAATTTGGCGGATAGAGGGTGAAGCACTCGGATTGGCTGGTTTCGGTTTGCTGGCCGTCTGGTGGGTCTTCCTCCCGTTTTGGGCGACATCGCGGACCGGGCGACTCCGGACTCGCCTGGTGACAGGCTCCGGCGTCGCTCTTCTGGCTTATCTGTCAACGTTCACACTGCTGGGGTACTGGGGATGAAAGCTGCCATCGTGCTTTTGCTCGCCGCTCTTCCCGTGCTGGCACAAAACTCCTGCCTCGACTGCCATGCAGTTCTGCCCGACCGCTTGGGACAACCTGCCAAGGCCTTTGCCAATGACATCCATGCTGAGCGCGGGTTGGCCTGCGTGGACTGTCACGGAGGGGATCCCACCACGGACGACCCGACCGCCTCGAAGAGTCGTGCCCGCGGATTCCGGGGCAAGTTCGCCCGCACGGCGATTCCCGAAATGTGCGCCCGTTGCCACAGCCACGCTGACTACATGCACAAGTTCAATCCGCGCCAACGCGTGGACCAGTTAGCGCAGTACCGCACCAGCGTGCACGGCAAGCAGTTGGCCAAGGGTGACACGAACGTGGCACAGTGTACCGACTGCCACGGTGCACACGGCATTATTCCCGGCAAGCATGCCAACTCCCCGGTCCACCCTTTGAAACTGCCTGAAACCTGCGCCCGTTGTCACACCGACGCCGGGCTGATGGCCCGCTACAAGCTGCCCGCCACGCAGTTGGAGGAGTTCCGCGGAAGTGTCCACTGGAAGGCGTTGTCCGAGCGCGGCGACCTGTCCGCGCCGGGTTGCGCGTCCTGCCACGGCAATCACGGCGCGACGCCGCCCGAAGTGGCCTCAGTAGCGGCCGTTTGCGGAAGTTGCCATGTCCTGATGCAGAACCTTTTCAGCAAGAGTCATCACCGCGAAATCTTCGAGTCGATGGGCGCCGGCGGCTGCTCCGCCTGCCACGGCGATCATAAGGTGTTGAAGCCTTCGCCGGATCTGTTGGTGGGAGAGCGTTCTGTCTGCGCGCAGTGCCACGAAGAGACTTCGGCTGGGGGCAAGGTGGCCCGCCAACTCGCCGATGCCATCCGCGGTCTGGATGCTCAATTGCAGCGGTCTGAAGACATCCTCACGCGCGCTCGCCGTTCCGGTATGGAAGTGAGTGAAGCGGAGTTGCGCCTGATGGAAGGCCGCGAGGAAGCCATCAAGGCGCGGGTAGCCGTCCACACTTTCGATCTCACGCAACTGGGCGAACCCGTAAAGAACGGCCTGGAGATCGCCGCGGAAACGTATCGCGCCGGTGAGTCTGCCATGCGCGAGAGGAACTACCGCAGGATCGGTTTGGGTCTCTCCCTGATAACGATCATCGTGACCATGGCAGGCCTTTGGCTGGCGATACGCAGGATTGAAGGAAAGAAACCAGGCGCCGCGTCAGGCGCCTGAGGAAGCGCCATGCATACCTCCGCTATGGTGTTGGCCCTGCTGCCCGCGGTTGTTGCCGCGGCCGGTGAGCCGAATACCGTCAGCAGCGCGGAGCTCTGCGGGGCTTGCCACCGCAGCATTCACCAGGCTTGGAAAGAATCGGCTCACTCGCGAGCCATGGAGGACAGGCTGTTTCAGGATGCGCTGGCCCTGGCCGAAGCCGCGTCCGGTCCGGGCGCCCGCGCGGTCTGCCTGAAGTGCCACGCGCCTCTGGCGGTCCACGGCAATGACCTGACACTGCAGAAGAAAGTGAGTTGGGAAGGCGTGACCTGCGATTTCTGCCACTCGGTTCGCGAGGTCTCGTCAGCAGGTCCCAACGTGAGCGCGAAGCTTGAAATCACGCGCGCCAAGGCAGGCACTCGCAAAGGCGCCACCTCGCCGGCCCACAGCTCAGTCTACTCTGACGTTCACTCCAGTTCCCTGCTTTGCGCCACCTGCCACGAATACAAGAACACGCTCGGTTTCGCTGTCCTGACCACCTATTCGGAGTGGAAAGCCAGTCCTGCGGCGAAGGCCGGCAAACAATGCCAGGACTGCCACATGTATTACGTCACCGGTGACGTGATGGATCCCTTGATCAAGAAGCCAGCTACGGACAAGGTCAACCTTCACCAGATGCCCGGCAGCCGCAGCGCCGAACAGCTGAACAAGGCGATTCGCGTGGACTTCTCGGCGACGCGGAAAGCCGGAACGGTGTTTGTCGACGTAGACATCAGCAACCGGACGGCGGGCCACTTCGTGCCGACCGGTTCTCCGCTGCGGCAGCTGACTCTGGACGTGGCGGCCATCCCCTTTACGGGGCAGCGCCAGCAGCAACAGCGCGCCTATCGGCGCACGGTAGCCGATGAGAGCGGCAGAGTTCTGGACCGGGAGCATCAGGTCACCATGAAAGGCTCCAAAGTGGTTTCCGATACCCGTCTGGCGCCTGGTGAACATAGAAGGGAAACGTTTCAGTTTTCCATCCCGGCAGGAATCCCAGTGAGAGTGCAACTGACTCTCGGGTATTACTATTCCCCGTTGGCCCGAACGGAGGACCGTCGGTCCATCGTTTTCAGGAACCTGAGCAGGATGGTGCGATAGCGAGTTTGCCCCAGTGGGCGCAAATCCCGGAAGAAGCCGGGATGCACGTGTAGCCAGGATAGCGCTCACAATGGAAGACCGCCGTGCCGAAGCGGTCGTCCGCGGCCGCGTCACCGGCGGTCAACTTAGCGCTTCCCGCCGGCGCTTCCACTTCGTCCGGCTAACGGATCCAGAAACTTGTAGAATTCCTGCGTCGCCGGATCGTCGGCTCTGCCGAGGTCGTCATTCAAGCGGCTGTGGTTGCTGTCATTCTTGCCATATGAACTGGCCGGGATCTCAGCTGCCTTCAGCACGCTCTCAAGACGCTGCGCCTGGGCTCGCGTGTCCGGATTTCCGGGAAAATACAGGATGAAAAACGGCGGTATCCCTTTGCCCTTCGCCACATGCGTCACGGCCGAAAAATCAATGTGCTTCTCCGGGTCGTTTCCAAACTTCTGGCGGTGGCCAAAGGTGAACATCTTGCCGCCGTAGAGCGCCTGCCGGTGCTCCGCCGTCATGATGATCTTGGGAATATCGTAAGTATCGCCGTCCACTGGGACGCAGCCTTTGAGGACATCGAACGGCACGCCTTCTTTCTTCAGGTATCGATCATCGACGCAGATCAACGCCGCCAACTGAGCGCCGGCTGAATGTCCGCCCACGAAGATCCGCGTGCGATCGCCGCCATGCCTGGCGATGTTCCTGTGCACCCAGCCCAGGGATCTGGCGACGTCACCGATCAGCTCGTCCATGCCCACTTCCGGCAAAAGCCGATAGTTCGTCGAGACAAAGACAAACCCTCGCTCGGTCAGCGCCTTGGGCTTCAGTGCCACATCGCTCTTGTCCCCAACCTGCCACCCGCCACCGTGGATCCAGAACATCACGGGCAAGCTCTTCCCGGCCGGTTCTTCCGGCGTGTAGATGTCGAGGACGTGGCGTTTGTGACCGTTTTCCACGTAGGGAATGTCAGGCGTCAGCTTCTGGGCGATGGCGCCGTTGCCAAAGAAGAGAAACGGAAGAAGGAAGGCGGATACGAGCCTGAAATTCATGTTGTTGATCCCCTTTGATCGAATGATGATAAACAAGAGGTCAGGTCTCACTTTTTGGCAGCTCATGGCCGAACACGCCGATGCCGGTTCGTTCCGGTTGGCTGCTCATGAGTTCATGCTCAAGTGTAGTCCGCCTCAGAACAAGGCGGGGAGGTCACTATAAGGCAGATTCTGCGACTCGGCCACTCCCTCGCAGGTGACGTGCCCCTGGTAAGTGTTGACTCCGGCGGAGATTCCCGGATCGTCCTGGCAGGCCTGCTCCAGACCCTTGTCCGCCAGTTCGACCAGGTAGGGCAGCGTGGCGTTGGTGAGCGCCATGGTTGAAGTGTGCGGCACAGCGGCGGGCATGTTGGAGACGCAGTAGTGCAGTACTCCGTCCACGAAGTACACCGGTTCCGTATGCGTGGTGGGACGAGAGGTCTCTATGCACCCGCCTTGGTCGATCGAGACGTCCACGACCACGGCGCCGTTCTTCATCTGCGCGACGAGGTCCCTGCGCACGAGCTTAGGGGCCGATGCGCCCGGGATGAGGACCGCCCCGATGACCAGGTCCGCCTGACGAATGGAATCGCGCAGCGATCCGATGTTCGAAGCCAGCGTCACGACCTCTCCGTTGAAGATGTCGTCGATTTGCCGCAGCCGGTCCAGGTTACGGTCAATGACGATGACGTGACCGCCCAGCCCGCGAGCCACCTTCGCCGCGTTGAGGCCGACGACGCCTCCGCCCAGGATGACAACGTTGGCCGGTCCCACACCGGGGACGCCCCCCAGCAGCACGCCCCTTCCGCCGTTGGGAGCCTCCAGGTAATAAGCTCCGATCTGTGCGCTGAGCCTGCCGGCGACCTCGCTCATCGGCGTCAGCAGAGGCAGCGAGCCATCCGGTTCCGTGATGGTCTCGTACGCCACGCCGCTGACTTTGGCCTCCAGCAGCCGCTGTGTCAGTTCCGGCAATGGCGCCAGGTGAAGGTAGGTGAAAAGGACCAGCCCCGGACGAAGCAAGTCGTATTCGGAGGGCTGCGGTTCCTTGACCTTGATGACAATTCCCGCGCCCGCCCAAACTTCCGCGGCGGTATCACCAATGCGCGCCCCGGCCTCTATGTACTCCTCGTCCGGGATGCTGCTGCCGGCGCCGGCTTGAGTCTCGACGAGAACTTCGTGGCCGGCTTCCACCAGGGCGCTGACGCCGCTCGGCACCAGGCCTACTCTGGTTTCACGGTCTTTGACTTCCTTAGGAACGCCAATGGTCATGGCGGTGCAATCGCTGCGGAGGTGTTGCCGTTACCGCGCTTCGGGCCCAGGCCCAAGGCGATAAGCGAGAGCGCGTCGATCTTGCCGTGAGCCGTTAGTTGCTGGTCTTCCTGAAACCGCTTCAGGGCGGCCACCGAGTCGGCGCCCCAATTCCCATCCGCAGGCCCGCCCAGGTAGCCACGGTCAGCCAACGCCCGCTGGATTTCCTGATAACGGTCCGCCGCGGGCACTCGCTGACCGGCAGGCGCCCGGCGCGGCGCAGGCGCGCGGCGTTTAGTGCGGGCAGTTGTCTTTCGTCGCGGTGAAGCTTTCGACGCCGTGGTCTTCTTGGAAGACGTGCTGCCGGACGAAGCTTTAGGCGCAGGCGCGGAACTTTTGGCCGCCGCTTTCTTGGGAGGCTGCGCTTTGGCCGCCGGCTTTGGAGAGGAACTTTGTTTGGACGGCTGCTGCGTCCAGGACGGAGCCGCCACGGTCAGGCTCACCAGGGCCAAAAGGCCGATTGGGATTCCTGTGAATGTTGCTCGCAAGACCTTAGTCTAACAAAGCAAACCCGGGCGGCATGGCCGCCCGGGTTCTGCCGACCGGTAATGCTAAGGTGTCTGGATCGTCCCGGACAGATAGAGGACGAACCACTGCGGCGTTCTGGCCGTGCCGCGCACAGCCGTCGGATCCGCCCGCATGACTCTGAAAGCCACCGGGTCGCCCTGTTTCAACCCGGACTGCACCTTCCTCAGATCATCCACGGAAGCAACTGGCTGCCGGTTGACCGATACGATCAAGTCCCTCTCGCGCAAGCCGATCTCTTCCGCGAAAGAACCCTGCTCGACCCGAGTCACCAGGACGCCGCCGTTGTCCAGCGTGATGCCCATTTCTTCGCGATCCCGCGGAGTGATAGAGCGAACATAGATCCCGAACTTGGCCTCGGTCCCTTCGCCCCTTGAGGGTTGCTCCTGGTCGCGTTCGCGGCTGAACCTGGCGTCGCCCGCGAAAACTTCGTGCCGGGCGCGGATGGTAACGGGCAGTTCCATCCTCTTGCCCGCACGGTCGATGGTGAGTTTCACCTCGGTGCCTACAGGCGTGTCGGCAATGCGGTTCACCAACTCATCGCCGTCCTTGACGGGCTTGGCATTGATGGCCAGGATCACGTCCTCCACCTTGAGTCCAGCCTTATCCGAGGGCCCTCCGGCGGTGACTTCTGTTACCAGGACCCCATGATCCACACCTGCGGCCTGCAACAGTTCCTTGCTCTGATTTCGGTTGAAGGTGATGCCGATGGAGCCGCGCGTCACTCTGCCGCTCTGCACCAGCATGTTGTAGACCTTGACCGCCGTGTTGATGGGCAGCGCAAAGCCTACTCCCTGGTAGCCGCCGGAAGCCGTAAAGATGGCGGTGTTGACGCCCACTACTTCGCCATTGATGTTCAGCAAGGGACCGCCGCTGTTTCCGGGGTTGATCGCTGCGTCTGTCTGGATAAAGCGCTGGAACTGCTGACCTCCGGGAATGTCACGGCCCTTGGCGCTGATGATTCCAGCGGTAACCGTGGCCTCCAACCCGAAAGGCGACCCGATGGCGATGGCCCAATCTCCCACTTGAACTCCTTCAGAGTTGCCTATCTTCACCGCAGGCAGGGGTTTCTTTCCTTCGATCTTGATAACGGCAAGGTCCGTTTCGACGTCGAAACCGACCACGGTGGCTTTGTGTTCGGTGGTGTCGCCGGAAAGCCTGACCTTGACTTGAGTGGCGCCATCCACGACATGGTGATTGGTAATGATGTAGCCCTTTGAATCAACCAGGAATCCGGTTCCGCCTCTGGTGCTACGGAAGGACCGCGGGGGAGCGTCCCCAAAAGGACTTCCGCCGAAGAACCGGCGCCAGAAGTCCATGGCTTCGTCATCCTCCTGTGGTGGTTGCACGCGGCGACCGCGCGTGTTCTGCTGCGGGCGCGGATCATACTCTGAAGTGATGTTCACCACGGCGGGCTCCAATTGCTTAGCCAGTTTGGTGAACTGATTGGACAACTGTACCGGGTCAGGGATGACAAGCGGCGTGGCATCGGTCGCCATCTGCGCCTTACCTGCACTGACCCCCCAGTTGACCACTGTGCCGATCAAGATGCCTATCGAAAGGGTCGCCAGCAACAGGACGACAGAGACTGATTTGTGTTGCTTCAGTTTGGCCCAAAAGCCCATAAACCGCCTACCTCCTTAAGGTTTGCCGCCCCGCAGCAGCAGTGGCCCGGGTTTGTTCGTCCAGGTTGAGGTGCTTTTCGCGTTGACTCTGCGGAACCAGCCGCGCAAGCTTGGACAAATCTCTCCCTTTGCCCTGCATCCGCCAGGGACGTCTATGCTTCATTATAGGAAATTTATTCCGTTGTTCCTGTTCATTCTGGACGCGGGACCGCCCCCGAAGGTTTCAATTCCACCGCCAGCACGCCCGCCAGGATAAGCGCCGCTCCCAAAGCAGCCTTCAGCGACAGGACTTCTCCAGCTACCACATATGACGTTGCCCACGCGAAAATCGGTTCCAAGGCGAAAATCACCGCGGTTCGCGTGGGAGTGGTGTGTTGCTGCGCCCAGGCCTGCACGGTGAACGCCATGGCCGTCGCAAGCAAGCCCGTGACAACCAATGCCCCCAGCAGGGTTGCGGACCATCTCACCTCGACGGGCTCCACCCAGAAGAAGCTACCCAGGGCCAGCACTGCGGCCACCGGTATCTGCGTCAGGCTGAGCGCCTCAAAGCCGGTGCGCGGCGAGTAATGGCCCACGATGAGAATGTGCAGCGCGAACAGGAAAGCGCCTACCACGGTGAGCATGTCACCAGGGTTCACCTCCAGGCTGCCGCTCTCGAGCGTCATCAGGCCCATCCCCACTGTGGCTACAGCCACGCCGAGGCACTCGGGCAGACTGGGCGGGATGCGGCGCAGCAGTGCTCCCAACAGCGGCACCAGCACAATTGCCAATCCCGTCAGAAAAGCTGACTTGGAAGGCGTGGTCAGCCTTAAGCCCTGTGTTTGGAATACATAAGCCGCGAACAGACAGGACCCCGCCAAACTCCCGCCCACAAATACCGCAGACGACTGCCGCGGCCAGGATGAGAGCCGCCCGCGATACACGGCGCCGAGCGCCACACTCGCGATGCTGAAGCGCAGGGCCAGAAACAGGATGGTGGAGATCTCTTCGAGTGCGGTCTTTACCAGCACGAAGGTGGCGCCCCAGATGAAGGTCACGCCAACCAGAGCAGCTTCGGCGCGCCAGTGTTGCCGGGAGAGTGCGGGCATTCTTAGCCGGAGCCGGCGGTCCGCATCAGCATGCACAGTACCAGGAACGCGCGCTCGATTCCCAACTCACGGCCCTCCGGGTCATACCACTCAGCGGGGGTGTGGGATCCGCCGCCCTGTCCGCCGGCGCCGATGGCAACCGCGGGCAGACCCAGCGAAAGCGGGATGTTGGCGTCGGTGGAAGCGCAGTCCAGTCTGGCGCGGATGCCGAGATGCGTATCGACGGCCCGCACGTATGTAAGCAAAGGCGCGTCCTTCGAAAGACCACCCCCCGGTCTCGATCCGATTTCCCGGACCTTGGCGGTGAGGCGGCTGCCGGTGGCGCGCCCGTTCTCCATTTCCAGGGCTTTCTCCACCGCGGTCATCAGGCGTTCGGACATCTGATCGAGGGCAGATTGTTCTTCGGAACGGAGATCCAGCTTGGTCCGCGCCGTAGCCGGGATGGAATTGACGCTCAGGCCTCCTTCCAGCGTCCCGAAGTTATAGGAACAGCGGGGGTTGCGGCCGGCTGCGTCCGCTGACGGGAAGCCCGCGAAGCCGTTGTCGGTAAACAGGGTGATTAAGCGGCTGAGGGCATGTACCGGGTTCACGATGCCGAAATCGCTCCAACTGTGGCCGCCCGGACCCGCCAGACTGATTTCAAAGCGGCGGCTGGCCAAGGCGCGGCTCGTGATACGGTCCGTGGCCGGGCCGTCCAGAATGAGGAAAGCACGGATGGCATCGGCTGCTCCGCCGGGACGGCACAGGTAGCGCATGCCGCTGAGGTTGCCTTCACCCTCCTCGCCTACGTTGGCGATGAGGACGGGGTAGGCTTCCATCGTTTCGATGGGCGGCGCGGCGGAGAGTGCCTTTCCTATCGCCAGCAAGGCCGCCAGACCGCAGCCGTTGTCGGCCACGCCGGGTCCGCAAAAGCGACCGTCAGGCCCCAGCGTCACGTCCTCCGGCAGGCGAGGCGCTAACACCGTGTCAAGGTGCGCCGTGAGAGCAACGCAGTCGCCCGCGTGTTCGCCATACGGCCAGGCCAGAACATTGCCGGCCCGGTCAATGCGCGCCGTAAGGCCCATGGCGCGGAATTGTTCGGCCATCCACTCAGCGCGCGCCTGCTCTTGAAAGGTGGGCGCCGGGACACGGCACACTTCGAGGTGCCGTAGGTTGATCCAGGATTTTGACTGCCGAATCCAGTCGAGGGCCTCGCGTACCCCTGGTTCCTGGGAAATGGCGGCCACCGAGGCCGGCTTTGCCAATCCGGCGGACATGCAATCCCAGTGTAGCGTGAACACCCCGGGGCCGAACCTCCCGCTGAAGCGGGTTATACTGGGATTAGCATCACGCCTTAGAGGAAACCATGAAACCATATATGAAGTTCGGCGTACTCATCGTGGCCATAGTGGGGACTTTGATTTGGCTGGCGGCGGGCGGTATTAGCGAGACAAAAACCTACTACAAGACCGTGGCCGAATTAAGCCAGATGGGTGCGGACGCGCATTCCAAGCGGCTTCGCGTGGCGGGAGACGTGGCGGAGGGTTCCATCCTGAGGCAAGGGCGCAAAGTGACGTTCGTAATGCACCAGGATGATCTCAAACTCCGGGTGGTCTATGACAGTGCCGAGCCTTTGCCGGATACCTTCCGTGACGGGGCACAGGCCGTGGCCGACGGACGGTTGGGCGAAGACGGTGTCTTCCGGGCCACCAAGATTCAGGCCAAATGCGCGTCGAAATATGAAGCCAAGCCCGGCCAGACTCATCCGGGCGGCAAATCGGCTGCATTGTAATCCTAAAGAAATATGGAAAATCTGGGCGCGCTTGCTATTCTCCTGGCATTCTGCCTATCCCTTTATTCCGTGGCGGCCTCCCTGGCGGGACGCTGGAAGCGCAACGATTACCTGGTGGCCAGCGGCCGCCGGGCCGTGTACGCCATTTTTTGGCTCCTTACGTTCGCCTCCTCCCTGCTGATCTATGCCCTGCTGAACAGCGACTTCCGCCTGGCTTATGTGGTTTCGCACAGCAACCGGGAAATGCCGGTGCTCTACAAGTTCGCGGCATGGTGGGGCGGGCAGGAGGGTTCGCTCCTGCTGTGGGCGTGGATGCTTTCCGCTTATGCAGCCGTGGTGCTGTTTACCAACCGCCACAAGTTCATCCAAATGATGCCCTATGTCACCTCCATCCTGATGGTGACGCAGGCGTTCTTCCTGCTCCTGATTGCGTTTCCACTCAGCCCGTTCGATGTGCTCGCGGTGGGGCGCGAGGTCATGGCGGCGGAAGACGGGCGCGGACTGAACCCCTTGTTGCAGTACTGGGCCATGGCTGTCCACCCGCCAACTCTGTACATGGGCTATGTGGGCTTCATCGTGCCGTTCGCTTTCGCCATGGGTTCGCTGATCACGAGGCAGCCCGGCGACGAATGGATTCGCACCACGCGGCGCTGGACGCTGGTGACCTGGCTGTTTCAGACCATCGGGATCATGCTCGGCGCCGGCTGGGCGTACGCCGTGCTTGGGTGGGGCGGCTACTGGGGCTGGGATCCGGTTGAAAACGCTTCGCTTTTGCCCTGGATTACCGCCACTGCTTTTCTGCACTCGGTGATGATGCAGGAGAAGAAGGGCATGATGAAGGTCTGGAACGTGGTGCTGATCTCGGCCACGTTCTTCCTCTGCATCTTCGGAACCTTCCTGACCCGGTCCGGCGTGGTCAGTTCAGTGCATGCCTTTGCTCAATCCCCGATTGGCACGTACTTCGTCGTCTTCCTGGCATTTATCCTGCTCTCCACCAGCCTGCTGATTCTCAACCGCCTGGACTACCTGAAAAGCGAGTCGAACCTGGAGAGCGTCATCTCCCGGGAATCGAGTTTCTTGTTCAACAACCTCATCCTGCTGGGCAGCTGCTTCGCCATCCTGTGGGGGACTCTGTTCCCGGTCATTTCGGAAGCGGTGACCGGCGAGAAGATCAGCGTCGACGCGCCTTTTTTCAACCGCGTCAATGTGCCCATCGGACTGTTTCTTCTGTTTTTGACCGGCGTGGGTCCTCTCATCGCCTGGCGGCGCAGCTCGCTCGACAGCCTGAGACGGGCTTTCTTGTGGCCGGCTTCCGCGGGTCTCGCCGTGGCGCTGGCGCTCCTGGCTCTTGGCGTGCGCCATCCGTACGCGCTGATGTCGCTGGGGCTGTGCGTCTTCGTAGCCTGGACCATCGTCAGCGAATTCTGGAAGGGGGCGCGGGTGATCCGGAGCAGGACCAACCAGAACCTGCTGGCCGCCATGGTGGAGTTGACGCACCGTAACACGCGCCGTTACGGCGGCTATCTCGTGCACATGGGCGTGGTCCTCATGTTTGTCGGCTTTACGGGCGCTGCTTTCAACAAGGACACGACCGTGGAAGTGAACACGGGCGACACATTTCACCTGGGCCGCTATGAATTGAAAGTGAGTGAACTGCGGGAAGGCGAGAATCCGAACTACAGCTGGCACCACGCCGTGGTCGACATCTCCGTGGGAGGCAAGCCCGCCGGCAAACTGGAGCCCGAGCGCCGTTTTTACTCGGCGAGCCGGCAGAACACTTCAGAAGTAGCCATACGCCGAAGGCTGAATGAGGATTTGTACCTCAACTTCGCCGGCATGTCGGATGACAATCAAAAAGCAGTCATCCAAGCCTATGTCTTCCCGTTGGTCACCTGGATTTGGATAGGTTTTGTGGTACTGGTTTTCGGCACTCTGGTTTGCCTGGTGCCCAACAAAGTCCGCTTCCAGGTGGCGCGCACCGAAATGATGGGAGTGGTGGAACAACATGCACCGGCTCAGGAATAGCATCCTGGGGCTGCTGTTGGCAGCCCTCTGCCTGGCTCAGAGCGCCTCGGAGTTGGCGGCGCCGGAGATACGGCGGGTGGGTCAGCATCTGGCCTGCCTGTGCGGCACCTGCCGCAACACGGTAGCCGATTGCCAGATGCTGCACTGCGGTTACG
Source organism: Acidobacteriota bacterium (assembly GCA_037444075.1). GTDB lineage: Bacteria > Acidobacteriota > Terriglobia > Bryobacterales > Bryobacteraceae > JBBIND01. The sequence goes on along the minus strand of JBBIND010000013.1, from coordinate 53,443 downwards.
CGCTGCCGGCGCGGGAGAAGATCGCCCGCATGCTCGGCGAAGGCAAGTCCGACCAGGAGATTATCGACTCGTTTGTGGCCGAACGGGGCATCCATGCTTTGGCGGTGCCGCCGGCGGAGGGGTTCAACATCCTGGGTTGGATCATGCCCTTCGTTGCCATCCTGGGTGGCCTGCTGGCCATCTGGTGGTTCATCAGGCGGTTCCTGGCGAAATCCGCCCCGGCGGCAGTTCCCGCCAATCAGGCTTTGCTGGACAAGTACCAGCAGCAAATTAACAAGGATCTTTCCACACTCGACGGATGACAATCGCAATAGCTGCATTGCTGACAGTGGGCGCTATCGTCTATACGCTGCTGGTGCGGCGAAAGGACCTCATGCCCGTTCCCGATCCCGCCCCGGGCTGCCATCTCGAAGCGAGAAAGGCGCGCCTGTATGAGAGCCTCCGGGACCTCCAGTTTGAGTACCGCGTAGGGAAGCTCTCCGACGAAGACTACGAGCAGATCAAGGGAGGGCTCCAGCAGGAATTGGCCGTGGTGATGGCGGAACTCGACCAGGTTTTGGGCAAGCCTCAGCCGGCGGCCGTAGCCAAGCCGGCTCCGCAACCGGCGAACGAGCCGGCGGACGGGCTAACCTGCCCGCATTGCGGAGCCCGTTTCCCGCAGCCGCTGAAGTTCTGCGGGGAGTGCGGGAAGTCCATGAAGGGAGTGGAGGCATGAAACCGGCCTCAGTGTTTATGCTCGGGCTGCTGTGCGCGCTGCCTGGGCTTGCCGCCATCGAGGGAGTGGTGACGAATCTCAGCACAGGCCAGCCGCAGGCCGGAGTCGAAGTGACCCTGCAGAGGTTGACCACGACCGGCAAGGAACAGGCCGGCGCCGCCAGAACGGACGCCGGCGGCGCTTTCCGCTTTGATGCTCCTGCGCCCGGCAATCACCTTCTTCAGGTGGTCCATCAGGGCGTCACTTACAGCCACATGATGCCTCAGGGCGCTCCGGCGCAGGGAATAAGGATGGAGATTTACGACGTGGGCCGGAGCGGAGCGCAGACCAAGGTTTCGCAGCACATGATCCTGTTCGAGCCCACCGGGAGCATCGTGCAGGTCACCGAAACGCTGGCGGTGCTCAATTCCGGCAAGACCACGTATAACGATCCTGGCAGCGGCACGCTGCGCCTGTTCGTTCCCAAAGAAGCGGGCGAGGACCTCATCATTTCCGCCCAAACCACACAAGGCATGCCGCTAGAGCGGCCGCTCGAGAAGACGGGACAAGACAGCGTCTACATGGTCGATTATCCAATCCGGCCCGGGGAAACGCGCTTCAACCTCGTCTACACCGTCCCTAGGACGGAGGCCACCGCCTTCGCGAGCCGTATCCTGCATTCGGGGCAACTGCGCGTCGTGGCGCCCTCCGGCGTGACGTTGACGAGCGATGCGCTGACTCAAATCGGGCAGGAGCCCACGATGATGGCCAGTGTTTACGAGGTGAAGGGGCCCGCCTTCAGCCTGGAAATCCGGGGCGAAGGGACCCTCCGCTCGGACGACCACAGCCACGAGGAAGAAGCGGAAACCGGCCGGGGCATGCGCCCCATCCGCCCGCATCTTTACAATCGCCTGTACTGGATCCTGGGCCTTACCCTGCTGATTCTTCTGGTGGGTTTCCTGGCGCTGGCTGGGGCGCAGAAGCTGCACGCGGGAGGACAGGGCTCGAAGCCTGCCGGACCGCGCGGATGAACGTCGTCACGGCGAACGGGCTGTGGAAGTTCTTCGGAGACTATCCTGCCCTGCGCGATATCAATTTCGAGGTTGAGTCAGGGGCTTGCCACGCCGTGCTTGGCCGGAATGGCGCCGGCAAGACCACTCTGCTGCGCATTCTGGCCGGGCTTTCCAAGGCCACGCGGGGGGACGTCCGCATCCTGGGCGGTGATATACGCCATCCGGACACGCGCCGGCGCATCGGCATCCTGGGACACGGCATTGCTATCTACGACGAATTGTCGGCTATAGAGAATCTGCGCCTGTTCGCGCGCCTCTATGGATTGCCCCACCCGGACCGCTCGGCGCAGGAATGGCTGGAACTGACCGGGCTGAAGCACGTGAGCGACGGTCTGGTGAGGGAGTTTTCGCGCGGCATGCGCCAGCGGTTGGCGATAGCCAGAGCGTTCATCCACACTCCGGACGTGCTGCTATTGGATGAGCCGTTCACCGCTCTGGACGACCGCGCCATGGCGGTTCTTCAGAATCTGCTGCGGCGGGAACTGAACCGTGGCTGTACCGTGCTGATGTCCACGCACCAGATTCGTGAAGCGATGGAACTGGCCACGCACGCCGTTCTGATCAATCGCGGGCGGCTGGCTTATGCGGGTTTGAGAACGGCTGAGATGTTGAGCGATCCGAACTGGCTTTACAAGAACTACGGCGATTCATGACAGAGTTTTTCCGGCAAAGCCTCTCCATCACTGTCAAAGATCTGCGCCTGGAAATGCGCAGCAAGGAAGCGCTCAATGCTTCCCTTTCATTCGCGCTGGTCATCCTTCTTCTGTTCAGTTTTGCCTTTGACCCTTCTTCTGAGCACACTCGCGAGATCTCCGGCGGCTTGCTGTGGCTCGTGTTCGCCTTCGCGGGCGTGCTGGTGCTCAACCGCAGCTTCGCCCGGGAATTGCCCAACGACTGTCTGGAAGCGCTGGTCGCCTCGCCCGTTTCGGGCGCAGCGCTGTTTCTCGGCAAGGCGCTGGCGAACTTCATCCTGCTGATGGCCCTGGAACTGCTCTGCCTTCCCGTGTTCGGCATTTTTTATAACGTCAATTGGACGGCTCAGTTCTGGAACCTGTTGCTGGTACTGGCGCTGGCCACCTGGGGGCTGACGGTCATCGGCACCACGTTCAGCGCGCTCACCGTGAACCTGCGGCTGCGCGAACTGATGCTTCCGGTGCTGGTGTATCCCATGATGATACCGGCGCTCATGGCGGCGATGGAATTGACCACGCACCTGATCGCGGGACAGCCGCTGAGCGCTGATCTGTGGCTCTGGCTACGGTTGCTGATCGGTTTTGATATCATCTTCACCGCACTGGCCTTGGCTCTGATAGAAGTCGTCTTAGTCAGTTGAGGAGAGAGGCGTGGGTACCAAGATTCTCTACGTTCTGGGCGCGCTGGCGGCCGTGCTGCTGGTCAGAAACCTCTATGTAATCCTGCTGGGATTGCCGGATGAAAAAGATCAGGGCGCCATTTACCGGATCATCTTCTTCCATCTCCCGGCGTTCTTCACGGCAGCCCTTTGTTATCTGACGGCGCTAATTTCGAGCGTCGTCTACCTGGTGAGAAAATCACAGCGCGCCGATGATTTGGCGTTGTCGGCCACCGAAGTCGGGCTGGCGTTCGCGGCGGTGAACCTGGTGACGGGCATGATCTGGGCGCGTATCATCTGGGGCATCTGGTGGACTTGGGACGCCCGGCTGACCTGGGCGCTCATTACCTGGCTAATCTACGCCGGCTATCTCATGCTGCGCCGCGCGATCGACGATCCTTCCGAGCGCGCCAAGAACGCCGCGGTGTTGTGCATTTTCGCTTTCGCCTCGGTGCTGATTACCTGGAAGTCCATTGACTGGTGGCGCACGCAGCATCCGGGAGCCGTGTTGAGCATCCGAGGAGCGGAAGGCGGCCTGGATCCCGCCATGGAGTCCATGATCTATTTCAATTGGCTGGCGCTTCTGCTGCTGTGCATTGTGTTGGTGGCGGTACGCATGAGACAGGAGCGCGTGCAGCGGGAAATCGACGCCCTGCGCCGGCACGCACACGCTCTCTGAGAAAAGGAGGAGGTCGAATGGACGAACGCAATCTGACTTACATGTTCTATGGCTTTCTGTCGGCTTGGGTGATCCTGGCCGGCTATGTCGTCACACTGGCAGCCCGCGAAGGCCGCATCAACCGCCAGATTGAGAATCTGCGGAGGATGATCGAGGGCAAGGAAAGCAGCAAGTTATGAACCGCAGGGCGCTGTTTCAGGCCGCCGCCGGAGGAGCGCTGTTCGGAGTCAACAGCCCGCGGTTGGCAGCGGCGCAGGAACGCGCCGAGCGCGCCACGCGCGGCCTGCCAACTCCCAGGATCAAGGACATCAGCGTGATAGCCACCGCGCCGGCCGGCCTGCGGCTGATCGCCGTGAAGGTGGTGACGGACCAGGACGGATTGTACGGTTACGGCTGCGCGACGTTCACACAGCGTGCGGACCTGGTGGTAGAGGCCGTCAACCGTTACCTGAAGCCTTTCCTGCTCGGTAAGCCGGCGGACCGCATCGACGATACCTGGCAAGCCTGCTACAACAGCTCCTATTGGCGCAACGGCCCCGTGCTGAACAACGCCATCAGCGGAGTGGACATGGCGCTGTGGGACATCAAGGGGCGACAGGCAGGGATGCCCGTCTACCAGTTGCTCGGCGGCAAGTGCCGCGAGGCGGTGGATTGCTACGCTCACGCCAGCGGCCGCGAGATCCCCGAGGTCCTTGAAAGCGCCAAGCGGCTCATGGCGCAAGGGTTCCGGCATGTCCGCGTGCAAATTGGCGTGCCCGGCATGGCGGGCTACGGCAGCGCTCGCGGCGAGAACCGCGTGGCAGCGCTGCACGACGGGCCTGTGTTTGAGCCGGCCTACTATATCCGCCGCCTGCTGAAGTTGCTCGAAGCGGCGCGGCAGGAACTCGGGGAAGAAATCGAACTGCTGCACGACGTTCATGAACGCGTCTCGCCTATTCAGGCGGTGCAGTTGTGCAAGGACGTGGAGCGGTTCCGGCTGTTTTTCCTGGAGGATCCCGTCTCGCCCGAGGACATCGCGTACTTCCGCATGATCCGGCAGCAGTGCTCGACGCCGCTCGCCATGGGCGAGCTTTTCAACAGCCCGCACGAGTGGACGCCGCTCATAGCGGAACGGCTCATCGACTACATCCGCATTCACCCCTCGCAGGCAGGCGGGCTGACGCCCTGCCGCAAGATTGCCGCCATGGGCGAGATCTTCGGCGTCCGCACGGCGTGGCACGGTCCCGGCGACGTCTCCCCGGTCGGGCACGCCTGCAATATCGCCTTAAGCTTGGCCTGTTACAACTTCGGCGTGCTGGAATCCTCAGCTTTCTCGGACCGGCACCGCGAAGTTTTCTTGGGCTGCCCCGCGCTGAAGAACGGCTATTTCTATGCCAATGAGGCTCCCGGTTGGGGCATCGAGATCGATGAGAAAGCGGCCGCCAAGTATCCGTTCGGCAGCTTCGAGCAGGGCGAACGCCAAAGGCTAAACGGCGGTTGGGGCGAAATCCGCCGCCGCGACGGAACCATCATCAAGCAGTAAGCTGAGAGCGGGATTCTCAGACCGCAGACCGCACGCTCTGCTTGTGCACCATGTCCTGGCGGAAGATCTCTCCGTGATCAAAGTCACCCCTGTGACGGAGACCGTATCCACGGAGTTCTACGTGCAGTTCATCAACGCGTTCAACCGGCGCCGGTTCGCGGAAGTGGACGCCAACTTCAGCAACGCCAGCTTCGGCAGCGCGAGATCCGCCAGCCTTCCGCGGTTCATCCAGCTGGGCCTGCGTCTGAAATTCTAGGCCGCGCCCCGCTCGCGGGGCCGGCCCATAGCCGGCCCTGCTTCTGCCAACCTCCACGGCCCGGTCCGCCTCCACAGGTGGTGGCCGCTGGCGCGCGGCTTTTCGCCGCGCATCCGGGTACCGGCCCGTCCGGGGAGACGGCTCTCACCGCGCGAAGGTGATGCGGAGACCCGTGGTGAGCAGCAGGTCGTTCTTCTTTCGTCCGGTGACGGGATTGCTCAGGAACCGGTCACTGGCGGTTATCTGCCATGAGAGCCAACGACTGAGGCGGGTAATGGCCGCAACGTCGAAGTTCATGCGGTATTCCCCTGTCTCGCTCAGATTCGGGAAGAAAAACAATGACTGCTGTAGCTGCGTGAGGCCGCCGAATAGCTGGTGCGTCAGCTCCTGACCAACCAGCACCTCTCCCGAGCTTCGGCGCAGACCGGTCGAAAAGAACTCCTTGTTGCCGGCGCCGCCGAAGGACAGATCCAAGGTCGTTATATCGGTGTTAAGCACCTTGTAGGCCAAACCGCCGCCGGCCACGAAGCGGAGGTCCAGGCTTTGGAATTCGTCGTATTCCAGGTCAGTGAACCCAAAGGCGGAGGTGCGCGAGTTGATGTTCAGGTTGTATTTCAATCCGCCGCGTGTGGCGTTGGCCGTGGTTAGCGAAAGCCCCCGGGTTGTGGAGGCGGCGCGCAAACTCGTGAAGTACACGCTTACCTTATCCCGGCTGCTGCTGCGCACGGCATTCATGCCGAGGTTGAACGTGCTGGTTTCGGCGTTGCCTTGCGTGGAACTCAGTCCAACGTCAACGAATCCTTTCCACAGATCCAGCAAGCCCGGGTTCCGCAGCCGCTCCAGTTCTGCCTGATAGGCGGTCTCCTCTGCCGGGGAACGCATGATGTCGATGGCTTCTTTGTTGAGTCCCACGCGGCCGACGCGCTCGGTCGCCACCTGCATCCGGCCCGCCTCGATGCCGACCGGTCCGACGAGTTTCTGGCCGTCTTTCAGCAGGATGTTCAGGGCGGTCTCCGAGGTGAAAGACTCCACCGATTTCCACTGAATGGTTACCTCGCCTGCATGCTCTGACTTGATGGTGAGGCCCTTCTCATCCAGCCGGATTATCTCTCCGGTGAGGCGATCTCCATTGACCAGGACCACTTGGCCCGCCGACGCCGGCTGGATCATGAAACACAATGTCAACCACGCCAAAAGGCACACGAACAGTTTCCTCATGAACAACTCTCCTTCCTTTTCGTTACGACGCGCGTCAAGCGGCCGTGAGTTGCGAAGTGCACCGCCCGCAGCGGGTAGCCTTGATGGGAATCGCCTCGCAGCAATACGGGCAATCCTTCGACGTCGGAGCCGCCGCCGGTTCGGGCTTTGCGGTGAGTTTGTTGACCTGCCGGACAAGCAGGAAGATGGCGAATGCCACAATCAGAAAATCGATCACAGTGTTGAGAAACACACCGTAGTTGATCGTGGCCGCCCCGGCTTCCCTGGCGGCGGCCAACGAGGCGTGACCAGCGCCTCTGAGATCCAAAAACAGGTTGCTGAAATCCACGTTGCCGAGCAGCAATCCGATGGGAGGCATAATCACGTCATTGACCAGCGACGTGATGATCTTGCCGAAAGCAGCACCGATGATTACGGCCACGGCCAAGTCCACAACATTGCCTTTCATGGCGAACTTTTTGAACTCTTGCAACATGAACCCTCCTCAATGTATAGTTCATTACCATGCCATAGTTACCGGCTATGGTTAGAATCAAGAGTAACAGTTCAGGTGGTCAGGGCTACTGCTGGCGCAAAGAGGGGGCGGCGGCTTGACGGCGATGGCATCGGACTGCTTCAGTGAGGTAGCCCAACACGTGGCGTTGCTGCCGTTTGCAGGTCTCGGCGACGGTAAGCAAGCGCGCGGTGGCGATCTCTCCGTTGCGGCTGCGGTTGCCGAAACTGATTTTGCGCCACTGCACGCCGGTGCGGAGAGCACGTTCGGCGCTGTTGTTGGTGGGTTCTACCCCCGCGTGTTCGAGGAAGGCGAAGAGCCGCTCGTGGTGCCCGAAAAGTGCCGTGGCGAGATGGCAGCCCTGGCGGTGAGGGCTATCCAAATGCTGCTCGGCCAACGCGAAGCTCCGTTTTGGAATGGGGATGGATCGCAGCAGCAGTTGACGCCGATCGATCCGGCCGCCGCCACATTTGCGCCACAGCCGGAACAGCCGGGCATGTTGGGCCAGCGCCTCGCGGCAGAATCGCTCCACCGCGCTCGATGGGGTGAACTCCACCATCCCCAGCAGGTTGCGTTTCAGGTGTGCCCAGCAAAAGTACGCCTTGCCGGAGTGATACTTCAAGTACCCGCCGAAACGATGGCTGCACAGGATACCTTGAAACACGGCTCCCAACAGACGGACCAACACTTGGCTGCCGCGCGCGGCCGCCACGCCAAACCAGGAGCAGGGGTGCTCTTCGCCCTGCCGACTAAAGGCCGACCTTACGGCACTGCGATGACCAGTTCCAGAGTCCGGCCCCGCTCCACCAGGACTTCCTGCCTAATGAGCTTCCCTCCGGGCCGGCCGGCCACTACGGTGACTCTGCCCGCTGGGACTCCCCGGAACTCCACCGTGCCGTCCGCTCCGGTGGGGGCCAGCCGGTTGGCTGCTTCCCAGAACGTCCTGGATTGCCGCTGCTCGGCGGTGAACGCCTCGGCCTCGGCCAGGGCCTGCAACCTCACCATAGCCCCTGGCACAGGCGTCCCGCCGGGACCAACCACCCTTGCGCGCACCCTCTGCCCGGTCTGTGCCAGGCGAACCGCCACGCCCTCGAGCGCCGCTCCAGACAACCTCAGCGGAGCCGAGAAGCCCGGCAGCCGGTCTTCGCTCGCCGCCTCGATCACAAAGGCCCGGCCCTGGGCAACGAACGGCAACTGGAAGTGCCCGAAATCGTCCGACCGGACATTCCCCGCTTCCTGTTCATAGACCACCCGCCGGACCTCGCCCGGGTAGTGCAGGCGCACCTGAGCCCCGGTCACCGGCCGGCCGCTCTCATCCGTCACCCGCCCCGAGACGCTGCCCGCGGCCAGCAGGGTGAAGTCCAGCCGGATCTCCGCTTCTCCCGACGCCGGCGCGACCTCCCGTTCCGCCGAGATGTGGCCGTCGGCCTTGGCCACCACCACCAGCCTGGGTTGGGCCGGCGCCTCGATCGAGAACCTGCCCTCGCTGTCAGTCCAGTAGCTTTGCGCGCGCACATGCCCCGTGCCGCTGGTCACTTCCACGTGGCCGGCCAGCGCAGCTCCGTCCGCGGCGCGTATGCGGCCGCTCAGCTTCACAGCGCTCGCTTCAGCGTTCCACGGCAACAACAGCGCCACGGCCAGTGAAACGCCCAACACTCGTCCAAACCACAACCGTGATTTCCACATGAGAGCCTCCCCTCGTTCAATCCACGGCTCTGCCTACCAAACGCAGTTGTACTGCGGGTTGGAGAATCTGAGGTACTCGCAGTTCACGCTGTCCTGATAGAACCGTAGTTCACCAGCATGGCCATCTGCGCGGAGGTCACCCAACCCGAGGTGGGCGTCTGCCAGGCGGTCTGCGCCGCGCTGCACCAGCCCACATTGCAGCTCAGATAGACGTAAGTAGTCGGGAAGTACAGCGTCTCGACCAAGTCGTCACCCCCGCACCACGGCGGGAAAGCAGGATCCAGCTCGTACAGGGTCATCCAGTTCGTCCACTCGCCGTAGGTGTACACGTCCTTGCACCCCCCGGTGTCGCAGACGCCATCGCCGTTCGTGTCCCGAGGACAGTTCTCCTGGACGGCGAAGGATTTCGTCCCGTGGACGTTCACGCTGTACAAATCCCTTTGTTGAGTGCAGGCGTTCCAGTTGTAATAGTCGCAACTCGGGGCGGATAGCCCGACGTGCATGAATTCCAGTGCAATTGCCACCTAAACGTTAATTTGCTCCATTTTGGTTTCCAGCCCTGGAACTGATCGCCGTCCTGCTTTTGGCCGTAGTTGGACGTTACGCCCCAATTGCCAAAGGGCGGCGAATGCCAGCAGCTCCCCTCCCACCCGCACTCGACGTTCACCGGCCCCCACACGAACCTGTTCTGATTCAAGCCGGCCACCGACAGCCAGCAGGTTTGCGCCGGCAGGTTCTTGACGCTACAAACCAACAAAAGCAGCACTGTTCCCGACAAAGTCCTTAGTGCAAACATGGGATTCCTCCTTCCATTTCGATTCGTCCATCGTCTTGCCCAGCGCCGGGCGACCCGTGGTCGGCCGCTGGCGCGCCGCGGACAACGACGATCCGGAGGCGCTTCAGGTCGATCTCGGCGCCAAGCTTGTACCCGACCCAGCCTACGCCGTACCCCGCCGCGGCCCAGTATGGGATGACCTTCCAGCCATAACTGTCGGGGTCCGGAAACACGCCGAGGTAGAGGAGCAACACGAAACCGCCAGCTCCGACCACCGGGGCCAGCAAGAACCTGGCCGGGCCCTGCTTCCAGGTGACTGTCAGCACGGTTACCAGTTCGCGCGGAATCCGGGTCCGCCCCTTGGGAATCACCGCCTCGTCCGAGGTCTTCTTCACCCGCACCTCCAGCGCATCGGGCAGCACCTTCTCGGCCCGGCCGCGCACGTGGACCCCGTTGGTAAGCACCGTTTCCACGTCGCGGCGCTCCACCAGCGGCGCCAGTTCCTCCCAGCGGGCCCGCACTTCCTTCTCCCGCGCCGAGAGCAGCGGGACCACGCACAGCAGCACCAGTGCCAGCAGCGCCAAGGACGGAATACCCCCCGCCTCCCTACCGCGCCTCGCCAGATTCCGGCAGGCCAAGCTGCCGCACAGCCTCCTGGATGGCTCCCTCAAGCTGCCCGACATCGGCGATTCTCCTTCCGTTGACAAAGATCGCCGGCGTGCCGTCCACGCCGGCCTTGCGCCCCAGCTCAACGTCCCGGCGCAGGCGTTCCAGAAGGCGCCGCAACGTATCGGACCGGCGGTTGTCCTCCAGGTCGCGGCGAATGCGGTACTTGGCCTCGGGCGCCAAGGCCCCAAGAAACCGGTCCCGGCTCCGCTGATAGGCTTCCTCGACCTCCTGATCGGACACAGCGACGCCTTCCACGTGCCGCCGCAGGTAGTCCTCCAGGCTGGCGCTCTCCTTGCGGGCTGCCTGCTCCAGCAAGAGGTTGTCGATTCATTTGAGCAGCATGGTCTGGCGGAGCCGGCGCTCCTGGTCTTCCAACTGAGCCAACTGCCCCCTGATCGCGGCATCCAGCCGCGCCGCCGTGATCGGCTCCCCGTTCACTCGGGCCACTACGTCGCCAGGAGGGGCTTGCGGCGGTTGTCCGAAGCCTGGAAGCGGTTGGCAGGCAAGGGTCAAACCCATGAGCAGAACCGCCCGCACGGGAAACCGCCAGAATCCGTTCGCCCTGCCCCCTGAACCGCTCTTTGTCACCACTGACGCCCCCGGGTAAGTTCGCTCAGAAGTCGCAGCGAATTTCCACTCTCACCATAAGCGAAACTACACCAGGTCGTTTTTTTGTCAAGCACGAAATCAACGATTTAGCCCTCGTATTTTCAACGGGATGTTTGTCATTGTTCGGGACTGACCTGCCTTTTACTCGGCAGCAAGGGCCTCGGCGCGCCTTTAACCCGGATTTCTCATCAGACTCTGGCAAAAAGCCGCCTCTCTTGTCATAACTGAGTTTGTGAACAAGCAGTTAAGGCCAATGAGGAGGCGGCTTCCGCTATGACAGAGTGTACCCAATCCGGCGTCTGCTTTTGCATCCCATTTCTCCGGCCAAGTGGTGGCGCGGTTCGACGGCGGGCAGATCACCAGCGACGCGGGTGCGTTGCTGTTGCGGCCGGTGGAGCAGCGCACCGGCATCTTGCGTCGGTTCGCGGCCTGCTTCCGGGATTACCGGAAGCCCGAGTTGGTGGCCGCTTTGACGATGGTGGCGGTGGCCATCCGCGGCGCCCGCCGGCGGTCGGTGATCGGGGCGGCCAAATCCAGAGAAAAACCGAAGATCTTTTCGGCCTAGGCGATGAGTCGCCGCAGGGGCCGCTCAGCGTTTCCTTTCCTGGAGGCGCTTCCACTCCAGTTCGGAGACTTCCTCGATCAACTGTTGCAGGGCGTGATAGTCGTGGACGGCTTGGCGGACGCGCTCCTGCCAAGGCTTGGGGACACACAGTTGGCGGAGTTTACCCTGTTCAATCAGGAGGTGGTTGCGGAATCGCTGGATCAGGGCACCTGAACTGTTAGAATCAAGAGAAAGCAGTTAGATTCCCCTTGAATGGACCAGAAAGTGATGAAACGTCTAGCACTCATCGCCTTATTAGGAGCGTCCACGGTCTGGACGCAGGACCCTGCTTCCTGGACACCGGAACTGGCCATGCAAATGAATTCCGTGGGCGGCGTAGCGCTATCCGCAACCGGCACTTTGGCCGCCTATGAGCAGACGCGAGCCGTGATGGAAGCTGAGAAGAGTGAGATGCTGACGCACATCTTTCTGGCCAGTGTGGATGGATCGCGGCGCACTCAACTTACACGCGGTGAAAAGAGCGCTACTTCGCCGGCTTTTTCGCCGGACGCGCGCCTCCTCTACTTTCTGTCAGAGCGCAGCGGGAAACAGAACCTGTACCGCATTGCCGTGGACGGGGGCGAGGCCGAAATGCTGACTGACTGGAAAGGCAGCCTGGGCGCCTACGCAGTTTCTCCTGATGGCCGCTGGCTGGCGTTCAGCGCAGCGGAAGAAGACAAAGAGGAGGAAAAAGCCAAGAAGGAAAAACGTGATCTCCGCGTCGTCGATGCGAATCCCAAGAACCAGAGCCTGTGGGTGATCCCCGCCGAAGCCGGTCAAGACGGCAAGCGTACACCGCGGCAACTGGCGGGTGGAGATTTCCACGTAGCCCGATTCGCCTGGTCCCCGGACGGGCGGCACATCGCCCTGGAGCGCTGGCCGATGCCGGGAGCGGATTATTGGACGCGCGGGGACATCTGGGAAGTGGCACTCGAAAACGGGGCGCTGAAGCCGCTGGCGGCGACAGGCGCAGCGGAATCGAACCCGCGCTACTCCCCCGACGGGCGCTGGGTGGGTTTCGAACTTTCAGGCGACCCGCCGCGCTGGCCGGGCCAAACGCGTTTGGCCGTGCTCGACCGCAGCAATGGCCAGGTGCGTCCGCTGCCGCTCAGTCAGGATGAGCGACCGAACCTGATCGGCTGGACGGCGGATTCGAGGCGTGTGCTGTTTTCGGAAGTCAGGCGCACGCGGGGTGCGATTTTTGCCATGCCACTCGAAGGCGCTCCGGCCGTTTTCTACGAGCCTGCCAAGGGCACCACGATGGCGGGCGCCTTGAACACCACGGGCACGCATCTCGGCTTTGTCGAGGAAGCTCCACAAGACCCGCCCGAGGTTTTTGTCATGAGCCTCAGCGGGGGCCGCCCGCAGAGGGTCAGCGCCGCCAATACGAGCCTGCCGCGGCCACCGCTGGGAGAAACGCGCGTGGTGCGCTGGAAGTCGAAGGACGGTCTGGAGATCGAGGGCTTGCTGAGCCTGCCCGCGGGTTATCGCGAGGGGGACAAAGTGCCTCTGATCCTGAACATCCACGGCGGTCCGGCGGGCGTGTTCATGGAGAACTTCCTGGGGCGGCCGGCTATCTATCCGCTGGCCGCCTTCACGGCGAAGGGCTGGGCGGTGCTCCGGCCGAACCCGCGCGGATCAAGCGGATATGGCCGTGAGTTCCGCTTTGCCAACATCAAGGACTGGGGCGGCATGGACTACCACGACCTGATGACGGGCGTGGATCACGTCATCGCGGCGGGTATCGCCGATCCGGCCAAACTCACCGTCATGGGCTGGAGCTACGGCGGCTTCATGACGAGTTGGATCATCACGCAGACGGACCGGTTCAAAGCCGCGGTGGTGGGCGCGGCGGTCACCAACCTGTGGAGTTTTGCGGGCACGGCGGACATCCCGGGCTTTCTGCCCGACTATTTTCAGGGCGAACCCTGGGATAACTTCGAAAGCTATCGACAGCATTCCCCGATGTCGCACGTCGGCCGGGCGCGAACGCCGGCGCTCATCCTGCACGGGGAGGCGGACATCCGCGTGCCTGTGTCGCAGGGCTACGAACTGTACAATGCCCTGAAGCGGCGCGGCGTCAAGACGCAGATGGTGGTGTACCCTCGCATGCCGCACGGGCCGCGCGAGCCGAAATTCATATTGGACCTGATGCAGCGGCACGTGCAGTGGATTGAGGAACACATCCGCTGAGCCGCGGTCCGGCAGCCACTAGAATAGAATCAGCGACTCCGGCGGGACCCCGGTAACAAGATAACTATGCCTGAACAGCAGTATGACCACAAGCGTATCGAGCCGAAATGGCACGAACGGTGGCAAGACGGCGCCCTGTTCCGCGCCGAAGAAGATGACACACGTCCGAAGTACTACGTGCTGGAGATGCTGCCCTATCCGAGCGGCACCCTCCACGTCGGCCACATCCGCAACTACACCATCGGCGACGCTTTGGCGCGCTACAAGTGGATGCGGGGCTTCAACGTACTGCACCCCATGGGTTGGGATGCCTTTGGATTGCCTGCCGAGAACGCTGCCCTCGCCAACAACCGGCACCCGCGCGAGTGGACGCTGAGCAACATCGAGGAGATGAAGCGGCAGCACCGCCGCTATGGTTTCTCCTATGACTGGAGCCGCGAGCTTTCCACCTGCGAGCCGGAATACTACCGGTGGAACCAGTGGTTCTTTCTGCGGATGCTCGAGCGCGGGTTGGCCTACCGCCGGGAAGCCCTGGTGAACTGGTGTCCGGCGTGCGCCACCGTGCTGGCCAACGAACAGGTGAAGGACGGCTGCTGCTGGCGGCATGGCAACACAGCCGTCGAACAGCGGTCCCTGGAACAGTGGTTTCTGAAGATCACGGCGTACGCGGAGCAACTGTTGGCGGACCTGCGGCAGCTGGAAGAAGGCTGGCCGGAGCGCGTCATCACGATGCAGCGAAACTGGATTGGCCGGTCGGAAGGCACGGAGGTGGATTTCCGGCTGGAGACCGGGGAACCCATCCGCGTCTTCACCACGCGCGTGGACACCATTTTCGGCGCTACCTGCATCATTCTGGCGCCGGAACATCCGCTGGTGGAAAAACTGGTGGATGGCGAAACGCGGCCTCGCGTGAAAGCCATGATCGATGCGCGCAGGCGCCAGGATCCGGGCGACGTGGTGAAGGAAGGTCTGCCGCTTGGGCGTTTCGCCGTCAACCCTTATAACGGGGAAGCACTGCCGATCTGGGTAGGCAACTTCGTGTTGATGGGCTATGGCACGGGCGCCATCATGGCGGTGCCCGCGCATGACGAGCGCGACTTTGAGTTCTGCCGCAAATACGACATCACGGTCCGCCCCGTCATACGCCCGGTGGATGGTGAACTGGCTGACGAGGCCACCATGAAAATGGCCTTTGTCGACGACGGCGTTTGCGAAAACTGCGGGGAGTTCTCCGGGCTCGAGAGCGCGGAGGCTCGCCGGCGGATGACAGCCAAAGCGGAAGCGGAAGGGTTCGGCAAGGGCGCCGTTACTTACCGGTTGAAGGACTGGGGCATCTCGCGGCAGCGTTATTGGGGGACGCCGATCCCGGTGGTGCATTGCGCGGAATGCGGTGTGGTTCCGGCGCCTGACGATCAACTGCCGGTGCTGCTGCCTCCCGATGTGGCCATCACCGGCAAGGGCCGGTCCCCGCTGGAGAACGTGCGGGAGTTCGTCGAGACGCCGTGCCCGCGCTGCGGGACCGCTGCGCGGAGGGAGACGGACACGATGGACACGTTCATCGACTCCTCCTGGTACTTCTACCGTTACTGCGACGCGCACAACGCCCAGGCGCCGTTCGATTCCAAACGCATCTCCTATTGGTTCCCGATCGATCAGTACATCGGCGGCGTGGAGCACGCCATCCTGCATCTGATCTATTCGCGGTTCTTCACCAAAGTCATGCGTGACCTGGGCCTGGTGACGAACGACGAACCCGCCACGCGCCTGTTCACACAGGGAATGGTCATCAAGGACGGGGCCAAGATGTCCAAGTCCATGAACAACGTCGTCAGCGCGGACTCGATGGCGGAACGCTATGGCACTGACACCGCGCGCCTGTTCGCGCTGTTTGCCGCTCCCCCGGAGAAGGATCTGGAATGGCTCGATTCCGGAGTCGAAGGCTTGCACCGCTTCATCGGGCGGGTCTACCGGTTCGTGACGCGCAACATCAGCCGAACGGGGTCCGGGCAAGCCGCGGGCGAGGCGGATGCGAAGGCGCTCCGGAAGTTGCACCAGACCATCAAGCGGGTGACCGACGATTTCGAAACGCGCTGGCATTTCAACACTTCCATCGCCGCCATCATGGAGCTCGTGAACGAGCTCTACCTGCTCGAGAACGACCTGACGCCCGAGGCGATGACCGAAATCCTGGACAAGCTGGTCCTGCTGCTGGGGCCCTTCGTGCCTTACGCCGCCGAGGAACTCTGGGAACAATTAGGCAAGACCGGACCCGTGTTCAAGCAAGCCTGGCCGGAGCATGACCCGGAGCTGGCTCGAGAACCGGAAGCTGAGATTGTTGTCCAGGTGAATGGAAAGCTGCGCGGGCGCATTCAGGCGCCCTTTGGCACGGCGCGCGAAACGCTGGAACAGCAGGCACTCGAGGACGAGAAGATCAAGCCGATGGTGGCGGGACGGACCGTGGTGAAGGTCATCGTCGTGCCGGACAAGCTGGTCAACATCGTCATCCGCGGCTGACGCTGGCGGCTCGCGCCGCTGCCGCAGGTGATACAATGCTTCGTTCCGCGGCTCCCGCGGCCCGTGCGGCGGACTGCCTGCCGGATGGGCGGCAAGGGCGGACCAGCATCAAAGCGAGGTACTCATGACGCAATCGGATTCCCCGCGGCGGAGTTTCATCAAAGCCGCCGGCGCCGCTTTCACGACTTCGATGTTTACCGGAAACCTGAGGGGCGCCAACGACCGGCTCACGGTCGCCCACATCGGCATGGGCCGGATGGGCATGTCCAACCTCGGCTTCACGCTGAAGATGGAGAATCTGGCCGTCACCGCCGTCTGTGACGTCTATGAGCCGCACCTGGAAAAGGCTGTGGCCGCCACGAAGGGACAGGCCAAAGGCGTGCGCGATTTCCGCGAGATCATCGCGGACAAGAGCGTGGACATCGTATGCATCTCCACTCCGGACCACTGGCATGCCTACCAGACGGTGGAAGCCTGCAAAGCTGGTAAGGACGTGTTCGTCGAGAAGCCCATCTGCGTAACCGTCGAGGAAGGCGTCCAGATGGTGCAGGCGGCTCGCAAGTACCAGCGGGTGGTGCAGGCGGGCACGATGCAGCGCTCGGGCCTGCACTTCCAACAGGCAGCCGATATCGTGCGCAGCGGGCAAATTGGCAAAGTAACGTTCGTCCGTACCTGGAACTACGGCAACTCCCGGCCGGACGGCATTGGCAACCCTCCAGACGGGGACCCGCCCCCGACGCTGGATTGGGACATGTGGCTGGGACCCGCGCCGAAGCGCCCATATAACAAGAACCGCTTTGGGGTGGACCCGAAGGCTTTTTCGCATTTCCGCTGGTTCTGGGATTACGCCGGCGGCATGATGACGGATTGGGGCGTGCACTGGCTGGATATCGTGCACATGGCCATCGGCGAGGCCATGCCGCGGGTCATTACGGCGCTGGGCGGCAAACTCGTGCTTACGGACAACCGCGAAACGCCGGACACCATCCAGGTGACTTACGAGTACCCGGGCTTCATCGCAACGTATGAAAACCGCTCCGGCAACGGTCAGTCCATGTTCGGCAAAGGCGGCGGCATCCTGTTCCATGGCAATGAAGGCACCCTGTATGTGGATCGCAGCGGCTACCGTGTGGTGCCGGAGCCGAACAGTCCGCTGCGCGAGACGGAAGTACGCTCCTTCAACCAGATGAACGTGGCCCACTGGAACAACTTCATCGATTGCGTGCGCACGCGCCAGAAACCCATCAGCGACATCGAAACCTGCCAGCGGTCCTCCACGGCCTGTATCCTGGCCAACGTGGCTCTGCTCAGCCGGCTCCGGCTGGATTGGGACGAGAAGAATTGGACCACGGCGCAGGCGGAGGCCCGCAAATTGCTGTCCCGGCCGGCGCGGGCGCCCTGGCGGATCGTCGTCTAGCGGCTGGGGCGAAAGACCCATGGCCGGTTGAAGCCTGCCTCGGCGGGCCGTAAGTCACTGATGTGACGGGTGCGCCTGCATCAACCTTTTGTCCGCGAACCGGTGCCCGGGCGTATTCCACGGGTTGCTCCGACGATCCCTACACGGGCCCTGCAAAGCACTCGGCGTCAATGCCTTACCGATAGGGTACGCTGCCCGTGCTAGCGTAGTAGCAGATGCACGAGTTTCCGAAGGGAACATGTCTCGCCAAACGCAGGCCGGCCTGAGGGCCGTGGACTTGGGCAAGACCTACCGGTCAGGCGACAGTGACCTGGTTGTCCTCTTTCGCCTCAACCTGGAGGTTGCCCAAGGCGAACGCCTGGCCCTGGTAGGGGAAAGCGGAGCCGGCAAGTCTACGTTGTTGCACTTGTTGGGTGGCCTGGACAGGCCTAGTTTCGGGGCCGTTTACGTGAACGGACAGGATATCTTTGCCTTAGGGGATGCCGCGCTGGCCGAGCTTCGCAACAGAAAGATTGGCTTCGTCTGGCAGATTCCCTCCCTTTTGCCTGAATTCACGGCGCTGGAAAACGTCATGATGCCCCTGCTGGTGCGCGGGGAGCCGGAAGATGCCGCCCGGCAGGCGGCGCTCGAGCGGCTGAACGAGGTGGGTCTGTCGCGGCGAGCGGGGCACAGGGCGGGCGAACTCTCCGGCGGGGAGCAGCAGCGGGTGGTCCTGGCGCGGGCTCTGGTTGGTAAGCCCGCACTGTTATTGGCCGATGAGCCTACTGGGAACCTGGATTTCCGAACCGGCGAAATGATTATTGCCATGCTCAGCGAACTGCACAGCGCCCATGGGCTCACCTCGGTCTACGTCACGCATAATATTTCGTTCGCGCGGCGTTGTGATCGCATCCTACAATTAGAGAAAGGACAGTTGGCTCCCGCCGAGGAGGATGCCTGGCGGGTGCGGGAAACGGACACAGGGGGCCAAGACAATGTTTGAGCGATATACGGAAAAGGCGAGGCGGGTGATCTTCTTCGCCCGCTATGAAGCCAGCCAGTTCGGAAGCCCTTACATCGAGACCGAGCACCTGCTGCTCGGGCTGCTGCGCGAAGACAAGGCTTTGGCGAACCGGTTTCTGCGCTCCAGCTCCGCCTTGGAGTCCATCCGCAAGCAGATTGAAGCGCACACCACCGTCCGGGAGCGTGTGTCGACCTCCGTGGATTTGCCGCTCAGCCACGAGTGCAAGCGGGTGCTGGCTTATGGCGCCGAGGAGGCTGAACGGCTGGGGCACAAGCATATCGGCACCGAGCATCTCCTGCTGGGTTTGCTGCGCGAAGAGAAGTGCTTCGCCGCCGAGATTTTGAACGAGCGCGGTCTGCGGCTTTCGCAGGCGCGCGAGGAAGTGGCGCGTTCCTCGACCGAGCGGTCGAGCAGCAGCCGTCCCAAGGAAAGTTCGCTTTTGAGCGAGTTCAGCCGGGACCTGACGCAGTGCGCCATCGACGGGCTGACGGACCCCCTCATCGGGCGCAACTACGAAGTGGAGCGCGTCGTGCAGATTCTCTGCCGGCGCACGAAGAACAACCCGGTGCTCATCGGCGAGCCGGGCGTAGGCAAGACCGCCATTGTCGAGGGGTTGGCGCAACGCATCGCGGAAGGCGACGTGCCGAGTTTCCTGGCTGAAAAGCGTATTCTGGCGCTGGATCTTTCGTTGATTGTGGCGGGCACCAAGTACCGCGGGCAATTCGAGGAACGGCTGAAGTCCATCATGAAGGAGCTGATGGACAACCAGAACGCCATCATCTTCATCGACGAGTTGCACACCCTGGTCGGCGCGGGTTCGGCGGAGGGTTCTTTGGATGCGGCCAACATCCTGAAGCCGGCGCTGTCTCGCGGCGAGATACAGTGCATCGGCGCCACGACGCCCGCCGAGTACCGCAAGTCGATTGAAAAGGACCGCTCTTTGGAACGGCGGTTTCAGGCTGTGAAGGTGCCCCCGCCCACGGAGGCGGATGCCGTCAAGATCCTGTTCGGCATCAAAGAGCGCTACGAGAAGTTCCACGCAGTGGCCTACACTGACGATGCCCTGGAAACGGCCGTGATGGCTTCCAGCCGCTTCATTCCGGACCGCTTCCTGCCGGACAAGGCGATTGACCTGATTGATGAAGCCGGCGCACGGGTGAAACTGCGTCAGACGACGCTGCCCGCCGAAGTGGCGGACATTCAGAAGCGCATCAAGTACAGCGTGCACCGCATGGAAGCGGCCATCGCCAACCACGAGTTTGAGAAGGCACGCTACTACTCCGACGAGGAGCGCAAAGAGCGCGAGAACCTGCGCGCTTTGCGGGAGCTGCACAATCTGGATGAGACCTCCACAGGCGTCGTCACCAAGGACGATATCGAGGAAGTCGTAGCCCGCTGGACCGGTGTGCCGATGACGGCTATCCGGGAGGAGGAGATCACCAAGCTGCTCCGTATCGAGGAGGAACTGCACAAGCGCGTGGTCAGCCAGGACAAAGCTATCAACGCTTTGTCGAGAGCCATCCGGCGGTCGCGCGCGGGGTTGAAGTCACCGAAACGTCCGGCCGGGTCGTTCCTGTTCCTGGGGCCGACCGGCGTCGGCAAGACCGAGGTGGCGCGCGCTCTGGCGGAATTCCTGTTTGGCACCGAGAAGTCGCTCATCCGCTTCGATATGTCCGAGTTCATGGAAAAGCACTCGGTATCGAAGCTGATTGGCTCGCCGCCGGGTTACGTCGGCTACGAAGAAGGCGGCCAACTCACCGAGCGCGTCAAGCGTTCGCCCTACAGCGTGATTCTGCTTGACGAAATCGAAAAAGCGCACCCGGATGTCTACAACATCCTGCTGCAGGTCTTTGAGGACGGGCAGCTTACCGACGGTTTGGGGAACACGGTGGACTTCAAGAACACCATCGTGATCATGACCTCGAACCTGGGGGCGCGCCATCTGGAGAAGCGCTCGTCGATGGGCTTCTCAGCGCCGGAGACAGGCGGGCTGCTGCCCAAGGTCGAAGACCAGGTGATGGCGGAAGTAAAGCGTGCCTTTAATCCTGAGTTTCTCAACCGTTTGGATGAAGTGATTCTATTCACCTCTCTGGCCGACGACGACCTGCTCAAGATCATCGGCCTGATGGTTGAACAGATCAACCAGAATCTCGTGCCCAAGCAGATCAGAATCCGGCTCGCTCCGGAAGCCTCGCGCTACATCCTGGAGAAGACCTGCGCAGACCGCAGCTACGGCGCACGCCCGCTGCGGAGGGCCCTGCAGAAGTATGTCGAGGACCCGCTGTCAGAGGCTTTGATCCAGGGTACGTTGCCGCGCCCGGCGGAGCTGGAAGTCTATCTGGGCGATTCGGGCATCTTCTGCCGCCCGGTGAAAGACCAGGAGGAGCAACCCGTAGGGGCAGGCGGGGGACCCGAACCAGGCACGCCACTGTACATGTTCTAGAGACGAGGCCGCGGCCACACCTGGGTCCGTGGACTGTTGCGATATCATGAAGATCATCCCTCTGCTGGTGGCAGCGCTGCTTCCCCTAGGCAGCGCTTGGGGCAATGTTACGGAAGTCAGAATCCGCACCGCACCGGAAAAGCCGTTTGTCAGGCCCCTCGAATCAATAGTCGTTCAGGCGTTGGTCTACGGCGAGGTCACGGCGCGAGACGGCAGCAAACGGACGGGTCGCCTGCGGCGTGGGGGGGCGACAGCGCGCGTCGCCACCACCGAAGGCGGCTGGCTGTCCAAGCCTTTCAGGTTTCAAGGCCGCGACGAATTGCCGTTTGTGGAGCAGTCCGAATCCACGGCGGGCCGCATCTTCGGCAGCCTGGCCGGAGAGTACGTACTCCAGGACAGCTTCCTCTATACCGCTCCTGAGAAACCCGGGCAGTATGAGGTGGAAGTTTCTCTGGAGGGCAAGACCGCCCGAGTCACCATCGAGGTGAGCGCTGAGGCGCCCTCGCTCAAGCCGGCGGAGACCGTGGATTTCCCGCCTGAACGCATCTCGCTGGACCCCTATCGCTCGCTGGCCGAACACTGGGCGCCTTTTCTGGCGCAGGAAACCTGGTTTCAGCCGAAAGCCGACTACCCCGCACGATTCGATTTCGACAAGGACTGGGACGGCGACAACAACTGGCAGTCGCTCGACACCGGCAGTTCACAGGCCTATGTCTACTACGCCGTCATGGAGACGGCCACGCACTGGTTCCTGATCTACAACGTCTTCCACGCGCGGGATTACTCCGACAAATGCGTCATCGGCACCTGTCATGAGAATGACAACGAAGGTGTGATCCTCACTGTCCGGAAGGACGGCACCGAATTCGGCCGGCTCCAGGCGATGGAGACTCTCGCTCATAACAACGTGTACAGCTTCGTGGCCGATACGCGCGTTACACGCGGTTTGCACGACGTGGACGGGACGGTGGACCTCCACGAGGGCCGGCGCCCGATCGTGTTCATCGAGTCCGGCGGACACGGGATCTACGGTTCGCGCAGCTCTCACGCGCGATATGACATCAGCCGGGACACGTTCACGGCGGGAACAGGCGTCACGTTCATCTACAAAGGCGTGGCGGAACGGCCGCGCCACGCCAATGACCGGCTGGTGGGCTACGATCTGCTGCCCATCCACGAGCACTGGTGGAGCCGGGCCTATTCCGGAAGCGGCTGGACCTCGAGGACTTTCGACGATTACTTCACCTATAGCCCGCTCGGCGGCCGGCCGGGCGTTCCGCACAGGCAGATCGCAGGAGCGTTCCTGGGGCGGAAGGAAGCTGAGAACAAGGCCAAGCCGTTCTGGGGCTGGCACGATTCCCTGTCCCTGAAGAGGCGCGTCCTGGCGGTCGGGCAGTGGGCGTTGGATCCGGCTTACGCGGTGTCACTCAACCTGCGCTTCCCCCGAAGCGAGCCCTTTTCGCTGGACTACGTCTTCAACCCTTACCTGGGTGCTGCCGGTCCTCTGCCAGCTGTGGCGGCCACGTCCTCTGAGCCAACCGCCCCACAGGCTGCCGCGCAAGGCCATTTTGAGTTCCGGGTATGGATTGACGGTTCGGTGGAAGTGTTCGTCCAGGGAGACAGGGTGCGCTACCAGGTGCTGGGCGGCGGACCCATCCGCTCGCCGGAATCCGGCTACAGCGAACCTCTCCCCGGGGCGAGCCTGCGCTCGCTGGAGGTAAGGGTGAAGGAAGGGCGGGGAACCGTCCGGCTGCTCGAGGAACCCTCGGCGGCCAACGGGTACACGGCGCGGTTGCGGATCGACGACCCCCGGAGCGGTCCGGGCCGGTACCATGTCAGTTTGGAATGGGTGCGTTGACAGGTGGACCCCTACATATTGTGTGCCTTCTCAGAAGACCCCAGAATAGAGTTGCCTGGGTGCTTTACTTTTCCGGTCTTCCCGTTTACCATAGAGGCATCCCCCCGAGTCAAGGGCTTCTCATGCCCTTATTTTTGAAAACGAGCTGAGAAGGGGCTAACCCTTGCTAAAACTCAAACGCGTCGAAGTCCAGGGCTTCAAGTCGTTCTGTGAGCGCACGGATATGCGCTTTCAGGGGTCCGGTTTGGCCGCCATCGTCGGACCGAATGGCTGCGGCAAGTCGAACATGAGTGACGCCATCAGTTGGGTGCTTGGCGAGCAATCCGCCAAGAGCCTGCGCGGAACCCGCATGGAAGATGTGATCTTTGCGGGCACGCGCGAGCGGAAGCCGCTCGGCATGGCTGCGGTTACGCTCACTCTGGTCGACCCGGAATACCACGCTGAACACGATGCATCCACTCCATCCGCCACGCCCAAGAACGGGTCTGCACCTCCGGCGGGCACCAATGGCCACGCGGGCGCTCATCCCCGTGAGATCACCATCACCCGGCGCTTGTTCCGCTCGGGCGACAGCGAGTACCTGATCGACGGGCGGTTGGCCCGGCTGCGCGACATCCAGGATTTGTTCATGGGCACGGGGCTCGGGCCGGAATCCTACGCCATCATCGAGCAGGGCCGCATCGGGCAAATCCTCAGTTCCAAGCCGCAGGACCGCCGGTCCGTCATTGAGGAAGCCGCCGGCATCAGCAGGTTCAAGGCCAAGAAACGCCTGGCGGAAGCCAAGCTGGAAGGCTCCAAGCAGAATCTGGCGCGCGTGTTCGACATTCTGGAGGAGGTCGGCAGGCAAGCCAACTCGCTCAAGCGGCAAGCGGCTAAAACCAAGCGTTTTCAGGAGTATACCGAGCAACTCCGGGCCGAGTTGCGGCGCTCGCTGGCCGGGCGGTTTCGGCTGCTCGAACGCGAGGCCGCCAAGACCGCGCTGGAACTGAACCTCGCCACCTCGGAATGCCAGAAACTGGCGGAACAGGTGGCGGCGCTGGAGAAAACGCAGGCGGAACGCCAGCAAAAGGGCTATACGACGGAACGCGGGCTGACGGAATCCCGCGGGCGGCTGGCGGAACTGCGCCTGGAGGCGGAAAGAACGCGCGGCCGGCTCGAGTTGCAGGCCCGGCAAATCGCGGCCATTGAAGAGCGGCTGTCGCAGGACGAAACGGAAACCGAGACGTTCGAGACGCAGCTGGGCGTCCTGGCGGGCGAACTGGAGAGCTGCGGACGCACGCTGGAGGAGATCGAACGGCAAGCCGGCGAAGCCCGGCAGAAGCTGAGCGGCAAGAGCCAGGAGCGCGATGCTTTGCAGGAGTCCCTGCGGGGGCGTGAGCGGTGCATTGAGGCGGGGCGCCAATCCGTACTTCGCTTTCTGGGTGAGGTTTCAGCCCTGCGGAACGACCTGGCGCAGATTGACGGGTTCCTGGCTTCGCTGGAGCGCGACAAGACCAGAACCACGACCGAGGTGGAAGCTTCCCTGGCCGAGCAGCAGCGCCTGGAAGCCAACCGCGCTGAGCTTATCGGGAAACTCGAAGCTCAACAAGCTGAGCTCGGCACGCTCACGGCGCGCCGCCGCGAAGTGGAAGAACACTTGGCCAGCCGCAAGCAAACACTGGGCGAATCGCGGCGGCGCCTGGAGGAACTGCGCGAGGAAACCTCCCGGTTGAAAGCGCGCAAAGATTCGCTTGAAGAAATCCTCTCGCACCGTGCTTACACCACCGAATCGGTGAAGCGCCTGTTCGGAACCGTCGAGCAGGGACACGCGGGCGAATTGCAGCCGCTCGGCGTGCTCGCCGACTTCGTGGAAGTGGACGCGGCTTACGAAAAGGCCGCCGAGGAGTTCCTGCACGACGAACTGGAATACGTCGTGGTGCGGGATTGGTCCCAGGCCGATCTCGGCCTCAACCTGATGCGGACGGACCTGGAAGGGCGCGCCACATTCCTGGTTCATCCACCTGCCGGGATGGTGGTGGAGCGCAGAGAGGAATGCGAGCCCGCCATCGGACCAGAGACAGGGATACTGGGCCGCCTGAGCGACTACCTCCGCCTCACCAACGGGCTGACCAAAACGCATACCTCGCTGCTGCCACGCCTGAACCGTTGCGTCCTGGCTGAAGACCGGGAGGCGGCGCAGCGGCTGGCGATGAGCTATCCGGACTTCTACTTCCTGATGCCGGACGGCGTCTCCTACCACGGCTGTGCGGTCAGTGGCGGGAAGAAGTCAGCCGGCGGACCTCTCGCGCTGAAGCGCGAACTGCGGGAGATGACGGGTTTGGTGCAGGACCGTCTCCGGCAGACAGAGAAGGCTGCCGCGAGCGTGGAACTGCTGGAGGAGGAACTGGCTTCGCTGGGCGACGAACTAGAGAAACTGCGAGCCGAACAGCAGGAAAAAGAAAAGGCGGTGGTGGCCGCCGAACACGAACAGCGCAAGCTGGCCGAGGAACTGACGCGGCTTAACTCGCGGTTGTCCGTGGCGCGCATGGAACTGGAGCGGCTGGAGCGGGAGAAATCGCGCTCGAAAGAACAGCGGAATCGTCACGCCGCCACGGTCGAGGAAAAGGAGGCCGCCCGGCAGTCCGAGGAGCAGAAACTCGAGGAGTATCGGCGCAGCCTGGAACAGATTCAAGCGCAGGCCGCCCGGGCGGTGGAAGAGCATTCGGCGTTGCGCGTCGTGGTTGCCGAGCGTGACGAGCGGCTGCGGGCAGAGCGCGCCACGCATTTGCGGCTCGAAAATCAACTGCGCGAGTTGAGGACGCGCCTGGAGGAAACGGCTCGCGAGATGCAGCGGCTGGGCGTCGAGCGCGCCCGCCTGCTCGAGGACAACCTCACGCTGGATGCGCGCGCCGAGTCGCTGGCCGGCGAAATAGCCCAAGCCGAGGAAGCCGTGAACACGCTGGCGGCCGAAGAAACCCGCCTCCGGGAGGAACTGGCTGGGGCGGAAGAGGAACTGCGGCAGGCTCGGCTGGGAGTGCAAACCGCGCGTGAGCACCGGTCGCAGGTGGAAATCGCGATGGCGGAGCGCCGGGCGGAGCTGAAATACCTGGAAGAGACCAGCCGGAAGGAACTGGGCGCGCCGCTGGATGACCTCCTGCCGCCGGGTGAAGAAGCTCCGGACGAGTTTGCCTTGGCCGAGGCCGAGGAACGCTATACCGAATTGAAAGGGCGGATTGAGGCGCTCGGACCTGTGAATCCACAAGCGCTCGAGGAGTATCAGGAAACGCAGCAGCGTTACGACTTCCTCAATGAGCAACGCCAGGACCTGCTGGATTCCATCCGCGATACGGAAAAGGCCATAAGGGACATCGACACGGAGACGCGCAAGCGCTTTGGCGAGGCTTTCCAGGCCATCAACGCGAACTTCCGGGAGACTTTTGCAACCTTGTTCGGCGGCGGCGTGGGCGAGATGCGCCTGACCGACGAATCGAACCTGGCCGAATCCGGCATCGATATCGTGGCCTCTCCGCCGGGCAAGCGGCTACAGAATGTACTGTTGCTTTCGGGCGGAGAAAAGGCGCTCACGGCGCTGGCTCTGCTGATGGCCATCTTCCGCTACCAGCCGAGCCCGTTCTGCGTGCTCGACGAGGTGGACGCGCCGCTGGATGAGCCCAACATCGAGCGCCTGCTCCGGTTGCTGCGGGAAATGAGCGGGCGTACGCAGTTCATCATGATCACGCACGCCAAGCGAACGATGGAAGCTGCCGAGTTCTTGTATGGCGTGACCATGCAGGAGCCCGGGGTTTCCAAGCTTGTCACGGTGCGTCTCCGGGAGATGGCGCCTCCCCCGCAGGCTACCGCGCAAGCGGTCGCCACATAACCGCGCGCCCGTCTGCCGCCGGGCGGGCGCGCTCAGGGTTTCCAGCAGACCAGCTTGGTGTCGGTCATCTCCTCGATGGCGTAGTGCGGGCCTTCCCTTCCGGTGCCGCTCAGCTTCACGCCTCCATACGGCATCTGGTCCACGCGGAACTGAGGGACATCATTGATCAGAAAGCCGCCGACGTGCACCTGGCGGGCGGCATGAAACGCCTTGCCAAGGTCTCGCGTGTAGATGCCCGCCTGCAAACCGTACTGGCTGTCGTTGACCATATCGATGGCCTGCTCCAGCGTGTCGTAGGCGTTTACAGCCACTAGCGGGCCGAACGCCTCCTGGCAGGAGATCTTCACCTGCGGCGGCACGCCTGCCAGAATGGCGGGCTCGATTGTGGCGCGGCGCCGGGCGCCGCCTGTGAGAAGCCTGGCGCCCGCGCTGACCGCCTCGGCAATCCACTCCTCGACGCGCTCGGCTTCGTGGACGGTGATCATGGAGCTGACCTCAGTGGCCGGGTCGTGCGGGTGGCCGATCTTCAACTTCTTTGCCTCCGCGACAAACTGCTCAAGGAAACGATCTACGATTCGCCGGTGCGCGTAAATGCGCTGCACGGAGATACACACCTGGCCCGAATGCGCGAAGCTGCCCGTGACGCAGCGAGGTACAGCCTGTTCAAGATCGGCATCCTCTTCCAGGATGACGGCGGAGTTGCTGCCGAGCTCCAGCGTCACACGCCGCATTCCGGCCAAGCCGCGTATGCGCACGCCCACGTCGGCGCTGCCGGTGAACGTAATCATCGCCACCTCGGGCCGCGTGACGAGTGAATCGCCGATGGCGCCGCCGGGTCCCGGAATCACGTTGAGCGCTCCCGGCGGCAGCCCTGACTCCGCGAAAATCGCCGCCATCTTCAACGCACTGAGCGGCGTGGCGGAGGCGGGCTTGTGCACGACCGCGTTGCCGGCAGCAATCGCCGGTCCGATTTTGTGCATGGCGAGGTTGAGCGGGAAGTTGAATGGAGTAATGGCGGCGATCACGCCCAGCGGTTCGCGCAGGGTCATCGCCCAGCGGCCTTTGCCGGCGGCTGCTGCGTCGATGGGCACCGCTTCTCCAACGAGCCGGTGGGCCTCCTCAGCGGAAAAGAGCAGAGTGCTGACGGCGCGATCCACCTCGGCGTAACCCTCCCGTAAAGGCTTGCCGGATTCGGAACTCACCGTGAGGGCCAATTCCTCCCGAAGCTCTTCCAGCCGCTCGGAGGCACGCCGCAGGATGGCGGAGCGTTCCGCCAGAGACATCTCCCGCATCAGTGGCGCAGCGCGGGCTGCCGCTTGTACGGCAGCCTCGAGCTCTGCCGGTCCTGCCTGATGGAACCGCGCCACTTCCGAGCCGTCGTAGGGGAGTTCGACGACGGCCGTACGATCGGTGCTCACCGGTCGGCCATTGATGTAAAGGGGGTACTCCATGTCCCCCATGATAAGGCCCCTACCTCGTTCCGGAACCCGCTGTGGATTGAAAATCGAATCGCGCGTCGATGACGCGTCCGCGCGTATCCATCTGCGCCGTGGCGGTGAAGCGTCCATCGCCGGGCAGTCCGAAACGCAGGTCGCTGACTTCCACGCGGGGTCCTTTGCCGGGATCATCGGCCGGAAGGATGCGCCATGCCGGGTACTGTGCAAAGCGGAGAAATGCCGCCACCTCGGGCTCCTGCCGGGCGGCGTCGATGAGCGGCGTCGCCTCGGGCTTGAAGAGCGTTCTTGCTGATTCCGTGTTGAAGGATTGCCGCAGGTTCAAGTCGTAAACGAGGTGCGCGTTTTCTGTTTCCACAATGCCTCTCCAGCGGAACGGATTGGCGAATGTGGGGAAGGCGGCCACGCGCAGGGGCAGACGGCCGGCGTAAAGGTGCGCATCGAGCACCGCCACAGCGCGCTCGTGCGCCAGGTAGCGGCCGAAGTAGAAGACCCCTACCAGAATGAGGGCGGTGAGGGCGATGCCCTGTCCGGTTGGTTTCGGCGCGCCGATTTCCGCTCCCACCAGCCGCGAAAGCAGGATGACGAGCAGCGTGCCGATCAGAATGGCGGATATCCATAGGTCCACAATGTGCGTCATCTCGAGTTGGAACCATCGTGAGGAGAACGGTTCCAGCAAACGCACGCCGTAACTGTTGGTCAGGTCGAGCCCGGCGTGGATCACTACAGCCACCAGGGAGGCGACGTACGCCCTCATCCAGCGAGCCGGTGCGCGCCGGCGGGGCACCAGCGCCAGCAGCGGCAGCAAAGCAACGAATGGCAAAGCGATGAGCGAGTGACTGAGGCCGCGATGGTGTTCCAGGTAAGCCAGGTTTCCTCCCAGCCGCGCCAGGATGTCGATTTCCGGAGCGTTGGCGGCCAGCAGCAGCAACAGGGTAGGCCGCGCACAGCCGCGTCCAAGCCCGGCTCTGCTCAATACCAGGCCGACCATGGTATGCGTCAGGTTATCCAATCCCCAGCACTCCTTTGCCGGTGGCGTAGCGCTGCCTCAATGTGGACGGCGCCAAAAGCGTAAGTGCGTCGCGCAGAATCTCTGTGCTCGCCGGCAGAAGTCCGGCCAATTCTCCGTCTACCTGTACATAGACCTTGGAATGCGGCAGGGGTTCGAATTCAATCCGGTCGGCGCGCACGATACTCACTCCCTTCATGGCGGAAAGCTGGCCGGTGAGCACTCCCGTGAAGTACTTGAGGTAAAGCAGGGATTCCTCTCCCTCGAAGCAGACCATTTCGAAGTCGTTTTCCAGCAGGCTGGCGGTGGGGGCGATTTCGATGTCGCCGCCGTAATTCCGGACACGGCTAGCCAAAGTGAAACTGCTCAGAAAACTGCGTCCCGCGGCCCGCACCGTGAACTCCGGTAGCCGGCGGCCCAACTGGCCGAGCCCTCCCAGCCAGTATGCGAGCTTGCCCACCCGCTTCTTCAGGTTTGGATCCAGGGAGACCACGATTTGAGCGTCTACACCCACGCCAGCCATGAGGAGAAAATGCCGGGGCGGCTGCTCCCCGACACACAGCATGCCCACGGAGATTCTCTCTTCCACCAGGGAGTCCAAACGGGCGGCAGCTTCACCCAGATCCAGGGGCAGGCCAATCTCATTGGCGAGGACATTGGCGGTGCCGCCCGGCAGCACGGCCAACGGAACCCGGGAATGAACCAAGCCGTTGACGACCTCGTTGATGGTGCCGTCCCCTCCGGCAGCAACCACCAACTCAGCGCCCCCCTCAACCGCCCGGCGCGCCAGGAGAGTGGCCTCCCCCGGACCGTGTGTGGCCTCCGCCCGTACAAGAACGCCTTGGCGCACAAGCCTCCCCAGCGCCAATTCGAGGGAGCGGATGCCACCCCGCTGAAACCGGCCAGCTTTCGGGTTGTAAATGACGGTCGCTCGAGTGTAGTTGCTGATGTCGGTTGCTGCCGTTCGGAGTTTCTCAGTTATTATAAGCAGCGATGCCCCGCAATATCGCCGAGGAACTGGAACGGCTGCGTGAAGAGATTCGCCGGCATGAGCATCTTTACTACGTGCTGGATCAACCGGAGATCTCCGACGCGCAATACGACGCCCTGCTGCGCCGCCTGCAGGAACTGGAAGCCGCCCACCCGGACCTGGTGACCGTGGACTCGCCGACACAGCGCATCGGCGGGCAACCCCGCGAGGGCTTCGTCAAAGTGCGCCACAGCAGCCCCATGCTGAGCCTGGACAACGCGCTGAACGAAGGCGAATACCGGGACTTCGACCGGCGCGTGCGCGAATGGCTCGGCAGCGACCAGCCGAGATTCGTCACCGAACTGAAGCTGGACGGGCTCTCTCTGGCGGTACGCTTCGAAGGAGGCGTCCTGACTCAAGCCATCACGCGGGGTGATGGCGCGCAAGGAGAAGACGTCACCGAAAACGCACGCGCCATCCGCTCCCTGCCTTTGCGCATTGAGGCTCCGCGTGAGGCCATCGAAGTGCGCGGCGAAGTGATCATGGCCGTGCGCGCTTTTGAACGGCTGAACGCCGAACGCGCCAGCCAGGATTTGCAGCTGTATGCCAACCCGCGCAATTCCGCCGCCGGTTCCATCCGCGTGCTGGATCCGTCCGTGACGGCTGCCAGGCAGTTGGACTTCTACGCCTACCTCCTCCTGGCAGACGATGAGCCGATGCTGGAAAGCCATTGGGAGTCCCTCCGGGCGCTCGAAGAGATGGGCTTCCGCGTGAATCCCCACCGGAGGCTCTGCGGGTCCATGGAGGAAGTGCTGGCATTCTGCCGGGAGTGGGAGACGCGGCGTGAGACGCTGGAGTACGAAACGGACGGCGTGGTAGTCAAAGTGGATTCACTGGCGCAGCAACGGCGCCTCGGTTGGACAGCCAAAGCGCCGCGCTGGGCGGTGGCCTTCAAGTTTTCAGCGGAGCAGGCTCAGACGGTGGTGGAGAGTATTGAAGTTCAAGTCGGCCGGACGGGAACGCTGACGCCCGTAGCCAACCTCAAACCCGTGGTGGTGGGAGGCGTCACTGTCTCCAGGGCTACCCTCCACAACGAAGACGAGATTGGGCGTCTTGGCGTTGCTCCCGGAGACGAGGTGCTGGTTGAACGCAGCGGAGACGTAATCCCGAAAGTGGTGCGGGTGGTCCGGCAGGGCGATGAGCGCCGCAGTTTCCGCATGCCCTCGCACTGTCCGGTTTGCAGCGGTGATGTGGTGCGGGCGGAGGGCGAAGCGGCCAGCCGCTGCCTGAACTCCTCCTGTCCGGCGCGCCTCAAGGAGTCAGTCCTGCATTTCGCCTCGCGCGGCGTCATGGATATTGACGGGCTTGGGGATGCGCTGGCAGACCAACTGGTGGACCGCGGCCTGGTCCGCAGCGTGGCGGACCTGTACGAGCTTACGGCCGAGCAACTCGTGGCGCTGGAACGCATGGGTGAGAAATCCGCCGCCAAGATCATCGCCAACGTAGACGCCTCGCGCGGCCGGCCGTTGCCTCGCGTGCTGAACGGGCTGGGCATACCGTTTGTCGGCGCACGCACGGCGGAATTGTTGGCCGGCACGTTCGGCAGCCTGGATGCCATTGCCCAAGCAGACGAAGAGGAACTGCAGCGGGCCGAAGAAGTAGGGCCGAAGGTAGCGCAAAGCATCCGGTCCTTTTTCGCTGAAGAGCACAACCGAGAACTGGTAGACCGGCTGCGGCGTGCGGGGCTGCAATTCACTCACGTGCGCCAGAGCAGACGAGGCGGGCGCCTGGAAGGCCTCACCTTTGTCCTGACGGGCGCCCTGCCGAGCATGACGCGTGAAGAGGCGACGGCCCGGATAGTGGCGGCCGGCGGCAAGGTGTCCGCCTCCGTCAGCCGAAAGACACATTACGTTTTGGCCGGAGAGGCGGCCGGCTCCAAGCTCGAGAAGGCCAGGCAACTCGGTGTCGAGATCATCGACGAGCAGGCTCTACGGGAGATGCTGGATGCGTAGCCTGGTTGCATTGGTCATCTCCTGGGGCCCGTTAGGAGTCCTGTTTCTGGCCGCCTTGGACTCGGCGGGAGTGCCCATTCCCGCGGGCGTGGACGCTTTGCTGGTGGCTGTGGCGGCGGTGAACCCGGCCGCGGCGTACTTCTCCGCGGCGCTGGCCGTCATTGGCTCCACGGCCGGCAACCTTCTGCTGTTCTGGCTGGCGCGCAAAGGCGGTGAGATGTTTTTGAACCGCCACGCGGCTTCCCTGCGCGCCGTGCGTTTGCGGGAGTGGTTTCAGCGGTACGGCCTGCTCACTGTTTTTGTTCCCGCTCTCATCCCCATCCCGATGCCGATGAAAGTCTTTGTGATCTCGGCGGGCGCATTGGGCGTGACCGTGATGCGGTTCCTGGCGGTTGTCCTGGTTGCCAGGATTCCGCGCTACCTGGGCCTGGCGTACCTGGGAACCCGCCTCGGCGAGGATTCAATGGACTGGCTGCGACAGCATGTCTGGCATCTGACGGGCATGGCTTTGGCGCTGTTTATCGCGCTCTACGTAGTGCTGCGCCTGGCCGACAAGCGACGCCCAAGCCCGTTGCTCCAGTAGAAGCCCGGAGGAGCGTCCCCGGCGCCCGGTCTTCCTGGCCACGGTCCTCACGCCGGGACTCAAGGAGAAGTTCGGGGCGGTTTCCGGTTCCGGTCATCCTTGTTTTCCGGCTACTTCGGAAATCTCACCCATCTCTTCCAGTGGCAGTTGCAAAGCAGCAGATGAGCGATACCGCGCTGCCCACGCACGGCCCGTGAACGGCATGATGTTCACTCAGAGTGGACGCGCCGTCCTGGCGGGCGTGGTGAGCATGGGAATCGTTTTTCGTGGGCTTGTTCTCTGGAGACGGTGACGGCAGTGGGACGCTATAAAGAGGAACGGCCCCAACCGCGGTACGCGAATGTTGGGATTTCGAGTTCTGATGATATTGAACCCGTTTAAAGGTGGATCTAACCTTAACCCTGCTTAATCGGGGTCAACCTGACGTTCCGCACCGATGTGGTGAAACTGCCCAACGTGCCGGCTTTCGCTTCGCCGAATCAGTCCAGAGGGGATGGCGCATTCGGGCGCATCGGCGGAGTCCTCGGCGGATCCACCGCCCGGGAGATACAGATCAGCCTGAGGCTCGCCTGGTAGGCCGCGCCTCAGGAACCGAGGCGCCGGGCGCCACCGGGCGCTGCGATAGAATTGTGGCTGAAACTATGACTACGCGACGTGTGTTTCTTCAGACGGCACTGGCCGCGCCGGCATTTTTGCTGGCCTCCAGAAAGCCCACCGATGTCCGCATTGACGAGATCAGCTTCTCCTACGAAGATTACCTGTACCGCACGCCCATCAAGTTCGGCGGCGTCGAGTTGGATCGTGTCACGCTGCTCAACGTGAATTGCGTGGTGAGCAATGCCGCTGGACGCAGCTCCAAGGGGTTCGGCTCCATGCCTCTGGGAAACATCTGGGCGTTTCCATCGCGGGTGATGAACTACGAGACCACCCTCGGAGCCATGAAGGAGTTGGCCGGGCGGATACAGAAGCTCACCGGAGCCCACAAAGAGTATGGGCATCCGATTGACCTCAACTGGCACCTGGAACCGGCCTACCTGAAAGCCGCCGAGGACGTCGCCCGTGCCAGGAAACTCGCCGAGCCGATTCCCAAGCTCGCCACGCAGGTGGTGGCCAGCCCGTTCGATGCCGCGGTGCATGATGCCTACGGGAAACTCCACGGGCGCAGCAGTTATACAACCTATGGGCCCGACTTTATGACCCACGATTTCGGCCACTACCTCGGCAAGGAGTTCAAGGGTGAGTATCTGGGCCGGTATGTGCTCCCCAAACCTAAGCCCACGATGCCTCTGTATCATTTGGTGGGCGCCGTGGATCCCATTTTCGACGCGGATATCCGCCAGCGCCTCAACGACGGACTGCCCGAAACGCTGCCCGAGTGGATCCGCTACAGCGGGTTGACGCATCTGAAAATCAAGCTGAACGGCGAGGATCTGAAGTGGGATCTCGAGCGCATCCTGTCCGTGGAGCGCGCCGCTGTCAAGACACAGGCGGAGCGCGGCGTGAAGGAGTGGTTCTACTCGCTGGACTTCAACGAAAAGTGCCCCAACGTGGCCTACCTGGTGGACCTCCTCCGGCAACTGAAGGAGAAAGCTCCCGCCGGGTACCGGCGGACGCAGTACATCGAGCAGCCGACCGCGCGCGACTTGAAGAAAGACCGCGCCAATGTCATGCACGAAGCCGCCAAGTTGAAGCCGGTCGTGATCGACGAATCGCTTACGGACCTGGAGAGCCTGCTGCTTTCCCGGGAGATGGGCTACACGGGCGTGGCCCTCAAAGCTTGCAAGGGACAGGGCCAGGCGCTGATTATGGGCGCGGCGGCGCAGAAATACAAGATGTTCCTCTGCGTGCAGGATCTTACCTGCCCCGGCGCTTCACTCATCCACTCGGCCGGCGTAGCGGCTCACGTGCCGACCGTGGCTGCCATCGAGGCCAACTCCCGGCAGTACGTCCCGGCAGCCAACAAGGGCTGGGAACAGAGATTCCCGGGGGTGTTTGACGTACGCAACGGCAGTATGAACACCGCGTTGCTCAACAAAGCCGGATTGGGCGCCGTGCCCTGAACCTCAGGCGGCGCTAAGACACCACGCGGCCGTCGCGCATCTGCACAATGCGGTGTGCGTAGGCCGCGGCCTCCGGGTTGTGAGTAATCATCAGGATGGTCTGCCCGAGGCGCTGATTCAGGTCCTGCAACACACCCAGCACCGTGGTGGAGTTCTTAGTGTCCAGGTTGCCGGTGGGCTCGTCCGCCAGGAGAATGGACGGGTGGTTGACGATGGCGCGGGCGATGGCCACGCGCTGCTGCTCGCCACCCGACATGGCCCTAGGTTTGTGATGCAGCCGGTGGCGGATGCCGAGCAGGTCCAGAACGTCGGCAAACTGCGCGTCGGTTTCGAGCGGCTTGCCGGCAATGTAACGCGCAATGGAGATGTTATCGTGCGCCGTCAAGGTCGGCAGCAGGTTGTATTTCTGAAATACGAAGCCGACCTCTTCCCGCCGTAGTTTCGTCCTCTCCGCCTCGGTCATGTGTGCCAGGTCCTTGCCGTGAATCACAATGCGCCCGGCCGTTGGCGGGGTCAGGCCGCCCAGCACATGGAACAAGGTGGACTTGCCGCTGCCGGAGGGGCCAATCACCGCGAGGAATTCGCCCCGAGCCACCTCCAGGCCGACGCCTCGCAGAGCGGGCACTTCCACGTCGCCCAGCCGGTAGGTCTTGTAGAGGTCGTGGATGGCGATGATGGAAGGTTCACTCATAGGACAGGGCCTCGATGGCATCTTGCCGCGCTGCCTTCCAACCGGGATAGGAAGCGCCGAGTAAGGCGCCCGCCAAGGCGATCGCTCCCGCAATGGGCCACCAGTCGGGCACGATCATCTGTGTCAGTGACGCCGGCACAAGTGTCATGATCAGCCAGCGCGTGCCGTAGGTCAGCAGGATGCCCAGCGCCGTGCCCACCAGAGCAAGCAGAGCGGTTTCGCGCATCAGTACGGTCAGCACAAAACCGGGAGTCGCGCCCAGGGCCTTCAAAATGCCGATCTCACGGGTCCGCTCGAGCACCGCCGTGTAGAGCGAAAGGAAGACGACCAGGAAGCCCACTACGACGGATAGCACCACAATCACGCCTATGAAGGCGCGCAGTCCGGGCACGTTCTCCACCGAAAACAGCGAGGTGAACTCTTCAATGGAGTAAATCTGATAGTCCGGCAGCTTCTCTTTAAGGGCTGCGATCACGTCTTCCGTGCGCTTGGGATCATCCAGCTTCAGATAGACCTGCGTGAGCTTGCCGGTGTTGCCCGTCAAGTCCTGAAGCGTCTTGAGAGGCACAATCAACCGCGCCAGCTTGCCCGGCTCCACGACGCCGCTGACACGCCAGCCCCGATTCATCAAGCGGACCTTGTCGCCGGCGCGCAGCTTGTGCTGCGCCGCGTAACGTTCATCAACGATGATGTCGTCAGGGTGCTCAAACGGGCCGCCTGAGCGATAGTTGAAGCCCCCGCTCATCTGATTGAACTTGTCGATTTCGAGCCCCGTTACTGTACTCACGCCGCCGATCGGGTGAATCACTGAGCCCGAGGCCAGCACGACGTGCGGTTGCTTTTCGAAAAAGCGCAGGATCCCTTCAGGCATCGGCGCGGAGCTGAAGCTGATGGCGGAACTTCCCGGCGGGCGGACCCAGATGTCAGCGCCTACGCCGCGCGCGCGCCGGGCGGAATCCTCCAACATGCCGCGGCTGAGCCCCACCAGGGTAAGCATCATGGTGACCTCGACCCCGATGGCTAATACGCTCAACAGTGTGCGCACCGGCCTGTGACGCAGGTTCTCGATGACCAGTTTGTTGATCAAGCTGCAAGTTCCTCTACAGGCGGGCTGCTAATGTAGGGCACAAGTCTCATTGTAACTGGCGCCGTCGGAGCATTTTGAATCGGCGCTACTTCATCCCGCTGCCGCCATTCGCTAAATCCAGAGGCTGCGCCTTTTTGAGCGGAGGAGCCAGATGAAGAACGGGCCACCCAGCAAAGCCGTCACCACTCCGGCCGGAACTTCCATGGGCGCCAGCGCCGTGCGCGCCAACGTGTCGCAGCCGGCCAGGAATGCCGCGCCCGTCAGGAAAGCCGCCGGGATCAGCAGCCGGTGGTCCGCGCCGAAACGCAGGCGCAAGGCGTGGGGCACGATCAACCCCACAAATCCTATGGGACCGGTCAGCGCCGTGACGGCGCCCGTCATCAGCGAGCCCGCCAGGAAACCGCCGAGCAGAAGGCGGCTCGTGACGACACCTTTGGACGCCGCCCATTCTTCGCCCACCGCCAGCAGGTTCAAGGAGCGGGCTCGGCTGAAAACGAAGATGGAAGCGGGCAGCAGCGCAGCGGCCAGCCAACCTAGCGTGGAGTATTCCACCGCGTCGATGCCTCCCATCAGCCATCGCAGCGCCGCGAAAGAACGGCCTGCGTCGGCAATGCTGTGCAGGAACAGAATCGCGGCGGCGCAGATGCTGTTGACCGTGATGCCGGCGAGCAGCAGCGTGAAGGAAGACATCCTGCGCCCTTGAGACGCGATCGTGGCCACCGCCAGCAACGCCACACCCGCCCCCGCCGTGGCGGCCAGCCACGCTGCCGGCAACCCCGCCACTTGCGACCAGCCAAAGAAGATCGCCATCACGGCTCCGAGAGAGGCGCCGCCGGAAACGCCCAATACGTAAGGGTCTGCCAGCGCATCCCGCACCAGCGCCTGAAACAGCACGCCCGAGAGGGCCAGTGCCCCGCCGGCCAGCAAACCCAACAACACGCGCGGCAAGCGGGCATAGAACAGAATCTCAGCGTGCGGGGATTCGCCGGCCAAAGCGCGCGCCAGTTCGAGCCTCGCCGAGCCGACCAGCGGCCCGGCGACCAGCACCAGCAGGACGAGCCCCGCTGCGCCGGCCGCCACCTTCCACAACTGCGTCCGCGATGCCGGGCTAATCGTCATAACGTATCCACGGGTTGCCGGAAGGCGATTGCAGCAAAGTGGCCGACACTTCAAAGACGTCGCGAACCACTTCCGGGCTCAACGCCTCGGACGGCGGGGCATCGGTTGCCAGGCGCCCGCGATGCAGCACCACCACGCGTTCGGAATAGGCCGCAGCAAGGTTCAGATCATGCGTTGCCGCCACGACCAGGACACCTTTTTGGGCCAACTCACGCAGCAGGCGGTGCAGAGCGAGTTGGTGCTTCACATCAAGGTAAGTGGCCGGTTCATCGAGCAGCAGCGCCTCGGGCTCCTGCGCAAGGGCCGACGCCAGCACGACTCTCTGGCGTTCACCTCCGCTCAAGGAACGGAAATCGCGCGACCGGAATTGCAGCGTGTCGGTCTCCTCCATGGCCTGTAGAACCGCGTCACGGTCCGCGTCGGATTCGAATAAGCCGTCGCAAAACGGCGTTCTTCCCATCATCACCACCTGCTCCGCAGTGAAGGGAAACTCCAATCGCACAGACTGCGGGACAAAGCAAAGCGAACGCGCCAAGTTCCGCCGGTTCCATTCGTTCACCGGCTGACCGCGGTACAGGCAACTCCCCTGGTAGCCCGGCTTCAAACCCGCCATGATGCTCAACAGCGTGCTTTTGCCGGCTCCGTTCGGACCCACCAGGCACACCATTTGCCCTGCCTGGAACTCCAGTGCCGCGATGTCAAGCACTGTGGTGCCGTCATAGCTCTGCCTGACTTCGCGCAGGCTGAAAAGGGAGTTCAAAGCCCCGCCTCCGGATGCAGCAGGCGCGCGCATTCACGAGCCGCTTCCACCACCCTCGGTCCGGGCACAACGAAGCTGTCCGAGACAATCCTGTGAACACGCCCATTCCGGACCGCCGCCAGCGACTTGTGCCTGCCCCAGTGCGCCAGCGCTTCACCGGGGCGGGCTTCGTCACTCCCGCCTCCGTGAGAGGATTCTGCGAGGTCCAGAATCACTTCGGGGTTCCGGCTCAACACCTGTTCGAGTGAAATGCCAGGGTACGTGGCGGGCGTGTCCGCCAGCACATTAACGCCGCCGGCTACCCCAATCACTTCATCCAGGAACGAACCTCGCCCGGCAGCCACCAGACCCGCCACTCTCCCCGGCGACCGGCTCACCACCACCAGCACGCGCGTCTTAGGCAATCCCCGTGTGCGGTGTTTCACCTGTTCGAGCCCGTCCAGAATAGACTGGTTCAGCTTGCGTCCCTCCTCTTCCACCCCGCAAGCCGTGGCGATGCGCTCGATGGAACTGCGTATGTGGCTGAGGCTGCTGTGCTCCAGTTCGAGCACCGACAGCCGCAGCGCTTCCAGTTGGGCCCGCAGCCGTATGGGGTTCTCCTGGATGATCACCAGGTCTGGTTCGAGCGCGAGAATCGCCTCGAGGTTCGGGCGAATGTAGCTGCCTGCTTTGGGCAGGCTCGCAACTTCGGCAGGGAAACGGCAGAAGGAGGTCACACCCACGACGCGGGGACCCACACCCAGTGCGAACAGCATTTCGGTGATGCTCGGCGCGGTCGAAACGATGCGCCGGGGAGGCTCCGCGCCCCAAGCCACCACGCCGAAGAGCGCAAGCGCGGACCGGCGCGTCATGAGTTTATGCGGGGTGATTGTCGTTAAGCGGTGCATGCGCCGTTCTCCCACGGAACGAAACACATCCCAGTGAAGAACCGGTCTCCTGACTTGCGGCTGAACCTGGTTGAGCAGCCTTCCCGGACCTGATAGTGAACCGGTCCAGTGACTGCCCGGTGTTCTTGCCCGCCGCTCACAGTTGCGGGGCAGTGGCGGATTCTCACCGCCTTCCCGAGCGCTCTTCACCTCTAGGAGCTGTCGTCCAAAGTATACGCAGGCTCTCGCGCCAAAGGCAAACCGTCCAGGCTGCCGGCACGGGGAGACCCTCCGTTTCGCAGCAAACTGGTCCGCAGGCCTCAGGTGCCGCTTCGTACTTCACTTTGCCGGCGCGGGACGAGCCGGAGTGACCGGGGGCTGCCCGCATTCGTGCCGTAAACCCGGCAGTTGGAGCATGCGCGCCGCTACTTCGTCGAAGTTCTCCTTGAGCCTTTCCAGGGCCTCCGCGCGCGGATCCCCTGGCCGGTACGCGCTTTGTTTGATACACCTGCCGAGCATCAGCGTGGCCTCGGCATCTTCGGGGTCCCTTTCGAGCACGGCTCGGAACCGCTCAGCCGCCTGGCCGTAGTCCCCGCTCCTCCACAGAAGGTAGCCGGCGTTGAACAGGTAATCCGGGTCGGAGGGGTTCGCCTGGATAGCGGCGGTGAAACTCTCCATGGCTTCCGGGCGATTGAGCTGCATTTGGGCAATGCCGAGGTTGTTGCGGATCTCAGGTAGCGCGTACGCCGCATGAACATCTTCGAATGCCGCCGCTGCGCGCGCGAAGTCACCCGAGTAATACCGGGAAAGCCCCAGCAGGAAACGCGCCTGGTAGTAGTGCGCGTCTGCGGGCCCAACCTGCTCCAGCCACTCGGCAGCCACCTGGTAGCTGCCCTTTTCCCACTGTATGCGCCCTAACTGGAACCTCGGCGGAGAGAATCTCGCGTCCAGCCGCGCCGCCTGAGTGAAGAAACGGTGCTGCTGCTCCTGAGAGGCGGCCAGCAAACCGCGGATGTAGTTCTCCATCGCGTCCAGGCGTGCCGGCGGATGGGAGCGGAAGAACGCCTCCTCGGTGGGTGAACCTTCCGGACGCAGCGTTCTGAGAACACGCCAGGCGAGCCGTGTTTGCAGCGTGGCCAATTCGCTCAGCAGTCCTGATTCCGCCATCACCGGTCCCATGCGCCCTTGGGGAAGGTTGATGAGGCGCGCTGTGATCTCAATGCGCCCTCTCGGGACGGCTGCCTCGCCTTCCGCGCCGGTGAAGGCGAACTCGCCATGCACCACGGTGCGCACGCCCATCTCCCCACCTAACCGCAGGACGCTGGCCCTCGTGAGAGGCGCCTGTAACTTCAGTGACAGCCGTTGAGCTGCCTCCTGCCTCTCCTGCCTTGTGACTACCGCCAAGCCGTGCGAACCCAGCCCTTCACGAACCGTCTCCGCGAGGCTTTCGCCAATCCAGTCGAGTTTCGGCGAAGAGGTGCGGTTGGCAAAGGGAACCAGCAGAATGGACTGTCCGGCAAGCGGCGCAGCCGCACCGGCCAGCAGCGTCAGGGGCAGGATAAGCGCCAGGAAGCGTTTCACCCTGTCAGTTTAGCAAAGCGCCCCACGGATGCCGGTAAGGGACTGAAAACAGGCAGCTTGCTGCCTTCTTCCGGGCGGCAGAGCCGGGATGAGAACGCCCGGTGCGCGCCAACGGTCAAGCGCCGGGGGCGTCTCCTGAACTCGAAAGATGATCTCTCGTGTGTTGAACGGCGGCCGCTTGTACGGCCTCTTCATCGCCAAACCCGTTCAGCCAGACCACACCGGCTTCGGCGCGGAACCAGGTCAACTGCCGCTTCGCATAGCGCCGAGTGTTCCTTTGAGCTAGTTCGATGGCCTCTCCGCGGGTGTAGTCACCTCGCAGAAACCCTAGCGCCTCCTTGTATCCCAGCGACTCCATGGGTTTCACTTCAGCCTTGTACCCCATGGCCAGAATCTGTTCCGTCTCTGCCACGAGGCCGGCGTCAAACATGTCGAGGCAGCGTTGGTCCAGCCGTCTGTAAAGCTCCTGCCGTTCGGGGTCCAGGCCGAGCTTCAGTGTCCGGAAGCCCTCCAATCCGTCGCGGCCTGAGCGCCATAGCTCCGACATCGGCGCTCTCGCCAGAAGGCAAACCTCCACGGCGCGCATTACTTTGTTCACGTCGCGGGGGTGGATGCGCGCTGCGGAAGCGTCATCAAACCGCGTCAGCAGGCGGTGCAGGCTGCCGGGGCGTGCCGCCTCCCTCGCCGCCAGCCTTTGCCTCAAGGCATCGTCTCGCGACGGTCCGGTGAACAGCCCCTCAAGCAATGCCCGCAGGTAGAAGCCCGTGCCGCCCACCACCACAGGCAGGCGCCGGCGCGCCGTGATTTCGGCCAGCAGCGGCCGGGCCAGGTGCGCGTAGTCGCCCGCTGTAAAGGGTTCATCCGGTTCCAGCAAGTCGATGAGATGATGCGGCACTCCGCGGCGTTCGTCGGGCGGCACCTTGGCCGTGCCCACGTTGAAGTGTCTGTAGACCTGAACGGAATCGCAATTGACGATTTCCACCGGGAAGTGCCCGGCCAGTTTCAGGGCCAGTGCGCTCTTGCCGGAGCCGGTGGGGCCCACGACCGCCACAATTGGAGCGGGTTGTGTTTCCGCCGGAGGACTCTCCTTCACCGCAGGCGACCTTTCAAAGCATCTCCTCAGGCTGGCCGGCAGTGCTTTGCGGCGGCGCGATAGCGGCAGGTGCTTCCCGCGCCTGCCAACCTGCCCCCGTTACTTCCGCCGGTATGCCGTGTGCTTCCGCTACCAGAATCGCACGTAGAAGATAACGATCACCGAAACGATGATGGCTGTGTTGAGAACATCCCACTTGTTCCAACTGGCCCGCGTCTCCGCGATTTGCTCCGGCGTGCCTGAACCGTAGATCAGGCCTTGAATCTCCGCGGGCGGCCGGGGTTTGGTGAAGCGCGTCACCACCAGCATGACGGCAATCGTAAAGAAGAACAGGAAGATGCAGTAGTGCAGCCAGTTGACTTCCACGATGCTGTACCAGATCCCATCCGGGTTCAGATGCTCGCGGAATACGATCAGCCCCAGCCGCATCATGCCCAGGACGAACCCGCTCACCAGGCCCGTCACTCCCGCGGCGGCGGTGACGCGCTTGGAGAACACGCCCAGGATGAAGACGGCGGCAATCGGCGGAGCGATCAGCGATTGTACCCGCTGCAAGTACTCATACAGCACCGAGGCCACCAGTTTCATGACCGGGATCCAGACGACGCCCAGCAGCACGACGGCGGCGGTGGCCACGCGGCCCACAAACACCAGGTGGCGTTCGCTCGACGCCGGCCGGAACTTCTTGTAGAAGTCCACCGTGAACAGGGTGGCTGAGGAGTTGAACAGGGAGGCCAGCGAACTCATCAGCGCAGCCACCAACCCTCCGACGACGGCGCCCTTGAGCCCGGCCGGCAGCAGCGTGGAGACGAGCGTCGGAAACGCCTGATCAGCGCTGGGAATGCTGATGATGCCCTTGCTGTTCAACGTGAAGGCGATCATGCCCGGCACCAGGAAGATGAACACCGGCAGCAGTTTCTGATAACCGGCAAAGATGGTGCCGCGCCGCGCCTCCTTCTGATTGCGGGCTGAAAGGGTTCGCTGCACGATGTATTGGTCCGTGCACCAGTACCAGAAACCGACGATGGCGGACCCTAGCAGGACGCCGGTCCAGGGGAAATTGGGATCATCGGCTGGCCGGACCAGGTGGAGATTGGGTCCGACGATTGCCTCCACCTCGCCCCAACCGCCGACCTTGATGAGTCCGACGATGAGGATGACCACGGACCCAAGGATCAGGATGGGAGCCTGGAGGATGGAGGTATAGAGGACCGCTTTCATTCCTCCCAGGAT
The DNA here is from genome assembly GCA_037444075.1 of Acidobacteriota bacterium. GTDB lineage: Bacteria > Acidobacteriota > Terriglobia > Bryobacterales > Bryobacteraceae > JBBIND01. The sequence goes on along the minus strand of JBBIND010000013.1, from coordinate 10,009 downwards.
GGTGAACAAGCCGGTGATGCCTACCAGCAGGATGGCGCTGATCCAGAAGAAGTCGATGCCCATCCACTCATCGATGCCGAGCACGGTCTTGAAGACCACGCCGCCGGCGTAGACCGTCACGGCGACCTTGGTCAGGATGTAGCTGACCAGAGAAATCACCGAGAGGAACGTTCTGGCCCCGGGACTGTAGCGCCTCTCCAGAAACTCGGGCATCGTGAACACGCGGCTGCGCGCGTAGAAGGGGACGAAGGCCCAGCCCAGGACGAGGATCAACCAGGCGTGCATCTCCCAATGCGCCATGGCCATGCCGCTTTCGTAGCCGGTCCCGGCCAAGCCGACCAGATGTTCGGAGCCGATGTTGGACGCAAAGATGGACGCGCCCACGGCGAGCCAGCCGGCGTCACGTCCGGCGAGGAAGTAGTCCGCAGTGGTGTCCTCGCGCTGCCGCAGAACCCAGACGATGATGGCGGCCAGTCCTCCGAAGAAGGCGAACAGGACGATCCAATCCGCAGTTCCGAATCCAACCATGGCGTGATGTGCTTCCTTTCTTCGGGCGCGGCAGGCGCGCACGACGGCAGAGGCCGAAGCAGAAATTGTATCTCACCGCAGGCGCCGGCAAGGGCTGCGGGGCCGGTATTTGGGACCGTGCTCAGTGGTGCAGTAGAATTGACTCAGGCGAGTCATCTGTCGGGGCGTAGCGCAGCCTGGTAGCGCACCTGCCTTGGGCGCAGGGGGTCGCAGGTTCAAATCCTGCCGCCCCGACCATTGTCCGGTCTGTCCGGTCCGGAGACATAGTTAACACTTCGTTCCTAAGAGATGGGTGACACTTGGCTCTACGCCATTAATGGGGGCAGACCCCGCCCCGGACTGATTCACGAACACATTATCTTAACCCTCAATCGGATGATCTAGAGCCCGGACTATTCCCATTGTCCGGTCCAACCTCGAAGGGGATCCGCTTGGCTAGCGTCTCAAAGTCCCGGTAACAGTCCTGGACAGCTTGTGCATGCGCCCCGATTGCGCCATCGGCCGGCTTGAGCCGAAACATCGGCTTACGTGCTTCCATGGCGAGTGGCATCAGACTGCGGTAGTGTTTGAGAGCCGCCAAACAATACGGATCATTGGCGCCACCCTCGTAGACATCGGATGACTCCTCCAAGACAGATTGGCGGTACTCGCCGGGGATTCTGTCCATCCACCGCAGGTACGCCTTTACGGGACGGTCTGCCCGAGTGGCGTGCTGCATCACAACGTAACCAGCCGGACGCATATCGCCCGAGGGCAGTGGCAACTCCGCATCGGGGTTCTTCTCGCGTAGTTCCCCCCACGCGGTACGCCACAGTTTTAGCTGTGGGCCCAGGTTACGTAATGCCTGTAAGGATAATTGGGGACGGTAACCAATTGCACAGTTTCCTGAAGACTGGCCTACGACGCCTTCGCCGCGCCCGAAGGGATCAGCGGTAGCCGAACACCGGCGGGAACACGATCACCACAAGCGCTGCCCACGCCGCGTACACGGGCAGATAGGCCATCTGCCATCGCTCCAGGGCGGTAAACGTGCCCCGACGATAAAGGAAGCGCGCATAGAGCCATGCCGTACACGTCAGGTTGACGAGCAGAATGATATTCACGCCCAGACCCGCCACCCGGTTGGGAGTGAAGCCAAACTCGGAGATGCGGGCTGCGATGGCAGCGAGAGCCACTCCGTCCACTACCAACGCGCTGACCACGAGCAGCAGTTGCAGACCGTCGAAGAAGTTGGGCGGCGCGTGCGGGTCGCGCGCGGAGGCGGCGTAGAGCACCAGCCCGACGACCAGCACCAGCAGCAGGTCGAGACCGATGAGTAGCTCCCGCTGCGCGTCCATTGGGTTGCCCGTCCAAGCCATCGTGGCCAGAAACACCAACAGGAGAACCGTGAACAGCGGCGTGAACAGCCTGGTCAGCACCGGCGCCATGTTCTCAATAACACTTTGCTTGGCCTCCACCAGCCAGGATGCGATGATGACGGCTCCCGCCGCTCCGCAAGGCACCAGCCAGCCCTGCACGAACCACTCAGGTTTTATCTTGATGGCCTCGAACATCATCACGGTGAAGGCGGTGAGGACACCCCCGCCGAGCGCTATGAGCACAAAGTAGATGACCAGTTCGCCCGAGAACCGGACGAAGTCCATGCGCCCGCCTTCGGTGAACCAGCGGCCCCGGACGTAGGCGATGCCGACGGCCAGCCATAGGGCGATGGGCAAATGCAGGGCGGTCAGCGTCAACGTGTCGCCGCTTGCGCGAAGAGGGTAGATGTTGGCGAAAACCGCCCCGGCTGCGAAAGGCACCGCCAGCCAGAGGCTGCTGAAGATGTTCCACCCGCGCTTCCACACGAAGTAGACGGTGAGAAACGGCAAGACGAACAGGCTGGCATTGCGCACGTAAAACGCCTCGTTTGGATCCGTCATCGGAACCCCGAACAGCGCCGGCGCCTTGACGGCTAGCGCCGCGGCAATGGCCAGGCAGAGGACAACCAGCGTCTCTGAGCGCGATGTCTTCGCCGATTCATCGGCGGCGTCATTGGCAACGACCAATTGCTTCCACAGGCGCTCCGAGTGCGCGCGCGCAAACTCGCGCGACAGCGCATCGAGGTTGCCCATGCGCTTCACGGCCACCAGGAAAGCCTCCTCCCCTGCCAAGCCGGACTCGGTAAGCGCCGCCAGTTCGTCGCGCAGATGCCCCTCGAGTTCCTCCACGTCGGGACCTTGAAAGCCCTGCCGTCGGCGTACATATGCCCGCCATTGCGCGATTTGCTCCTCGAGCATTTGATCAGCGAAGTCCGTCATGCCGTGCACTCCTTCATCCAGATACCCCGCAAGGCGCCGTCCACCACCTGCCACTGCTTCCGCTGTTCTGCCAGGTGCGTCCGGCCTTCTTGAGTGATCCGATAATACCTACGCCTGCGGCCGCTCTCGGACGTGGACCATTTCGCCGCGACATAGCCTTGGCGCTCCAGCCGGTGAAGCACGGGATAAAGCATGCCGTCGGTCCATTGCAGGTGCCCGCCCGACAACTCAGCCACACGCTTGATGATGGCGTAGCCGTAACTGTCGCCCTCGGCCAGGATAGCGAGCACGAGCGGCGTGGCGGAAGCAGCCACCAGGTCTTTACCCACGTCCATACGTAGAAGTAGAATACATAATGGTTCTATGTATGTCAATAGTCCGAGAACCGGATGAGAACCGGAGCCAGCCATCTACTGCAAATTCCCCTTGAGCATCGTTCGCGGCGCCGCCCACCGCGACAGCCTGGCATACAGGCGGGCGCAGTTGGAAATCTCGTAGCCTGAGCCACTTCGAGGTCGCCGCACAACCGGGGACGGTAACCAATTGCACATTTTTACAACCGGGGACGGTAACCAATTGCACATTTTTCGGCAGGCGATGGCGGCGACGGCCGCGGCACCGGAGCCTGTCCTCTCGGTGGATCGCATGAACCCTGGAACCGGACTTGCGCTGGGAACAGTGCAACCTACATCTACAAGGTCTCGCCCGGCGCGCGCGAGACGGAGTTTGAATACCTGGATGCAGACGCCGGCCAAGGACGGCATTTCTACTACGTGCGCGTGGAGCAGAAAAACGGCGAACTGGCCTGGTCCAGTCCGATTTGGGTCACCTATTGATTGACGGCGGCGGCTAAGCTGCCCACGAGCCCGAAACGGCTCATGTCTTCAGACCAAGTTCCCGGACCGCGTCACCCACGCCGCTGAGGTTCTCCGGGCGCATCTCCGTATATTCCCGCGATAGGATCACGCCGGGAACCTCCGCTCGGAAGGCCTGCTTGACCATGTCTCTGACGCCCTCCCGCGTGCAGCGCGCCACCTCCGCCGGGGCGCCGGCCAGAAGATCCGCGCGCATCACCGGAATGTCGATTTCAAGCCCCGGCAGGATCGAAACGGCGGTGCCGCGAGCGCCCTCCATGGCTCGTTTGCTTTCACGATAGACAAAACTGCGGTAGAGGCCGGCCCGGCGGACCTCCTTGTACGGCGCCTCGTCATAGTTGAGAACCCGATAGTGGTATTGCAGCAGTTCGTCCGGCGGAACATCGCCCCAAACCGTCTCGCTCACGCTCTCGATGTAGCTCGCCATACGGGGCCCTCCGCAGTTGTAGTAGACCGGCACCTTGATGAAGTCGTGGTAGGCGGCCAACTCGAAAATGTCCTGCTCGGCGCGGAAGACCGGGTTCGTCGAGTGATTCGGCCAGATGTGTGAGCCGAACTGAACGCCCGACCGCACGGCCTTCACTTTTCCGTGCAGCAGGCGCAGCAACTCGCGAAAGCTCTCGTGCCACAGATGCTCCCACATCAGCAATTCCGGGTAGCGAAGTATCAAGCGCCATAATGTGACGTAATAGCCATCCGGGGGACGCTTACGGGCCCGGCCGGCGGATACGAATCTCTCCAGTTCTTCGAATCCGGCTTTGGCTCGTTCGAACCGGATACCGAGCTTCTCACCTTTCGCCCGGCAAAACTGGCAGAAACATGTTCGCGATCCGGGCAGCCCTCGCTGCTTGCCGCGGAACCTCATGCCGAGCGTGTCGGTGAATGCGCCCTGCCGCTCCGCCATGTACAGTATGCCGTCCACATCGTAGGAACGGATGACGTCTTCGACCGCACCGAGCACCAAGTTTCTATAAAAGGGATTGTTCTTGCAAGTAGTCTCGGCCTGCGCGCCGTTGAAATCGCGCTCGCACAGTTTCTCCGCCCCTGGCAACCTGTCCGGCAACATGTCCTTGATGATGCAGGTTCGTGTCATGTTCCGTTGCCTGGCAGGACCGGCTAAAGCGGCGAGCACGTCGAGGCTCTTGGGATCGGGAAACCAAAGGTCCTTCGCGCTGATGCCGATCTCCTTGTAGTACTGGGCGTGGATAGCGCCCATGTGCCCGCCTTCGCTCCGGGAAAACCAGAAGGTATCCAGCAGCAGGCCATTGACTCCGGCACGCTGCCGTACCGTGTCCAGCAGCTTTTCGATGCCCTGCTTCACAAAGCCTTCGGCATCGAGCTGAAGCATGATGATTTTTCGGTCCTGGGCAGGGCCGGCGGCCTGCGGCCCGGCGCTCGCTCCTGCCGTCGGTTGGAGGGCGCGACTTGATTGCACGTGCTCTGCTCTTGTCACGGGTGCTTCCCTCAGAACCACAGGCGCAACCCGACCTGGGCCTCACGCATGCTGCGAGCCGATCGGATCTGCCCGAAAGTTGCGGAGTTGAGGGCCGTGGACGGATTGCTCAAATTAACCGTGTTGAGCGCGTTTGTGGCCTCCGCCCGCAACTGCACCTTCATGCCCTCCCGAACCTGAAAGCTCCGGAAAATGCCGAGGGCAACGGTCTTGCGGCCAGGACCATCCAGAATGTTTCGTCCGGCATTCCCATCTTGTCCAATCACGGGGCGTACGAACGCATCCGTGGTGAACCACTTGGCCATGACCTGGCTGCGCGGGCGGTTAGGATCCAGATGCGGGTCCCCGACCAAGTTGGCGCGATCGTTGCTGACGCCATCGCGATTGATGTCGTCGCCGGCCGTTATCGTAAGAGGCTCCCCGCCCAGGAACGTCACGATGCCGGAAGCGGTCCAATCGTTCAGCATGGTGCGCACGGCCGGGTGTGCACTGCGCAGGTAGTCGATCTGCCAGATGCCGGACACGACCATACGGTGGCGGCGATCATTGTCCGACCGGCCGCGATCCAACTTGTAGTTGGTCGAGTTCTGGGGGTAGTCGCGCGTGCCATCCTGCATGTTGTAGTCGTCGATCCCCCTCCCGAAGCTGTAGTACCCCTTGAAAGAGAAGTTCCGCGACATGCGCTTGTCGGCGCTCAACTCGAGCCCGTGATAGGCGGCGTTGGCGGCCGACTTCAAGACCCCAATATCGGCGTAACCCTTATGAGGCCGCCGCTGATCGACGTTACCGGTGGTCGCACCGGGCCCGAAAATGGTGTAGTTCACGTCCAGGTCAATCGGCATCTTGTGACTCAGCGAACTGATGTAGGCGGCCGTCACGCTCAGATCGGGCAGTAGCTGGCGTTGGAGGGAAAAGTTGAACTGGTAGGTGTAGGGCCAGCGGAAATCGAGATCCCGGCTTTTCATGCCTACAGGGAGGCCAGCCAGGAATCTCGGATTCTCCGGAGTGTAGAAGTAAGGAAACGGAGCGACGCCTCCCGGCAAGTTGCCATACGGATCCGTCAGCGACTTCACACTGGTGAATTGCTGCCGGACGGTGAATGGCGGCCGGTCGGCGGTGCTGTTGGCCATGTTGCCACCCATGCTGCCGTAGTAGACGCCGGCCCCGGCGCGCACCGATGTCTTGCCGTCGCCGAACGGGTCCCATGCCAGGCCGATTCGGGGCGCAAAGTTGTTGGCGTCGATCGGAATGACGCCTCGGCTGATGCCCGGATCACCGGGGAACAACATTCCCACTGGCGCGCCCGGCACCATCTTCGACTGCACACCCGGCACGAAGATGTTCTTGCGGTCCTGCGGGTCAGTCATCGGGAACTGGATCTCGTGGCGCAGGCCTAGGTTCAACATGAGCCGCGGGTGAATGCGAAATTCATCTTGAATGAAGAGTCCCGTGTACCAGCCGCTGTCGGTTTTGTACACCGGCGCGTCCTGGTTGAAACTCCGAGGGAGCCCCAGCAGGTAATCACCGAATTCGTTGCCGGTGTTGTCGGGCCGGAAGTCGAAAGAACCGTAGTTGTTCAGATTCGTGTTCTGATAGGTCTTATCGAGGGATCCCTCGAACCCGAACCTGAGCGAATGACGTCCTTTGATCGTGCTGACGGTGTTCCGGATCTGGTAGTAGTCGCTGCCGGCTCTCGGCCCGTCGATGGCAGTCCCTAACCGGAAATAGGTGCGGACGTTGATGTTCGGCAGCGCCGGCTCGCCCTGGATCTGGTACCTGGATCCCAAGTCTCCCAGGGAGATTGCCGGTGTGTTGAGCCGTCCACCGATGTGCCGCACATACGTGAGCTGAAACTGGTTGACCGAGGCCGGACTCACCGTCCAGGTTTCACGCAGATTGAAGTTCTGCTGCTTCCAGGACAAGATACGCTCGGTCCACGGCAGGTTGCCGGTCAGGACATCTTTCTGTGAGCCCGTATTCAGAAAGTAGCTTACGGAGACCTGGTGCGCGGAGCTCATGGAATAGTCGATCTTCGCCGTAAAGTCGTCGTTTCGCGGCGCGGACGGTACCCGGGCTTCATAGAAGGAGCCAGGCAGGTTCGCGGCCGGAACATACTTGTCCAGGATGTTCTTGGCCGTGGGATCAAACCGGCTGGCTGGAATCCTGTTGCCGGGAAAGGAAGCCCGTGTTAGGGGATCGCGCACAATAAAGGACGAAGCGGAAAAGTCACCCGTGCGCTCGAGGGCCGTCGGCACCCGTGCGCTATTGGAAACCGCCACTTCCCGCTTGCGCAGACCAGAGTAGCTTGCAAAATAGAACAACCGGTCTTTCTTGATTGGTCCGCCGTAGCTGCCGCCAAACTGGTTGCGCCGGACTCGGTCCTTCTGCAAGGTATTCCACTCCTGGGCGTTCAGCCGATCATTGCGGAGGAAGTGGAAAAGCGATCCGTGAAAGGAATTGGTGCCCGACTTGGTGACGACGTTCACCACTCCGCCGCCGAATCGTCCGAACTCCGCGTCAAACAGGTGCGTAGTAACGCGGAACTCCTGAACCGCGTCCGGGTTGGGAGCAGGGTTGCCGGTGTTCCGCAAACTCTGAACATTCATGCCGCCGTCCAAGGTGTAATTGACACCACCGGTTCCGGCATTCGAGGACCCATAGACCGACACCTGCTGTCCCGGAGGCCCGAAGGTGTTCGTCGAGGAATTGTTCTGCACGCCGGCGGTGATGCTTAGAAGCCCGTAGACGTCGCGGTTCACCAACGGGAGGTTGAGAATCTCGGCGTTGCTCACTGTCTGGCCCAGAGCTACCTTCGTCGTATCCACCAACGGCGCATCTGAGGTCACCTGGATGCTCTCGGTCACCGCACCGACCTCCAGCACCGGATCGACCCTGGCATTGCGGTCCACATCAAGAACGATCCCGTGCTGAACGAATCTCTTGAAACCCGCCGCTTCGACTTCCAGCCGATACGTGCCCACGGGCAGGAATTGAATCATGTAGTAGCCGGTCTCGTCCGAAACGGCCCGCCGCGAGAAGTTCGTCTCCGAGTTAATAGCGACGACGCTGACGCCGGGCACAAGGGCGCCGGTCGCGTCTCTCAGCGTCCCAAATATTGTTGCAGTCGTCGCTTGGCCCCACGAAATGGCGCAGGCGAGGATCAGGTACAAGCCGACCGCCACGGCCCGGACTTGAAGCTGCCTTTTCATAACCTTCTCCTTCTCAAACATCCACACCAATCAAGCTGATCCCTTGATCGCGTCGCCGATGCCGCTCAGACTGTCGAGACGCATCTCTGAATACTTTCGCGATATGACAATTCCCTGCACGCCGGCGCGGAGGGCCTGATGGGTCGCCTCCCGGACGCTGGCGCGCGTGGACTGCCCGACGGTTTGGGACTTCTGCTTGCCCAAATCGTCCGACTGAATCGGGATGTCGACGTCAATACCTGTCCACACAGGCGTCCCTGCGCTGCCGACGCCCTCCAGGGATCGCTTCGACTCGCGGTAGACGTAGTCCCCGCCTATGGGGCCCAGGCGGAGCCGTTCATACGGCACCCCCGAGTAGCCGAGCACCCGGTAGTGGAACTGAAGCAGTTCTTCCGGGGGCACGTCGCCATAGAGGGTCTCGCTGACGCTGTCGATGTAAGTGGCCATGCGCGGGCCGCCGCAATTGTGGTACACGGCAACCTTGAGGAAATCGCAGCATTTGGCCAGCTGCGCCAGATCCTGTTCGGCGCGATACAACGGACTCAAGGTGAAGTTGTGCCAGATGTGAAGGCCGAACTGCGCCTCTGGCCTGACTGACTTGACCCGCGCGTGCATCAGTCCGTAAGCCTCGCGCACGCCCTCATGAAAAAAGTGCTCCCAGATCAGGAGCTCAGGGTATTTCAGCATCAGCCGCCAGAGCGTCACGTAATAACCATCGGTGGGACGTTGGCGTGCCCGCCCCGCCGCCACGAACTTCTCCAGCTCCCCAAACGCGGCCAAAACCCGGTCAAACCGGATGCCCTGCCTGCGGGCCTTCTCACGGCAGAAATCGCAGAAGCAGCCACGCGTTCCGGGCAGTCCCCTGCGTTTCCCGCGAAGCCGGGAGCCAAGCGTATTGCTGAACGCACCGGTCTGCTCGCAGACGAACATCAGGCCGTCAATTTCGTAGCTGCGGGTCAAATCCTCGACCAGACCGGCCAGGAAGTTGCGGTAGTAAGGGTTGTTCTTGCAGAGCGTTTCGCAACGCGCTCCATTGAAGTCGTGTTCCTGAAACTTCTCGACGTTCGGGAACTTCTCCGGGAAGTGATCCTGGATCAGGCCGTAGACCCTCATGCCCCGTTTGCGTGCGGCTGGAAGGAGGTCTCCCAGCACGTCGAACTGCGGATGATCGGGCGCCTGGGTCAACTTCGGATCCACCGCCGTGTCTTTGTAATACTGTGGATGGACCCGCGCGAAGTTGCCTCCACGAAGATTCGAGTCGTATTCCTGCTTTCCATGGTCCGGAAGGGGTTGCCCCTTGGATTGCCGCCCCGCCGTTCCGCTGGAGAAGGAGAACACGGCGGGAATCAGCGCATTCACACCGGCCCGCTCCTGGAAAATATCCAGTACCTGCTCTGTGCCCTCGTCAATCAAGGACACCGCCCCGAATTGGATGGAGATGGTCTTGCGGGGCGCGCCGACAGTTGCCCGGAGCAAGGGTTCTGCCACTGCAGCGCCCGCGGCCTTCAATAAAGTCCTTCGCCTCATGGGATTCCCCTCAGCAGTTTCGGCCTCACCCGCATCGTGCACCCATCACCCGTCGATGCGGAAGTACCAAATGGGTCTTGGACTGTCCAATGGACAGTTCGTTCTAGCCGGAATTTCCAT